>PLSD01000106.1 GCA_003164135.1 Acetobacteraceae bacterium
AATCTTTAGGGCTGCTGGTATAATAAAACCGCTTTCACGCCGGATTATACCACCAACATTATTATCAATATGGGAGTTCAAGAAATGACAGCTCGTAGTATCATCGTGACCGGCGGCTTCGGCGTATTGGGTCAGGCGGTGGCCGCCGCCTTCACCGCCCAGGGCCACCGCGTCGCCCGGGTAGACTTCGCGCCAACCCCGCCCGCAACCCCCGCCGCGCTGGATATCGGCGGCGCCGACATCACCGCCCCCGGCGTGGCCGAGGCCGTCGTCGCCCAGGTCACCGCCGCTCTTGGTGCCCCATCCGTGCTGGTCAATGTCGCCGGCGGCTTTGCCTGGGAGACGCTGGATGCCGGCGGCCCCGCGACCTGGGAGCGCATGTTCCGCATCAACGCCCTCACCACCGTCAGCATGACCAAGGCAGCCCTGCCCGCGCTGCAAAGCTCCCCCAGTGCTGCCATCATCAACATCGGCGCCGGCGCCGCGCTGCAGGCCGCCGCCGGCATGGGTGGCTACGCCGCCTCCAAGGCCGCCGTGCATCGCCTTACCGAGAGCCTGGCCGCCGAGCTCAAAGGCACCGGCGTCACCGTCAACGCCATCCTGCCCAGCATCATCGACACCCCTACCAACCGCAAAGACATGCCGGACACCGATTTTTCCGAATGGGTGCAACCGCAGGCGATCGCGGATGTGATCCTCTTTCTCGCCTCACCGGCGGCCCGCGCCATCACCGGTGCGCTCATCGCGGTATCGCGCGGCACACCTGCCTAAAACGTCACCCCGGCCAATGCCGGTGTAACCCCGCCATCGACCCGCAGATCGCAGCCGGTGATAAAACTGGCGCGATCGGACACCAGAAACTCGATCGCGTTGGCGATGTCTCCGGGCGTGCCCCAACGCTGCATCGGCGTTGCATGCACCACGGCGGCGGCGGCCGGATTCGTCTCGGCCTCCCGACGCCCCATCGGCGTCCAAATTGTTCCCGGTGAAATAGAAATAATCCGCGCCCCTTTGGCGCCCCAAGCCGGCGCCAAAGCCTCGCACAACCTAATCACCGCGCGCTTGGAGAGCGCATACGCCGGATTACCCAACCCATGCACATCGGTGGGATCGTTGAGTTTTTCGAGATACGGCCGCATCCGCGCCAAAAACACTTCGTCCAGTGGCTGGGCCAGAATGGCGTCGATCTCAGGCACTGCCGGCGCCATATGGCCAGCCATCGAGGCCAACAACACCGCCGCCGCGCCCGGCTCCAGCAACGGCTCGAAAGCGGCCACCAACCTCACCGTTGCCACCACATTCACCGTCAGAATATCCTCCCACCCCGCCAGCGCGGGAGAAAGCCCGGCGGTGTGCACCAACGCCCCCAACTTGCCCGCCGCCTCCGCCGCCCTCGCCAAAGCTTCCACGGCGGCCGGCTGGGCCAGATCACCCGCAATCGCCGCAGCAACCGTATAACCTTCGTCGCGCAGGGATTTTACAAAATCATCCAGCAACGGACCGTTGGAATCTGTCAGCACCAGATCATAGCCTCGCCCCAGCAATCTGGCGGCAGACCGCCCCATCCCGCCTTGCGCCCCGGTGATGACGGCCACGCGGCGATTTGAAACCGTAGCCATGAAAGCCCTCCTATTATTGTTGGTTTTGCGTACGCGTGCTCCCGCCTAATCGCGCGCGAGCAGAAAACATCCGGCCAGCGGCCCACCCGCCGTGGACAGCGCCGCGACCTTCGGCCCGCCCGCCACCTGCCGCCGCCCGGCTAGGCCGCGCAATTGCAGTACCGCCTCATGCACCTGGCCATAGGCATGCGTCCGCCCCGCCGAAAGCGAGCCGCCATGCGTGTTCACCGGCAATTCCCCCTCCAGCGCAATCCGGCTGCCGTCGCCAATGAAATCCGCTGCCTCATACCGCCCGCAAAACCCAAAATTCTCCAGCCAGTTGATAGTATGAAAGCTGAACCCGTCATAAAGCTCCGCCACATCCACATCTTTCGGCTGCAAATCCGTGCGCGACCACATCATCTTCGCGACATGCGGCTGCGCCTGCGTCGCCAGCGCGTCCAGCTGCGTCCAGCTATTGCGGTATTGCATATTCGTCCCCACCGCCTCGATCCACGTCACCGGATGTGGCCCCTCCCGCGCGGCGTCGATATGGCTGAGAATCATCGCGGTCGAGCCATCAATTGGCACATCGCAATCAAGCAGCCGCAGCGGCGTGGCGATGATCGGCGCCGCCAGATAATCCTCCACCGTAATCGGCGTGGTATAAATCGCCTTCGGGTTCAGCGCCGCGTTGCGCCGCGCGTTAATCGCAATCCGCGCCACCTGCTCCGGCCTTATGCCCGATTCATGCACATAGCGCTGGAAAAACAACGCCTGCTGCGTCGCCGCCGCATAAACGTGATACGGCGCATACCAGGTAAACGGTCCATGCTGCCGCTCATTCGGCCGCGACAACGCATTGGCGAAAGCACTCTTGCGCGCGGTCGCCTCATATACCGAACGGAAAATCAGCACATGCCGCGCATAGCCCGCCGCAATGGCGCCGATGGCATTGAAAATTGGTCCATACTGCCCCGCGGTTTCACCACAGTTGGAGTACCACCCCAGCTTCAGCCGCAGCGCATCCTGCAATTCGGGAATGCCCACCGGAGAAAACCCCGACGCATTGTTATCGCCCCCCGGCCAGGTTGCCACGCCGTCGATATCTTCCCGCCGCAGCCCCGCATCGGCAATGGCTTCCATCGCCGCGTCCACGGTCAGCCCCAGCGCGCTTTTATCCGCCCCGCGTGAAATCGCCGACTGGCCGATCCCGGTAATCGCGGTTTTCTTTTCCGCATATTCAGCGCACATTTTCAGACCTCGGCGCAAACAGGGGCACCCAAACATCGTCATGCGGCTCGAACCGCACAGTAACCTTCATGCCGATATGCACATTCTCGGGTGGGCAATCGACGATGTTGGTGGCAAGCCTTACATCTTCCTGTTCATCAATAGCTACCAGCGCCAGCACATAAGGCACCGGCAAACCCGGCATCCATTGTTTGTGATTCACCGTGAAGGTCACCACATGCGCATGGCCGGATACCGCCTCCGCCGCAACTTTCCGGCTTTCGCAGCGCGGGCAAAACTCCACCGGCGGATGCACATAATAACTGCACTCCTGGCAGCGATAGATGCTCAAAACGCCCCGCGCCCCATCGCGCCAGAACGCTGTGCTGTCCACTGTCAGCGCCGGCAGCGGGCGCGGGAATTCAATATCCTTGCTCATGTAACCTCCCAATCTCCCCTCCGCTGGCTTAATCGCCGGCCTTATCCAGCCGCCGCAGCAACCGGTCCAACCCCTGTTCGATCGCGCCCAACCTGTCCTCAACGCGCGCAAAATCCTGGACCTCGTCATGAAACGTCCTGAACACCGGCATGATGAAAACATGTACATGCCGGCGCACCGCCGCTTCGTCCTCATGAGACTCGGAGCCAACGGTCAAAATCTGCCGCAGCAACCAATGAGTGATCGCTTCCATGGAAGCCGGCGCCCGCCATGCCCCCGCCTCCACCGCGGCTTCCAGCATGCGCCGCATCACATTGACGGCATTCAGGCGGCTTACCGCCTCGAACACCGCAAAACTGGTCTCCGGCACCCCGGCGGCGAGCATCGCTTTCAGCCACGGGTAGGTGTCAATATTCATAATACTCGCAGTAATGATCGCTTCCAGCCGGTCCAGAAAACCACCCGGGCCGGAGGCTATCGCCACGCATTTTTCCTGGTAGGGCACCGACATGCGCAACAGCAGGTGGCGCAAAATCTCATCCCGGCTGCCGAGCTTGCGGTAAATTGTCGTGCGCGGCACGCCGGATTCCCGCACCAGGTCCTCGACCGTCATGCGCTCAAAACCGTGGCGCTCAACATAAAGCATCGCCGCGTCGATCACCTGTTCGACAATCGGATCATTCTCATGGGAGCGGGCCAGAACGGGCTGGAGATCAACTGCGGCTTTCATGGACCTGAGCTTTACAAAATAAATCACCCGGTGCAATGCCTATTTGGTACGTTTTTTCTATTGCGTTTCATTTTATGGGTCGTTATAGATATTTCGTCCCAAAAAATCCGAGGAAAACAATGCCACGTCTAATTGTAACCCCACGAAACGGCGAAACCGTTACCGTAAATGCCGAGGCCGGCCGCAGCGTCATGGAATCCATCCGCAATGCCGGGATTGAGGAGTTGCTCGCGCTGTGCGGCGGCGCCTGTGCCTGCGCCACTTGCCATGTGTATGTTGCGCCGGAATGGGTGGACCGCCTGCCGCCGCGTTCGCAGGCTGAGAGTGACCTTCTCGAAGGCGTCACCCATTTCACCGATGCTTCACGCTTGTCTTGTCAGCTCAAAGTGAGCCCTGCGCTGGACGGGCTCAAAGTGACCATCGCGCCCGAAGAACAATAAGGAGGATGACCATGCCCGACACATTGCCATACCCGCCAGCACCCTTTGTTCCCGCCCATGTGCCGGCGGAACTCGTGCAGGAGTTTGATTTTTATCGCAACCCGCAGATGAGCCAGTGCCCATTCCAGGCGGTTGGCCAGTTGCGCGGCAAGAAACCGATTTTCTGGAATCCTTCGGACCCGCAATCCGCCGGGTGCTGGGTGCTCACCCGCTCCGAGGACATCCGCCACGTTCTGACGACGCCCGAAATTTTCTCCAGCAAGGGCGAGGCCGGTTTCTCCGGGCTGATCGGCGAGAGCTGGGACATGGTGCCGCTGGAAATGGACCCGCCGGAGCATGAAGATTACCGCCAGTTGCTACACCCGCTGCTGACACCCAAGGCGGTGAACAAACTAGCGCCGGCCGTGATCAAGCGCGCCGTAGATCTCATCGAGGCTGTGCGCTCCAAGGGTGAATGCGAATTCATGTCGAGCTTCGGCACGCCGTTTCCGGTTGGCGTGTTCATGAGCCTAATGGGCCTGCCGGAATCGCAAATGCCGATTTTCCTGGAATGGGAATACGATCTGCTGCACAACCCGGACATGGCTGTAAAAGCCACTGCAGCGCTGACCATCAAGAACTATCTGCTGGAACTGGCCGCCGAACGGCGCGCCAATCCGACAGATGATCTCGCCAGCTTCATTGTCACCGCCCAGATCAACGGCGAACCTTTGGCCGACGACAAAGTGCTCGGCATTCTCTACCTGTTCTTTGTCGGCGGGCTGGATACGGTGGCCTCCTCACTCGGCTTCTTCTTCCGGCATCTGGCCGAACACCCTGAGCAGCAGGCGGAATTGCGCGCGCATCCGGAAAAAATTCCGCATGCCGTGGAAGAGATGGTACGGCGCTTCTCTGTCGTCACCTCACGGCGCCAGTGCAAGGAAGATGTGGTGCTGAGCGGCGTGCAGATGAAAAAAGGCGACTGGGTAAAGGTCAACTATGCGCTGGCCGGGCTGGATCCGGAAGCCTTCGAAAATCCCTACGAGGTCAATTTCGAACGCAAGAATGTCCGGCATTTCGGCTTTTCCTTCGGCCCGCATTTCTGCCTCGGCTCACATCTAGGTCGCCGGGAAATGGCAATCGCCCTGCAGGAATGGCTGGCGCGAGTGCCGCAATGGCGGCTGAAGCCGGGCGCCAAACTGGACGTCCATGGCGGCGGTGTCTTCGGCATCGAGCACATGGAACTCGAATGGGACGTGGCATAGGCTGCCTTTTGCAATGCCGGAAATCAATGTGCCCGCCTCGGCGGGCACATCAATAATCAAGGGGAGTGTCCATGAAGTTGTTGAAAAATGCTAAGTCACTTTATATCAACGGCGAATGGGTGACGGCCACCGAATATGACGCCGTCATCAACCCGGCCACCGAAGCTGTGCTCGGCGAAGCCCCGGTCGGTACCGCCGCGCATGTCGAGGCCGCACTGGCCGCCGCGCGCGAGGCATTCGACCGCGGCCCCTGGCCCCGCCTGCAAGTCCGGGAACGCCAAGCCAAACTCACAGAATTTCTCGACGCCATCGAGCGCCGCGCGCCGGAAATCATCGCCCTCATCGTCGCTGAGGCCGGCTCGACCCAGATGCTCGCGCAATACCTGCAATACGGCATTCCCATGCAGCACGCGCGCCACATGGTCGAACTCGCCGCCCGCCCGGCCATCACGCCGCTGGCGGTGGAAACCACACCAAATTTTGAAGGCGGCCTGACCCTTGGCGCCGGCGTGCTGGTACGCGACCCGGCTGGCGTGGTCGCCGCGATCACCCCTTATAATTTCCCGTTCTTTCTCAACGTCGGCAAAGTCATCCCGGCACTTGCCGTCGGCTGCACCGTCATTCTCAAACCCTCGCCCTACACGCCGTTCGAAGCCCTCATTCTGGGTGAAATCGCCGAGGAAGTTGACCTGCCCAAAGGTGTGCTCAACATCATCACCGGCGGCAAGGAAGTCGGCGAGGCTTTGACTTCCGACAAGCGCGTCGACCTCGTCAGCTTCACCGGATCAGACACGGTGGGCGCCGCCATCCAGGCACAAGGCGCCCCCACGCTCAAGCGCATGCTGCTCGAACTCGGCGGCAAATCCGCCATGATCGTCCGCGCCGATGCCGACATCACGCAGGCCGCCGCCAACGGCCTTGGCGGCTTCACCATCCACGCCGGCCAGGGCTGCGCCCTACTCACGCGCCACCTGGTGCACAATTCCATCCGCCCCGCCTATGTGGAAACCTTGAAGGCCATGGTGGCCTCCATCAAAATCGGCGACCCGGCCGATGCCTCCGTCGGCATGGGTCCGCTGATCCGCGAAGTCGCGCGCCGGCGCACGGAAAACTATGTCGAAATCGCCAAATCCGAAGGCGCAACCCTGATCACCGGAGGCAAACGCCCCGCTGGCCTGGAAAAAGGCTTTTTCTACGAGCCCACCTTCTTTGACAACGTGCTGAACACCCACCGCATCGCGCGCGAGGAAGTTTTCGGCCCCATCGGCGTCGTCATCGGGTTCGATACTGACGAGGAAGCCATCGCCCTCGCCAATGACAGCGACTTCGGCCTCTCCGGTGCGGTTTTCTCAAAAGATGTCGGCCGTGCCTATGAAGTCGCGCTGCAATTGCGCACCGGCGGCGTCCTCATCAACGGCGGCGGCGGGCGCATGTCCAGCCACGCCCCGTTCGGCGGCATCAAGCGCTCCGGCTACGGCCGCGAATACGGCATCGACGGGCTGAACGAATTCACCACCATCAAAACCATCAGCTTCAAGGGCGGCTAACAACCCGCGTCCATCAAAAAGGGGAATAAAAATGCGTTTCAAGGATAAAGTTGCCGTCGTCACAGGCTCCGGTCAGGGCATCGGCGAAACCTACGCCAAGCGCCTCGCCGCCGAAGGTGCGGCGGTTGTCATCGCCGAACTCAACGAAGCCCAAGGCCAGCGCGTCGCCGATGAAATCAACGCCAGCGGCGGAAAGGCCATTTTCATCCGCGTCGATGTGTCGGATGAAGAATCCTGCAAAGCCATGGCCACGGCGGCAAAAGCCGCATTCGGCGATGTCGAGCTGCTGATCAACAACGCCGCCATCTTCGCAGGCATGCGCTACGAACCGCTGCTCACAGTGGATATCAACTACTACATGAAATTCATGGCGGTGAACCAGCACGGCGCGCTCTTCGTCACCCGCGCCATCGCCCCGCAGATGATCGCCCGCGGTGGCGGCGCCATCATCAACCAATCCTCCACGGCCGCCTATCTCTCCGGCCCTGTCGGTAACTACTACGGTATTTCCAAGCTCGCGACCAACGGCCTCACCATGGCGCTCGCCGCCGAGCTTGGGGCACAAAAAATCCGCGTCAACGGCATCGCCCCCGGCCCGACGGCAACTGATGCGATGCGCCAGGTCGATGCCAAAATCATCGAAGGCATCGTCGCGCAAATGCCGCTCGGCCGCCTCGGCTCAACCGACGACCAGGCCGACGCTGCCTTGTTCCTGCTCTCGGACGCCGCCAGTTTCATCACCGGCCAGACGCTCTGCGTCGACGGCGGCATGATCCGCAAACCCTAATATAGGAACCCAGCACATGCTCAACGGCAAGGTAGGCATTGTCACCGGCGGCTCTCGTGGCCTGGGACTGCAACTGGTCGAATCCCTTCTGGCACAGGGTGCGCGCGTCGCGGCTCTCGCGCGCCCCTCGGCGGACCTCGACGCCCTGGCGGCGCGCGAAAACGCCAACCTTGCGGCCATCCCCTGCGACATTCGTGACAGTGCGCAGGTGGATGCGGCCGTGGCAGCCGTGATTCAGCGCTTCGGCAGACTCGATTTTCTCATCAACAACGCCGCCATCTTCCACCCCTTCAAGCTTGAAGACTCAACACCCGAGCAAGTGCAACTGCATGTCGGCATCAACCTGCTCGGCCCCATCTGGTGCATTCGCGCGGCCATTCCACACCTGCGCGCCACGCGGGGACAAATCCTCTCCATCTCCAGCGAATCCGTGCGCATGCCCTTCCCGTATCTCTCGCTCTACGCGGCGACAAAGGGCGGGCTGGAAGTGCTCTCCGCCGCCCTGCGCGAGGAATTGCGCGAGGATGGCATCCGCGTCACCCTGCTCCGCTCCGGCTCCATTTCCGGCAGCACCGGCAACAAGGACTGGGACCCGGCGGTGGCGGAAAAATTCTTCGCCACCATTGTGCGCACCGGCCACGCCGCCTTCACGGGAGATTTCGCCACGCCGGAATCCATGGCCAAGGCGGTCATCAGCGTGCTCAACCTGCCCAGCGACGTGAATGTGGATTTCCTCGAAGTCCGCGCCGCCAAAGCAGCCGGGCCGGACTCCCTGGCGAAGGTTATTCCGCCTGCAACGAGTCCACCGGCCTGAACAACGGCAGCCACACATCGTCCTGCTGCAAAAATTCCACATGTACTTTCATGCCGATAAACACATCCTCGGGCGCGTAGCCGACAATATTCGTCGTCATGCGCATGCCCGCCTGCTCGGGAAATTCCACAATCGCAATCGCGAACGGCAGTTTCACGTTGGGCAGAAACGGATGATAATTGATGGTGAAACTATGCACCTCTGCATCGCCTGAAACCGCCTCGGGCTTCACGTCGCGCGAGAGGCAAACGGGGCAGATCGGCTGCGGCGGATGAATCCAATGTCCGCAAGCTTGGCAGCGCGTAATCAGCAATTTGCCCTCCGCACCGCCGCTCCAAAACGGCGTGGTCTCCGGCGTCAGTTCCGGCAGCAACCGCATCGGCTGTTCGTCGTCCTGCACGGTATTTCCTCTCAAATGAACCCGCCCGCGCCGCAACACTTGCAGCACCCGGCTTTGCTATCTAACCTGGATATAGACCAAGCACCGGCCTGGCAAGAAGTTACAGAGGATATGCAATAGCGATGAACACCACCGGGCGGCAGGCAGCAATCACCGGCGTCGGCGTCTCCGCGGTCGGCCGCCGGCTTGGCCGCGGCGCCACGGATTTAACCGTCGAAGCCGCGCTGGCCGCGCTCAAACACGCCGGCCTCACGCGCGACGATATCGACGGCGTCACAACCTACCCCGGCCAGATGCATAGCTCGCCCGGCATGTCCCCCATCGGCTGCCCGGAAATCCGCGAGGCGCTCGGCCTGAAAGTCAACTGGCACTCCTCCAGCGCCGAAGGCCCCGCCCAGTTGTCGGCGATCATGATCGCGGCAATGGCCGTCGCCACCGGCCAGGCCCGCCATGTCATGTGCTTCCGCACCCTCACGGAATCCTCCTCGCAGACGGCCACCCAGCGCGCCAGCGTCGTCGGCGGCGGTTTGGCCCGCGTCGACCCCCGCTGGCAGTTCCTGCTGCCCTTCAACGCCGCCTCCGCGGCCAACTGGTCGGCCATGTTCGCGCAAGCCTACATGCACCGTTTCGGCGCCACGCGGGAAATGCTGGCCCACGTCTCCCTCAACCAGCGTGCCAACGCCGCGCTCAACCCACTGGCCGTGCTGCGCAAGCCGCTCACGCTGGATGAATACATGTCCACCCGCATGATCTCCTCGCCGCTGTGCATGCTCGATTGCGACATTCCGGTCGATGGCTCCGCCGTCATCATCATCTCCGCGATGGACGCCGCCCGCGACCTGCCGCACCGCCCCATCCGCATCGAGGCCATGGGCTCGGCCCACCACGGCCGCGAATCCTGGGACCAGCGCGCCGACATTACCACCATGGCCGCGCACGATGCCGCAGCCCAACTATGGTCGCGCACGGACTTGAAACCATCGGACGTCGATGTCGCCTGCCTCTACGACGGGTTTTCCATCCACACCTTGATGTGGCTGGAGGCATTCGGTTTCTGCAAACACGGTGAAGCCGCAGCGTTCGTCGCGGGCGGCCACACCAAAATCGGCGCGCAACTACCGCTCAATACCAACGGCGGCCAACTCTCCGCCGGCCGCCTGCATGCCTTCGGCCATGTCGTGGAAG
Organism: Acetobacteraceae bacterium; assembly: GCA_003164135.1. GTDB lineage: Bacteria > Pseudomonadota > Alphaproteobacteria > Acetobacterales > Acetobacteraceae > Acidocella. Next base: position 10,418 of record PLSD01000106.1, read on the forward strand.
CCTGCACGCAGCTCTGGGGTGAAGCCGGTGCCCGCCAGGTTGCCAACGCGCAAGTCGCGGCCGTGGGCGCCGGCGGCGGCCCCATCGGCGGCGCGCTGCTGCTGACGCGCCAGTAATCTTATATAACTGTAACATATTCGGTAATCTTCACGCGGCATTACCGGAGTGCCGGCATGCACGGTCCGCCACCACCGCGGCTCAACACAAAAACCATGCAATTTAGCGACAAAATAGGTTCCCGTTACCAACGCCGCTCCCGCTTTGCCATAAGCCATCGCCTCAAGCGCGCGCAAATAACTGACAATCTTTCAGTTTTTGATCTATATCAAGGAATTTCCCTGCCCCATATTGCACTTTCCTCCCACGAGACGGCCAATTCCGAGCCGCCAGGAGGAGACTGACCCATGCAAATGAACGACCTGATCATCTGTAGCGTTGATGACCACATCATCGAACCGCCTTCGATGTTTGACCAACACCTCAGCGCCGAGCACCGCAAGCTGGCGCCGCAGTACGTGACCGACGACACCGGCCATGCCTTCTGGTTCTGGGAACACGAAGGCAAGAAAACCTTCAACGTCGGCCTGAACGCCGTCGTCGGCCGCCCGAAGGAAGAATACGGCATGGAGCCGGCCAATATCGACCAGATGCGCAAAGGCACCTGGGACCCCAAATTGCACATCGACGACATGAACGCCGGCGGCATTCTCACCTCCGTTTGCTTCCCCACCTACCCTGGTTTTGCCGGCCAATGGTTCTGGGACGCCAAGGATAAAAAGAACGCCGAGCGCATCGTCGCCGCCTATAACGATTGGCACATCGACGAATGGTGCGGCCCCTACAAAGGCCGTTACATCCCCACCGCCATCCTGCCGCTGTGGGATATCGAAGCCTCGCTGCGTGAAATCAAGCGCGTCATCCGCAAGGGCTGCCGCTCCATCAGTTTTCCCTCCAACCCGCATATTCTGGCCGGTCTCAAGCCGATTCACGATCCCGTTTGGGAGCCGATCTGGGCGCTGTGCAACGATGAACATGTCATCCTGAACTGCCACATCGGCACCGGCCAGCCCGCTGCCTTCGCCTCCGATCAATCGCCCATCTCGGCCTGGATTTCCTCCCTGCCGATGGCCATCGGCACCGACGCGGCGGACCTGCTGCACCTCAGCGCGCTGCTGCGTTATCCGAACCTGAAGATTTCGCTCTCCGAAGGCGGCATCGGCTGGATTCCGTACTTCCTGGAGCGCGCTGATTTCGTGCAGCGCCACCATGGCGCCTGGGTTCGCAACAACTGGGGCGGCAAACTCCCGTCGGAAGTCTTCCGCGAACACTTCCTCTCCTGCTTCATCGAGGACAAGTTCGGCTGCGGCGTGTACGACAAGGTCGGCGAGGACATCATCGCCTATGAATGCGACTATCCGCATTCCGACTGCACCTGGCCTGTCGTTGCTGAAGAACTCTGGAAGAATGTGAAGGACCTGCCCGAGGCGGTCGCCAACAAAATCACCCACGGCAATGCGTTCAAGTTCTTCAACTTCGACCCCATCGCCATTCTGGGCCGGGAGAACTGCACGGTCGGCGCCCTGCGCGCCCAGGCGAAAGATGTCGATACCTCCGAGCGTTCGCTCGAAGGCAAGGATGCCCGCGTCCAGGGCGATCTGTCCCGCGCCGTCACAGCGGGTGACGTGTGGAAAACGTTCGGCCAACGCTAAGCTTTATACAATGATGGTCCAGGGCTAGCCCTGGACCATCATACGGATCAAGGCGCGGGTTCATAGCAATGAGCCCGCGCTTTTATTTTGCTCCCCGCTACGGGCACGCCAGCCCCCCTTCCAAAAACTACGCCCCCTGTTGCAACGCCGCGATGGAGCAGGCACAAATGTGGCATCGGCGGGGCTCACCACGCGCCGCGTTTTTTGGCATCGGATACCGACTCAAAATGAATACAAAGCTGGAAATCCCCGAAGGATTTGCTCCGTCTGAATTCTCCCGCCGCGTGCCCTTCGCCGAACGCATCGGCCCGACCTACATGCGCTACACCGAAGCAGGCATCGACGTCGGCGCCTGGGTAACCGAAGAGAATCGCAACGGCGGCCAAATGGCCCACGGCGCCTTCCTTATCGCACTTGCCGACATGGCTACGGCTCGCCTCGCCGTCAACGCCGCGGGGGCCGGTCAAGGCGCCGTGCACATCAGCCTGTCGATGGATTTCTTCTCGGCAGCGCCCGTCGGATCATGGGTCATCGCCCGCGGCCATATCGACCGCAAAGGCAAATCCATCCTCTTTTGCAGCTGCGATTTCTACGTCGGCACGGAAAACATCGGCCGCGCCACGGCGGTGATGAAAATCTTTGCGCTCAAAGGCCCTGTGGCGGGGGATGCCTGACGCCTCACTTCACCCCGCGACGAAATCCTTCCAGTTCGTCTGCATATAATCGATAAAAGCCGGCCCCAGCCCCTCGGCGCTCAGGTACGCGCGCGTCACCGGCAGCGCCGCCGGCTCAAATTTTAGATTCCCCGCCACCTTCCTGGGAAAATCGTGATGCAGAATCCCACCCCGGCCGATCAGCACATAATCCAGCCCCGCCGCCATGGCCGCTTGCGCCGCAGCGGCCGTGGTGAGCTTTCCCGCCGCGCCCAGCCGCGTATTCCCGCGTGGTAAATCAGTGAACTGCGCCAGCAACGGCCGATCACGATACGCCTCTTCGTATGCCTCCTTGAAGACATCCCACATCGAAACGTCCAGATAATCAATCAGCCCGCCCGCCATCAACTGCCGCGCCAGCTCACGCGCCTCGTCCACGCGCACACCATAACGCTCAGGTGAAATCCGCACACCGATCTGAAATTCCGGCCGCGCGCGCTCCCGCAATCCCGCGGTCACCGCAAACAACACCCGCGTCCGGTTCTCGAATGATCCGCCAAATTGATCCTTGCGCGTATTCCGCTCGGCATCGAGAAACTGGCACAGCAGATAGCCATGCGCCGCGTGCAATTCCACACCATCAAACCCGGCCTCCTGCGCGCGCAGCCCTGCCAGGATAAAATCCTCGATCACCTGCTCAACTTCCGCGGTGGAGAGCGCCACCGCGCCGGTTTCCGCATCATCCCATGGCGCGCGCGGCACCTCCGCGGTCAGCGCGCGCGATGCCCGCAAACCGGAATGCTGCAGCTGCACTGAGGAAAGTGAACCCTCGGCACCAATCGCCTTCGCCAACCGGCTCAGCCCCGGCAGATGCTTATCCGACCAAATGCCAAGCTGGCCGGGAAAGCCCTTCCCCGGCCATTGCACATTGGCGGCGCACGTCATCACCAACCCAAACCCGCCTTTGGCGCGCATGGTCAGCCAATGCAGTTCATCGCCGGAGAGCGTGCCATCCTCATGGCTTTGCCAGTTGGTCAGCGGCGCCAGCATAAACCGGTTCGCCATCGGCCGACCACGGGCAAAGCTTAAAGGCTGCAGCAGCACATTCTCCACGGCACGCCCCTTTCAGTTGCCGCCGCGGCTGAGCTCCCAATGCCGCGCCATCAACTGCACGGCCTTCGTTGCCAGCTCTTGCGGCACTGGCTGATAAAACGCCGGCGCGCCGGGGCTCGGCAGCGCGATCACCGCCGTCGCCTTCACTGTCTCCTCGCCGCGCTGGTTGGTGAAAGTCACCGCCACATCCACGACATTCTGCCCGTTCTCCTGGCGCTTGCCCGTCACTTCACCGGTGATGGTCTGCGTATCGCCCATATAGTTGAACTTGCGAATTTCGTCGTGAATATGCAGCACAATACCAGCATCCCCGGCCCAATCAGTCAGGTAGTGGTACAGGTAATTCTCGCGCATCACGCCATAGTCATAAGCCATCGGATTCCCGATCGCCTGCGCCCACAGCGGGTCCCAATGCAGACGCTGCGCCACATCCGGCACGCCGTATTCATTCTTCACATAAAATGCAGGAATACGCTTGCGATTTTTTGACGCCAGCCGCCCAACGCAAGGCTTGTACGGCACAAAGCCATAGCCGCCGGCATGGAAGCAGATCACATCCGTCACCGTCAGCGGGCCTTTCGCCATCTTGCCCAGCGAATCTCCCACGACTACGTCTTCAAACTTGCGCAAATTCCCACCCTGCACCTCCTCAGCGGCATAAATCGCGTCAATCGCGGCAATGTCTTCATCGGTATAGGTCTGCGGCTTGATCGCGCTGTATTTGCCCTTTTTGGCTGCGGTCTTGCGCTCGGTCAGCACCTGCAAAATCTTGTAAACCGCCACCACTTCGGCGTGCTGGTTCACTTTCACGTCGCGCAATACCTGGATCACCGAACGGCCGGAGAATTCCGAGGTTTTTACCTCCAGACTGTCCTGCCCGCGATAGCTGTAGATGGTGTCACCTGCATAAATCGGCCTGTACCAATCCCAGGTCGAGCCGGAGACGAACACATGCACGCCCTTGAACAGGCTCTTGCGCTTCTCCTTCACCCAGGCCGGGGCCGGATCGCCCTTCATCGGCGCGTTAATGATACCCGCCATCATGCCCGGCGCAATCATACCGCCCCAGCGGGTGCCGCGCGCGTAATCCGGGTCGCAATGCAGCGGGTTATCATTGCCCACGCCATGCGCGAAATTGCGGATGTTATCAGTGGTTGCCGTTTGGATATATTCCCGGTCGCGGGAGGGCTCGTCATAGCCCGTCAGCGCTTCCGCCCGGGCAATATCCTCGTCCGTGATCGAGAAATCGACCGCTTTCTGCCACTCATCGCTTTTTAAAATCTCAGACATCTGATCCTCCAACACCGGCCATTACGCAGCTTTGCCGCCAGATGGTAAACTAGGTATAATACATAAGCAACACAAGCCAGACCGGACAAGATAGCTAACCTGGGTATACAGCTCGCCGTCAAGGCAGCGCCATGCTAGCCTTCCCCCGCCTGGGGGGGCGCCGTGCCCCGGCCGGCCTTGCTTCAGGAGGATCAAATGGACGCTCTGCCCACCCAAGCGCGCGAGGAAACCGCCGCATCCCGCTGGGCGCGTTTCAGCCCGATCATCACCGGTGACGACTACGTCAACAGCCTGCGCGGCCGCGATGTCACGGTCTATCTGTTCGGCGAGAAACTGGCCGAACCGGTCGACCACCCGATCATCCGCCCCTCGATCAACGCCCTGAAAATGACCTACGACCTGGCAATCGAGGACCCCGAACTTGCCACCGCCTGGTCACCGCTGATTGAGGCCCAGGTCAACCGCTTCCTGCACATCGTCGGCTCGCCGCAGGACCTGGTGATGAAAAACCGCATGCAGCGCCGCATGGGCCAGCTCACCGGCACCTGCTTCCAGCGCTGCGCCGGGCTGGACACCATCAGCGTCCTGCACTCCATCACCTACGACATCGACGCCAAACACGGCACAACCTACCACCAGCGTTATCTGGACTTCCTGAAGCTGGCCCAGCGCCACAACATCATCATCGGCGCCGGCATGACCGACCCCAAAGGCGACCGCTCTAAACGCCCCAGCGAGCAGGCGGACCCGGACCTCTTCATGCGCGTCACCCGCCGCTCGGCGGCTGGACTCTATGTCTCCGGCGCCAAGGCGCACATGACCGGGGGGCTTAACTCCCACTGGATCTGCGTAATGCCGACCATGAACCTCGGCGAGGCCGCCCGCGCCCATGCCGTCGTCGGCCTCATCCCCGGCGACGCCCCCGGCCTTACCTATATTTACGGCCGCCAGTCCTGCGACACCCGCGCCACAGAAAAGGGCGACATCGACAAAGGCAACGCCAAATTCGGCGGCCAGGAAACCCTGGTCGTCTTCGACGACGTCTTCATCCCCTGGGAACATGTGCTGATGGACGGCGAATACGAGTTCGCCCAGGAGATGGTCACCCGCTTCACCGCCTACCACCGCGCCTCTTACGTCTGCAAAACGGGCCTCGGCGATGTCATGGTCGGCGCCGCCGCCGCCATCGCGCAATATAACGGCGCGGATGGCGCCAGCCACGTCAAGGACAAGCTGGTCGAGATGACGCATCTCAACGAGACCATCTTCTCCTCCGCCATCGCCTCCAGCTATGAGGCCAAACAGCTCGCGTCCGGCATCTATATGAACGACGCCATGCTCGCCAACGTATGCAAGCACAACGTCACCCGCTTCCCGTATGAAATCTCCCGTCTCGCGCAGGACCTCGCCGGCGGGCTGATGGTCACCCTCCCCTCCGAACAGGATTTCGAACACGAAATCGCCGGCCCTTTACTGAAAAAGTATTTCCAGGGCCGCGCCAACGTCCCGGCCGAGCACCGCCAGCGCATGCTGCGGTTGATCGAAAACATGACCCTGGGCCGCAACGCGGTCGGCTACCTCACCGAATCCCTGCACGGCGCCGGCAGTCCGCAGGCGCAACGGATCCAGATCCTGCGCGGCATGGAGGTGGAGCGCAAAAAAGCCTACGCCGAAAACCTGGCCGGCATTACGAACGGCAAGCCACCCGCGGCGTAACGCCCGCAAAATCAGGAAATAAAATGAATACCGCCGCTAGCGCGCTCTGGGACCTTACCAAACTAAGCGCTTGGCTTGACGTCAACGTCCCCGCTCTCGGCACCGGGCCGCTTGAAGTCAAGATGATCCACGGCGGCACCAGCAACGTCATCCTGTCGCTGAACCGCGGCGGCAAAACATTGATCTTGCGCCGCCCCCCAGCCGTGGCGCCACCAGGTGCGGAACGCGGCGTGTTGCGCGAAGCAAGAGTGCTGACGGCGCTTAACGGCACGCCCGTACCACACCCGTTTTGCCATGGCAGTTGCGATGACACATCAGTCATCGGCGCGCCGTTCTATGTCATGGAGTTCGTCCAGGGCTGGGCAGCTGAGTTACGCGACGAACACATCCACCACCGCGCACCATTCGACCGGCCGCCCTTTGAATTCGGCATCGCCTACGCCATGGTCGATGGCCTCATCGCCCTCGCCAATGTCGACTATGTTGCCGTTGGCCTGTCAGACTTCGGCAAACCCAACAATTTCCTCGCACGCCAGGTTGACCGCTGGAGCAGCCAGCTCAAAAGCTACGCCACGCTTTACGGCTATGCCGGGCGTGAACTCCCCGGCTTCGCGGCAACAGAGGCGTGGCTGCGCGCCAACATCCCGCAGAGCTACAAGCCAGGCATCATCCACGGGGATGTGGGGACCCCCAACGCGTTATTCGCGGACGACCCGCCCGCGCGTCTTACCGCACTCATCGACTGGGAGTTGTCGACCATCGGCGATCCTTTGCTCGACCTCGCCTGGTTCTGCAAAGCCCTGCGCGACGAGCGCACGCCTGGCACGTTACCATCGAACGGGCTCTACAATGCGGAGAACTTGCCGACACGCCAGGAACTCGCGCGCTATTACGCCGCCGGCACTGGCCGTGACGTGTCCGACTTCGATTATTATTGTGTGCTTGCGATGTTCAAGGGCGGCTGCATCCTTGAGTATAAAGTCGCCCAGGCTGCGGCAGGCATATTGCCAAAGGAAACGGGGGAATTCTTCTCTCGCCTCGTCCTCGCCAGCTTCGCTGACGCCTCCACCCTCATCCACCGCATCGGATGACGCCGCGCTGTATCAACTTTAAATGGGCACTCCCGCTGTGACAAAGGAGTGATCTGCATAAGCGGGGTTGAACTGGCCAGTTCAACCCCGCTTATCGCACCACTATTTGCCGCAATAATCCTCAAGCCGCTGATGATAATGGCGGATACGCAGCTCCGTATCCCTCCGGCAGCGGCCGCCT
>PLSD01000068.1 GCA_003164135.1 Acetobacteraceae bacterium
GCGAGGTGGGGGGCTCGCATCGGTTGCGATGAATTTATGCACCAGGACATTCTTCTTCTGGCCGATACGGAAGGCCCGGTCGGTTGCCTGGTTCTCAACCGCCGGATTCCACCCCCGATCGAAATGTACCACATGGGATGCCGCCGTCAGGGTCAGGCCGAAGCCGCCCGCCCTCAGAGACAATACGAAGAACGGGATGCTTTCATCCTCCCGAAAACGCTGCACCAGGGTTTTGCGGTTCTTTACGGCGGTCTCACCGTGCAGCACCAGCCCGGGGCGACCGAAAATATTCCCCAAAAATATAGCCAGAGGGCCGGTCATTTCTCGGAACTGGGTGAACACCAGCATCTTCTCCTGCCGCGCGGCGACGACGTCGGCGATTTCACGCAGGCGCGCCCATTTGCCGCTATCTTCCTCCGCCCAGACATTGTCGTTCAGCCATTGGGAGGGGTGGTTGCAGATATGCTTGAGCCGCATGAGCATCGCCAGGACGATGCCCTTCCGCTGAATTCAGGCCGACTCCTCGAGGCCCTGCGCAAGGTCTTCGACTGTCTGGCCGTAGAGCGCCGTCTGCCGGCGGAATAGTCCGCACAGCGCCTTGAACTCGGTCTTGTCGGGCAGGTCGGCGATGACCGATTTGTCGGTTTTCATCCCGCGTAGGATGTAGGTCGCACCAATTCGCGTAACGGGCCGTGGGGGTTACGCTCCTGCGATGGCACAGGAGAGGTGTAACAAGTGCGGCGATTGGGCTGGCTCCGTCAGGATGACGCGGCTCTATGATCCCTCACTTGGTCGCCTGTGCAAAAAGTGTCGTGTGCAAAGCTTTTTATTGTGTTACATATTGTGTTACAAGTTACAAAAAGTTTGTGTTGCAATTTACAAAAAGTCCGGAAACATTACCTCTTAGCTTGAAATCACTATTGCCGCTGCCCGCTCAATTGGGCCGGGGAAGCTGCGTTGAGATCGACATCGGAACAGGAGGTTTGCTATGCTATTAGGTGAGATTCTCGTCGGCCGCGGCCTAGTGACTGCGGCGAACATACGTGCCGCGCTCGAGTTGCAGCGCCGTAACGGGGCACGGCTTGGCGAGGTCATTGTCGAGATGAAACTGATGACAGCGGAGCAACTAGAGTCGGTCATCGCTTCGGTGAAGTATGCGACGCCGCCTCAACCCAACTCGCTGGCCGATACCGGCATCGCGAAGGGACTGCTCCTCGACTTGATGCTGAAATTCATGCACTTGAGATCATGTGAGTCGGAGTTGGAGATCTCCCAAGCATTGCGGCTCCCATATCAGATCGTCCGCGAACTGATCGTTGAGGCCAATCACCGAGGGCTGATACAGGCCCTGGGCGCCAGGCAGGTCAGCCATTTCATCGACATCCCCTATGCGCTCAACGAAGCGGGACACGCGGCGGCGGCCGACGCGGAGAGCCGCAATCTCTATGTGGGGCCGGCGCCGGTCTCGCTGGCGGCGTTCCAGGAACAGATCCAGAAGCAATGCATCACCAACGAGTTCCTTGATCCCGCGCGACTCAGGAGCGGGCTCGATGGGCTCGTCTTCCCGGAACATTACATTCGAAAGCTGCTGCCGGCGATTAACACCGGCCGCAGTGTTCTGCTGTTTGGCCCTTCCGGCAACGGCAAGACGACGGTTGCGAGTCGAATCGCGGCCCTGTTCGCGCAGGTGATCTATGTCCCTTACGCGGTTGAGATCGCCGGACAGATCATGACGGTCTTCGACAAGGGCCTGCATCAGCCGGCGGTCTCGGAACAGGATATGATCGGACTTGAAAGTCAGGAAGTTGGGGCGGACGCATACGATGACCGGTGGGTCGCCTGCCACCGCCCCTTTGCAGTCGCCGGCGGAGAGCTTACCCTGGAGATGCTCGACCTTCAATTCAATAGGGAGGCAAAATTCTACGACGCTCCGTTGCATGTCAAAGCACTTAATGGGGTATTTCTTGTCGATGATTTCGGCCGCCAGCGTTTCGATCCAAAAGCATTGCTCAACCGCTGGATCCTTCCTATGGAAAGTCGTGTCGATTACCTCCAGCTGTATAACGGCACGAGCTTCAATTTGCCGTTTGACGAACTCCTCATCTTCTCCACTAACTTAGAGCCGAAAGACATCATGGATCCCGCGCTGCTGCGCCGGATACCTTACAAGATAAAACTCTTCGCTCCCGACAAGGTGGCATACCGGCGCGTCTTCGATGGGGCGGCAAAGAAAGCTGGATTGGCGTTGACCGACCACGTCTTTGAGTTCGTCGTCGACACTCTAACGGCCAGCGGAAAATTCGGGCTGGCCTATTTCCAGCCGAAATTCATCTGCGATCAGGTGGCACAGATCTGCAAGTCGTTTGCGATAGAGCCGCAATTGACGAAGGAATTGGCCGCTGAGGCGCTCGCCAATCTGTATGTCGAGATCGAGAGCGAGGCGGACACGGTAAGGGCATAGGCAAGCGGACCGCCTGCGACAGGCGGCATCGGAAAAAAAAGTCCGGATATTGATCCAGATCAACAATCTCTAGCTGAATTCGTGTAGCGTTTTCCCGTTGGGTCAGCACGCATCTCTTCAAAGTAGGGAGGAGTAGACCCGTTGACGTCTCCGGGCTGTTCCAACCGCCATCTTTCTTGATCGCTGTCATTGGAGCTACCCGCATGGTGAACGCATCGCAAATCATTCCCGGATACCAGTTGATCCTCGAGACGATGAGCGAGGGCGCGGTGACGCTGAAGGCGGACGGCACCATTCTCTACGCTAACCGGCGCTTCGCGGAGATGGTTGGGTGTGGACTAAAGCGCGTGACCGGCTCTCGCCTGCGGACATTCGTCCCGCCCGGCGCGCTGGACGATTTCGACCGCATCGTCCAGCAGGCATGCACCGGCTCCGCAAGTGGCCGCATTGATCTGCTGCGGCCAGACGGTTCGCTGATTCCGGCCAGCATGGCGGTGCACAGGCTCGATGGCGGCGGGACGCCAGGCATCGTCGCCGTCATCACCGATCTGTCCGAGCTCCAGCGCACCGATTCAGAATGCGGTTTGCACGCGTGCATCGTCGAGAACGCGCAGGACGCCATCATCAGCGCGGGCTTCGACGGCATAGTCACATTCTGGAACAAGGGCGCCGAAAAAATCTACGGTTATGCCGCCGCGGAGATGGTCGGACGCAATATTGATATTCTCATACCGCAAGAACAAAAGGGCGAAATCGCCGGGCTCATCGCCAGGATGCAGCGCGGCGAAGAGATCGAACATTACGAAACGCAACGCATGACCAAGACGGGCCGGCGCATGGACGTTGACATCACGCTCTCCCCGCTCCGCGATTCGGCTGGAAATCTGGCAGGCGTATATACCGTCGCGCGCGAAATTACCGAACAAAAACGGATGGAGCGGAGCCTTGCCTTGCAGACCGCAATCCTCACAACCGTGCATGAGGTTGGGCCGGACGGCATCCTGGTGGTCGACGAGCACGACCGCATCATTTCGTTCAACCAGCGCTTCGTCGAGCTCTGGAAGATGCCGCCAGCATTGGCCGAAGCGCGCGACGATAGGCCAGTGCTGGATCATGTGGCGCATCAATGCGCCGACCCAGAAGCGTTTGTTGAACGAGTGCGGTATATCTATGCGCATCACGAGGAGCGGGGTTTCGAGCAGCTGGCGCTCAAGGATGGACGTTGCTTCGAACGCTACACGGTACCGATGCTCCTAAAGGAGGGAGCGTTTGTGGGCCGGGTGTGGTTCTTCCGCGACGTCACCGAACGGGTAAAGGCCGAAGAGACCCAGCGCAAATCGGCCGCCGAGATCGAATATCTCTACAACAACGCGCCCTGCGGCTACCAATCGGTGGATGAGAACGGCGTTATTATTCAGATCAACGACACCGAGCTCGCCCTGCTAGGCTATCGCCGCGACGAGGTCGTCGGCAAGATGCGGACCTTCGATCTCTGCGCGCCGGCGTCGCGCGATCTCTACAAAGAGGCGGCCGTGGTTCTCAGGGCGCAGGGCTCGACGATGAAGGACATCGAGCTGGAGCTGATCCGCAAGGACGGCTCGGTTTTGCCGGTCATGGTGAGCGCCGCCGCGGTGCGGGACGAGGCCGGCAAGTTCCTTAGAAGCCTGACGACGGTCTACGACATGACGGAGCGCAAGCGGGCCGAGACGGACCTCAAGGAGCAAGAGGCCATTTTCCGCGGTCTGGTCGAGCAGGAAGTCGTTGGCGCCTACATCGCCGCCGCCGACGGAACGTGCGCCTACATAAATCCTTACTTCGCCAAAATGCTAGGCTACGCTCCGGCCGAGATTATTGGGCGACGACTGCTCGACTTCGCCACCGACACTTCGAAGGAACTGCTGCAACGGGAGCTTTTGGCCGAATTTTCCGGCGAATTGCCGGCGTCCGGGTTCGACGTGTCCCTCGTCCGAAAGGACGGCAGCAATATCACCGTCCTGGCGCATTCCGCGCTCGCCTCTTTCCGAGGCAAGCCGGCCTTGATCGGCGTCGCGCTTGACGTCACCGAGCGGAAGCAGGCGGAGATTGCCCTGCGGCGCCTGAACCGCACGCTGACAACGCTGAGCGGCGGCAACGAGGTTCTGGTCCGCGCCACCGACGAGGCGCAGCTTCTGCATGAGATGTGCCGCATTATCGTCGAGCGAGGGGGATATCTCACGGCATGGATCGGCATCCCGCGTGACGACGCGGCGAAGACGGTGACGCCGGTGGCGCGTGCGGGCGTGGACGGAGAATACCTGCAGAGCGCGAGGATCACCTGGGGCGATGATGGGCATGGAAATGGCGCTACCGGCCGCGCGATCAAGACCGGCAAGACACAGGTCAATACGAGTTTTGCCACGGACGAGAGCATGGCTCCGTGGCGATCCGCGGCGCTGGAGTTTGGCTTCGTCTCGAGCGTCGCGCTTCCGCTCAAGGATGAGTCCGGAGTCTTCGCCGTCCTGACAATCGACGCGGCGGAAGCCGATGCCTTCGGTTCCGAGGAGTTGGCGCTGCTCGAAGAGCTCGCCCGCGATCTTGCCTATGGGATCAAGGCACTTCGCGATCGTACGGATCGCAAAGCGGCGGAGTGGCGTTGGCAGGATGGTCTGGAGGCGATCGTTGCCGCGATCGCAAGCACCGTGGAAATCCGTGATATCTATACGGCCGGCCACCAGCAGCGCGTCGCAGAACTGGCCGCCGCGATGGCCCGCGAGATGCGGCTGCCCGAGGATCAGATCCACGGTCTCCATCTCGCGGGCACCATCCACGATGTCGGGAAGATCAGCGTCCCTTTCGAAATCCTGAACAAGCCAAGCAAGCTTTCGAAAGCGGAATTCGAGATAGTTCAGGGGCACGTCCAGTCAGGCTACGATATCATCAAGGGCATCAAGTTTCCTTGGCCGATCGCGCAAATCGTGCTCCAGCACCATGAGCGCCTGGACGGGTCCGGATACCCGAACGGCGCCAAGGGAGACGAGATGCTGATCGAATCCAAGATCCTCGCCATCGCCGATGTCGTCGACGCAATGACGTCGCACCGGCCCTATCGCCCGGCACTCGGACCGGAGGCAGCGCTCGCGGAAATCCAAAAGGGAAGAGGCAAAATCTACGACGCAGCGGCGGTCGACGCCTGCGTCCACGTTATGGCTCAGAAAACCCGCCCGCCCGCGTGACCACGCCGCAGCGGTGATGGCCGGATCGTTCTTGAGTAAATTACTTTGAGATTTAATAAAAAACACAAATTCGTCTCTAAAAAACGCTTTAGACGGGAAGTCACCGTTTAAATTGAGAGCTTCCTCTTCAATTTAATCGAATTACATTCTAGAGTGTGATCGCTCAGGCGCTGAGCCGCGCGGAAAATCTCGGGCGGATGGCTTGGACGAATGAGGAGGCGGCCATGGAGATTCGGAATCGCATACGCAGAGCTCATTCTTTTGCCACTGATGCCCGTGAGGCCGCGCGCGAATTTTATGCCGCAGTAGAGCAAGCGGACATGGCGCTGGTAGTCTTCTTCTGTTCAAGTGAGTACGACCTGGAGACGCTTGCCGAGGAGCTGACGCGATTGTTTGCCGGGGTCCAGGTCGTGGGTTGCACCACCGCCGGAGAAATTGGCCCCGGCGGTTGCCGGGAACACAGCCTTACCGGGGCGAGCTTTCCTGCCGGCAGCTTTGACGTTGTAAGCGGCCGTATCGGCCATTTGCACCAATTCGAAATTGGGGCGGGTCAAACATTCACCGAGACGTTGTTGGAAAAGCTGGAAAGCCGTGCGCCGCAAGCCGGCGCAGACAACAGCTTTGCACTGCTGCTGATTGATGGCTTATCCATGCGCGAAGAGCCGGTAACGCGCGCACTGCAGAACACGCTGGATAGGCTCCCGCTGGTTGGAGGCTCGGCGGGTGACGGCCTGCGTTTTGTCAGCACCAATGTCTATTTCGAAGGCCATTTTTACGCCGACAGCGCCGTCCTGATTCTGGTTACGACTCAATTACCGTTCAAACTATTCAAGACGCAGCATTTTGTCGCGACGGACGAAAGGTTGGTCGTTACCGAGGCCGATCCCGCACTCCGGATCGTGAGGGAAATCAACGGACTGCCGGCGGCCCAGGAATACGCGCGTGTAACAGGCGTTGACGCGAATGATCTCGACCCTATGCGTTTTGCCGCCTGCCCGGTCGTGGTGATGATCGACGGCACGAGCTACGTGCGTTCCATCCAGAAGGCCAATCCTGATGGTAGCCTGACTTTTTTCTGCGCCATCGACACCGGGTTGGTTTTTCGGATTGGGAAGGGCGTGGATCTGCTGGAGAACCTGGAACAGACCTTTGCCAAGATACGCGAAGAGATCGGCCCGCCCCAACTTGTTCTCGGCTGCGACTGCATTCTCCGCAAACTTGAGGAGTCACGGAGCCCTCTCAAAGAGAGAGTTGCTGAAGCCTTCGTCCAAAACAATACCGTCGGCTTCTATACTTACGGTGAGCAGTTCCAAGGCATACATGTCAACCAGACGTTGGTCGGCGTTGCGATCGGCGTGGATCCAACGGAGAGAGATAATGGCTAGCTCGGAGGTGCCTGATCTTTCCAAGGGTGAGCCGGCTTTGAAAAGCGAAATTACCCGACTCAACAAAATCGTCCGGGCGCTAATGGACCGCGCCGAACTCAGCACCACCGTTCAAGGCTCCGACTTCAGTCTGTTCCAGACGGCTATCATGCTGGAGGAGCGGGTGCGGCAGCGGACCATGGAACTCGAAGCGGCATTGCGCGAGAACGAGAAGGTGAACCACGCACTGCGCGATTCCGAAATGAAGTTCCGCGGATTGGTAAACCAGTCCTTGGTCGGAATCTACATGATCCAGGACGGGAAATTCAGCTACTCAAATCCTAAGTTCGACGAGATTTGCGGCTACACTACCGATGAAATGAGGGAGTTAAGTCCGCTCGACATTGTAGCCGAAAGGGACCGGCCACTTGTCGCGGAGAATCTTCATAAACGCATCGCCCGCGAGATTGACCATGTTCATTACGCGTTCCACGGATTGCGCAAGAATGGCACCGAAATCGACGTCGAGGTTTTCGGCAGTACTATGGAGATCGGCTCTAAAATCGCACTGATTGGATTGGCCTTGGATGTGACTGAGCGCGCCCGGGCTGAGCATGAGGTCAAGGTCTTGCAGGACAGGCTGCGCGAAGAGTCTATCCATGACGGGTTGACCGGGCTCTACAACCGTCGCTACCTCGAGGAAACCTTGAAACGGGAGTTGATTTCCGCTGAACGCGAAGGTCATCCCGTCAGCGTCATTATGGGCGATCTGGATCATTTCAAGGCAGTCAACGACCGCTACGGACATCTCGCCGGGGACGAGGTCTTGCGGGTCTTCGGCGCTCTCATGAAGAGCAACGCGCGCGGTAGCGATATCTACTGTCGCTACGGCGGCGAGGAGTTTGTTCTCGTCCTGCCAGGAATGGCGAGGGACAAAGCGGCCGAACGAGCCGAGCAACTGCGTAGCGCAATGGCAGCCGTACCAGTCCTTTACGGCACCACGCCGATCATTGTCACCGCGTCATTCGGTGTTGCGACTTTTCCACGCGACGGTTCAACTGGCGATGACCTGATCGCTGCCGCCGACCGCGCGCTCTATGTGGCCAAGGCGGCCGGGCGCAACCGTGTTACCGTCAGTTCAGGACCCATCCAGCAGAGGGGCCCGAGTGTCCTTGACCGGAGCTGAACCGTGCTGCGATCGCCATGATGGCATCGAGTTGCTTGCCCTGCGCTGAGGCGATATTTCCCTTCGGACCGAGCAGATCAAAGAACCATTCGTTGGGCGGTATGGAGCAAGGACTGGCGACGATGGCGGCGAGATAACCGTCCAACATCGATACGCCGTCCACCTTGGCGGCCGGCTTCAACCGCTCCAGCCAAGCATCAAGGACCTCCAGATCCATCGTCCCTGCGGCACTTCGCGATGCGCGCGCCTGCCGCTGTCTCATGCGGCTTGTGCTGGTTGCGCCTGGAGCGCCTTCCAGTTCCAGGGCAATAATTCGTGCAAGGCATTCACCTTGGTCCGGCCAGAGACGATCCGTTCCAGAACATCGGCTAGGTAGGTTTGTGGGTCGAGATTGAGCAGTTTTGCGGAGTTGATCAACGAGGAAAGAATCGCCCAGGTCTCGCCACCGCCGTCAGAGCAGGTGAACAAGGCGATCTTGCGGCC
>PLSD01000036.1 GCA_003164135.1 Acetobacteraceae bacterium
ACGCGCACCTCCAGCGTGCCGATGTGCAATTGCGCCGGCGCGGGCACGGCGGCGCGCGGCGTGGCAACAGCGCGCGACGGCAAAGCGGCAACAGGCGGCGGGCTCAACACGGCGGGCGTCGCCGTCACAGGCCGGACGGGCTGCCCCAGCATAGGCGGCACGGACGGCGGCGGCGGCCTGCCAGCGCGCGGCGGGGCGGTGGCTGCCCCCGGCACGGCCGGGGCGGGTTGCGCCGTTGCAACCTGAGGCGTCTGGCGGGTGCGGACCGGCGGCGGCGCACCGGGCGGGAGCATAACGGCCGCCGGAGCAAATTGTTTCGCGGTCTCCCTTGCCCCAGCCTGACGCTGGCTTGGCGGCGAGACCGACGGCGCCGCGCTGGTTTGCGTCAAGATCGATGCCACTGGCGGCGGCAGGGTCGGCGCCAGATTGCGCGCGGCGCTTGACCGTGCCTGAGGCTCGGCACGTGGCGCCGGCGGGCTGGGGCGCGGTGCCGCAACGCTGACGATCCCAACCCCGCCATCAGCACTTGCTTGCGGCCGGCGGGATGGTTGCGGCGGCATTTGCGTTTCCACCCCCCACCCAGCCACCGGCACGGGGGCGGGCGCGCCAGAAGCACGTGCAGCTTGCCGCGGCGCCACCGCGGGCGGCGCCTCAACTTCCGAGAGCCCCGCCACAGCCGCGCCGGGCCGGAACAGCAATGGCGGTGGCGCGAGCACGGCCCGCCCGCGCGGCGCCTGCGGCAGGATTTGCGCGAAATAGGAGGCGGCAGCGGGCTTCATGACACGTAACCCCCCTGCCGCGCCCGCTCCGCATACTGCACCCGCCGCGCATACGGCAGGCCAAGAATCTCGCGCTCCGGCCAATGGTAGCGCCCGGCCAGCACATCGACATCGTCGTAGATAAACCGCGCCTGGTCGCTAAGCTCTCGGAGGCAATAAATCCGCGCCTGGAACAGCGGCGCCACCGCCGCCCCGCACTCCGGGCAGGCCCCCTGCAACGTGCCGGAGAGCGGCGGCGCCATCGCAGCCATCGCCGCCTCAACCCGCGCCCGCACCCGCGCCGGCAATTTTACCGGCGCGATGCATTGGCGCGCCAGCCATTCCGCCGCATCCGCCCGTAACCCCGCTTCAATCTGGTCCGCCAGCACCGGCAACCGGAAACGCGCCTGCAACACACTATCTGTTTGCAAACCATACCAGCCGTCCGCATCCGGCGGGCTCACTTCCCACCCTCTGCCGCGCGGTAGCGCGGCGGGCCACCCCCGCCCGCGCGGCCGTGCAACAGGTTTATGGTGCGCCAGATAATCCTCAATGCGGAACGAGATTTCAATGCGGCTCCCACAGCCCTCCGCCTGGCATAGCAGGCTGGCACTGATCTGCTCACCCACCACCATCTGCCGCAGGCGCAGGATTATGGTGTCGATATCCGTAACGCTCAGCCCAGCCCAATCCGGCGCGGGCACCGCGCGAGCCAAGCTTTGCACCAGCGCCAAAGCCAGACGCGGATCGTCCGGCCTCGCCTCCGCCAGCAGCAATTCCTCCGCCCCCGTGGGCATCGCCAGCGTCACCGCAATGCCGCTCACCGGCAACACGCAACCGCGCCCCGGTCCGTGCAACATAAGCGCGCCGGCCTGCATGTTTAGGTTTCCTTCGGCTCTACGATCGTGGCATCGACCTCCCAACCCTCGTTCTCAAGCTTGATATGTTCGAGCGCGATGGCGTTGGCACCAGCATCGAGATCCGGCAGCGCCTGAAACTCCGAAACCCAGCAACGATGAATGATATAACCATGCACCGGCTGACCTTCCTCGTTGAGCAACTGCAACCGGATTTCCCGGCGCAAATTGGCAAGCGAGGTCGTCGGGTGCCCGCTATCAAGCTTCTGCGCCGCATCCGCCCAGGTGATGAAATCCTGATCCTGCGTCACGCCGCGTTCCAGCGTAATCGGGTCATATTTCGTGCGCCCGAGCCCTTTGAGGATGATATTGTAACCACCCTCCTTGTACTCGATCACATCCGACGAACGTTTCAGCGCCGTGACCTTGCTCATCGCGGCGACCGGGGTTGTACTGGTCCCGAAATAGACCAGAAACCTGTAGGATTTATATGGATCATAGCGAGCCGTGTTGACCGGAAAGATGGGCACGGGTTATCCTTTCCTGAACAATACTGGTTAACTGGTTTGCGTCTGCCCGGCGAGCTGCGCGATGGTGATAACCACGAACTCAGCCGGCTTGAGCGGCGCGAACCCAATGACGATGTTGACAATGCCGCTGTCGATATCCGCCTGCGTCGTCGTCTGGCTGCCGCATTGCACCGAGAACGCCTGCGACGGCGTGGTGCCCTGGAACGCGCCCTGCTTGAACAGACCAAGCATGAACGCGGAAATGCTCATGGTAATCGCAGTCCAGAGCGGCTCCGCATTCGGCTCAAAAATCACCCATTTCAAATTCGCCAAAAATGTCTGCTCCAGGAACAGCGCCATACGGCGCACCGGCACATACGTCCATTGCTGGTCATAAGTGGAAGCCAGCGTGCGTGAACCAAACACCACGGTGCCAACATTGGCGAAGTCGCGCAAGCAGTTGACGCTGATCGGATTGAGCACGCCCTGCCGCGCATCCGTCATACGGCCGCGCTCGACCACGCCTGTGGTATTGTTAGTGTTAGCCTGAAACCCGGCCGGCGCTTTCCACACACCGCGCGACACATCCGTCGCGGCGAAAATCCCCGCCACGGTCGGGGCGGGCGGAATTTCGTTGATCAGCCCGGTCACCGGATTTGTCGTATTGCCGGTAATCGGGTCCGACGATTGCAGATATGGAAAATACAGTGCCGCATTCTTGCTGCGATCCATGGTCGCGGCGGAATCCTGCACCAGATTAGGATAACCGGTCAGCGTACCATCCGCGGAATCCGTAATAATTGGATCGAGAATGAGGAACGCAAGCTTGCGTTCGCAAAAGGAAATAGCCGTGCTGACAACCAGGCTGTCGGTCACGCCAGGCAGCACCACAAGGTTTACCAGCGGCACCTTATCGAGGCTCGTATCCTCCTGCAGTACGGCCGTAAAATCCCCCGCCGAGAAAAAATCCGTTGAGCCGCTCAGGAAAGCTGGAAAATTTCCAGACGCGGCAACAAAATCCGCCGGCGGCGGCGAGCTGACCGACACAGTAACCAACGCCGAGACCGGCGAGGTTGGCGTACCGATGCGCGTGACGATGTAATTCGCACTTGTCGGGTCCAGCGAAACCCGCCGGTACGTTTCCGTTACGGTTCCCGGCGCGCCGTTATTCGGCCCGTAGGTGATAATAACATCCGCCAGCGCCCCGCTGGGCGGTGACACAGGTGTGGTGACGATGGGCTTGATACTAACGGACATTGTATAAATTTCGTCCGTAATCTCGGTCGCGGTGAACACCAACCCGCCCAAAGTGAGCGTAGCGGGCGTCTGCTGCAACTGGCCATTGCTGAGCGCCACAATATACGTCGTGGCGCCGCCGTTGAGAAAGAACTGGTTGACAGCAACAGCCATATCCCCGGCATTATTATCAGGCGTAGTCTGATTATTCGCCAGCGCATTGAACGCGGCGCTGCGTACAAAGCCGCCAAACTGGCGCTGATAATCCATGAAACTAAATATCTGGACCGCCTTGCCATAATACGCGGGAGTGGTTTTCAGCGGATGCGTATAGCCGATAAAGGCCGCTATATTCGTTTCGGATGCAACGATTGTGTGTGAAGAACTGGGCGCTTCCTGAATATAAATACCAGGATAGGTTGGCGACACCGGCATGGTTATCTCCCTGCAATAACGTTACATAAGGCGAAATTCTCCGGCGCGGGGCGGATTCACATCCTCGCCGTTGCATTTGGCACGAAACGAATATTATTTAGCCTGACCTGACAAAGACGCTGGCGTTTCTATTACAATTTAATTGTTAACTACGCTGAACGACAATCACACGCTGTGCATCAACTAATCGGATCCACAACGAAACACAAGAAAAATTTCTTTACGACATCTAACTTTTTCGTAATTATACCTCCCCATAGCTACAATTATTATTTAGAATGAAATACATACCCGCCAGTATGCGTAGAGCTACCACGACACCGCTCTGCTTGCATTTCGTTGCATACCCACGCAGCGGCAAGGGCCGCACGGCAGTTCTAATATTTTATATAGCGTAATATTATTTTTGACGCACACTAAGCCGAATACGGAGCGTGGGGAACTAATTTTAGACATGGCGCCGCGCGCTCCCTCACGCGGAATGCCGGTCGGCAATTTCCGGCCCGAATAAATACTTATAAAAAGCATCGCAATGCCGCTTAACCACGGCTAGTCGAAAGACAAAATGATGGACAATTCGCGCCCTCTTTCCGGCCAAAATACATCCACGTTACAGGCCGCCGGCAAAACCCTTCTCGCAGAGCGGCCACCACCCGTATTTAGTGGCGGAAGAGGTGGGATTCGAACCCACGGTACGCTTTCACGCACGGCGGTTTTCAAGACCGCTGCCTTAAACCACTCGGCCACCCTTCCGGCTTAAGGCCGCTTCCTGCCCTCTCCGCGCCAAACAATCAAGTCAGCCCCCGCTACCGGCTCCGCGTCTGGTAGTACGCAATCCGCCGGCTCATCGCCTCCCGGCGCTCCTCCACGCCAATCCGCGCGGTATCCGCCGGCAGGCACGCCGCCAAATCCGCCAGCTTCACCTTGCGCACCGCAGGTAACGGATAGCTATCGGCATAGCTCCACCGCCACAGCAGCCCACCCGCCTTCCACGCGCCTGTATCCAGCCAGTTCGCCACGCCCGGATCGCTCCCGCATACCACCAGCCGCGCCCGCCCATCCGCATCCACCCGCACATTCACCCCATTCAGCGAGCTTTGCCGGAAAACGTAATCAATCCCGCTGAAATGCGCGTCATAAAGCTGCACACTCCAGTACCGCACCTCGCGCGGCAACTCCGTCTCCAATATCAGCGCCTCACCCGGCGCCAGCTCAAACAAATGCATCAACGTGCGCTGGTTGGTCACCGAGCCATAACCGGACTGGTCATCAAAAATGAACCCCTCCGCCCCGCCGCGCGCCCGCACGCCGTTCAAATACCCCAGCACCAACTCATTCTGCCGCGCCGCATAACTCGCCAGCATCGCAATCTTATGCGCGCTCGCCTCCGGCCCCAGCATCGCCGCATCTGGCAGCCTGTCCAGCCGCTCAATGGTGCATACCGGGTCGCTCTGCCCCGGCCCGCTGGTGCGGCTGCGGTATAATAGTGACTGCGTTTCCCCATGCGTCTCATACCACGCCCCCGCGTACCCTTCCGGCCGCACGGCACTCAGCACAAAACTATACCGCCCCTCCCCATCCGCCTCGATGGTGGTCAGATCAATCTCTCCCAGCGTCCGCCCGTTAATCTGCCCCAGATGCGCGCCACCCTTGCGCATGGTAATCAACGCCACCGGCGCCGTGCCCTTCACCCCGGCAAACCTGTAGCTTCCACCAGCATCCATCGGCACAAACCGGTAAATATCATCCGGATTCGGCGACCCCCACGGAAAATAAAACGAAATATGCGGCACCCAGTCCGGCGCCTCCAAACTCGTGCCAAACACCTCCACATACGCCAGCGAGAGCAGCATCAGCACCTGCTTGTCATACGCCGCCCCCATTGCGGGATCCTTATACCCAAGCCGCTTCGCCGTAGCCCGCGCCTGCGCCAGATACTCAATCACCGGGCCAAATGCCGGATCGTTTGCCGTGCTTTCCATGCTTAATTTTCTCCCCATCCGCGTAAATTGACGCTACGCCGGTACAATTGTAACCTACCTTACAATAACCGGGACGGAAAACTCAAAAATGAAAAACCGCAAAAACCGCCTGGGGAACCGCGCATGAACCCGCCGTCCAACCTCGACCTCGCCGAAATCATCCAATCCAGCACCGCCGCCGCCGGGCTGCCCAACGTCCCGCCGGACATGCTGGAAGCCCTACGCATCCTCACCGAATCGTGGAACCAGGAGGGTCACCTAACCACTGCGGGTGCCGCCGGAAAACGCGCCGGCCTCATCCGCGCGCTCACCAACCGCATGCGCCTGGAAGACACGCTCGCCCGCCACCCGGAAATCACTGCAGAGCCCATCGCCGGCCCCATCGTCATCATCGGCCTGCCCCGCTCCGGCACCACCAAGCTGCACCGCATCATCGCCGCCGACCCCGAAATGCAAAAGCTCCTGCTCTGGCAACTGCTCAACCCCGTCCCTCTGCCCAACACCCCGCCCAAGGGGCCGGACCCGCGCATCGCCATGGCCGACGCCTACACCCATGCCCTGCGCACCAACGCGCCAGACCTCTACGCCGCCCACCCCATGGCCACCTTCGAGCCCGATGAAGATGTTTTCGCCTTAGAGGTCACCGGCTACAACTACATCAACTGCTCCACCGTCCCTGCCCCTTCGTACAAAGCCTGGCTCGACCAGCAATCCTTCGCCGGCGTCTACCGCTGGCTGAAACTCTTCCTGCAAGTGCAACAATATTCCGGCCACGCGCAAGGCCGCCCCTGGGTGCTCAAAGCGCCGCAGCACATGGGCTTTCTGCCAGACCTGTTCAGCGTCTTCCCCAACGCCACCATCGTCCACTGCCACCGCGCGCCGGAAATCACCGTCGCCTCCTACATCGCCATGATCTCTTCCGCGCGCCGCGCCAGCTGCAGCATCGCCGACCCGGCGGACGTCGGCCGCTACGCAATCAATTTCTGGGGCGGCCTCACCCGCCGCTACCTAACCGACCGCGCCGCCCTCGCCGCCAATCACAATTTTATCGACCTCGCCTACAATACCATCGTCGAAGACAGCATCGGCTGCGCGGACCGCATCTACGCCGCCGCCAACCTCCCCCTCAGCCAGTCCAGCCGCGACACCATGCTCGCCTGGGAACAATCCAACACCCAGCACAAACACGGCAAACACACCTACAACCTCACCGACGCCAACCTCACCACCGCCGACATCGCCCGTGAGTTCGAAGGCTACATCCGCATGTTTGGAGACTATTTTTAGGCCCGAGGCACAGGAAACGGGCCGGTTCGAGTTGCCACACCAGGCAAAGAACGGGCGTAAGACACCCTGCCCCTCGATGGCTACTTTAGCCTAAAACACCTCTCTCTTGAGAGAGGCAATTGCGGTTGCGATGTTCCCTGAAGAACGCCTCGCGTGGCAGCGCCTGCCTGCAATCGATAGCTTTATAAATTTCACTCGCCGGCGGGATTATTGTTGCGAACTCAGTAGCTTTAACAAACGATTTATGTTACAAGGCGATACATAAATTTTGCATGATGAAGAACAGCACGATCATGACCAAATCTTTCTGATTTTGGAGGTAGTTCGATGTCAAGACGTTCTTTTCTGGTTTCAAGCACTTTGTTCGCAGTCGCAGCCGCTACGAAAGTCCAGGCTGACACTGCGTCTTCCGGTTTCAAAGTAGATGGCCATGTTGTCCTCAATGCTTATCAGGCGTTGGTGGAGGAGCATCTGACAAACGCGCTAAGCGCTATCCGGGCGTTGGCGGCGACATCGGATGCACAAACCGCTAGTTGGACTTCAATAGGACCTGCGCTCAACCGCCTGAGCCAGGACTGGAAGACGGACGCCGCGATCTGGTTTGCCCAGCCTGACGGCAGCTATTTTTCAACCGCAGGCGGCAAATCGAGCAGCACGCTCCTGGATCGCGATTATTTTCCAAATCTCACGAGCGGGCATGATGTTTTGGGTAGTTTGGTCGTCAGCAAATCCACCGGTCAACCATCAATCATCGTGGCAACCCCCGTTATCCACGAGGGGCATGTTGTCGCGGCGATCGGCATCTCGGTAAGCAGTTTACTAATGTCAAAGCTTGTTGCCAAAGAGTTTGGGTTTCCCGATGATCTGATTTTTTATGCGATGAACTCTAAAGGGCAGACAGCAATCCACGCGGATGCGAGTAAAATATTCCAATTTCCCGCCACCCTGGGTCAAACGTCATTGCAGTCGGCTGTCGCCACCATTCTTTCTCAACCGCAAGGAACCGTCGAATACAGTTTTAGCGGGACACAACGGACCGCCATCTTCAGCAAGTCGGAAGCCATCCCCGGCTGGCATTTTGTTCTCGTTCAAATAGCCAAGTCATGAAATAAGTGTCCACGCCCGGCCCATCTCCGCTGGCCTGGGCGTGGGCACGGCTTATCCGCCCCCAACCTACCCCCGCGGTATCAACCCGCTCGCCTCGGCAACCGCCCGGCTCCGCGCAATCGCCTCGCTCACCGCCAGCGCCGCCGCCAGCGCCCGAGTGCCCGCCTGCGCATCCACCAGCACCGGCGCGCCATCCAGCACCGAGGCAAAAAACGCCTCATGCTCGGCCAGCAGCGCGTCATGGTCCTGCCAGCCCGCCTGCTCCACGCCAAATTCCTCGAACCCCGGCAGCTTCATCCCAATCCCGCGCCCCACCAGGGTGAGTTTGCGCGCGGCAAAATCCACCGTCAGATACCCGGTCTGCGAAAATATCCGCATCTTCCGCTCGGTCTTCAACGAAATCCGGCTCGCCGTAATCGTCGCCACCGCGCCGTTCTCAAACCGTATCCGCGCATTGGCGATGTCATCATGCTCGCTCGCCACCGGCGCGCCCACGGCATCCACGCTCGCCACCGGCGAATCGGTCAGCGCCAGAATCAGGTCCAAATCATGGATCATCAAATCCAGAATCACCGACACATCCGTCCCGCGCGGCTTGAACGGCGCAATCCGCACCGCCTCAATATACAGCGGCTTGCCCATCCGCGCAGAGAGCGCCCCATGCGCCGCGGAAAACCGCTCCAAATGCCCCACCTGCAACACCAGCCCGG
This sequence comes from Acetobacteraceae bacterium, assembly GCA_003164135.1. Lineage (GTDB taxonomy): Bacteria > Pseudomonadota > Alphaproteobacteria > Acetobacterales > Acetobacteraceae > Acidocella. The sequence continues at coordinate 8,882 of PLSD01000036.1, forward strand.
CCCCGCGCGCCAATGCCCCCAACTCGGCGGCCTGCTCCAGCGTCGCCGCAATCGGCTTTTCCACCAGCACATGCTTGCCCGCGCGCAAGGCTTTTGCAGCTAAATCAAAGTGATACTCAGCAGGCGCCGCAATAATCACCGCCTGCGCCAACTCCAAAATCTCGTCCACGCTCTTCACCGGGCAGCCCGCTTCCCACGCCACGGTCTTCGCCCGCTCCGGGTTGGCATCAGCCAGCCCCACCAACTTGGCCCGCTTCGCCCCGGCCAGTTTCAACGCATGGTAGCGGCCAAAATGCCCCGCCCCGATCAGCCCAACGTTCAAGCGTTCACTCATGCAAAACGTGGTATCGCCGGCCGGGGTTGCGCGCAACCGGGAGCAACGTCATACCCCCTGCGATAAAAGGATTTTCGGACCAGAAATGCTGTATTTTACCCGCGCCAAGACTTATGGAATTCTGCTCCTCTGCGCGCTCGGCGTATTGCTGAGCCTGCCCAACCTATGGCCCCGCCCGGCCTTCCTCCCCAGCTTCGTGCCCTGGAGCCAGGTGCACCTGGGCCTGGATCTGCGCGGCGGCAGCTATCTGCTGCTGCAAATTGACTTCGACGCCGTCGAAAAACAGGACCTGAACGGCCTGGTCGACCAGACCCGCCAAACCATGCGCACCGCCGGCCTCGGCTACACCGGCCTGCACGCGAACATTCCCAACCACCAGGTCGTCCTGCACATTCTCAACGAGTCGGACACCCCGGCCGTCATGGCGGCACTCAACAAGCTCGTCACCTACGCCCCCAACGCCAGCTCCCCCAACGTCGCCATCGCCCAGGCGCCGGACGGAAGCATCACCATCAGCATCCCGCACCAGACCCTCATCGCCCGCGAAGCCCAGGCCGTTGCACAATCCATCACCATCATCCAGCGCCGTATTGACGGCTCAGGCGTGCTCAACCCCACCATCGCCCGCCAGGGCACTGACGAGATCGTCGTCCAGCTCCCCGGCGTCTCCGACCCGGACCGCGTGAAAACCCTCATCGGCACCACCGCACACATGACCTTCCAAATGGTCGACTCCAACGCCACGCCCGGCGCCATCGCCCCCCTGGGCGACACGCAACTCCCCATGGCCGGCAACCCGCAGCAGAGCATGGACGTGTTCTCCTCCGTCGCGGTCGACGGCGCCGACCTCAACAACGCCCAGGCCTCCACCGACCCGCAAAGCGGCCAATGGGTGGTCAATTTCTCCCTCAACTCCGTCGGCGCGCGTGAGTTCGGCGACGTCACCACCGCTAACGTCGGCAAACTCTTCGCCATCATCCTCGACGGCAAAATCATCGAGGCTCCGGTCATCCGCGAGCCCATCACCGGCGGCTCTGGCCAGATTTCCGGCAATTTCACCCCACAATCGGCGACTGACCTGGCGCTCCTGCTGCGCGCCGGCGCCCTGCCCGCCCCGCTCAACATCGTCGAGGAACAAAGTGTGGGCCCCGAACTTGGCGCCGACGCCATCCGCGACGGCGCCCTCTCGCTGGCCGCCGGCTTCGTCTTCGTGCTCGCCTTCATGGCGGTGTTCTACGGCCTGTTCGGCTGGTTCGCGAACGCCGCCCTGGTGATGAACCTCGTCATCATGCTCGCCATCCTCTCCTTCATGGGTGCCACCCTCACCCTGCCCGGCATGGCCGGCATCCTGCTCACCCTGGGCATGGCGGTGGACGCCAACGTGCTCATCAACGAGCGCGTGCGCGAGGAAGTAAAATCCGGCCGCAAGCCCCTGGCAGCACTTGAGGCCGGCTACAAACGCGCCTACGGCACCATTATCGACAGTAACGTGACCACCCTGCTCGCCCACGTCACCCTGTTCATCTTCGGCTCCCCCCCGGTGCGCGGCTTCGCCGTCACCATCTGCGTGGGCATCATCACCACCATGTTCACCGCCACCGTGCTGGTGCGCCTCATCACCTCGCGCTGGTACATCTCGCGCCGCCCGGCCTCCTTGCCGGTTTAAGGGAGCAAACAAATGCTTATGAAACCAATGCTCCGCTTCGTCCCGGACGGCACCAAAATCCGCTTCATGAACGGCCGCTTCGCCGGCCTCATCGTCTCGGCCGTGCTCTCCTCCGCCTCCATCTTCCTGTTCTTCTACCCCGGCCTCAACCTCGGCCTGGACTTCAAGGGCGGCGTCGTGCTGCAGGTGGAAACCCCGCAAGCCGCCAACTTCCCCGCCTTGCGCGCCGCCCTCGCCCAGGCCGGCCTGTCGGGCGCCTCGCTGCAAAGCTTCGGCTCCGGCGGCACCGGCGTGCTCATCAGCCTGGAGAGCAAAGCCAACGCCGCCGCCACGCAAACCTCCATCACCGAGGCGCAAACCGCCCTCGCCAGCGCCGCCCCCGGTTCCAAAATCCTCAGCACCCAGGCCATCGGCGCCTCAGTCTCTGCCCAACTCTTCGCCCAAGGGCTCGAAGCCCTGGGCCTCAGCTTCGTGATGATCCTGGCCTACATCTGGTTCCGCTTCGAATGGCAATTCGCCGTCGGCGCCGTCACCACGCTCATCCTCGACACCACCAAAACCATCGGCTTCATGGTCATCACCCGCATCCCGTTCGACCTCGTGACCATCGCCGCCATCCTCACCATCATCGGCTACTCCACCAACGACAAAGTGGTGGTCTACGACCGCGTGCGCGAAAACCTCCGCAAATACAAAACCATGCCGCTGCGCAACCTCATTGACCAATCAATCAACGAGACCCTGAACCGCACCCTCGGGACCTCCGGCACCGTCTTCCTCGCCGCCTTGCCGCTGGCTTTGTTCGGCGGCTCGGCGCTCTCCGGCTTCGCCTGGATCATGCTGTTCGGCATCGTGGTCGGCACCTCGTCCTCCATCTTCATCGCCGCCCCCATCCTGCTCTTCCTCGGCGAGCACCGCCTCCGCCGCAGCGGCACCCTGCCCAAACCCAACAAGTAGCAGCACCTCTCCCCAACACCACCCCCGCCCCCATCGTCATGCCAGCGCAGGCTGGCATCTCCCCCGCCCGCGCCACAACGCAGCGCGGCACAACCCGTTTGTTTTCCGCCCGCCTAACCATTCCTTAATTAACGGCAACATCACAAAAATTCGTGTGAATTCACTCGTATTGTTTCCGTTAACTTGCTATTAACTTAATATAAACAATTTTTTCTATTAGGTTGTAATTTTTAGACAATGTACGATGCAATCCCCGATCAGGCGCTCATGGCGTCGATCCGCATCTTCTACCAGCCAATCATCCGGCTGGCGGATCTACGCCCGGATTACGTCGAAGTCCTCGCCCGCACCGCCGACACCAACGGCACCGTCAACGGCGCCGAAACCGTCGTTGAAGCCATGACCGGGCCGGAGCGTTCCATGTGTCTCACCGCCTGCATCATGCAGCGCGCGCTCGATGAATACACCGCCCGTGGTTTCGCCGCGCACAACCTCTGCATCGCCATCAACCTGCCGCTGGACGCCATGCTCCACCCCGAGCTGGTCACCCGTATCGAGCGGATCCGGGCCAGGTCCGGCCTGCCCCAGCAAAACATCCGCTTTGAGCTAACCGAGCGCCACCCGGTCCACGACCTCCAAGCCGCATGCACCGTCATCACCGCCCTGCGCGCCGCCGGCTACGGCCTGGCGCTGGACGACATCACCCCCAACATGCCCTATCTTCCCGCCCTCATGGACATGCCAATCCGCGCCATCAAGCTCGACCGCAGCGTTGTCATCAGCGATCACTCCTCAGACCACGACTTCATCCGCGACATGGTGGCCCAGGCCACCGCAAACGGTCAGGACATTATCGCCGAGGGCATCGAAACCACCGAACTGCGCGACAATTTGCGCGCCCGCGGCGTCACCCACGGCCAAGGCTTCCTCTTCTCCCGCCCGCTCCCGGCAGACGGGCTGCAAGCCTACCTCGCCGCCTCTACCTAAACGCCAGCTTAATCCCGACCTGCCGCGCCGCAATTTTCCGGCGAACCTCCGCCAGCACCGGCCCACCCAGACATAACGGCGCACATCCCTCCGCCTCCCGGCGCTGCTGCATCTCCGCCGGATGCGCAATCACGCTTTCATCCGCATTATCAAAAATCCCCCGGTGCCCGGTATCGAGATACGTCTCCACCGGCGTCCCCTCGGCAAAAATCACATCATGCTTCGCCAGCTCCACATGATAATAAATCACTCGCTCAGCCGCGTTGTCCTGCCGAATCGAGTTCCAGTTCAACAATTCCTTCGCCGGCACCAGCACGCCATCCAGCAGCAACGCATGGTCGGGCGACACCACCAGCCTGCGCACCGGCACGCCATCCCCCAGCGCATCCGCCTCAATCACCACCGGCCGCACCGTCTCCGGGCGCACCTGCGCCACAATATCCACCGTCCGCCGCCCGATCCACACCACCGGCTGCTCCTCGCCGGCATGGGTAATCAGCACATCCCCCACCGCCAGCGCCTCCACGGCCACCTCGCCGCCCACCGTCAAAATCCGTGTCCCGGCGGCAAAGCACGGGTTTATCGCCACGTTGGTGGCAAAAATCGCATCCACAAACGGCGTATTGCTGTTCGGATTGGTCCGCTCGCCAAAACTTATATCCAGCGTCGCCCCGTCCGCGCTGGCCGCCGTGCCAAACAGCGCACTCGCCACCTCGCCGATCACCAGCTCCTGCCCCGCATCCAGCGTAAACGGATTAATGAACGTCAACCCGTTCACAATCCCGCCCGGCAGCACCTCTATATGCCCGCCGCTCTGCGCTGCCTCGGTAATATCCCCCACCAGCCCGGCATAATCCGGGTTCGCGGTGCCGCCCACAAACAGCTCGGCAAACAAATCCTTCACCGCCTGAATGGTAATCTGGTCCCCCGGAATCCCATAAGACCCCGGCTGAAAATTCAGAATCCCGCCGCCGATATTCGCGCCATAGCCGGTAATGCTCCCAGCCGTTATCTGCGTGGTAATGTTGAACGCGCTGCCCTGCGCATTATCGGTGAGAATCAGCACCCCGCCCACCGTCCCGCCTTCATTCAGGAAGTCGACATTCGTGCCGTTGGTGAGCGGCGACGACAATACGTAGGTGCCGCTCGAAGTAATACTAACGTTGGTCATTCAATTTCCTGCCGTTACAACGCAGTATCCGGGAATGCTCGGCAGCCTACAACATAAAAGTTGCGCCGTCGCCCCTTCATATTACCTTAGATTGTATTCCAACCGGTTAACTTCGAGTCTGCCTCGAAACTTGCTCTGGTGAGTCAGTCGGCGTGGTTTTCGAGAACCGGCGCGCAGCGTACGTTAAGTACGTGAGCACCGGAAGCGCAGAAAACCGCGCCGAATGGCCACCAGAGTAGAGTTTTCAAACAGACTCTTAAACAATAAACCCGCCGCCCAGTATCCGCGACCCATCATAAAACACCGCCGCCTGCCCCGGTGCCGCCAACGCCGGCTCCTCCAACAGCAGCACCGCCCCACTACCCTGCGGCGTAATACGCACCGGATGCACCGAATCGCGCGCCCGCATCTTCACCCCAGCCGAAAAACCCGCTTCCGGTGCATCAATCAGCCAGTTCACATCGCGCAACCGCACCTCAACGCTCTCCACCCGGCGCGGCCCCACCACAATCCGCCGCGTCCCCGGCTCAATCTTCTTCACCACCATATGCGCCGCCGCATTCGGCAACCTTTTGGCCTGTCCCACGGTGTAGCGCGCAATGCCCTGGTGCAACCCCAGCACCGCCCCATCCTCGCCCACAATCTCGCCCTCGGCCAACGCATCCGGGCGGAACTTCTCCACAATCCCGGCATAGGAGCCGCTCGGCACAAAGCAGATATCCTGACTATCCGCCTTCTCCGCCACCACCAGGCCCATATCCGCGGCAATCGCCCGCACCTCCGCCTTGCTGGCATAATCGCCCAACGGAAACCGGCAAAACTCCAACTGGTCGCGCGTGGTCGCCGCCAAAAACCAGCTCTGGTCCCGGCTTTCGTCCACCGCCTTATGCATTTCGGCACCGGCCGCGCCCTCAAGCCGCCGCACATAATGCCCGGTCGCCATCGCCTCGCCGCCCAAATCGCGCGCCATGCCCAGCAAATCGCCAAATTTCAAATGCTGGTTACAGGCAATGCACGGCACCGGCGTCTGCCCGTTGGCATAGCTATCGGCAAACGCCGACATCACACTGTCCCGGAATCTCGCCTCGGCATCCACCACGTAATGCGCAATGCCCAGCGTATCGGCCACCCGCTTGGCATCCCGAATATCCTGCCCCGCGCAGCAAGCGCCCTTGCGCCCCACCGCCGCGCCATGGTCGTACAACTGCAACGTCACGCCGATCACCTCATGCCCGGCACGCGCCATCAACCCGGCCACCACCGAGCTATCGACCCCCCCAGACATGGCGACCACAACGCGCATTAGCCGGCCGCGTTTCGTGTAGCGGCCGGCAGTTTCACCACCAGCCCATCCAGCGCCTCGGAAATCACAATCTGGCAGCCCAGCCGCGAGGTCTTTTCCAGCCCGAACGCCAAATCCAGCATGTCCTCTTCATCCTCGGTCGGCTTGCTCAGTCTGGCAAACCACGCCGGGTCCACAATCACATGGCAGGTCGAACACGCCAGCGACCCCTCGCACGCGCCCTCAATATCCACCCCATGCTTATGCGCCACTTCCAGCACGGAAAGCCCGACCGGCGCATCAACCTCGCGCGCAATCCCGTTGCGCTCAACAAATGTCATTTTCGGCATCACAAAACCTCAGAAAATCCAGCGCCCTTCAAGCGCAACGCGCACGGCCGTGCAAGGCACGCTCGGCCATGGCCTCATATGCGTTACAGAATGCTGGCACCACGTCCGCGCTCACATTCCACGGCAGCGACACCCGTATCGCCTGCCCCGCCAGCTCCCCGGCGCCCATCGCCAGCAACACATGGCTCTCCACCACCTTGCCGGACGAACACGCCGCCCCGGCGGAAACCGCGAAGCCAGCCATATCCAGCGCAATCACCTGCATCTGCGCCTTCACCCCCGGCAGCGCCAAACACATGGTATTCGCCATCCGCGCCGCCCCCGCCCCCATCGCCACGGCGCCGACACCCGCACAAAATGCTTCAATTTCATCGCGGTACATTGCAATCTTCACCGCGTCATAAGCCCCGCCCAGCGCCGCCGCCATGCCCGCGATGGCCGGCAACGCAGGCGTCCCGCCACGCCGCCCCATCTCCTGCCCGCCGCCGCGCAGATCCGCCTTAATCTCCCGCCCGGCGCTCACCACCAGCGCCCCGGCCCCCATCGGCCCGCCCGCCTTGTGCCCGGAAACAACAACACTCGCCGCCCCCATGCCCAGCCAATCCTGCTTGCAACGCCCCACCGCCTGCACCGCATCCACATGCAGCAACGCCCCATGCCGCGCGCACACCGCCGCCGCCGCCGCAATGTCATGCAGCACTCCCGTTTCGTTATTCGCCGCCATCAAGCACACCAGCGCCCCAGGCTCCGCGATCAGCAATGCCTCCAGCCCCGCCAAATCCACCGTCCCATCACGCAGCACCGGGATAATCCCAACCCCAGCCACCGCCCCCAGCACGGAATCATGCTCCGTCGCGCCCACCAGAATACGCTGCCCCTCGCCCAGCGCATGCATCGCCAGCAAATTCGCCTCGGTCGCGCCGGAGCAGAAAATCACATCCGCCGGCTTCGCGTTCAAACACCGCGCCACCGCATCGCGCGCATCCTCCAGCACCCGCCGCGCCGCCCGCCCCATGGCGTGGATGGCATACGGATTAGCCAACGCCATCGCCGCACGTGTCGCCTCATACGCCTCCGGCCGCACCGGCTCCGTCGCATTGGCGTCCAGGTAAATCATGGCCTCAGATGACGTAGTCGTCGTAAACGCTCGTCTCTTCCCGTTTAAACTGCTTGCCGATCCGGTTTTCCAGATCCGTCAACTCGCTGCGCAGCAGATCAACCTCATGCAGCAGCGGGTCCAGGCACGGGTCGCACGGCGTGCCATAGGCATCGAACCGCGGCTTGCTGCCCTCGCGGTCCACCGGCCGCGCCGGTATCCCCACCACGGTCGTCCCCGCCGGCACCGTTGCCACCACCACGGCGTTGGCGCCAATCCGCGCCCCGTCGCCGATCGCAATCGCGCCCAGCACCTTCGCGCCAGCACCGATAATCACATTATTACCCACCGTCGGGTGTCGCTTGATATGTTCGGAGCTCGTGCCCCCCAGCGTCACCTGATGGTAAATATATACATCATCACCCACCACCGCGGTCTCGCCGATCACCACCCCCATGCCATGGTCGATAATGAATCGCCGTCCCAGTTTCGCGCCAGGGTGGATTTCGATCCCGGTCAGAAACCGCCCGATATGCGAGATAAACCGCCCGGTTGTGTAAAGCCCGTGCCGCCAGAAGAAGCTCGAAATCCGGTGAATCCCAGTCGCGTGCAACCCAGGATAGCACAGCAAAACCTCAAGGTTTGACCGCGCCGCGGGGTCACGCTCCCTGTAAGCCCGAACCGTCTCCGTTAAAAACATAAGGGCCATGCGACATTTCCGTGGATAATCTGACCATAAGCAGTCTATATTAGCAGCTCTGAGGGGAAACCCAAACGGTAAACCAATCGGAATGCCACCCAGAAGCCTTGAGGAGACTTAAGTATCCGGACCTCACAGGTCAACATTCGGATGGAAAAACGACGGCCCGTAGCTAGGAAATACTCCATAGCGAAGTTTTGCAGTTACACGGTAATTATGAAAGACGAGTTAGAGAATGCCTGAAGTGATGTTTGCCGGGCCGGAAGGCCGCCTGGAAGGACGTTACCACCATGCCAAGGAACGCGGCGCCCCGCTGGCGCTAGTCCTGCACCCGCACCCGCTGCATGGCGGTACCATGAATAACCGCATTACCTATTCAATGTATCAGGTGTTTCAACGCCTGGGCTTTTCCGTCATGCGCTTTAATTTCCGCGGCGTCGGCCGCAGCCAAAGCAAGTTTGACGGCGGCATGGGCGAAATCAACGACGCCGCCGCCGCGCTGGATTGGATGCAGGCCCTCAACCCCGGCCACGGCGGTCTGTGGATCTCCGGCTACTCTTTCGGCGCCTTCGTCGGCATGCAGCTCCTCATGCGCCGTCCGGAAGTCTCCGGCTGGGTCTCCGTCGCCCCGCCCGCCGCGCATTACGACTTCGGCTTCCTGGCCCCCTGCCCGTGCAGCGGCCTGATGATCCATGGCGATTCCGACGAAATGGTGCCGGAAATCTCGGTGCGTAAACTCGTCGACAAGCTCAACCTGCAAAAGGGCGTCGCCATCGACTACCGCGTGTTCGAGGGCGCCGACCATGTCTTCGCCAACCAGGCCGACAAAATCGCCGAAGCCGTGGAGGGCTACGTCGCCCAATCCCTGGCCCGCAAGCAAATGGCCCTGGCAGCCGACTAACCCCGCCATGCCGGGCGGAAAGGGCGCAAGCCACCTGCCTCCCGGCACATAAGGCCGCCCAACAAAAAGGGCCCCGCGAGTTCACCCTCGCCGGGCCCTTTTTCATGCGCCCGCTTCATGCGCCCATGTTAAAACCAACACATTCCCCGTAATTTTTTCCGAAAAGCCCAAAAATTTTTAGGCATACAGCAAAATTTTTCCATATTAACTTTATTCCTATTGCATCAATAGGATACAAAGCTATATAGCCCATGAGCCGAGACAATCGGGTAACACTATCAGGGATGCTCACAATGCCGACAGCCTTCACACGCCGCCACACGCTCGCCCTCGCCGGCGCGGCCTCCGCCGCCGCCCTCACCGGCCATGCCGCCAAGGCTGATACGCAAACATTGCTGAACGTCTCCTTCGACCCCACCGCCCAGCTCTACGCCGACTACGACAAAGCCTTCGCCGCCTACTGGACGCAAAAAACCGGCACCACCCCCACCCTGCATTTCTCCCACGGCGGCTCCGGCGCCCAGGCCCGCGCGGTCATCGAGGGCCTGCCCGCTGACGTCGTCACCCTCGCCCTCGCCTACGACATCGACGCCATCGCCAAAAAAGGCCTCATCGCCGCCAACTGGCAGTCCCGGCTTCCTTACAATTCCACGCCCTATACCAGCACCATCGTGTTCCTGGTCCGCGCCGGCAACCCCAAAGGCATTAAGGACTGGGGCGACCTCATCAAGCCCGGCGTGCAGATCGTCGCCCCCAACCCCCACACCTCCGGCGGCGCCCGCTGGAACGTCCTCGCCGCATGGGCCTGGGCGCTGCAAGCCAACCACGGCGACACCACCGCCGCGCTGGCCTATCTCAAAGCCTTCTTCGCCAACGTCCCGGTGCTGGACACCGGCGCCCACGGCTCCACCCTCACCTTCACCCAGCGCGGCATCGGCGACGTTCTGGTCGGCTGGGAATCAGACGCCTTCCTCTCCATCAAGCAGTCCGGCCCCGGCTCGTACGAGATCGTCGTCCCCTCCCTGTCCATCCTCGCTGAACCCCCGGTCGCCGTCGTCGATAAAAACGCCGACGCACACGGAACCCGCGCTCTGGCCACCGCCTACCTCGAATATCTCTACTCCCCTGAAGGGCAAGACATCATCGGCCGCAACTTCTACCGCCCGCGTGACCCGGTGGCTAAAGCCAAATACGCCCACCAATTCCCCGACGTTAAAACCGTCACCGTGGAGGACGCTTTCGGCGGCTGGGAAAAGGCGCAGCCCAAGTTCTTCGGCTTCGGCGGCATCTTCGACCAAGCCTACGGCCAGACCGGCCAAGACTTCTTTGCCCCTCACTAAAGCATCCGCATGAGCGCCTCCGCCTCCGTTGGCATCGCTGGCCGCCGCTTCCAGTGGCGCCAGCCCTCCATCCTGCCCGGCTTCGCGCCCAGCCTGACCATCACCTTGGTCTGGCTGGTGCTCATCGTGCTCGCCCCGCTGGGCGTCATGCTCTGGTTCACCGCGGGCCTCGGCTGGCGCGGTTTCTTCAACGTCATCCTCGAACCCCGCGTGCTGGGTGACCTTCGCGTCAGCCTCTCCACCGCGCTATACGCCAGCGTCGTCAACGCCGGCTTCGGCCTGCTGGTCGCCTGGGTGCTCGCCCGCTACCGCTTCCCCGGCCGCCGCCTGGCCGACGCCCTTATCGACCTCCCCTTCGCTTTGCCCACCGCCGTCGCCGGCATCGCGCTCTCCACCCTCTACGCCCCCAACGGCTGGCTCGGCGCCCTCCTTGCCCCGCTCGGCATCCACATCGCCTTCAACCCATCGGGCATCGTCGTCGCCATGATGTTCATCTCCCTCCCGTTCATCGTCCGCACCGTGCAGCCGGTCATCGAGGACCTGGAGCCCGAGCAGGAGGAAGCCGCCTCCCTCATGGGCGCCACCCCGCTGCAAATCTTCCTGCGCATCAGTTTCCCCGCCATCCTGCCCTCGCTGCTCACCGGCTTCGCGCTCGCCTTCGCCCGCTGCCTCGGCGAGTACGGCTCCATCATCTTCATCGCCGGCAACAAACCGATGGTCTCCGAGATCGTCCCCCTCCTCATCGTCGCCCGGCTCGACGAATTCGACTACCAGGGCGCCACCGCCATCGGCACCCTCATGCTCGGCGTCTCCTTCCTCCTCCTGCTCACCATCAATCTTTTACAGGCGTGGGTAAGGCGCCGTCACGGTGGTTAAAAACATCCTCATCGGCATCGCGCTCGCCTTCATGGGCCTGTTCCTGGTCATGCCCCTGCTCGTCGTCTTCACCGAGGCCTTCTCGGCCGGCATCGCCGACTATTTCACCGCCATCACCGACCCCAACGTCGGCTCCGCCATCACCCTCACCCTCATCATTGCCCTCGTCGTCGTCCCGGCCAACCTCATCTTCGGCATCTGCGCCAGCTGGTGCATCGCCCGCTTCAACTTCATCGGGCGAGACCTGCTCATCACCCTCATAGACCTTCCCTTCTCCATCTCCCCGGTCATCGCCGGCCTGCTGGAAGTCCTGCTGTTCGGCCTCAACGGCCTGTTCGGCACCTGGCTCGCCAACCACAACATCCAGATCATCTTCGCCCTCCCCGGCATGATCCTCGCCACCATCTTCGTCACCTTCCCCTTCGTCGCGCGGGAAATCATTCCCCTCGCGCAGGAACAGGGTAACGACGAAGAAGAAGCCGCCGTCACGCTGGGCGCCAGCGGCCTGCAAATCTTCTTCCGCGTCTCGCTCCCCAAACTCCGCTGGGGCCTGTTCTACGGCGTGCTGCTCTGCAACGCCCGCGCCATGGGTGAGTTCGGCGCCGTCTCTGTCGTTTCCGGCAAAATATTCGGCTCCACCGACACACTCTCCCTGGCCGTCGAATCCCTCTACGAGAGCTACGAAATCCAGGCCGCCTTCGCCTGCGCCTCCCTGCTGGCCATGCTCGCCCTCGTCACCCTCATCCTGAAATCCGCCCTCGAATGGTGGCACCGCGACGAAATCCACGCCGTGCGACGCAAGAAAGCTGCCTAAATATGTCCACTGAAATCGCCATCTCCCACGTCTCCCGCGCCTTCGGCGGCCACACGGTGCTTAACGACGTCTCCCTCACCGTAAAACCCGGTGAGCTGCTGGCCCTGCTCGGCCCGTCGGGCTCCGGAAAAACCACTTTGCTGCGCCTCATCGCCGGGCTGGACCAGCCCGATCGCGGCAAAATCAACATCGGCGACCTCGACGCCACCGCCCGCCACCCCAAAGAGCGCGGCGTCGGCTTCGTCTTCCAGCATTACGCGCTGTTCCGCCACATGACCGTGTTCGAGAACATCGCTTTTTCACTCCGCATCCGCAAAGTGCCCAAGGCCGAGGTAAAAACCCGTGTCGCCGCGTTGTTAAAACTCATCCAACTGGAAACCCTCGCCTCGCGCTACCCCGCCCAGCTCTCCGGCGGCCAGCGCCAGCGCGTTGCTTTGGCCCGCGCGCTCGCCAGCCAGCCCCGCGTCCTCCTCCTCGACGAACCTTTCGGCGCGCTCGACGCCGTAGTCCGCCGCGACCTGCGCCGCTGGCTGCGCCAACTGCATGACGAGATGCACATCACCACCATTTTCGTCACCCACGACCAAGAGGAAGCTTTCGACCTCGCCGACCGCGTCGTCATCATGAACGCCGGCAAAATCTGCCAGCAAGGCACGCCGATCGACATCTACCAGCACCCCACCAGCATTTTCGTCCACGAGTTCCTGGGCGAGAGCAACCACATCCCCAGCCGCGTGCACAACGGCACCGTCATCGCGCAAGCCGGCTTCTACCTGGGCGAAGCCGCGGCACCCGAAGGCCCAGTGCAAACCTTCATCCGCCCCCACCACGTCATCCCCCGCCCCAACCCGCGCGGCGCCTGGAGCATCACCCGCATCGCCGCCACCGGCGCCCACGCCCGCATCAGCGTCACCAACACCGGCACCACCCTGCAAGCCGCCATGACCGCCGACGCCCTGCTCGACTCCAGCCTCACCCCCGGCCAGCAAGTCGACATCTTCTTCTCCGGCGGCACCATCTTCACCGAGGCCAAACCCGGCCCAACCAAACTAACCCCCCTAAAACCCACCAGCGCCATCCACGCAATTTCCTAACCCCGCCCCCACTCCCCCACCGTCATCACCTCAAAACGTAGGGCGGGTAAGCGCAAGCGTAACCCGCCGATGGCTCGTGAAACACCATCATTGCGCCACCACCCCCGCCCTTTTCTCGTCATGCCAGCGCGGGCTGACATCTCTCCCCCGCCCTCACCCTGTCATGGCCCGGCTCGACCGTGCCATCCACGCCTTTCCCCGCCCGCGAACTCCCCCGCCCCATCCACGACTTCTGGTCTAGATAACGCGATTATGCGCTACTCGACGAGAAGATCGACATATGTGATCATCCCGCGAAGCAGCAGGTTGGATGCCAATGTTCACGTCGGTCAAGCGAACGCGCCTGTTCAGCGCGTATCTTAAGGTCATTTCTTGGCTTAGAGATATACTTCGATGGGAGGTCTCTGGAGGCGTCGTCGCTATGATCGGCGGCATCGTTGGCGGAACCTTAACCTCCGTAGAAGATTTTTCGGGCGCGGATATTTGCTTCATTGTATCGGCGGTCTTTGCTGCGCTTTGGTTGCTCAGTTTAAACTACTCTATACTGCTCCGTTTCGCGGGTATTTTGGGCTTAATTGGACTAACGTGGTTTCTCGTTGACCATATAAACTCATATTCAAGCCAAGTTTATTTGTCCGAAAATCCTACCGGCCTTGTACCTGATGACTTACCCTCTCCGTCCAATATATGTCCGGGCGGCAACACAATCACGCTTTTGCTAGGCAATAACAGTTTTGGTAGTTCTGTGTTTCCTTATACCGCCGTCCAGGTCGCAAATGAGCCTGTAATAACTATCGATCGGGGTACGGATAATACAATTTATGTGAGCGCAAATGTTAGAAGCCCAGAAGGCTATCTCCTTGCCCGCATAACTGACAACAAAATTCTGATTTTACCGCAGCATGCGACGTTGTCACCACGGTTGAACTTACATGAACTATCGGTACTTGATGAATACGGAAATGTCGTTTTGGATGTATACTATATGAACAAAAATACCATCCGAATTACTGGAATAATAAACTCAAATGGCCATGCAATTACAGTAACTTCCGACGGCATGAGTGTGGATAACACAGGAGATGAATTTGACTCTAATACCATTTGCGGTGGGCACATTGGACTTGAAATCCAGTGATTTTAAGATTTTCTGTATAAGCACGATTTCACCGCCAAGCCAAAATATCTTGGTTTTTCCGGTTGTTATATCCCGCGTAGAGCGGATAAGCGCAGCGCAATCCGCCACCCCCCGCCAACTCATTCCTTTTCCGACACAAACCCGCACAAATTGGGGTGCAAGCAAAAAATTAAACCACACTAACAGTATGTTATAACCACTTCCTCACAAGTGCTCCACGTGGAGCACCCCCTCACTTCGCCCGCATCTTCCTCCCCCGCACCAGCTCGCTCACCACCCCATGCAGCGTATTCAACTCCTGCCGCGTAATCTCCCCCCGCGTGAAAAAATGCCGCAAATTACGCACCATCGTCGGCCGCTTCTGCTCATTCTTCAAAAACCCCGATTCATCGCACTCATGAATCAGATGCTTCATGAAATGGTCCAGATCAGCCTTCGTCGCCGGCACCGTCTCATTCGTCTGCAACTCGCGCACCGGCAATTCCCCCTGCCGCGCCAGCCACCATTCATAGCCAAACACCATCACCGCCTGCGCCAAATTCAAGGACATAAATCCCGGATTCAAATCATACCGAATCAGGCTATCCGCGCAGGCAATATCATCATTATCCAACCCCGCCCGCTCCGGCCCAAACAGCACCCCACACCGCAACCCGCGTTGCCCAATCGCCACAATCTCCGCCGCCCCGCCGCGCGCCGTCAACACGGGTTTAATAATATGCCGAGGCCGCGGACACGTCGCAAAAACCCGATGCAAATCCCCCACCGCATCCGCCACGCTGTCAAAAACCACAGCAGAATCCAATATCCGATGCGCCCCAGACCCCGTCCGCCACGCCCGCTCCTGCGGCCAGCCATCACGCGGCGCCACAATGCGCAAATGAAACAACCCGCCATTGCCCATCGCCCGCGCCACCGAACCAATATTCTCCGCCAACTGCGGCCGCACCAATATCACCACCGGCGACGGCTCAATCGGCTCCAGCTCCGCGCCGCCATTCCGCCCGGTC
Organism: Acetobacteraceae bacterium; assembly: GCA_003164135.1. GTDB lineage: Bacteria > Pseudomonadota > Alphaproteobacteria > Acetobacterales > Acetobacteraceae > Acidocella. The sequence goes on from PLSD01000036.1 coordinate 24,598, forward strand.
ATTTGCGCCGCCAGATCGTGCCCTGCGGACCATCCTCCAGAACAACCCCATCCGCCTCAAGTTCTTTACGAATCTCATCAGCCCGCGCAAAATTCTTCGCCGCCCGCGCCGCCTTGCGTTCAGCAATCAGCCCGTCGATCTTCGCCGCATCCCCGCCGCCCTGAAACCATGTCTCCGGCGACACATTAAACAGCCCCAGCACCTGCCCCGCCGCCAGCAACCCCGCCGCCGCCGTGGCATCCCCCGCCAACGCCGCATCCGCCAGGCTATGCAAACCCGCAATCGCCCCCGGCGTATTCAAATCATCCAGCAACGGCTCCAGCACACATTCCGGCACCACGCCGGCCGCCTTCACGCCCGGATGCGAGGCAATCGCCCGGTAAAACCGATCCAACTCCTTACGCGCCTCCACCAACCCAGCTTGCGAAAAATCCAGCGTCGCGCGGTAATGTGTCCGCATCAACAAATATCGCACCGCCTCGCCCGGTGCCGTCTGCAACACATCATGCAGCACCAAAAAATTCCCAAGCGACTTGCTCATCTTCTCGCCGTTCACCAGCAGCATGCGGTTATGCACCCACACATTGGCAAAATGCGATCCCGGAAACGCACAGCATGACTGCGCAATCTCGTTCTCATGATGCGGAAAAATCAAATCATCCCCACCACCATGAATATCAAAATTCTCGCCCAGATGGCGCCATGACATCGCCGAGCACTCAATATGCCACCCCGGCCGCCCCCGCCCCCAAGGGCTCGGCCAGCCCGGCAAATCCGGCGTGGAAGGCTTCCACAACACAAAATCCCCCGGATCACGCTTATACGGCGCGACATCCACCCGCGCCCCCGCAATCAAATCCTCCGGCGAGCGCCCGGAAAATTTCCCGTAATCAGGGTCGGAAGCCACGGCAAACAACACATGCCCCTCGGCCTCATATGCATGCCCATTGGCAATCAGCCGCTGGATAATCTCGATAATCTCGCCCAAATGCTCCGTCGCCCGCGGCTCGATATCCGGCGGCAACGCATACAGCGCCCCCATATCCTCATGGTAATAATGGATCGGCCCCTCCGTCACCTCGGCAATGCTGAGCCCCCGCTCCTTCGCCCGCGTGTTGATCTTGTCGTCGATGTCCGTGATGTTCCGCACATACGTCACTTTAGGATACAGCCGCCGCAGCAGCCGGATCAGCACGTCAAAAATCACCACATTGCGCGCGTTGCCGATATGCGCCCGGTCATACACCGTCGGCCCACACAAATAAGCCCGCACATTGGCGGGATCGATCGGCTTGAAAATTTCCTTGGCCCGGGTCCGGGTATTATGCAGCAAAAGTTCGGTCATACCGCGCTCTTCGGCGAGTTTTTACTCCAAATCAAGCCGCATTGATCTTTTACCCCTCCGCCCCCCAAATAGACGCATGAAACAAATCCTCTCGCACATCGACGCCACGCTCGAAACCTCACTGCAACGGCTGTTTTCCCTGCTGCGCATCCCCAGCATCAGCGCCCAGCCGGCCCATGCCGCGGACTGCCGCCAAGCCGCCGAGTGGGCGCGCGACACCCTGGCCGAAATGGGCTTTACCGCCCGCCTTTCGGAAACCACCGGCCTGCCCGGCGTCATCGCCACCCATCACGGGGCCGGCCCCACCGCCCCGCACGTGCTCTTCTACGGCCATTACGACGTCCAACCCGCCGACCCGCTAAACCTCTGGCACTCCGACCCGTTCGATCCGCAACTCGTTGACGGCCCGCGCGGCAAACGCATCGTCGCCCGGGGAGCTGTGGACGACAAAGGCCAGGTCGTCAGCTTTTTCGAGGCCTGTCGCGCTCACCTCACCATGACCGGCAAACTCCCGGTCCGCCTCACCATATTGCTGGAAGGCGAGGAAGAATGCGGCAGCCCCTCGCTCGCCGAACTCCTCACCAAGGAGCGCGACAATTTGCGCGCCGATTTCGTCATGGTCGCCGACACCAACATGTGGAATTTCACCACCCCCGCCATCACCACCTCGCTGCGCGGCCTGGCGGCGGTGGAAGTCACCATCAAAGGCCCGTCCCGCGACCTGCATTCCGGCCTGTTCGGCGGCATCGCGCTCAACCCCATCAACGCCCTCACCCGCATCCTGGGTGACCTGCACGACGGCACCGGCCGCATCCAGATCCCCGGTTTTTATGACGGCATCGCCCCGGTGCCCGAAGCCTTGCTCGCCTCCTGGGCCCAACTCGGCTTCAACCCGCAGGAATTCCTCGGCGACGTCGGCCTGCACACCCCCGCCGGCGAACAAGGCCAAGTCCCTCTAGCCCAGCTCTGGGCGCGCCCCACCGCCGACATCAATGGCATTTACGGCGGCTACCAGGGCGAGGGCACCAAAACCGTCATCCCGGCCCAGGCCACGGCCAAACTCACCTTCCGCCTCGTCCCCGGCCAGGACCCGCAAAAGATCGTGAAAAACTTCGAGCATTTCGTCACCGCCCGCCTATCCCCCGACGCCAAAGCCGAGTTCAAGCATTTCGGCGCCGCCCCCGGCTTCGCCATGGACCTCAACGCCCCCTTCATGCGCGCCGCCCGCGATGCCCTGGCCGCCGAATTCGGCAAACCGGCCGCCCTTGTCGGCTGCGGCGCCTCAATCCCCGTGGTGGAAGCTTTCAAAACCCATCTGGGGCTGGAAACCCTGCTGGCCGGCTTTGGCCTGGATGACGACTGCATCCATTCCCCCAACGAGAAATTCGAACTTGCCTGTTTCCATCGCGGCACCCGCGCGCACGCCCGCCTGCTGGCTGCCTTCGCGACTTAATTATACCGGATCGCATCCTCAATGTGTTCAATGCCGCCAGCATAGACCAGCGCCACGTCAAAACGGACACCAGGACGCTCCCAGTGGGAATGAGTAGCCAACGCCAGGCTGGCCGCTTCCAGCAACCGCGCCTGCTGCCGCGGAGACACTGCATAAGCCGCCTCGGCCATCGTTTTGCGGGCTTTCACCTCAACAAACACCAGCACGCCCGCATTGGCTACAACGAGGTCGATTTCTCCCGCACCGGTCCGCAACCGCTGGGCCAGAATGGCAAAACCTTTGCTTTGCCAAAACAGCGCCACCTCGTCCTCCGCAATCCGGCCGAGACTTTCAGCGGCGCGGCGCTTAACCAGGGATGAAGCTTGCTGATACATGCCATCCCTATCCCACAAACTAGTTAATTTTTAATTAACATCCCGCTCATGGCTGGCGCCACGCCCCGCGCGGCTGCCCGGCGAACTCTTCCGCCACCGCCAGCCCAAGTGCGAGCAGCACCGGCCCCAAAAAAATACCCAGCGCGCCAAAAGCAATCGCGCCACCCAGCACACCGATAAGCGTCAACGCATAAGGCAGCGACGCCCCTCTTGAGATCAGCCAGGGCCGCACGATCGAGTCCGCGCCGCCGACAACAACAAAACAATACACCAGCAGCATCAACGCGATAACAGGGTGACCTTCGGCTAAAAGATAGAGGCACAGCGGCACGTAGACGATAATGGCGCCCGCCGGGATGATGGAGATCAGCCCGGCAAGGGAAGCCAGCAGCAACGCCTGCGGCGCGCGCGCCAACTCGAAACCGATGGTATAAAGCACGCCCTGCAACGCCGCCGTGCCGACAATGCCAAACACCACGCCCCGCACCGTACCGGCAACCAGCGTGAACAAATCCGTCACCCGATTTTCGTTCATGATCCGCACCAGCAGCAGCCGGATACGCGCAATGATCTGCGCCCCGCCGAGGAAAAAGAAATACGCAATGAACAGCGCCACCACGGTCCCGATCAACCCATGCGCGATCTTGGCCAGCAGCATGATGCCCGAATGCGCAATGCTTTCCAGCTCCGGCTGCAATGTAGCGGCGGTGCCGCCCAGGTCATCGGCCGAATTATTCCAGAAATCTGTCAGAATGCCGCCAACCAATGGGATTTTCGACAAAAACGCCGGTGCCGGCGGCATCCCGTTCTGCATGGCATCCTGCACCCAGGCTTGGCTGTGCCGCGCTTCCTTGGCCACAACCAGGGCGAGGTGCACCAGCGGGACGAGCACAATGCCCGCCACCACCAGCGTAATGACAAACGCCGCGATTGAGGGCCGGACGTAGCGGCTGAAACCCATGTAAGCAGGCCACAGGCAGTAAACCAGAATCGCCGCCCACAACATGGCTGGTAGAAATGGCAGAAGAATCAGGAAGCAACCCAGGCCCAGGGCAACCGCCAGCGCAAGCAGCAGTATTCGTTCAGATTTCATGCCGTGGTAGATGCACGAAAACGCGGCCCGCACCAAGAGTTGCGTCACGCCCGCTACACCGCGCGTGTGCCCGTTATACGTCGCTTTTTCAGGGCCAAGATTAAATTCTCACCACAAGTAACATTTTTTTGTATTTTTCGACAGTTCCTGTATAAATGGCTTGGGTGTCAATTTTCGTTTCATCGCTGGAGCGGATGACATGATCTGGACGCGGCTTCGCTTTGAAAATGCGTAAATAAAGGAATAAAACGATGCGTTTCAATGAAATTGGCCAGCAATTGCGCGCCTATCGCATGGAATCCGGGCTGAAAGCGGAAGAAATTTCTGCTCGCCTGGGTGTCTCGCGCGCCGCTTTATACCGCTACGAAAAGGGCGAGGTGATCAAACTCGACACCGTGAACCGCTTGGCCGAGCTGCTGAAAATCTCGCCGCTGACCCTGCTCGGCATTGGCGTCGAATATTACGCCAAACCGGTCGGCTACACGGAGCGCATCCGCCAGATCGAGGAAACCTCCGACCAGATTTTACAGGTGTTCGGGCCGGTTTGCTACCTGATCTCCTCCGACCAGTACGATTCCACCCTGGCGCAGATGTTCGACGAAGCCGCCGAGACACAAGGCGCCGACCGCGCTTCGGCCCGTGCCGCCGTTGAACAATTGATGAGCGTGATGATTGCCCGCAAACGCATGTACGCGGCGCGCAAGCCCTCGATCATCGGCATTTTCACCCCCGCCTCGATCCAAAAATTCCTCGCCGAGGGCGTGGCCGGCAGCACCGTGGTCAGCGACCAGCTGCGCGCTGCCGCGCGTGAGACCGCCCTGCGCGAGATGGAACTGGTGGCAAATTTAATGGAGAGCGAGCCGATCGGCCTGCAGCTTGGCCTGATGGCCCATGGCGAGCCGAACGGGCCGTTCACCCTGCTGCGCTCGCGTGAGCGCGCGACGCTCGCCGTCAATCCTTTCCCGGCCGATGCGCCACCCGGCATGCAGTCCGGCGTGGCGATGATCACCGGTGCGGAAGACGCGGTGGCGGCGCATCAGCGCGTCGCCGAAATCGCCTGGCGCGAGGCCGTGAAGGGTTCCGCCGCCGCCGACCGGGTGCGTGCCCTCGTCGCCGCCGCGCGCGGGTAATGCTCCCGCTCGTAGCGGCATCCTGGCTGGCCGGCGCGCGGGGCTTGCCCGGCGTGCGCGTGCTGGATGCCACCTATTACCTGCCCAACGAGGCGAAGGACGCCCACGCGCTGTTCCTGGATGCGCATATTCCCGGCGCGCGGTTTTTTGACCTCGATGCGGTGTGCGGCCATGACACGCCGCTACCGCACATGCTCCCCGCCCCGGCCGCGTTTGCCGCCGCCGTGGCCGCTCTTGGGGTAAGTTCCACCGGCCAGGTGATCGTCTACGACCAGCGCGGGCTGTTTTCCGCCGCGCGGCTGTGGTGGATGTTCCGCGTGTTCGGGCATAACAATGTTGCCGTGCTGGACGGCGGACTGCCCGGCTGGGTGGCCGCGGGCCAAGCGGTCGAATCCGGCGAACCTGCCACCGCCCCATCCGGCCATTTCACCGCCACCTTCCGCGGCAACATGGTGCGCGGGCTGGACGATATGCGCCGCAACCTGGAAACCCACGAAGCCCTGGTGCTCGATGCACGCGCCGCCGGGCGGTTCAACGCCTCGGTGCCCGAACCGCGCGCCGGCATGCGCGGCGGGCATATTCCGGGTGCCAAATCGCTGCCTTTTGCCGCCTTGCTGGACAACGGCTTGATGCTCCCGCCTGAGCGGCTGCGCGAAAAATTCGCCGCCGCCGGGGTGGGGCCGGAAACCAAAGTGGTGACCAGCTGCGGCTCTGGCATCACCGCCGCCGTACTCACTTTGGGACTGGTGGTTGCGGGCCTGCCCGAGGGCGCGCTTTATGATGGATCTTGGGTAGAATGGGGCGCGCGGGATGATACGCCTGTTGAGGTTTGAATGACGAAGAAAATTGAAACGGCGCTGGTGCAGGGCGGGCGTAACCCGACCAAGGCCTATGGCTTTGTAAACCCGAAACTGGTGCGCGGCTCCACCGTGCTCTACCCGGACATGGCAACCAAGCTGGACACCGGCCGGCACGTGCTGGAGCCGGTGGATATTTACGGCCTATGCGGCAACGAGACGCATTTCGCGCTGGAGGCCATGATCGCGCAGGTCGAGGGCGGCACGCGCTGCCAGGTGGTAGGTTCCGGCCTGGCCGCTATTACCGTACCGCTGCTGGCGTACCTTAAAGCCGGGGACCATCTGCTGGTGCCCGATTCGGTCTACGGCCCGACTCGTACCTTCTGCGACGGGCTGCTGCGCCGCTATGGCGTGGAAACAAATTATTACGACCCGATGCTCAGCGAGGATGCCGCGCGCGCCGCGTTGCGCCCCAACACAAGCGTGCTGTTCACCGAAAGCCCCGGCAGCCACACGTTCGAGGTCCAGGACATCCCGATGCTCGCCCGCGTCGCGCATACGGCCGGCGTAAAACTGTTCATGGACAACACCTGGGGCATCCAGAATTTCCAGCCGTTCACGCATGGGGTGGATGTCTCCATCCAGGCCCTGACCAAATACGCCGGCGGACATTCTGACATCATCCTTGGCGCGGTAACGGTAAATTGCGACGAGGACTGGCGCTGGCTGCGCTTCGGCGCGCTGGAGCTCGGCTCCTATGCCTCGCCCGATGACTGCTGGCTGGCGCTGCGCGGTTTGCGCACGCTGAACCTACGCCTGAAAGCGCAAGGTGGGGCAGCATTGCACCTCGCCCACTGGTTCGCCGCCCGGCCGGAGGTCGCGCGCGTGCTGCACCCGGCCCTGCCCTCCTGTCCCGGCCATGAGTTTTTCGTGCGTGACTTCACCGGCGCCTGCGGCCTGTTCGGCGTGGTGTTCAAGCCGGAATATTCGCCCGAGGCGGTGGTGGCGATGATCGACGCCCTGCAACTGTTTGGCATCGGCGCCAGCTGGGGTGGGTATGAGAGCCTGGTGCTGCCGACCACCGGGACCATCCGTCGCTCGGCGGGCACGGGCGAATTCGAGGGTAAAATGGCGCGCTTCCAGATTGGCTTAGAGAACATGGACGACCTGATCGCAGACCTGGAACAGGGGTTGGCGGCGTTGCGCGCCGCATGACCAGTTTCATCCCCCCGCTGCTCGGCGCCTTCCTCGGCACCATCGCGCTGGCGTTCCTCATTGGGCTGGAACTGCACGCCTACCGCCGGCGCGGCAACGGGCTGGAAGTCCCCGTCGCCCTGGGGTTTGGCACCACTCGCACCATCACTTTGGTGGCCGCCCTTGGCTATGTGCTCTGGGTCGTGGCCCCCATAGTGCCGTTCTGCGTGGGCTTCGCGGTGGCGGGCGGGCTGCTGATGCTGGAATACTGGAAACGGGTGGAGGCGGGCGACCCGGCGCTGCTGCCGACGATGATCGCCTTGCTGGCCTTTGCGTTGGGGCCGGTGGTGCTGGTGGCTCCCATCGTACTCACGGCGGCGCTGGTCATCGTGACCCTGCTGGCACTGGGCGAGCAGAAGGAAATCCGCAAATTCTCCGATGCCTTCCCCGCGGAGGAAGGTGTCACTCTCGCGAAGTTCTTCATCCTCGCCGGGCTGATATTGCCACTGCTGCCGGATGCGGAAATTCCCGGCCTCTCCGGCATCACCTACACCAAGGTGTGGATGGCCGTGCTGGTCATCTCCGGAATTTCCTATCTCGCCTACCTCGCGCACCGCTACTTGTTCCCACGCGCCGGCACGCTGCTCACCGGGCTGCTGGGCGGCATGTATTCCTCCACCGCCGCCACCGTGGTGCTGGCGCGCGCCGCGCGGGCGGAACCGGCTCAGGCGGCGCTAGCCCCCGCCGCCGTGCTCATCGCCACCGCCATGATGTACGCGCGGCTGTTCGTGGTAATTATCCTGCTGGGCCATGCCAACGCGGCCCGTGCCCTGGCGCTGCCGTTTGCCGTACTGTTTGTAATACCGCTGGGGATTGCCGCGTTTCTGGCGTACCGCGCCAAGGATCGCACAACGGCGGAACATGCCGCGGTGAGTGCTAATCCGCTGGACCTGCCGGTAGCGTTTCTGTTCGCCCTGTTGTTCGTGGTGTTTGCTGCGATCACCGACTACGTGACCAGCCATTTTGGCGCCAACGGCCTGCACGTGCTCAGTTTCGCGGTCGGGTTTTCCGACATCGACCCGTTCATCTTCTCGCTGTTGGACGGCAAGTTCCAGGTCAGCGAAGCCGCGATTGTCAGCGCCGTGCTGATCGCCAGCGGCAGCAACAATCTGCTGAAGGCGGGTTACGCGATGGGGTTATCGCGCAGCTGGAAAATGCTGCCGGCGGCGGCTTGGCTGGCGGTGTCGCTCGGGTTATCCGTGGCCTATGCGGCGATAATGTAGCCGCCTACAGCTTCAGCGACCTGGCCATCAGCTTGATATGCAGCAGGTGGATGCCTACGAAAGTGAGCGAGAGAAACAGCACCGGAAACAGGCCAAGGCCCGTGTCGCCAAGCAAGGCTGCCGTTGGCAGCAGCACAAATGCGGAGAGGATGGGCGTGAACGAGAGCCCTAGCGCGCGCGGCGCGGTCCAGCCGGGGGTGCCGTCCAACTGTATCTGCATGGGCAGGCGCGCCACGCCTTGGAAGCGCTGGTTGGCCAGCAGCGAGATCAATCCCAGCAGCGCCAGGGTCGCCAGAATGATCGCATAGGATTTCAGCATGATTTCCCGTGGCGGGTTCAGGAGGTTTCGCGGTTATAGGCAATGATGGAAAGGTAAGTCATAGGCTGCACCAGGAGTTTTTCCGGCCCGTGCGGGGCCGCGGAATCGAACAGCAGCGCGTCGCCGGGGGTGAGGTGGTAGGACTGGTCACCGTGGCGGTACAACACCTCGCCGGTGATCATGTAGATAAACTCCGTGCCCTCATGCTGAAAAGCCGTGTAGGGGGCGGCATCCTTGTGGAGCGTAATGAGATACGGCTCCAGAATCAGCGTGCCGCCCAGCGCCGCGCCCAGCAGGCTGTACTGGTGCCCGGCCTTGGTGCCCCGGCGCTCGATCACCACGCCAGTACCGGCTTTAACGAAGGAACAGTCGCGCTTTTCCTCGAATGATGAGAAAAAATTGGTGATCGGCACGTTCAGCGCCGAGGCCAGCGCCTGCAACGTGGCGAGCGAGGGGGAAATCTGCCCGTTTTCGATTTTTGAGAGCATGCCGCCGGAAAGACCGGAAGCCGTGGCGAGTTCGGCGACCGTGATGCCGATCCGCCGGCGCAGGTAGCGCACCTGCACGCCAATGGCCTGTTCCAGGGTTTTCTCCGAGACCGCGGCCGCGGTGGAGCCGGTGGCATAGGGTTCAGCAATCGCCTGCTCAGACGCCGCCTTAAGTGGCTTGGCCTTGGCGGTCCCTGGCTTGGCGGGCACTCGTGAGGTTGTAACCTTTTGCTTCATACTCGGGTCATATGACGCGGAGGTTGAAATTACCAGTGTTCTTTACGTTTCAGTGACGACTCCCCACGCAAACGTGACTCCGTCAACCTGCCTCGATGCGTTTTGCCGCCGTGAGCGTGTTGCGGAGCAGGCACGCGATCGTCATGGGGCCGACGCCGC
>PLSD01000004.1 GCA_003164135.1 Acetobacteraceae bacterium
ACGCACAGCTCTTGTAGTGCCCCCAGCTGCGGCGGCAGAGATGCGCCGTGGGCAACAGGAAGCGGCGATTTCTCCGCTCCTGAAAACCCCCATGCCGGCCGCCTGGCTATCTTCATGCGTGGGCGAAATCCTTGCCCAACAGATCACCGTGGAAGCCTGGACGCTTGGCCACGCCGCTTGCACCGATAGCGCAGCCATCTTGACCTGGGAGCGCCAGGATGGCGCTACCGTCGCAGAACGCCCCAGCGGGACGGTAGATAGAAGCGGCGACACGATCACGCAGACAATAGGCTTCCCTGCCTCGCCCAATGGTTCGGACAACGCCCAGGGCCTCCCCGCGTCGAATATCGCGTTGCAGGCGCTTTTGCAGCCCATCGGTGTGTCTCCGCAAATCAGCGAGCCGGTACAGCCCCAGCCGTTGCCTGGGGCTACCGCAGCAGTACCTCCGCCGGGCCTTCCCCCCGACCCGGAAGAAACCGTCACGATCACGCTCCCGGTCACTCCCACGCTGATCCACTTCGACCAGATTCCCGGCCTGCGCCTCGATACCCTCTCCATCAATGATGATGGCGATTGGATTTTGACGGGAGAAATCTATGGACGGTGAATTTAACACCTCCGCGGTCGCGATCCCTCCTAGCGATCTGCCAGAAATTCCCCCGTCCTTGTCGCGGCGAATGGCGGTGGACTATGCACGGAATAAAGTTCTCGTGCAGGAAAGCGATAAAAGCCACACCCTATTATTGACGTGGATCGACAAATGCCGCGTCAAAGGGCGCAAGTTCACCGTCGAATATACAGACCTCGACCACATTGTTTTTTTCCTGGAGAGCCAAGAGGCCGAGTATAAGGCCACGATGCCGGAACGTGTTGAAGAGGTGTTAGAAAACCGCGATGCCGCGTTAAAGCTTCTCTTTCACGCGGCGAGCTGCAACGTATCTGACATTCATATTCTGTTGCGGGGCACACACACTGAAATTCAATTCCGTGAGGACGGTGAATTGGCCGTGGCCTCACGCACCACTCAATCCGAAGGCGCGGCGATTATACGCGCCTTTTATCAGGGCATTGCCACGATCAAGGAAGCATCCTTCACGCCTTCCGAAGTTCAAAACGCACAAATCTCCGGGTCTGTGCTGCAAGGCTCTCCGCTTACATCGGTTCGCATAGTTCGCGGGCCAGCATACCCGGAGGAAGGCGGTGGCGGATTTATGATTCTCCGCCTACAATATGGGCGCACCAATTATAGCAGCCCGGCGCGGCCTATAGTGAAATTGCAGAAGCCCCGCGCGCCCCAGGGAAGAATGGCCCTTGGTCACATGGGCTACAAACAGGAACAACTTGAACGCCTCGAATTCATCATGGAGGGGCCAAGCGGCCTCACGATTTTTACGGGGCCAACTGGGTCCGGTAAAACGACATCGCTCTTTGAGCTGCTGAAACAGCTTGCCCGCCGGTCCCCCGGAAAACGGATACTTACCATCGAAGACCCGGTGGAATATCCGATGAGCTTTGCAATCCAGCTTGTCATATCAGCGGCTATGAGAGGCGAAGGGCGGGACTTCTTCGCAGAATTTCTCCGCCACGCACTCCGTATGGACCCTGATACGATATTCTTGGGAGAGCTTCGCAGCGTTGAGACATTCCTTGCCGCCTTCCAGGCGGCAATGACCGGCCACCGCGTTCCATCAACCGTTCACGTCGAAGACCCATTCTCTGTTCCTGATCGTATTGAGATCATGGACCCCGGCCGCTTGCCGCGCAAAATGTTCTGCAACTCAAAGATCATTCGCGGCATCATCAATCAGCGCCTCACGCCGCTGCTTTGCCCGGCCTGTTCAGTCCGGCTGACCGATAAGACGTGCGAGCTTATTCATCCGCGCTTGATGAGTGCGTTAAAAACCTACGGCAACCTTGCCGATGTTCGCTTGCGGGGCGAGGGCTGCGATGCCTGCCACCGCAAAGGCATCAAGGGCCGGCGGGCAGTTGCCGAAGTCATCCATACGGACCAACGCCTGATGAACGATTTTATTAACCATGGGCCTGATGAAGCACGGCGCAATTTCCGCGCCCGTTCCGATACCGATAATTCGATCCTCTCAACCGCCATGGAAATGGTTTTGGCCGGCGAGCTGGACCCGCGCGACGTTGGCGACAACGTGGACGTGGTGGTGCCGAAAGAACAGGTGAATGCATGATGCAGGCTCTCACAATGACGCTGGGAACAACCGGCGAAAAGACCAAACTCGCCCTCGACAAGATGGCGTTCTCCTGGGGCGTCCGCGAGGAATTCTACCGCCACATGAGCGGCCAAATCCGCAATGAGGTAGGCCAGGTCGCGGCGCTGGAGAGGTTTCAAAAAAGGCTGCTTCGGAACAAGCGGAAATCATCTGCCGAAATCGTCGGAGACATTATCCGGCGGATGCAAAATGGCTCCCAGCTTGCGATAGCCTTGCGGAAATGGGTGCCCAATGACGAGGCCCTAATCCTCCTAGGCGGCGAAAACGCAGGCCAAATTTCTGATGCCTTCGACCTCATCATTGACTCCAAAATCAGAGTCCGCACGATACGCCGAACGCTCATAACGGCCCTCACCACACCCACGGTTTATCTGGTGGCCCTGTACGGCCTCGTATGGGCCGTGGGGGTGTATGTTCTCCCGACAATCCGAATGGTTATCCCCGAATCGAGCGTTCACGGCAGCGCGGCCGTTCTCTTTACGCTTGGAGACGCGGCCACCAGCTATTGGATGATCGCCCCCGTGGCGGTGTTAGTCAGCATCATCGGCTGGATCACATGGGCTTTGCCCAACTGGACGGCAAAAATTCGTATGAAGGCTGAAGAGTATTTTCCTTTCAGCTTCTACCGCGACATTCAGGGCTTCATCTGGATTTTGACGTTTTCAGCCATGCTGAAAGCAGGCATGTCCGACACCAAAATCCTTGATGACCAGGCTCGTTTCGCTTCGCCGTGGCTACGCCAACGCCTTGTGGCAATTCGGCGGCGGATGCTGAATGGCGAATCGCTCGCCAAAGCCCTCATCGGCACGAATTACGGTTTTCCGAGCCCAGACATGATTGATGATATCGAATCAATGTCCGATTTCACGGATTTTCCGGAAAGAATTGCAGCGCGTGTTCGGCAATGGGCCGACGAGCTGCAGTATCGGACAGCCAAGAATGTTAAGATCATGGGCTTTGCCTTCGATCTTATCATGTATGCCCTGATCCTTTTAGTTCTCGTTGGGATCAACGGCGTGTCCACACAAATGGGAACAATACCAAACTAACTTCCCCCAGCAACAGGAGCCTACATTGTCAGAAGTTCTCGGCACCCTCTTCAAATACCTGCTGGCCGTGTTGGCCATCGGCGCAGTCGTCCTGATTTTCTATGAGGCTTTCGGCTCCAATAAGGTAGGAACCGAAGCGTCGAATATCAGCACGCTCGATGCGAAATCGGCGCAGCTCTATTCAGGCACGTCATCGACCGCATCCTTGACGGATACGGTGCTGATCGCCGCCGGAGACGTACCGTCCAGCATGGTCAGCGGCACAACCGGCATCATCAACCCCTGGGGCGGCGCTGTGACTGTCACGGGCGACGCTTCTAATGATGTCAACATCACCGACAGCGGTTTGTCGCAGTCCACCTGCGCGGCCGAGGCTACGGCGGTGGACAACTACACGACCCTTGCGATCAATGGCGGCACCGCCGCCGCCGCATCTGCGGTGACGCCGGCCACCATTGCCACGGGTTGCATTGCGGGTAATACAAACAAGCTCGCTTTCGTGTTTAACCAGTAACCATCAATGGCTTTGCTAGATATATCCTTTTCGGATTTATTTATCGGGGCCGATCTGGCGTCGTCTTTCTACAAGACGACGCCAGACTCGCGTACTGGGCACCCGGTTATCTCTACGACCCGCGCTGACGATATTCCTACCGGCTCTGCCCGCTTCGCGCGCAAAAACGGAGGCCAAAATGACGCGCTGGCTGATGCACTATCAGCAGTCTTTCATCTTAGCCTCCAGCACTTCGACCCCAAGAATGCCATACCGTCGAGGAAGCAGGGCACTCCCGGTGTCGAAGCGCCGCCAGCGCGCCTTCTCAAAGTATCGCCCCTGTTTGTCTCGGAAACCAATGAGACCTCCATACGGTCGATAATCCGCGCTGGGAATTTCCAGCAGCTTTGGAGCCAAATTGAACGCCAGCGCAATTTATTTTTGTCGGGTAGCTTGCCATAATGTACGCCCTTCTCCCCTTGCTTTTTCTCTTCTTCATTTTCGGTTTCGGCGCGCTTGAGGGCGACTGGTCCCGCTCCATCACGGGACCACGGGCCGCGATATCGGCCGAGGCGCAAGGGCAAATGTTCATGACATACCGGAACATGGTTTTGACCTACCTGGAGGCCAACGCGAACACGCCCACCAACTCCGGCACGCTTCCCACCGCAGACCTAACCTTCCCGTTGGGTGTGGCCGCCGCTGATCTGCCCAAGAATATTACCAACTACGTTGTCGTCGGTAGCGGAACGCGAACCGTCTATGTCTTTGAACCATCCGTGCCCGGCATCATCGACGCTTTCAATCAGGAGTTTCCGGGGGATGTCAGCCTTGGCATCGCCACCGGAGGCGACTTTGCCAGCGATCCCGCTGGCGTTCTCTCTGCCCTCCCCGCCGCTGCCAATATCAGCAACGGCGACATCATTTCCGTTGTTCAAATAGGGGAATAATCATGCCCGCCATACTGGGTGCTCTGTTCGCCGTTTTAATTGGCCTCATGGCCATAAAGCCCTATGTCAATTACGAGCATCTGGGAATGGTCAATACTGAGGTGGCGGCGACGGCCGGCCAGCAGCGATTGATTGCGGATGCCGCGCAGGAATATATCCAGCAAAATTACGCGGCAGTTGAAGCCGCGGCGACAGCCACAACGCCCGCCGCCATCACGGTGGCGATGCTCGAAAACACGGGCATGTTGCCCACGTCCGTTTCCGCCACCAATCCCTACGGCCAGACATGGCAGGTGCAGGTTCTCCAGCCCACCGCAGGCAACCTCCAGGCGCTGGTCCTGAGTACCGGCGGCAATGCCATCCCCCAGAGCCAGGCGCCCGCCATTGCCGCTCAGACGGGTCAGCAAGGCGGCTTTATCCCCTACTCCGGCCAATATGGAACCATGGCCCCCACCATCGCCGAAGGAGCCTACGGCGGCTGGAGCGTGTCTATGACCGGCTACGCCAATCCCGGCGCCGGGCACCTCGCCTCCCTTGTGGCCTTTACCAACGGCAATCTTGAAAACGATTACCTCTATCGCGTGGCCGTTCCGGGCGACCCTGCTGTGAATACCATGCAGACCAACATCAACATGGGCACCAACAGCATCACCAACGCCACGAGCTACGCTACCACCAACAACCAGGTGCTCGCCCAGAACGAGACCAATGGCACTGCCCAGGTGCAAACCACCGCCGGGGATGGAAAAAGCACCGCTACCCTCTATTCGCCTGACGGCGGCTCATCTTCGGTCTCTACCCAGGCCGACACGGGTAAGGATGAGGCATATCTTACTTCGGCGCCGGACGCGGATGGATCGGTGGCAGTTGGTCCGGAAGGTGATGCAGAAAGCCTCGATTATAACGGAACACTTTTCTCGGGTGTGAATGGTGCTGACGGATCTGGTGCTACGTTTTTGGACGGCGGCGGCACAGCAGCCATACTCATGGAAAGTCCGAACCACAACAACGATCTTCAAGTGCAGATTAGCAATTCCGGTTCAGAACTGGTTTTGCAAACGAACGGAACGGCTGCCAACCCTCCGTTCTTCGCGGATAGTACCGGTGAAGCCGGGGTTTCAAAGCAGTTGGACCTGCCTGTCAATCAACGCATAGGTGGCTCCTGCTCTCCCAACGGTGCCATTGCCGCCGCCGCTACCGGCACTCTTTTGTCATGCGTCGGCGGAGTTTGGGACTCTGCCGCAGGTTTTTCTTCAAGCTTTCAGATCGGCGTATCGAACGGCGAGAGACGGTACAACACCGGCTCAACGCCGATGTTTGTTTCAACCTATTGCTATGCAAATAACGCCGCCCAAAACATCACATTGGACGTTTTGACACCGGCCGGAGTTCAATACGCTGCCTCAGAGGGCCAAGACTACTCGAATGGTTCATACTCGGTAGCACCCTCTGCATCAGTAATGGTCCCCGCTGGTTGGTCATTTATCACAACGGGCGTCAGCGACCTTTGCACGCTGCTGGTAAGTCAATGATCGCCCTCGCCTGCATACAGCAGGCCTCGACGGCTTACTCAGTGCCCGTTCCAGCCATCGAGAGCGTCTTGACCAGCGCGGCCGGCGCGGGTGGCATCGGCCCTATGGGCATACCCGCCGCCTGGCTCCCGGTCTTGTCTCGCATCGGCTTTTCATCTGACCAGGTGCAATCCGATCCTTGCACCAATGTTGAGGCCGGCGCCTGGATCATGGCCTACGAAAAGCTGGCGGACAAAGGCAGGCAAGAGGTGCAATCCTCACATGCCGCAACAGTCATCCCCGGCGGGCCGGATGCCGGCGACGTGTTCGACGCCTGCGTTGTCTCCGCCGCGAATAAATTTAGCCTACAGGTTGTTCTCCTGCGCGGTATCCTCGCCACCGAGGGCGGCCATGTCGGACATATCCATTGGAACAACAATGGAACCTACGACATGGGGCCAGCGCAGGTGAATTCCACATGGTTGCCGAAATTGGCAACGATGGGAATCACCAAGACCGCTCTTACCAATGACGGATGCCTAAACGTCTCCGTTGGCGCTTGGATACTCTCGCAGGCCATGCAGGGCGCCGACCCGAATCAGCCCGCGCAATTCTGGCAGCATGTCGGCGCCTATAATTCCCAAACGCCATATTGGAATCAAAAATACGCGGCGACGGTCTGGAGCCACGTCACACAGCTCGCCGAACTGGATAATAAAGGCAACTGAATAACTCTATGAAAATTCCGAAGGAAATTCCCTATCGTGGGAAATATAAGCCATTTGTGCCCGAGCTACGCCGCCTCGCAAACGAAGGCTCTGCCGCCTACAGCATGGCCAGGATTTTGAGAAGAAAATGGTTGCGCGATCCAAACCGGGGAATTTTTCCGCCGTCTGGTCCGGCAATCGCTAGAATTCTTACCCGCGATGGCATCGACATTCGCGGTAAACATCCGCGAAGCACTTACTTCTTGAGAAAAAACAAGTCGCCATAAGAAACGATTATTTCTGTGTAGCAACACGCTTCGAGATGCCAAACCCCCGCGCCTTGTCGATGACGTAACGCGAACCATCGCGAGAGCGACGTAAAACGCCCATCATTGGACGCACCAAGGAGGGATCATCGATCATCACATAATAAGATTCGGTGCCTGTCCGCCGGCGGCGAGGCCAAAGAAAACCTATCTTGCTGTTTTCGGAAATTGCAAAATGGCTTGGATCAAGCGCCAACGTTGGTGTCGGCTGACGCATAAAAAATATTTCTTTTTTGATCGCTTTGATTGTCAAAACTCCAGAAAAGGAGCCGTTTTCGTGTCTTACGAAATAATCCCTATCACTCATTCAGAAAGCCTCAGTTATTAAACTGGCGTGAACCTACAATTAAGATTCTCGTAACACAACCATCAAGAAAAGTAGAAACCGCCGAGTACCCGCTTAGGTATAGTCACGACGCTGTGATGGTGTATTTTTTTGTATTTTCTTAAAATAGTGCTACTGTTACAATCGCATTTCTTCCTCAAATACTCGGTGCGCTTACAGGCTTGAGGCATGATGGCGCGCGGCTGTGCCGAAGCGGCTCTACTCAGCCCGGCCGAGGCCGGGCCTCACCGAACCCCTGCGGGTTTCGGCCCATGCGGGTCACGATCCAGCGCGAGTAAATTGTAACAGCGCTCACCCGTCCCCAGCCGGCTTGCAGCATGTCGGGGATGACCTCACGCGTCAGGATGAACGGTCCCATGAGGTTGATGCGGCAGATGCGCTCCAGCGCTTCGTCGGTAACATCGAGGAAGGGATGAAAATCGGCCACGGCAGCATTGTTGATGAGGACCTGGACTGGGCCGAGTTCCGCGCGGATGGGCCGCAAGCACGCGGTTGATATCATCACGTGCGGCGGCATCCTCATGATAGGCACACGCCACATGGCCCTCCTCCTTTATAAGCTCGGCCGTTTCCGCAGCAGCTTCGCCATCCACGTCCCACACAGCAATTTTTGCACCGTCTCGCGCCAGTTGGAGGCAACATGCACGTCCGATACCCTTGGCGCCTCCCGTAACAATAGCGATCTTGCCTGCCAGAACCATGCGCGCCTCCTTATTCCAGCATACGCAGAATGGTCTCGGCGTAGCGCTCCATCATACGCTTCTTGTCATCGATGCTGGAGCCCCGGCCCAACCCCGCCGTGCGGTTACGGTCGACACCGCCGGCATCGAAAGGAGGCAGGAAGGTGGAGGTCACGCCCATATCGCGCAGGCGTTTGTAATCATCCACCCCTCGGTTCACGTCGATGGGCAGGATTGGCACGACAATGTCAAAAGGCTCGCTGCCGCGGCCAGCCTCCGTGCGGTAGCGTTTAAGATCGGCCACAAGCTGCGGTACCTCGTTCATCGAATGGCCAGGCCCCATATAACCGTCGCACAACATGGCCGCCCGCTTGAACGCGGCCTGGCTTTTGCCGCCGCAATAAAGCGGCACGCGGCGGGTCGGCACGGGACGCATTTCGATCTGGTCGAACTGGAAGAACCTTTCATGGTGCGAGACTACGCCGCCGACCCACAGCTTGTTCATCACCTCGATCATCTCATCTGTACGGCGGCCACGCGTATGGAAATCCACGCCCATCGCGTTGAACTCCGCCTTCTGCCAGCCCACGCCGAAGCCGATGGTAACGCGGTTGTTGCTGATGAGCGCCGCGGTGCCCGCCATTTTCGCTACCTCGATGGGGTTTGCGCAGCGGAAGGAGATAGACCGAGGAGGAAAAACGCAGCGTCTTCGTTACGGCGGCCATGGCGGCGAAGGAAACCCACACATCCGGATAGTCGTAATCCAGCGCGTGGTTCATCTTGCCGTCCTCGGTATAAGGATAGTCTGAGCCCGTCTTGTGCGTCAGGAACAGATGCTCGGAATTGATAACGCCGTAAAAGCCGACCTCCTCCGCGAATTTCGCGATCTCGGTTAGCTGATCGGCTTCCGCCCAGGATATGCTTTGCCAGACACGCATTGCTGCTTCCCCCTTACAATGGCTGCCTTCTGGCAGTCCGGTTATTCAGGCAATGGCTTCCTCGCCCTCCAGCGTTACCCGGTGCATCAGGCGCCCGGCATCTGCCGGATAGGGCTCGACACGGTGCATTACGCCGCAATTGTCCCAGATGATCATATCGCCGACTGTCCATTCATGCCGGTAGACGAAGCGTGGCTGGCGCGCCCAGGCTTTCAGCTCGGCCAGAAGGGCGCGCCCTTCGTCAATGTCCATTCCGTCGATCCAGTCGGCACTGGAGCCCAGCAGCAGCGACTTGCGGCCGGAGCGGTGAGTCCATACCAGCGGGTGCAGCTTGGCCGGATGACGCTGCCAGTCCGCCTCCTGTTCGGCCGTCACTTGGTCATAAATATCGCGCTGCGTGCCGGCCATGGTGTGGAAAACCTGCAGCTTCGCGATTTGCGCCTTCTTTTCTGCAGGCAGCTCCTCGTAGGCGGCATAAGCGTTGGAAAATTCCGTCTGTCCGCCAATGGACGAGAGCACCCGGGCGCTCAGGATCGAGCCGCGGGCCGGAATGTCATCGGCCCAGCCGTCGATATGCCACAGCACCGTGCCCCTCAGATATTCCGCCGAGGGCGTGATCTTTTTATCAAGCGTGATCTTGTAGATCCCGTTTTCACCCTGGTTGATCACGTCGCCCAGCGTGCGCGAGAAGGCTAGTTGCTCTTCATCGTTCATGGAAATCTGCGGGAAAACGAGAATGCCGCGTTGCTCCAGCAAGGTGCGCAGTTCCGCGGCACTTTTGCCGCTGACAAGTGTCTCCTTGTCCGTCGCAACGCTTGTCCCGATGAGAGGTGTCAGATCGGTTGTGGTGAACGTCATGGTTAAGCCTCCGTGATGTCGATGCAGATTTTGCCGAAATGCTGTCCCGTCTTCAGATGGCGGAAGGCATCGGCGAGTTTTTCCAGGGGGAAGCGGCTGTCGATGACCGGCCTGATGCCATGGGTCTCTATACCGCGCACCATGTCAAGCTGGTCCTGGCGGCTACCCACCGTCACCGCCTGCAGCCGCAGGCGCTTGGCCTGGACGATGGCGAACGGCATGGTGTCGATCTCGAATCCGCCCACCGCGCCGATAATCGCCACATGGCCGCCGGTGCGCGCCGCAATGAAGGATTGCCGCAGCGTATGCGGGCCGCCGACTTCGACGATGTGATCGACGCCGAGCCCGTCCGTAAGGGCCAATGCCACCTCACCCCAATTCTCCCTCTCGCGGTAATTGATGACCTCATCCGCTCCGAGCGCCTTCAGCCGGCCAGTTTCTCGGCACTCGACGAGGTGGCGATGATTCGTGCTCCGGCCGCCTTGGCGAATTGCAATGCAAAGAGCGACACGCCGCCCGTACCTTGCACGAGCACTGTCGCGCCTGGCTTTACCTTGCCGTCGCTGATGACGGCGCGCCAGGCGGTAACACCGGCACAGGTAAGCGTCGCGGTCTCCACGTGGCTCAACCCTTTCGGCGCCTTGGTGAAATGGGTGACAGGCCGCGTCGCATAGGTGCAGGCATAGCCATCCGCCGGGCCGCCTGGCGTATTGTTGAGCTCGGCGCGCTCGATATGACCGTCGCGCCAGTTGGGATGGAAAGTGCTGACGACGGCGTCGCCGATAGCGAAGCCTTTCACGCCGGGGCCAACCTCAGCCACTTCTCCCGCCCCGTCGGACAAGGGAATGAGCCCCTCTGGCGCCGGGAAAAATCCGTTCACCACCAGCCCGTCACGGAAGTTCAGCGACGCGGCATGAATCCGCACCTTGATCTCACCGGGCCCGGGCGCGGGAGCTTCACCCTCCACGAGCGTTAGGGAGTCGAGATTGGCAGGTTTGCCAAGACGTATGGCCTTCATGAAGTTTCCTCATCCACTGCTTTTGCGGACAGAACCGGCTCGTATTTCCAACGCGCCGGCCTCAACCCGCGCGGGAAACTGGACGAAAAGCGAGGCGTCAGACTTGTTCGTTTTGGACAACCGGCTCATGGCCGGTGAGGTATTGATCCGAGGCTCGGGACCTTATGAGCGAGGGGGCAGCCCCAAGCCATTTGCGGCAGAAATAGGTCAGGGCGGATTGCTCGGCAAAACCGAGCCGCTCAGAGACGATGGTCAGGTCGAGCTGCGTCAACTCAAGATAATAGAGCGCGAGATCCCGCCGCACCTCGTTCTTGATCCGCTGAAAGGATGTACCCTCGGCCGTGAGCCGGCGATGCATCGCGCGGGTGTTCAATTGCAGCGCCTCGGCGGCATATCCATTCCAGCATTGCGCCGTACCCAGGAGATTCATGATCATGCCGCGCACAGTCGCATGCAGGGGCGGGCGGCCAAAATCCTGGGCATTGATGTAGTCGAGGGCCGCGCTGAAAGCATGCTCATCTGGTCTGATGGTTGGGCAGGACATGTCGCGCTGATGAAAGACGATGGCGTCTTCCTGCTGCCCAAATTTGGCTTCGCAGCCAAAATGATACCGGTAGACCCGCGACGGCGACATAGGCTGATGACGAAAGCCGATCCGCCTCGCGCGCACACGGCCACCCATGATCTTGCGTATGATCAGATAGGCCACGAGCAGAATCTGCTCCATAGCCTGCGCTCTTTGGGGCAGTCCATCGAGCAGGATATCATAGCCGAGCGTTATTGTCTCGCCGTTTGGCGCGTGTCTAAGCCAGATGGAAAGCGCCGGGCTATGCACATTGCTATGTGCACTGACCTGCTCCAGCACATCGCCCAGGGTCTGGCAGGATTCGACCAGCTTCAGCAGCGGGCTACGAATGCCCTCGTACTGGGCCTTGGCCAGGCGCATCCCAAGATCAGGACATTGCAGCTGACCCGCGGCGAGTGCGACCAGCCTCACCATTTGCCGGTACGTTGCCTTATAGGTTCCGCTCTCGAAGCTTGCCGGATCGATATCCACCTGCATAAGGAGCGCACCTGGATCACCGCCCAGCTCACGAACTAGGACAGAGAAATGGCCTAATATATGGCCATCAACCGTATCAAAGGGCGCCGTGCTCGCCATTGCTGTTCAACAAAGCTTTCATCAAGGGAATTGTTTGTCACGCCAGCACCGCCGGTGAGCGGGGCTCCCAGGAGTGAGGCCATCTATTCCTCCGCGTGTAATATGCTTCTCCTCGTGTTCGCGAAGCAAGAGGCAAAATACCATCGATCATCCTGTCCGACGGACCGAGCAGCGTTTGTGCCGGCCTGCGGCTGTCCGTCGGAATCCTGATGCTGTCAACTATCGTCGCAGCCTTCCAGGCTGAGCCCGTCGCGGATCGATGAGCGGTTTATTTGCCATACGCCGCGTCAGCCAACACCTAGACGGTGATTTCGCCGGGAAGCGGCCATATGGTTTTCAAGCAATCTTGCTTCCTGTATGAACTGCATCTGTCGCCAGTCCACTTCGGATGTTTGGCTGACACGCGAGTCGCTTTTTAATAAAGGATTGCCAAAACATGGCGAAAGCCGCACCGAAAAAAGCCGCCAAACCTGCAACCAAGGCTGCGAAGCCGGGTCGTCGTCCTGCCGCCGCGAAGACGACCAAGGTTGTTAAAGCCGCAGCTCCAGTGAAAAAACCGGCCCCGGTAAAGGCCCCGGTGGTCAGCAAAGATGAGCTTCGCATTCAGTTGGAGAAGGCACAAAATACGATTGCCACATTGCGCACCAAGGGTCGTGAAGCTGTTCGCGCGGCCAAAGCGTCGACCGCACAGATTGCCGAATTAGAAGCCAAGGTAGCTCAACTCGAAAAGAAGTCGGCCGTACAGGAAAAGCCCACGAGCCCAGCTCCCACTGCTAAAAAACCCACGAAGCAGCGCGGCCGCAAGGCTACTGTAAAAGCTGACGTCAACGTGCCAGCTGAATCTGCCGATCCTGCCCTCGCAGAGGCTGAGACCACCGAGGATTAGGCCCAACAAAATATGGTGCGCCGGTGTAGTCGGAATTTAGACTGCACCGGGCCATTCTGTTCTCGGCTGGCGCTTCAGGCACCGCGTCACTCGGTAGTATCAAATGGCCGGCGCATCAGTACCTGTGACTATCTGGATACTGTACCTGACGATTTTCTTTCCAACGTAACTTCTTTACCAATACCCATTGTGTTGCCGCCACGGTATCGCAATTGAGTGGCGCGGCATCGGTCTCGAACAGTTTTATTTTTTCGGGCCGACAAGAGCATTGCTGGATAGAGTGATACTCCACATTTTCACTGGCTATCGAGCCAATCCTCCCACGCTTCAAGGCCGCTAACTGCGGAATGCGGGATTAGGTCGCCGTCGTCATTGCGCAATCCCGCGGTGAGCTCGGCGGCGATCACAGGCCAAAAACGGTCAACAAGGGCGGGTAGCGTAGCAATCGTTGTGTCTGGCAGACCGCTAAGCTCCCGCGCACAGATCGCCCGGGCATAGGATTCGATGTTATCGTGTCGGTTTGGAGTACGTATCGCCATCACAGAATTCGCCGGGTTCATTTCCGTCTCAAGGCTTTATCACAAAACGGCCACTGCCACATCGGAAATTAGGCGTCTGAAGAGACGAATTTCTTTCTGCTGACAAGGACACCCTGCCGGATGGAGGAACAGCCACGCATTAGCGTCATTCTGGCCGATGACGCGGTTACCATCCCCCGCTTCGATAGCAGGTAAGCCATGCAATTTGGGTGTCAGGTTGCATTTAATGCTGCGAATTTCGTTAATCCGCCTGGTTTCTGTATTTAATGATGAGAATTATTTTCCGAAAGTTTCTCCGTTATGCAGGCTCTGTCGCACTTTCCGTGCAGGTCATAGCGGTATCATCCTTGCTCGGAGCAGTTCTGTCCCACAGCGTCCATACATTGCGCGCTTCAGTGTCTTGAGCTTGTTGATATGCGCCTCAACCGGCCCGTTACTCCATGGTTCGGTGATCGCGTTTCGGATTGCATCGATGTCGCGCCTCACGGTTTTCACGAACTTTCTGATGTGGGTAAAGCCGGTTTCCTGGGCCTTATTGAGCCAGCGATCGAGCTTTGTTGCGTCTCGACCGCGCAAGATGCCGCGAAACGAGGCGGCGAGTGCCCGCATCTTGGCGAACGCTTCGGAAGACCGTTTATAGAATTCAACGGTTTGTGCCTGCCGGGCTGTCAGCATACCGTGGGGCTTCATGCACAGCGCAGCGCCTTGGATTGGCGGAACCGCTGGCCCGGAAGGAAAAACAGGTACGCTCTCCGGGATCATCATGTCTGCAGCAGGCGGCACGTTTCCCGTGTTGCGCCACATCGAGAGATAGCGCGCCAAGTGCGAGAAACTCCCCGTATAGCCAAGGTCCTTGATCTCTGCGTGCAATCTCCGGCCGTGCGTCCTTCCGGCGTCCCAGGCCGCCTTCAGCTGTTCGTGAAACAGGGCGGGGTTATTGCGCCTCGGTGCCATCCGCTTCCGTTCGGGCAGCGCCTCAAGGTTCATCCACTGCGAGATTGCGCGCATGCCGACCCCTGTGCGGCGCCAGATTTCCGTGGCGTTGGCTCCTTCCGCCTGCAGTCGCTTCACTAAGGAGAATTTGGCGGCCCGGAGCGCGCCGCGAACCACTTGCGCGGGTCCATTATCTCCTTCTTCTGTCGTGATCTCCTGGCCCTGGTTCCATAGGTGGTTGAGCTGATTTTCAACCGCCTGCCGGAGATTCTGCAAAATATGGAACCGATCCGCGCACTGTTTCGCTTGAGGCGCGCCTTCGCGGGCGCCCTTCGCATACAAGCCACACCGGTCGCGGCTGACGACCTCGACCTCTGGATGGTTCCGGAACCAGTTGGCAGTGCCGTCGGCTGTGCGATCTTGCATGACGTCCAACACCTCATGCCGCTCGAGATCGATGATAATCGTGCCATAGCTGCCATATCCCTTGCGCCAGGCCCAATCATCGATCCCCACCACACGGGCTTTCCGGTCACTCTCAGGCCTGGCCGCGCGCTACTTCAGGTGCCGTAGAATGGTATCGGTACTTCCCGGAAGCCCTAACCGTTGCAATAGCCTCTGAGCAGGTCTTCCGCCCGCCGTGTGGCCGGTCATCACGACGAGATCCCGGACGCGACGCGTCGTTCGGGCGAAGCGATCGAACCCGGGCCCGGCCGGCTCGACAAAAGTGACGCGTGAACATGTCTGTTGTCGGCACCTGAGCCTGGCCAGGCTTACCTCCAATGTTACAGGAAACCCCTGAACGGGAAGGTCCCTCAGAAACCGGACATGCCCACTGTGACGGGAAGCCGAAGGGCAACCGCAATCCGGGCAACGGCCTTGACCAACCCCTGCGACCTTCACCAGCCAAGATCCCCCACGAAATTCCGCACCGGTGACCCTCAGCCCCGGTCCAGGCGACAAATCGATTTTTGCTTTCATCCACAGTGCGTATTGAGTTCTACCCGGCCTGCCAACCCTGCACGGAAAGTGCGACAGAGCCGTCTATAGTAATTTTTGAGAATGATCGTGTTACTCATTTCTTATTATCATTTGTTTTGTCATCAAAGTTTAATAAATCACCCGTGGCTTTTTCGGCTGTGTTTGGAGAGATCCATCTCTTTCCCTATTTATACTTGGCATTCGAGCAAATTCATCATTATTATTCTGTCGCCGATGCAGCGGTGAGCCTTCGTCTCATGCGAGACGACGCGGGAGCGTTATGCCGTTAGGCTGACTCTTGCCACTCAGGCTCGTGAAAAACTGTAAGCATTGATCTGAATCAATGTAATCCACGCAGGGAGCCGGACACTTAATATGCGGTTGCCTGTTCACGCATAACTCTTTTGGAGGGGCGAGTTGAACCTGTAATTTTTTGGTTTGGCTCAATGGAAATGCGGCCCTAATATAGGGTGGAGCAGGTGATTATGCAGACCACAAGGCTCGTGAAGATCAAGCGAGAATGCGAGCGGCATCCCACAAGAGGCAGGGGATGTAATCATAAGTGGTTATACGGTTGATTTAAATCAGTGTGCCCTGCAGCAGCCTCGCTTACTTACCATATTGATCGTGCGTATCGTCCCCGGGTCTATGGCGCTGTACGGCTTAATATAAAGATAGGAGAGCTGTCCATGCGCGTGCTTTTCGTGTCATCCGAGGTTTTTCCTCTTATTAAGACCGGTGGGCTCGCGGATGTAAGCGCGGCGCTACCTGAAGCGTTAGCGGAACTGGGCCTTGAGGTGCAGTTGCTCCTCCCTGGCTATCCCAAGGCCCTGGAAATGGTCGCCAACAAGGCTGTTGAGGTTGAGTTTGCGGATTTCATGGGGGCTGGTCCGATGCGGGTGATATCGGGGCGCATACCGGACATTGGCCGGCCGATCTGGCTTGTTGACTGTCCCTCTCTGTATCAACGGTCTGGCGGCCCATACCAAGATGAAAATGGGCATGACTGGCCCGACAATGCGCTACGCTTCGCGGTGTTCAATCATGTCGCGGCGCAGCTTTCCTGCGGGGTGATGCTGCCCGGTTGGCGGGCGGATATTGTACACGCCAATGATTGGCATACCGGTCTGGTGCCGATGATTTTGGCGGAAACCCCTGGTCACAGGCCCGGGACATTGCTGACGATCCACAACCTCGCCTTTCAGGGCGTGTTTCCTACGGACATTTATCCCCGGTTGGGACTTCCTGGCGGGGATATTGTTCCGGAGGGGATCGAGTTTTATGGAAAAATTTCATTCCTTAAAGCTGGGATCAGTTATTGCGATCGTCTGACAACCGTGAGCCCGACCTATGCGCGGGAGATCCTCACCTCTGAATATGGCTGTGGGCTTGAAGGGCTGTTGCAACATCGCGCGAAAGACACTTTTGGCATTCTCAACGGCGCCGATTATCATATTTGGGACCCGGTGGCTGACGTCCATATTCCCGCCACTTATAATTTGCAGAACATCACCGGCAAGCGTATGTGCAAATGGGAATTGCAGGCGGAGCTTGGTCTTGAGGCAGAGCCGGAGGCCCCGCTTGTGGTTTTTGTAAGCAGGATCACGGAACAGAAGATGGCGGATGTGGTTGCCGCTGTTTTACCCGGTATTATCGAGCGCGGCGCCCAATTCGCGCTGGTCGGGGACGGAGATCGTGGTATCGAAGAACTATTTGTGGCATTGGCGCGCACGTATCCCGGCCGGGTCGCAATCCGGATCGGGTATGAAGAGCCGCTGGCGCACCGCCTTATGGCAGGCGGCGATATCCTGCTCCATCCGTCACGCTTCGAGCCCTGCGGGCTGACGCAGCTTTATGCGATGCGTTACGGCACCTTGCCTATCGTGAGAAATACCGGCGGCCTCATCGACACTGTGGTGAACGCGTCCGACAGCGCGATCAGGCAGGGCACGGCAACCGGATTTGCGTTCGAGCAGGCAAATTCGGAGGAATTGCTTGCATGCATTGAACGGGCGCTGGACCTCTACCGGCAGCCTTTGCCCTGGCGTAAGGTACAGCGGCAGGCGATGGCGCAGAATTTCTGCTGGGCGGAATCCGCGCTCCAGTATCTTGCTCTTTACCGCAGCTTGGCGCCCGATGCCGTTCCGCTGCCGGTGGCTGCAACGGACGATCCTGTTCACGAAAAAGCTGCCGGATAGCGCGCGAATAGTAAGCGATGCTCCGCGGCCCTGTGATTTAGCTTTGACTTTTGCGTCAGGGTGTGGCTGTCGGTTTCCAGCACCAGGGCATGAGTTCGTCGATTTTTGCCTGGGGCCATCCGTTGACGAGGCGGGTTAGCAGATCGGTGAAGTAGGTCTGTGGGTTGACGTTATTCAGCTTGCAGGTTTCGATCAGTGAAGCGGCGGCGGCCCAGTTTTCGGCGCCTTCGTCCGAGCCCGCGAACAGCGCGTTCTTCTTCGATAATTTGATGGGGCGCATGCATCGTTCGACGGTGTTGTTGTCGATTTCGATGCTGCCATCGGCAAGGAATTGCTCCAGGCCGTGCCAGTGGTTCAGTGGATAACGGATCACTTCGGCCATCGGACTGCGGGCCGGCAAAGTCTTAAGCTGTGCCTCGAACCAAACCCGTAGATCTGTTACCAGCGGCCGGCTGAGTTCCTGGCGCTTGGCGAGGCGCGTGGCCGGGTCCTTGCCACGGATTTCGGTCTCGATGCGATAGAGTGCGGCGATTCTCACCAACGCTTCGGCGGCGGTCGGCGACGTGCCGGATTTGGCCGGGTCGTAAAACCCACGCCTCACATGGCTCCAGCAAAATGCCAGCGTTATCGGCGCATCCTCACGCGCCGGCCCGGTGAGCTGCTTGTAGGCATTGTAGCCATCGCATTGTACGATGCCGCGATAGCCGCCGAGCAAAGCATCGGCATGGCGTTTGGCCCGGCCTGTGGCATATTGATAGATCACCGCCGGCGGATCGGCACCGCCGCAGGCCCGGTCATCCCGTGCTGCCACCCAAAAATAGCCTTGTTTCGTATGGCCGCGGCCGGGGTCAAGAACCTTCATCGTCGTCTCGTCGGCGAAGATTCGCGCAGATGAGAGCATGATCTCTTTGAGCCGCCGCACCACCGGCGCCATCTCGGCCGCACCATAGCCGACCCAGAAGGCCAAAGTCGCGCGGTCGATCAGAACGCCCTGCCGGGCCATGATCTGCGCCTGGCGGTAGAGCGGCTGGTGATCGGCAAAGCGCGAGACCATGACGTTTGCCACCAACGCCTCGGTGGGGATGCCGCCTTCGATCAGCCGTGCCGGCGCGGGTGCTTGGCAGACCACGCCTTCGCAAGCCCTGCAGGCATATTTCGGCCGCCGCGTCACGATCACCCGGTATTGCACCGGGATCACGTCAAGGCGCTGGGATTCGTCGTGACCGATCTCGATCTCCACCACCTGTGACGGTGCCGGCAGGGGCGGCGGCCGAGCTGGTATCATCGTGGCCTCAACAATTGGCACAAAAGCCGGTGCGATGGCCGGCGTCTTACCGGACGGGGCCCGCAATGCCGCACACCGCCAGGCGAAAACTTGGCTGGCACAAACCTGCCAGCGCCGCGCTATCTGCGCGACCACCGCACCCGGCACCATTGCCTCCGCCGCAACCAGCGCCTTCTGCTCATCAGACCAACGCCGTCGCCGGCCACGACCCGTCAGGACCTCAACACGCCGATAAACGCCCTTAGCATCGTCGTTAACATCGTCCATAATGTCGGTGCGAAGCCCTCTCTTGCCTCAAAACCGAGAATCACATTCCGTATAAATTGAGAAGAAGGGCCATCGAGCACCGCTTACCGCGAATATGAAGGAATGTCGAGTCTATGACGCAACAGGTAGCAGGTAGTCATGCAAGCGAGCAGCTTTCATCCATGGGGGTTGATGGTTTTGAGTACTTGGCTGAGCTTGCGTTGGATATGTGCTCGGCGTGGAACCATGCCGCCGACGAGGTATGGCGGCAACTCGATCCTGTGTTGTGGGAGTTGACGCACAATCCCTGGGTTGTCCTCCAGACGGTCTCGCGGGAAAAACTTCAGAATATTTGCGGGAATGCGGATTTTCGTAAAAGCGTTGAAGATTTGGTTCATGCACGGCGGAATGCTGCGGCCGCTCCGGGGTGGTTTCAGCAAGCCTACCCGCAGGCGCCGCTGAGCTGTGTTGCCTATTTTAGTATGGAATTCATGTTGAGCGAGGCTTTGCCCATCTACTCGGGGGGGCTTGGCAATGTGGCGGGCGATCACCTCAAGGGCGCGAATGATCTAGGCGTGCCGGTGGTTGGCGTGGGGTTGCTCTACCAGCAAGGGTATTTTCGCCAGGTCACGGCGGATAACCCTTGACCTCGGTGTAGGCCGCCATGATTGCAGAAAGATCAAGCTCCTCGGACACCAGATCACGAACCAAATGGGCAGGATGGCCGCTCGGCACAAAGTCAGCAACTGAAGGCGGGAAAAGCCAAACCTCATCAATTTCCCAGGGACGAAATACTTTGCTTATGCAAAAAAGAGAATCACCAAAATCTCGCCTTGTCGAGATTCACTCAGAAATTACCGGGACACGCTCCTAGCGCAATTGCCAGCTTTGATCGTCGAACTACAGATCACTCACCGTGCCGATCCGCCCGTCTGTCGCCTCCATCACGAAGCCACGCAGCGCTGATGTGTTCCACAACACGGTCATGTCCTTCCCAATTGGTGCGCGATCAAACTGAGAGTGTTGCCTCGGGTGCCGGTGGGAGCTTGGCCTGGCCATTGGGTAGCAAAGGCTTGGGCGCCTTTTCGAATAAATCCAGAAACGGCTTGATGATATCGATCGGCATCGGGAACACTATGGTGCTATTCTGCTCGCCGCCGATTTCGGTTAGGGTTTGCAGATAGCGCAGCTGCATGGCCGCAGGCACGCTCGACAGAATTTTAGCCGCATTTGTCAGTGTCTGCGCCGCCTGGAATTCCGCTTCAGCATGGATCACCTTGGCGCGCCGGTCGCGCTCGGCCTCCGCCTGCTTGGCAATGGCACGGACCATGTTCTCGGTCAGTTCAACCGTGCGGATTTCGACATTCGTGACTTTGATGCCCCAGGCTTCGGTCTGGCTATCCAGAATTGTCTGCACATCGACGTTCAGCTTCACGCGTTCAGCGAGCATTTCATCCAGCTCATGCTGGCCCAGGACAGCGCGCATCGTGGTTTGAGCCAGCATTTTGGTGGCCGGCAGAAAGGACTGCACCTGAATAATCGCGCGTTCCGGGTCCGTCACTTTGAAATACAGCACCGCATCCACCTTCATGGAGACGTTGTCGTGCGAGATGACATCCTGGCTCGGGATTTCGATGACCTGGATGCGTAAATCAACCCGCACCATGGTCTGGATCCAAGGGACGAGCAGAACCAGCCCTGGGCCCTTCACCCGGTCGAACCGGCCGAGGGTGAAAACCACAGCGCGTTCATACTCGCGTAGAATCCTTACCGTGGCGCCGATTAGCGCAGCAAGCACGAAGAACGCCACGATGATAGCCGGAAGAAATATAAAGGACGTGTTGAACATGTGGTGATCCTTCGCACAAGTTGCCGCCGGCAAGGTCAAAAGGAAGCTGAGGCATGGATCGGCGGATTGAAACGATATGTGGCGGACGGAGCGTGCATGCTAGGATCGGAAACTACTTAGATGCAGGGGTAACGGATGAAATGTAGTTTCTTGGTTCCCAAGATGGAGGGTGTGCCCCGAGGCTAAACGTCTGCTGCAATAGTGAGGGTCACGGAGAATAGAAGAATAGACCTGTGTCAGGCGGACACCCGCCGCTGCGGCGGTGAGGTACTGTATCACGCTGACGACGATGAAGAAGAGGTCGCTGATTTGGTGCCAGGGCTTGGCGTCGAATAATAATGGCGATCCCCACTATGACCACATTACCCATTCTCACCGAATACCCGCACGACGTTTTCGAATTTGAAGAGCGCTGGCATAGCACCGGGCTAAAGCTAACTAGACGGAAATTCATTCCGGACATCTACCCGTGTGATCATCCGCCCCATCGGGACTTTTCGTACGATTTTTCGTTGCAATCGTCAGTGATTGGCTGCGGATATCAGTGTATACCCCGGCTCGTGTTGGTCTTTTCCCCGGTATTGGGCAATATAGGCCGGGAGAGGCTCAGCTTTGTTCCGAGATGGATCGGCGATGGGCACGGCAAAAATTGTTTTCGCGGGGATAACGCCGATCCAGGTAGGCCAGTCGGGTGATATATGTTCTTCGTCGGGAAATTCGTCGCGGGTCTTGGCGGAAACCTGTTCTATCCTCAGCCGTAGCAGGGTAATCTCCTGTGCTTCACTATCATTGATTGGACGCACTCGTTCATACCGATGAGGAATCACATGATTGACAAATGATTTCATCGCCGCCAACTTTACTTCGTGATCGGCAATGACTTCAGCTTTGCCATGAATGACGACAGAACGGTAATTAAAAGAATGGTTTACAGCGCTGTGACCTAGGACCAGCCCATCAAAATGGGTGACGGTCAGGCAGATTTCGTTGTTGGCGCAAGCGTTAGCAAATCGTCCATTGGCGGCAGAATGGAAATATATGAACTCACCATCGCGCCAATACGACATCGGAATTATCATTGGTTTGCCGTCAGAGATGAAGCCAATATGGCAGACATAACCCGCATCAAGAATGGCAAAAACGCTCGCCTTGTCGTAGGTGGCGCGTTCGGCATGACGGATCACGCGATGCTGAGGGGGGGTTACGAAGGAGGTGTCATCGGTCATTGGGGGGGCTTTACATAAAGTGTGGTGTTGGCCGACTTTTTTGCACGGTCGACCTAGTCGATGGCGCTTGAATTACGAGTTGGTCAGACCAATCACATCGCCCATAACCCTCTCATAAACCGTCTGCAGTTCCGCTTGGGTGAATTTTAGCGGCGTCAGATGCAGGGGCAACTCTAAGTGTGCGGATTGGACCAAATGGTAGGTGCCACGCTAAACTCTGCAGTGGTATCAGCCTGGGTTTGGTAGTAAAGTACCAAGAGAAGGGCCAGCTTTACTGGTCCATCTCTTCAATACCCTGACTTACGTATTGGCCCAACCTCACGCTACAACCCCGGGGTTCACGGAGAATAGACCTGTGTCAGGCGGCCGGTGAACAGCATCCAGACCGCCAGGATGCCAAGCGCGACCAGGGCAATAGCCACGATCAGCTCAACCGGCTTGAACGGAAACTCCTTTGGAGCGTGCTCCAAGCGCGCCCAGATGAAAACAAGATTTCCGAGTGCGAAGAACGCAGCGCCGCCGAGCATGTATTCCAGGCCGGCGGCATAAACCAGCCAGAAACCGTATATCGTGCCCAGCACGCTGCTGATCAGTGCCTGCGTCCTGCCCATCCTTGCCGTTTCCGGATATTGCCCGGTTGCAATCAGCTTCCAGAGAAACCCGGTAGACCCGATGTAGGCGGGCAAGATCATCACGCCGGTGATCGACAACATCACGTTCCAGGCATTGTTAGAGAAGTAGACCAGAATCATCATCACCTGCATGACGATCGTCGACACCCAAAGAGAAACCGAAGCAGCGCCCATCTTGTTGGTCGCGGCAAAGATTTTGGGATAGCTTCCATCTTTTGCGCCGGCCCAGGGAAGTTCAGCCACAAGCAGCGTCCACACCAGCCAGCAGGAAAGGATTGAAATGATGACGCCGGCGTTGACAAGGTACTCGCCCCACTTGCCCACAATCGTGTCCATGACTGCCGCCATCGACGGGGGAGCAAGCGCGGACAATTGGGCCTGCGACTCAACGCCGAACGGGAGTACCGATACGAGGACGTAAATCGCTGTCGTGATCAAAAATCCAAGCAGTGTCGCCCGGCTGACGGTTTTCGCGTCGGAGTTATCAGACATGACAACGGCACCCTCAATGCCAATGAAGACCCAGAGAGTTACCAGCATCGTGCTCTTAACCTGAACGAGGAGGCTGCCGAGCGGCTTGGCAGTGGCGACGTTGGCGCTCACATTACCCCAGAAAGAGCTGCTCCAGATACCAGCCTTCATGGCGAGGGCAACAACCGCGATAAAGACGGCAATCGGAATGAACTTGGCGATGGTTCCGATCACATTGAGCGCAGCCGCGCCCTTGATACCGCGCAGCACGAGCCAGTTCATGATCCAGAAGACGACCGAGGCGGCAATCACCGCTTCCCACGTGTTGCCGCCTTTGAAATACGGCGGATAGAAGTAGTTGACCGTGTCCATAAGCAGCACGCCGAACCCGACATTACCGAAAGCCGACGAGAGCCAGTAGCCCCAAGCAATCTGAAAGCCGGCATATTTGCCGAAGCCCTTACTGGAATAGGTGTAGATGCCCGATTTCAGTTCAGGTTTGATGTCGGCCAGCACCTGGAAGGTTCGCGCCAGGAAGAAGATGCCCAGGCCCGAAACAAGCCAGGCGATCAGCACCGCGATCAACGAGGCCGACTGCGCCATGTTTTGCGGGAGGTTGAACACGCCACCCCCGACCATGGCGCTGATTACCAGCAGGGTGAGTGCGATCAGGCCGACGTTATGGGGGCTAGCCGCCTTGCCGCCAGCCGGCACCGCGCTTGTGGTCAACGTCGTTGGCTTGCTATCCATTGTCATTCCCTTTGGCTGAATCGCGTTGTGTTCTTATGTTGTGTGGACGTTATTGCTTCACGCAAAGGACCCTGTAGAGGCCGTCCTCGACCTCGACGCCGTGGATGTCGTGGGCGAATCCGGGAATTGCCGCATCGAAAGCTTCCAGAGCCTTGAGGTAGCCCAGCAGCGGGCCGCCGGGTTCGCCTGCGCTTTCGCCGGGCATGAGCAAGGGAATGCCTGGCGGATAGGGCACAACCCCGGTAGCAACCGTTCGCCCGGCCATCTGTTCAAGTGTCAGGGATTCGATATCGCCATTGACGAGCCGCTCGTAGGCTTCCACCGGCGAGAAAACGGGGGTCGGCAGAACACCGAAGCCGGCCGAAAGAAGTTCGGTGGTCTTGAATTTTTTCATGGCCGCAAACATCGCCGTGGCCAGGTCTGCAAGCCCGGTTTTGCCGTAGTGTTCCGGGTGAGCAGCGGCGAGTGCTGGGATCGCCTGGGCGAGAGGCGTATTGGCGAGGATATCACGATGAAAGCCGAGCAAGGCATTGATCAGCGTGCCCCATTTACCGCGCGTAATACCCAGTGAGAACAGGAAAAGGCAGCTAAAGTCCGTGGTTTTTTCGACCACGATCCCCTGCGCATCAAGATAGGCGGTCAGCAACGCAGCCGGAATGCCGGTGGCCGCCAGCTTGCCATCGCGTCCCATGCCGGGAGTGACCACCGAGACCTTGATCGGATCGAGCATGCAATAGCCGTCCTCCAGGTCGCCAAACCCATGCCAACTGTCGCCGGGGTGAAGCACCCAGGCGTTCGGGTCGCACGCAAGCAACTCCGGATCGGCAAGGCGGAATGGTGTATACGCGCCGGATTTCGCGTCGATGATATCGTCGGGCTGCCAGGCCGAGAAAAACCAGGTTCCCTTGGCGGCAAACTCGGCGCTGAGCCGCGCCAGTGTCTGGCGGAATGCCACCGCCTCGCGGATTGATTCGCCGGTGAGCGCCGGTCCCGATGGACCATCCATCATCGCGGCGGCGACATCATTCGAGGCTATGATCGCGTATTGCGGGGAGGTCGATGCATGCATCATGAAGGCTTCGTTGAAGCGCGCATGGTTGATAGGGCGCCGCCCATCGCGGATGTGAATGTAGGACGCCTGAGAGAGGGCCGCCAGCAGCTTATGCGTGGACTGCGTCGCAAACATCGTCGGGCGGTCCTTTTGGGACGTGCCGGGGTCGCCGTGCATGGCGAAGCGTTTGGCATAAATCGGATTGAAGCGTGCGTAGCCGTACCAAGCCTCGTCGAAATGCAGCCGGTCCACGGATTGCCCAAGCAGCATTTCAACCCGTTCGACATTGTAGCAGAGACCGTCATAGGTTGAATTGGTGATCACCGCATGCACGGGCTTTGGATCGATGCCGCTCTTTACAAGGGCATTGGCCGCAATGCTCTCGCGGATGGCCGCCGGTTCGAGGTGCTCCGGATGAATCGGGCCGATGATGCCCAGATAGTTGCGCGACGGCATCAGATAGGTCGGTATCGCGCCGGTCAGCGTCATGGCGTGTTCGACGGATTTATGACAATTGCGGTCGCACAAGGCGATCTGGTTGCGGGTCACGCTCGACATCAGGATAACCCGGTTGGAAGTCGACGACCCGTTTGTCACGAAATAGGTGCGATCCGCGCCGAACACGCGCGCCGCGTAGCGTTCAGCTTCGCCGATCGGGCCTGAATGATCCAGGAGTGAACCTAATTCTCCCACCGAGATCGAGAGATCTGAGCGGAATAACTCTTCGCCAAAGAATTCGAAGAAGGCACGCCCGACTGGGTGCTTGAGAAACGCGGTGCCGCCCGCATGTCCGGGCGTGTGCCAGGAGTACTCGTATGTGCCGGCAAACTTTGCCAGCGCCTTGAACATCGGCGGTAGCAAGGTGGCCCGGTAACGGTCGATCGCGGCCATGACACGCCCGCCGATAAAGTCAGACGTATCCTCGAACAACCAGACATAATCATTGACGGCCTCAAGGACGCCGGAGGGGATTTCGGCAAGGGAGCCACGAGACGCGAGCAGGAACACAGGAAGGTTCGAGGTGTGCGCGCGCACGGTGGCGATCACCTGTCGCGCGGCTTCGTGATCGGCCCCCCCCGCCAATTCCCAGTCGACCATAACGGCCTGAAGCAAGGAATGGGTGGCGATCTGCGCCTCGGCTTCACCCTGGGATACCGCGTCGACGACTTCGATGTCGCGGTCACGCAGATCCTGTACCAACGCTGTGGTCGCACGGCCCGGAGCAGTCATGCTATCCATGCCGTTATGAACTACCAGCACGCGCCGGTTGAATAGTATCCCTGGAACACTTGCCATTGTTATTCTTTTACGACGTAGGTGTGGAACTGGATCTTGCCTTCGACTTCGTCGGGATAGACGCCCTGCACTTCGTAGGCGAAGCCGGGGAACCGGTTGAAAGCCTCTTCGAAAACTAGGAAATAGTCAAGCATTGGCTGCGCCCGGGCATCGTAGCGCTCGCCGGGAACCACGATCCCGATGCCTGGCGGATAGATGAGCGCCAGCACGGCCGCGATCCGGCCTTTACACTGCGCCAGCGGTAGATAGTCGACATTGTTGCCGACGAGGGCCTCCGTGGCCTGCTGCACCGTCATCGCCTGTTCCGGGAAGTGCTCGGCGCGGAAGCACAGGCGCTGCAACTCCTTGATGTCATGGTCGCGATAGAACTGGTGCATCTCGTCGCAGAGGCGCTGCAGGGTGTAGCCTGCATAGCGGGCCGGATAACGTGCAAGCGTTGTCGGCAGCACATCTTCGAGCGGCGCGTTGGCGTCATACAAATGCTTGAACGCCACCAACCGGGAGATCAGTGATGCACATTTACCCGGTTCAATGGCTGGCGTCATCAAGAACAAAATGCTGTTGAGGTCGCACTTCTCGGGAACGATATTGTTTTCCCTGAGATAGGCGGCCAGCACGGTTGCGGGAACCCCGATCGGCCCGTATTCACCCGTTTTGCGGTCAAGACCTGGCGTGATCAGGGTCAGCTTGTTGGGGTCAGTCATCGCCCAATTAGGCGAGCTGTGGCGGAAGCCGTGCCAGTTGGCGCCCGGCGTCAGCGTCCAGCAAACCTGTTCCCTGAGCAGGACTTCCGTCGGAACCTGCTCCCACGGGACGCTATCGAGATCAGGGCTGACCTTCGAGCCCTTGAGCGTCACGACGTCGGGCACGAACGGATCAAAAAACCAGGCTGTGCGTTCGTCGTGGGGCGCGCTTGCGAAACCCGCACCCAGCGTACGCAGCTTCTTGCGCGTCTCGATACCCAGCCGCACTGCGTCGTCCCAGAGCGCCAGCCCGTTCCTACCCTTGTGCATGTGGGCATCAACATCCAGGCTCGCGAACAACGGATAAAACGGCGATGTTGAGCAATGCAGCATGAACATTTCGTTGAACCGGCGGTGCTCGGTGCGCCGGACCTGGCCTTTAATGTGATTGTCGCGGACGTGGATCTGCGAAGCCTGCGAAAAGCCAGCGAGCTGCTTGTGCGTGGATTGTGTTGCGATGATGCCCGGGCTATTTGCATCGAGGTTTTTGATGCCCATGGCGTAATGGTCTTCGAACAGCGGGTGGAATTTCATGAAGCCCGCCCATGCCTCGTCGAAATGCACGTAATCGCAAAGGTGGCCAATCCGCTCCAGTAGTTTGCTGGCGTTGTAAATGGTGCCGTCGTAGCTGCACTGTTCCATGACCGCGAGACGAAATGGCCGCTCACGCCTCCATGCGTTCTTATCTGTGACGAGCGGATGTGTACGGATTTGTTCGCGTAGCTTTGCCTCGTCCAGGGCTTCATAATCCATCGGGCCAATCAGGCCCTGTGGGTTGCGGTCGGTTTCGATATAAATCGGGACGGCGCCGGCCAGCAGCAGTGCGCCATGGTGGATCGACTTGTGATTATTGCGGTCGAAGAGAACCAGGTCACCACGCTTGAGCAGCGCCGCGGAAACCACTTTGTTGGACGTCGATGTGCCATTGAGGATAAAGTACGTCCGATCGGCGCCAAAGACCTTCGCTGCCGCCTTTTCTGCCCGCAATGCCGGCCCTTCATGAATGAGCAGGTCGCCCAGTTCAGGTACCGAATTGTCGATGTCGTTGCGGAATACTGCCTCTCCAAGGTGCTCAACAAAAAGCCGGCCGGCAGGGCTGCGGCGATAGAACGCGCCGCCTTGATGACCGGGACACGTCCACATTTGGTTGCCCTCGTAATCATAGTCCATCAGTGCGCCGAAGAAGGGCGGTTTGAGCTCTGCCGCGTAGCGCTCAAGCGCGAAGATCACTTCCTTAGCCGTGAAGCCGGGCGTTTCGTTGTCGAGGTAAGCGTACCCGGTTACCTCGCCAAGCGGCGCGAGGGACAATGTCTCGACACCCTTGAATTCGCTCAGGAGGTAGATCGGCGTATCCAGGCCACGGTCCTGGCGGATGAATTGAATAAGGTGCTGCACCTCGGGCTCGTCAGGACCGTCGATGGCAAGTAGAAAGCAGCCAATCGACATATCGCTCTCCGCGGCGACCCTCGCCCCGGTTAGCGTCGGCACAACGTCAGCGCGGTAGC
Source organism: Acetobacteraceae bacterium (assembly GCA_003164135.1). GTDB lineage: Bacteria > Pseudomonadota > Alphaproteobacteria > Acetobacterales > Acetobacteraceae > Acidocella. The sequence continues at coordinate 28,870 of PLSD01000004.1, forward strand.
CATAGCCAGACATCGCGTCCAGAAGGCGCTGCAAAAGGCGAGCTTCGTTGCTCTCGGGGGCATTTTTGAAGACTGTGCTGTAGGCGAGGAAGTGGAAGAGCTTGTTATAGGGAACCGTCATATGGAACTTCCTTCGCTCAGGTATTAGAATAAAGTTCGTCGACGTCCTCGCCGGCAAGACTCGGATGTAACTTGCTGTTCGATGCGCCTTCGGAGGCATGCAATTAACAGATGGTAATCTCCGAAAACGGCTCTGGCATGGTCACGCGGCCATAGTAATTGATCTCAATCAAGTCGGGGCGAATATGTTCAGTTTTTAATGTCTTGGTAGGTTTTGTAGGTGTCAGGCTGAAGTCGCGATTGCGTATTGTCATTATGGGAATAAGTGAATTTGGACGTTCTATTGGTGCCGTCACTTGGGATTGGGGGCTGTCCCGCTGACGGGATTGTGGGACTAAGTAATAGCCGAGCCTTGTAAAACGCCCTCCTAGGCTGTACTTTAGGCACCATTAATAGAAGCGAAAGCTTTGCAATCTGCGTTCGTGTGGGTTTGCCCGTTCGATGAAAGTTGTGAAATTCCATGGCTGCAATTATACGTGCTCGTGCAACACGATTTCTCGGGCCTGAATTTAACAGTTTTTTATTCGCGCCGATTGGAGCGGATCGAAACGGAACAAATCTCAGCGTTGTTTCAGCGTTGGCGCGGTGTGACCTTGATCCTTGGGCCGAGGCAGAAAAACTTACAAAGTTACCAGAAGAAATTGCTATACAAAAATTGTCTGCCTTGATTTCTAGCCTGCCAGAAGTTCCATTGACGTCTCAGGAACCAGGACGAACCGCAGCTCGTTTGATTGCACTTTTGCCAGAACATGGACAGACAAAAACATCATCGAGAAACTCGATTGCCGGTGTTAACTCTATGACAAAATCTCCACCGGATTGGCCGACTTTCTTGATCATTATGGCCATCATCCTGGGCATCCAGATATTGGCGTATACGTATCAACACACGGCACAAGCGGTTAACACTCAGGTGATAAGTTCCGAAGGCTCCCCACTACCAATACCGTCAGTGAAAGGTCATAAATTAAATTGATTATGCCGTTGCATTTCCTTTCGCGTGGCAGACGCGAGCAACGATAGCTTTAGGAGGACGGAATTGCTTCCAATGTTATTGTCTGAAACTCTCTTGGTGCTTGCAATGACCTATATGATTGTTACTCCATTCAAGGAGCACTAAAAATGCTAGGTATGCCTGTGCGACTTCGTCAGCCTGCCGTAGCCGGCGTGCAACCATCAATTCCGCTGATGACAACGCCGGAAAATCTTGACCACATGCTGCATAATTGGCAGAGCCGCTTTACCGGCGGACGTTCGCCCAGCACGGTGGCACTCGCCTTCATGGACTGGGCCGCGCATACGGCAAACTCCCCATTCAAAACAGCGGCGCTCGGGCAAACGGCGATGACGCAATGGCAACGTCTTGTCCGCACAATGATGGGTGGAGAAAATTCAATCGCACCGCAACCGGGCGACCACCGCTTTGTCCATCCGGCATGGCAGCAGCGCCCTTATAATTTACTTACCCAATCGGTGTTGCTCGGCGAGGAATGGTGGGACCAGCTTGTGCGCGGCGCCGGCGGCGTCAGCCCGCCCAACGAACGAATGGTGGCTTTTACCGTGCGCCAATTTCTCGACCTGATTTCGCCTTCCAATATTCCCTGGCTCAACCCGGAGGTGATAGAGGCCACACGTGCCAGTGGTGGCCGCAACCTCGTGGACGGTATGACCAACTTCCTGCGCGATCAGTTGGCTGCGCAGGGCCACGCCGCGATGAAGGGGTTTAAAGTCGGCGAGAACCTCGCCGCCACGCCCGGCAAGGTGGTTTTCCGCAATACGTTGATGGAGCTGATCCAGTACACGCCGACGACCGCGAAGGTGGGTGCTGAACCAGTGCTGATCGTGCCGGCCTGGATCATGAAATATTACATTCTCGACCTGTCAGCCAATAACTCTCTGATCGGCTGGCTGGTGGCGCAGGGGCGCACGGTGTTTGCGATCTCCTGGCGCAATCCTGGCGCCGAGATGCGCGATACCTCGCTCGATGATTACCGCCGCGAGGGGGTTATGGCCGCTATCGACGCGGTGCAAACCATCTGCGGGGCGGCAAAAATCCATGCGACCGGTTACTGTCTCGGTGGTACGTTGCTGACGATCGCGGCGGCGGCCATGGCGCGCGATAACGACGACCGGCTCGCCAGCCTGTCGCTGTTCGCCGCGCAGACTGATTTTACCGAAGCCGGTGAGTTGCAACTGTTTATCACCGAGGACCAGCTTAACTTCCTCAACGACATCATGCAGACGCAAGGTTATCTCGACAGCGCACAGATGGGTGGTGCGTTTGAGATGTTGCAGTCCAACGATCTCGTCTGGTCGCACGCGATCCGCAGCTACCTGCTCGGCGAACAAGATGCGCCGTTTGACCTGATGGCCTGGGATGCCGACGGCACACGTCTGCCGGCACGCATGCACATCGAATATCTACGGCAACTCTATCTTCATAATGCCCTCGCGGAAGGACGCTTTGAAGTTGCGGGAAATCCGTTGGAACTCGGCGATATTAAGCTGCCGATATTTGTCGTGGGAACCGAGCGCGACCACATCGCGCCGTGGCATTCGGTGTTCAAGCTGCATCTGCTGAATGATGGTGAAATCACCTTCGTGCTGACGTCCGGCGGCCATAATGCCGGCATCGTCAGCGAACCTGGCCATGCGCATCGCCACTTCCGGATCCGTGTCCGGGACGCTGGTGCCCGCACCCTTGGCCCGGATGAATGGGAGCGCGATACCGCAGCGCAGGATGGGTCGTGGTGGGTGGAATGGGGCAAATTTCTCGGCCAGCATTCGACGAAAAATGTTGTGCCGCCACCCATGGGGGGGCTGAACTCAAACCGCTCTGCGACGCCCCAGGCACCTATGTGCTGGAAGGATAAGAAACCATGCAGGATGCAGACGCAAGCGCCGAAACCTATATTGAGAACCGGACGTTTGACGAGCTGAAAGTGGGGGATACAGCCAGTTCCTCACACACCGTAACGCAGCGCGACATTGACCTTTTTTCGACTGTAACCGGCGATGTGAACCCCGCCCATGTCGATCCTGCCTATGCGGAAACGGATATGTTCCACCACATCATTATCCAAGGTATGTGGGGGGCGGGGCTGATCTCGGCTGTGCTAGGCACCAAGCTGCCAGGTCCTGGGACAATCTATCTCGGCCAGGATCTACGGTTCCGCTATCCGGTATCTATCGGCGACACGATTACCGCCACCATGACGGTGCGCGAGAAGAAGCCAGAAAAAGGCGACGTGACGCTGGACTGCGTTTGCACCGAACAGGACGGCAAGGAGGTGATTACCGGAACCGCCTTCACGCGCGCACCAAAGGTCAAGGTTCGCCGCAAGCGGGTGGTATTGCCCGATGTGCGGGTTGGCCGGCACGACGCGCTGCACGCCATTCTCGCACGCGCGTCCGGCGGGGTTGCCGTGAAGACGGCGGTGGTATTTCCGGTTGACAGCGCCTCGCTCTCGGCAGCCGTTAATGCCGCGGGAGCTGGGCTGATCACACCCGTTCTCATCGGGCCGGCCACGCGTATCCAGGAAATTGCCAAAGCAGTGGGTCTGGACATTGAGGCGTTCCATCTCATCGATGTGCCGGATGCCGCGGCGGCCTCGGCCCAGGCCGTGCAGCTTGCCCGCAGCGGCGGTGTGGCACTGCTGATGAAGGGCGATCTGCATACGGATATTTTGATGCATGAGGTCATCGCCACGGCAACTGGGTTGCGCACGCCGCGCCAGATCAGCCATGTTTACCTGATGGACGTACCGGATTACCCGCGCCCACTGCTGGTGACGGATGCCGCCATCAACATCTCGCCGGATTTGGATGAAAAAGCCGGCATCCTGCAAAACGCCATCGACCTTGCGCATATCATCGGCATTGCCCAGCCGCGCGTCGCGATTCTTGCCGCCGTGGAAACGGTCAACGCTAGGCAGCCCTCGACACTGAATGCGGCGGCATTGTGCAAAATGGCGGATCGCGGGCAGATCACCGGGGGCCTGCTGGACGGCCCGCTTGCTTTTGACAACGCGGTGAGCGAAGCGGCCGCGAACGAAAAGGGCATCATCTCGCAGGTTGCCGGCAAAGCGGATATCCTGTTGGTTCCCGACCTTGAAGCCGGCAACATGCTAGCCAAGCAGCTGACCTTCATGTCCGGGGCGGAGGCAGCCGGCGTGGTGCTAGGCGCGCGTGTACCAATCATTCTGACCAGCCGTGCCGATAGCGCGCGCACCGGTATGGCCTCCTGCGCTTTGGCCGTGATGGTGGCGCGGGCCGGAGCCCTTAAATGAGCGGCTCGATCCTGACCATCAATGCAGGTTCGTCGAGCGTGAAATTCGCTTTATTCGACAATGACGCCGCGTTGACCGAAATGGTGCGCGGCGAAATCGAGAATCTGGGTACGGCGCCGCATTTTTGCGCACGCGATACGGCTGGGAAAGTGCTGGCCGAAAGGCGTTGGCCGGCGGATGTCAAACAATCATTTGCCGACACACTCGGCACGTTGCTGACCTTCGCCGAGGGGCATCTCGATCGTGGCGGCCTTGTCGGCGTTGGCCATCGCGTCGTGCATGGCGGCGCCAAGCATATCGAACCCGCTCTGGTTACACCGGCGTTACTGGAGGATCTAGAAGCCCTGACGCCGCTCGCTCCACTGCATATGCCGCATAATCTGGCACCGATACACGCCATCGCCGCCGCCCGCCCCGAGTTGGCGCAGGTGGCGTGTTTCGACACAGCGTTCCATCACACACTGCCGCCGGTTGCCAGGCAGTTTGCCTTGCCGCGCGCCATCACCGAAGCGGGCGTGCGCCGTTATGGTTTCCATGGATTGTCCTATGAATACATCGCTGGCCGCTTGCAAATGCAGCTCCCAGCTCTGGCGTGCGGCCGGGTGATCGCGGCACATCTGGGCTCTGGCGCCAGCATGTGCGCCCTCAAAAACGGCATCAGTATCGCCACCACCACTGGTTTCAGCGCGCTGGACGGGCTGGTGATGGCCACACGTTGCGGCCGCCTTGACCCGGGCGTGCTGCTTTATCTCGGCGCGCAGGGCCGCAGCTTCGGCGATATCGAGGATATGCTCTACCGCCACTCCGGGCTGTTGGGCGTCTCAGGTATCAGCGATGATGTCCGCACATTGCTCGCCAGCGAGGATCCACACGCCAAAGAGGCGATCGACCTTTTCACCTACCAGATCGCCATCGAGACCGGCGGCCTAGTCAGCGCGCTGGGTGGACTGGATGGACTGATCTTCACGGCCGGCATTGGCGAACACGCCCCAGAAATCCGCGCTGCCGTGTGCGAACGCTTGGCTTGGCTCGGCCTGCGCCTCGATGCCATCGCCAACGCGGCGAACGCGGCCTGCATCAGCACACCGGACAGCAGCATCAAAGTCCACGTCATAGCGACCGACGAGGAGGCGATGATCGCCCGTCACACGCGAACAATCACCCAAGCACATACCTTACAGGAGTCGAAGTAATGGACCTTCCAATCACCACCAGCCTGCGCGGCAGGCGCGGCCTCGTCGTCGGCATTGCCAATGAATCCAGCATCGCCGCCGGCTGCGCACGGGCCTTCACCGCCGCTGGCGCCAAACTCGCGGCCACCTATCTGAACGAAAAATTACTGCCTTATGTCAAGCCGGTCACCGACGCACTCGACGGCAAGCTGCTTCTGCCATGCGACGTGCATGTGCCGGGGCATTTCGACGAATTACTGGCCGCTGAGGCTGCCGCAGCGCCAGAACACCAGTTGGTGAGTATTGACGACGCCGACGCCCTGGCCGCGTTTCTCGTCGGCGACGTCCCGCGCCGCATCACCGGCAACATCATCCCCGTCGATGGCGGTCAACACGCGATCGCCTGAGGTAAGACAAAACCGAAAGAAGCATGAACATGAAACCGCAAAGGAGAACAGGAAATGAATGAGGCAGACTTGCATTTAGCACTGAAAATGCGCGTCAAAACCTTGGGCCTGCGCATCACAGCACTCAAGAAGACGATGAGCGAAGCAACGGAGTCAAGGAGGATTGAGAAGTTGGGCGAGCTCCACGAGCTGGAGCGGCGCCATAAACATCTCGAGGAACGGCTGCACCAGATTGGCCGTGAAGGTCCAGGACTTCGGCAGGATGTGAACACCGACTTCAGTCTTATGGCCGATAATATTCAGGGTGGCCTCGATAGTCTCATGTTTTCGATAGATGAGCATTATCTCGCCGGAGAACACGCGAAGTCCCGGCGCAAGTAGTGGATATGCTGCCGGCAGGATTTTCTATTCGAAACAATGGTCATAACCGGGTAGTATCGCATATCCAGACGCAACCACAAAATTGTGGACACCATCATCCCCGCCTATAGCGAGCAGCCGTCAATCGCTTGAGGTGAGACCAAACCGAAAGAAACATGATTATGAAACCGCAAGCCGACCAGCCTCAGTCTCCCGTCTCGAAGCCGGGGGCAAAGCCGAACACCCCGGATGCGAAGGATGATCTGAAGACGCTGCCGCTGCCGGAGGTGGAGAAGCGGCTGGAAACCTCGGCGGACGGCCTCACCCAGGCCGAGGCGGAAAAACGGCTGACCAAATACGGCCCGAATGAACTTGTTGAAGAGAAGCAGAACCCGCTGCTGAAATTCCTCAGCTATTTCTGGGGCCCCATTCCGTGGATGATCGAGGTCGCGGTCATCCTCTCCGGGGTCGTCCGGCACTGGCCGGATTTTTTCATTATTCTGCTCCTGCTCTTGGCCAACGCCGTGGTCGGGTTCTGGGAGGAGCATGAGGCGGGCAATGCCATTGCCGCGCTGAAAGCCAAGCTAGCGATCAAGGCGCGGGTGAAGCGCGACGGCAAATGGATCAACCCGGCAGCGCGTGACCTGGTGCCGGGCGATGTCATTCGGTTACGCCTAGGCGATATTGTGCCAGCGGATGCACGCTTGCTGGATGGTGACCCGGTGGAAGTGGATCAATCCGCGCTGACAGGGGAATCCCTGCCGACCACACGCAAACCCGGCGAGGCGGTGTTTTCCGGCTCGATTATCCGCCAGGGCGAAATCGGCGCACTGGTCTATGCCACAGGTGAGAACACCTATTTCGGCAAGACCGCGCAGCTCGTGCAAACGGCCCATACCGTCAGCCATTTTCAACGCGCCGTCCTGAAAATCGGCAATTACCTGATCATTCTGGCGCTGGTTATGGTCGCCGTGATCATTGGCGTTTCCATTTACCGGGGCGACCCGATCCTCACCACCTTGCAGTTTGCTTTGGTACTTACCGTGGCTGCAATTCCCGTGGCAATGCCGACGGTGCTGTCCGTGACGATGGCGGTCGGCGCGCGTCTGCTCGCCAAAAAACAGGCCGTGGTGAGTCGGCTGGTGGCGATCGAGGAACTGGCGGGGGTGGATGTGCTGTGTGCGGATAAGACCGGCACGCTGACGCAGAACAAGCTGAGTCTGGGCGATCCGTTCTGCGTGAAAGATATCCAGGCCAACCAAGTGGTCCTGTACGGCGCGCTGGCATCCCGGGCAGATAATAACGACACCATCGATCTGGCCGTTCTGGCGGGCGTAAAAAACAAAGATGCGCTGAAGGACTATCAACAAACGCACTTCCAGCCCTTCGACCCGGTGCATAAGCGTACCGAGGCCACTGTGAAGGGTAAGGACGGCAAGGAATTCAAAGTTACCAAGGGTGCGCCGCAGGTCATTCTGGCGCTCGTGGACGATGCAGGGGTGAAGGACGCTGTCGATAAAGCCGTAGACGAGTTCGCGGCGCGAGGCTTTCGTTCACTGGGTGTGGCAAAGGCCGAGGGCGACGGCAAGTGGCAGTTTATTGGCGTATTGCCGCTGTTTGACCCACCACGAGACGATGCCAAAGCCACCATCGCCGCCGCGCTGAAAATGGGCGTGACGGTAAAGATGGTGACCGGCGATGCCTTGGCGATTGCCCAGGAAACTGCCAAAAAACTGGGAATGGGCACAAATATTCTCGATGCCAGCAGTCTTGGCGATGTAAAAAAAGAGGAAAACAAAACGATCACCACGCTAATCGAGAAGGCGGATGGTTTCGCTCAGGTGTTTCCTGAGCACAAGTTTCACATTGTCGACGTGCTACAAAAGCATGGCCATATCGTCGGTATGACGGGCGACGGCGTCAATGACGCGCCGGCGCTAAAAAAAGCTGATTGCGGCATCGCGGTTTCGGGCGCGACTGACGCGGCCCGCGCCGCCGCGGCGATTGTGTTGCTGACCCCCGGCCTTTCGGTGGTCATCGACGCGATCAAGGAAAGCCGCCGCATTTTCCAGCGCATGAACAGCTACGCGATCTACCGTATCGCCGAGACGTTGCGTGTGCTGCTGTTCATGACGTCGGCCATCCTGGTCTTCAATTTTTATCCGCTGACAGCGGTCATGATTGTAATGCTGGCGCTGCTCAATGACGGCGCCATTCTGTCCATTGCATACGACAATGTGCGGTACAGGGACCAGCCCGAGGCGTGGGATATGCGCACGGTGCTGGGCATCGCCACGGCGCTGGGCGTTATCGGCCCCATCGCCGCGTTCGGGCTGTTTTATCTCGGCGACCGGGTGTTCCATCTCGACCGGCCGCATGTGCAGACGCTGATGTATCTGATGCTATCCGTGGCGGGACATCTTACGATTTTCCTGTCGCGCACGCGCGGCCCGTTCTGGTCCATACGTCCGGCGAAAATTCTATTGGTGGCCGTATTTGGCACGCAAGCACTGGCGACGCTGATCGCGGTTTACGGACTGTTCATGACGCCGCTGGGCTGGAAATGGGCTGGCTTCGTCTGGGCCTACGCGCTGGTCTGGTTCCTCATCAATGACGGCTTGAAACTGGTTGCGTATAAGGTGCTTGATGCCACGAAAGGAGTTGTGAAGCCTAAAATCACAGCAACAGCCAAGCCTGAGGACAAGGCCGAACCTGACGCCGAGGCCAAGAACAAGCCTCAGCCAGCGGCGGAACCGCAAGCCAAAGCTGAACCCAAGCCTGAAGACAAAGCCATGGCAAAGCCCGATGGCAACGCGAAGCCTGAGGTCGGGGTCGAACCGAAGTCGGACACCGCAGAACAACCCGAACCCGAGGCCGCCGCACCACCTGAGGCCGACGACAGGAACAAACCCAAGCCTCAGCCAGCGGTCGAACCGCAAGCCAAAGCTGACCCCAAGTCTGATGACAAAGCCGTGGTAAAGCCTGACGGCAACGCGAAGCCTGAGGTCGAGGACAAACCGAAGTCGGAGACCGTAGAACAGCCCCGGCAAGGGGACGCCGCCCCGGCTGAAGCCGATGCCAAGGACAAACCACAGCCTCAGCCGGTGGTCGAACCCGAAACTGCCCCCAAACCTGATGCCAAAACTGCCATCTCGACCCTGCTCGACACGACGCTGGGTGATGTTCTCTTGGCCGGTATAGTGAAAGACCCCGGGGCTGCCGGGCGGATCATCGCAGAGGCGCTCAGCCCGGCGGAAACACCTGCTGATAAAGCCGAGCCAAAGTCCGAAGATAAAGCCACGACACCGGCTGTTGCATTACCAACATCCAGCAAGTCAACGACGCCCCAAGTAAGCGACGATGACGCTCCCAAAGGAGTAAAGAAATGAAGATCAATACAAAGGAGTTTCGGGTCCGCGAGGGTGATGACGTCGATCTCGATAAATGGCCGACGGAAGGTAAGTCTGCGTATAAATCAAAGGATGATTACAAGGCCGTGCTGGAAGACCACGTCGCACAATTGAGTGACCTGCAGCGGATGCATTATGCGTCGAACAGGCATGCTGTTCTGCTAATTTTTCAAGCCATGGACGCAGCCGGGAAAGACGGGGCGATCCGGCACGTGATGTCCGGTGTGAATCCGCAAGGCTGCCAGGTATTCAGCTTCAAACATCCCAGTCCCGCCGAATTGCAGCATGATTTTCTTTGGCGGACTACGCGGGATCTACCGGAGCGCGGGCGAATTGGGATTTTCAACCGCTCCTACTATGAGGAAGTGCTCATCGTGCGCGTACATCAAGAAATTCTCCAAAGCGAGGGGCTCCCTGACGTTGGCGAGGACAAAAAAGCCATCTGGCACGACCGGTATCGCTCTATCGTTGACCTGGAACGACATTTGCACTGCAATGGTACAAGGATCGTGAAATTCTTCCTTCATCTTTCCAAGGATGAACAGCGGAAGCGCTTCCTCGAACGGATCGACGAGCCAGAGAAAAACTGGAAGTTCAGCATGGCTGACATCGAGGAGCGCAAATTCTGGAAGGATTATATGAAGGCATACGAGAAATGTTTGAGCGCGACGAGCACCGAAGATTCGCCGTGGTATATTGTTCCCGCAGACGACAAGGAGAACGCGAGGCTCATCGTATCTCAGATTGTCGTTGATACACTCAAAGAGTTAAAAATGAGCTATCCAAAAACGACGAAAGAACGGCACGAGGAGTTGCTGGAGATCCGAAAAAGACTAATGAAACAGCATGACCACTGACGAGGCGGAGCTCTTGATGCAGCATAGAGGAGAAGGATAAATTGGGCCATTGGCGAGTATCCTGCTAGGCCGATTATCGCGAGGCATTCTTGCCATCCTCTCAAAGCTGCGGATGCATTCTGGTGCGGCACCATAGCGAAGCGAGCGATGGCCGACTTACTTAAGGCAACCAAAAGTGACTGGATTCGTTTGGATTTCGGGTGCAAAAGCGAAGAACCATTTGTTGTCAGAGAGGAACTCAATGACACGGCAGGTGCGGTTTATGAAGGAAATCAAAAGCCCAATCACCCGAGTTTAACGGCGCCATCTTTGAATAGCACGACAGCGGCGATTGTCGCGGCTAGGAGTAAAAGCATTGCAAACTTCTCGTATCCATTAAACACAATTGTTAGATGCTGTTCGCGCTGTGCCCACCAGAATACGGGAACACCTATGATGTACATGACGGCAGAGAGAAGAAGGAATTGCAAACCTGCCGCATAGAGAAGCCAGATGGAATAAGCAGTGCCAAGAATGCCGGTGATGGCCGAAGCCATGCGTGTCTCACTCTTCGTTGGGTTATAATCTCGATTGCCCGAAAATTTCCAAAGAAACGCGGTACATGCAAGATATGGTGGCAGAGACATTGCGCCGGTAACAGTGATAAGCCAGATCCAGGCATTATGCGCGAACAGCACCGAGAACATCGCCATCTGCATGACAATGCTGGAAATCCACAGAGCGGGAGCGGCCGCGTGATGGCTATTTTCAAGGGCTAGAAATTTTGGGAAGACGCCATCCTTCGCGCCCATGAGGGGTAGCTCTGCGGTCAAGATTGTCCAGGCAAGCCAGCTACTAAGCACCGCTATCAGCAGAGCCATATTAACCAATGTACCACCCCAGGACCCCACGACGGCATTCAGCACAAGCGCGGCAGACGGATTGTTTAAGTGCGCGAGTTGAGATTGCGTCATAATCCCGAAAGGCAGCATCGAAATCAGCACGTAGAGAATAAAGCAGACCAAAAGGCCAATGAATGTGGCTTTGCCAACATCGTTCTGAGACCGTGCCCGGTCGGACACGACGACAGCCCCCTCAATGCCAAGGAACACCCATAGGGCGACGAGCATCGTGCTCTTCATCTGGCCGAGAATACCACCAAGATGAGCTGCTTTACCCCAAAAATCGATGCTAAAATGCTCCAGCTTCACATAGGCAAACATAATGATAATGGCTGCGATCAGTCCTGTTAGTTTCAAGATGGTCGCGACTAAATTCAGCACCGCGACGCGCCTGACGCCGCTCAGTACAAGAAAACACATCACCCAAATTAAGAGTGAGCCACCAATTAGTGATGGAATGTTCTGCCCCTGGCCAAACATGGGAAAGAAATAGCCCAAAACCTGCATTGTCAGCACAGCAAAAGCGACGTTACCAAGGGCTGAACTGAGCCAGTAGCCCCAAGCCATCATGAATCCTGCGAATTTTCCAAAACCCTCGCGCGCGTAGGAGTAGATGCCAGCAGTGAGATCTGGCCGTTGATTGGCAAGGGTACGGAAAGTATTGGCAAGGAAGAACATGCCGAACAGGGTTACACCCCAGGCAATGGCAATAGCCCCAAGGCTCGCAGTTGCAGCCATATTTTGTGGCAGGTCGAATGCACCGCCGCCGATCATCGAGCTAATGACCATACCGCTCAAAAGCAGCAACCCAATCTGGCGCGATTTTGGTTTTGTCACGGCAGGCCCTTTCTGTGCCAGGACCACGTCGTGATCGGAAGTTTTTCGCAGCGTAGAGGTCTTCCTGAACAGCATCATCGCGTCGTTTTCCCGAAGGCGGGAGGTGCCACAGCCGGACCGGGTAGGTCATGTGGCTGGTTACCCAAGGCGGCTCGAACGGCGTCGATAGCTTCGTGGAGAGTCGAGAAGATATGGGCTGCGCCGGCGGCGTCGGTAATGCCGTGGCGGTCAAGGTCGGCACGAAGGTAAGCGCTGACACGAGCAAAAACCATGGTGATGCTGTGATTTTCCAACTCGGTGAGCAGCTCGCGGATGGCGTGGGCGGCGGAGAAGTCGATGTCGGTAATGGCGCTGGCGTCCACAACGAACCAATGAATTTGGGTTGGGTTGTGGTCAGTCAGGGTATGCACGTCGTCGATGAAGCGGTTGTAGTTGGCGTAGAAGAGGTCCGCGCCAAAACGATAGACGATGAAACCCGGCTCGGTTTGCTCGTTTGGTACGATGGGGGCTGGCTCCCAAATTCCCGTGGCGCTGGGCATGAGGATCGTCGTGTTGGGGCGGTAGCTATGGCGGACATGGCGAAAGAGCGAGAGGGCGATCGCCAAGAGGATACCTTGTTCGACGCCGATACCCACAACGGCAGCTGCGGTGATGGCGGCGAGCATGAATTCACCAGGACTTTCGCGGCGAATATTCCGCAGTGCGGCGATGTCGATCATCCCGATTGCGACAGTGAAGACGATGGCACCGAGGACGCAGCGCGGGAGATATTGGAGTGGTCTGGTAAGGAAGAGCAGGACCAACAGAACGAGCGCAGCGAAAACGAGTTGGGCGATCTGGCTGCGCGCACCAGCGCGATCCGCCATGGCGGTTTGGCTGGGGCTGCCGTTGACGACGAAGGTGCCACTGATAGCGGCGGCGGCATTGGCGGCGGCGAGACCAAGAATGTCGGCATTTTCGTCGACGGTTTCGCGGTAACGCGTGGCGAAGACGCGCGATGTGGCAGCACTCTGCGTGATGATCATAACGAAGCATGAGGCGGCGACCGGCAGGAGCTCGAGGGTTTCACTCCAGGTGACGGCGGGTAGGCTGAACGGGGGCAGGCCACCGGAAACTGGGCCGATGATGGCGATGCCATTTGCAGCAAAGTGGAATTCGGCGCTTGCGGTGATAGTGCCAAGGACGGCAAAGAGCGGGAGCGGGACACGGGGGCTGAAGCGATTACCGAGCAGTATGGCCGCCGCGACAAAAGCAGCAAGGCTGAGTGTTGGGAGGTTGGTGCCGTGCAAAGCGCGGGCGACCTGCCAAATTTGGACGACGGTGTTGTGGGCGTGGGCGGTGAGGCCGAGCATGTCACTTAGCATGGAAATGCCGACTTGCAGTCCGACCCCGGCCAGAAATCCGACCAGGACCGTGCGAGAGAGAAAATCCGCGAGGAAGCCTAGTTTGAAGATGCGGGCCAGGAGTAGGAAGCCCGCGGTCAGTAAGGCAACCATGCTGGCAAGCGCCATATATGTCGTGGTGCCTGGTGTCGCCATTTGCGAGAGAGAGCTGAAAAGGATGGCAGCAGTGGCGCTGTCCGCGGCGACGACAAGGTGACGGGACGAGCCGAAGGCGGCAAAACCAACCAGCGGCAACAGCACTGTATAGAGGCCGGTGATGGGCGAGGTACCAGCGATGCGGGTGTAGCCAATGACCTGCGGGATGTTCATTGAGGCCAGTGAGATACCCGCGACCGCGTTGCGGATGGTGCCGCCACGGGAGAACGGGCCTAGTCCACCGAAGAGGGGCAAGCGCATCCGGATCCTCCATATTCTTTTGAAGATGCTATCAGGCCGTGGTTTAAACCCCCCTCGCGCCGAGCGCAAAGTGATCGGCGGCGGCCGATTTGGCGGGCGCCACATTCCTGATCTGTACTGAAACGGGCTGCAGACCTACACCGCCTGCCCGGAGTTCACCGGAGGATCAATCTGGTGCAGAACCTGGGCTGTTGAAACAATGTCAAGGAGTAACGCCATGCCAAAGACCATCCGGGAAGCCGTCGCCGTATTCGACACCGCCGAGGCGCTCGACGCCGCTGTCTTCGCGCTGGACACGCGTGGCTTCGACCGTACTGCGTTCTCGCTTCTGGCAAGCGAAGAGGCCGTCACCCAGAAACTGGGTCACCGTTATCAGCAGGTGAAAGAGGTCGAGGACGATCCGAACGTACCGCGGGATACCTTCTTTTCGCGGACCTCCCGGCTTAAAGCCGAATACTTGCCCGCACCGGCCTTGCCTCGATCGGGTTCCTCATGATGGCTGGCGTCGGCAGCGGCTTGCCGGCCATCATTGCAGTCGGTGGCGGGGCTTTGATCGGCGCGGCACTCGGCCGGCTGATCCATCAGCACCACGCCACAGTTGTCAAGGAACAGCTCGCACGAGGCGGGCTGCTGCTTTGGGTGAATGTCCGCAATGCGAGCGAGGAAAAAAAGCCCTGGAGATTCTGCGCGTTCACTCCGCTCATGACGTTCATCTCCATGAGATCCCCGCATAATGTTTTGTCCGTCAGCCCCCCAATAAATCGCATTGATGCTTGCGTCTGCCTCTGATCCTGCGTCATTAAAAAGACGTTAGGTTGATCGAGATCAAGCGCCCGAGCCTCCAGCCATGCAAGGGGAACTGCCGAAAGGGCGATGTTCAGAATGTGTGTCTGAACTCGGTCGCGTAATTCGCCCGGAGGACAGAATGGCAGAAGCCGCGAAAGCCGAAACGAAGACGTTTATCGAAGCGTTATCTCCTATCAATCTCGTGGAGGCGCAGAAGCACAATACCGCGTTCATCACCGAGGGGAACGAGCTCACCATGAAAACAGCCCGCGATCTGTGGGAAAGTCAGGCCGACTTGTTCCGGATCCAGGCCGAGCAAGCGACCAAGGGCCTTGTTCCCGTGAAAACCGGAGCAAGTCCTGCAGCAGCTATCGCTGAGTATTGTGATCAACAGCATGAACGAACGGCCCAAATGGTCGCTCATATGCGCAAGACCAACGATCTGGTTCTCGATTATGGTTGGAAGGTGCTTGGAATTTATAATCAAGCCTTCAAGCAGGCCGCACAGAATTCACAGCCATTGAGCCGTAACGCCAAGGCTTGAATGTCGCGCCTTTGCCGCTCCTAAATGGACCGGGGAAAAGCGAATGAGGTGAAACGGGCACGGTGATTTCTGGCTTGATGCCGCGGAATGGGGCTGGGCTTAATGGGTGGGTGGAAGCGTGGACTGATGTGAGCTTGATCGCTGCGGAGAGAGAATCGTTGTGTCATCGCGGTACCGGAGGTTGATTGGCGTTTTGAATTTGCCACCGAGCAGGCCCGTCTGATGACGGAAACGCCTGCAACGGCGCAATACTCGGTGCCCAAGGTGCCGCCGGAATATCGAAACGCCGGCGCCGATATTACAAAGACCGACCCAACTATTGGCCTGACCGAAGCTGAAGCATCTGAGCGCCGCGCCAGATTCGGTGAGAACGTGCTCTCCGAGACCCATGTCAGCGCACTGGCCCGATTGCTTGCCTATTTCTGGGGGCCGATCCCCTGGATGATCGAGGTCGCGGCTGTGCTCTCGGCCGCCGTACAGCATTGGGCGGATTTTTCGATTATTTTTACCCTGCTGATCCTGAATGCCGGGGTTGGCTTCTGGCAGGAATTCAAGGCGGACACGGCGATTGCGGCACTCAAGCAACGTCTGGCGCTGACCGCCCGCGTGTTGCGTGGCGGTACTTGGCGGGATCTGCCCGCGCGGCTGTTGGTCCCCGGCGATGTTGTGCTCATCCGCCTCGGTAATATCATTCCTGCCGACCTCCGCCTCATCGAGGGTGATTATGTCAGCGTCGATCAATCGGCGCTGACGGGCGAGTCACTACCAGTCGACAAGAAGACTGGGGATACGGCCTATTCCGGTTCGATCGTCAGGCTCGGTGAGATGAATGCCTTGGTCACCGCGACCGGAATGGCCACATATCTGGGCAAAACCGCCCGCCTCGTCGAGACCGCCGGGACCGTCTCGCATTTCCAGCGGGCCGTCCTCAAAATCGGCAATTTCTTGATCCTGTGTACAATCGGTCTCGTGTCACTAATTCTGGTCGTCGCCCTGTTCCGCGGCAATCCGCTGGTCCAGACCGTGCTGTTTACTCTCATCCTGACGGTAGCAGCGATCCCGGTGGCGCTGCCAGCCGTCCTTTCGGTGACTATGGCGGTTGGCGCCGAACGCTTGGCGCGGTTGAAGGTCATAGTTTCCCGTCTGGTCGCGATTGAAGAACTCGCCGGCGTCGATATACTCTGCGCCGACAAAACCGGCACGTTAACGCAAAACAGCCTCACCCTGGGCGAACCGGCGGTCATCGGGGCGAAAGACGTGGACGAGCTGCTACTGGCCGCGTCCCTTGCCTCGCGGCAGCAGGGCGGCGATGCGATCGACCAAGCCATCTTGGCTAGGCTTGAGGGGAAGGAGCGCCTGGCCGATTACACGATTACCCAGTTCCTGCCGTTCGACCCGGTGGCCAAGCGGGCCGAGGCCGCTGTTCAGTATGGTGGCACCGGCTTTCGCGTCTCCAAGGGCGCGCCGCAGGTGATGCTGGCCCTCGCAGCACCAAGCACCGCTCTTGCGCAGCAGGTGCATGAGGCGGTGGATACGTTCGCCGCGCGAGGCTACCGCACCCTGGGTGTCGTACGCCGGGACGATAGCGAAAGCTGCTGGCGCTTCCTGGGCCTCTTGCCGCTCTTCGATCCGCCCCGTGAGGACGCCGCCGCCACGATCGCGCGTGCGAAAGCCATGGGTTTGGACATCAAGATGGTCACTGGCGATCATCAGGCGATCGCGCGGGAGATCGCCGGAACGCTCGGCCTCGGACAGCACATTCTGCCGGCCGACCAGGCTTTTGGAAAGGCTGGGGAAGCGCTCGACCCCTCAGCGGTCGAGGGTGCGGACGGCTTCGCCCTGGTCTTCCCCGAGCATAAATACGCGATTGTCAAAACCCTGCAGGCGCGCGGCCATATCGTCGGGATGACGGGCGACGGTGTCAACGATGCCCCGGCGCTCAAGCAGGCCGATGTCGGGATCGCGGTGAGCGGCGCGACGGATGCGGCACGCGCCGCCGCCGACCTCGTTCTGACCGCGCCCGGGCTCTCGGTCATCACAACTGGCATCGAGGAAGCGCGGCGTATCTTCGAGCGCATGACGAGCTACGCCATCTACCGCATCAGCGAGACGATCCGCGTGCTGCTGTTCATGACGCTCTCGATCCTCATCTTTAACTTCTACCCTGTCACCGCGGTCATGATCGTGCTGCTGGCGCTTTTTAACGATTTCCCGATCATGATGATCGCCTACGACAACGCGCCGGTGGCCGAGCGCCCCGTGCGCTGGGACATGCCGGTTACGCTGACGCTTGCCGTACTGCTTGGCGTGCTCGGGGTGATCGCCTCATTCATCTTGTTCTGGATCGCCGAGCGCTATCTCCATCTCGGACGCGCCACGGTGCAGACGATAATCTTCCTCAAGCTGCTGGTCGCGGGCCATCTCACGATCTACCTCACCCGCAACAAGGGGGCAATCTGGCAGCGCCCCTTGCCGAGCTGGAAGCTGTTTGTGGCGACCGAGACAACCCAGGTTCTCGGTACGCTGGCCGCCGTCTATGGCTGGCTTATCACGCCGATCGGCTGGCACTACGCGCTGCTGGTCTGGGCCTATTCGATGGCCTGGTTTATGGTCAACAGTGGTTTCAAGATCATGGCCTATCGACTCATGAACCATCGCGGCCCTGGGCACGCCGCGCATCTCGCGCGCGTCGAAGGTTGGTTGCATGCTCATGTTTTGCGTCACCGTTGAACCATCTGCATTAAAAATAGCGGACAAATGATCTCATCAAAAAACTCAAGGAGCAGAAAATGAAACGGATACTGGTTGCAACCGATGGATCAGATGGGGCGGATCGTGCCATTGATTACGCAGCGCGCTGGGCGAAGCACGTGAGTGCCGAGCTCCTGATCGTCAACATCATTGGCGGATACGGGCTTCCGAACAAGCTAATGCGTACCTTTACGCAGGCACAGCATGCTTGGCTGGACGAGATGCTGCAATCGTTATCGGCGGAGATGCTGACGAAGGCACGAGATCGCGCCCAAGGTGCCGGTGTCGCCGTCATCCTGTTGGACTCTCGCAGCGGGGACGTTGCGCAGTCGATCATCAACATTGCAAAGGAAAAAACCGCCGATGTCATCGTCGTTGGTAAACGTGGTGCAGGACACGTCGCTGGAGTTCTGATCGGCAGCGTCTCGCAAAAGCTCGTCAGCCTCGCGCCCTTGCCGGTCGTTGTCGTTCCCTGAATTATTACCGGACTATAAGACGTCAGTCTTCTGCGACACCGAGATTCTGGGACCACATTTTCGGGAGAAGCTAGTGATGGGTCTTAATACTGATTGGTTCTATTCCAACTGCCCTAAGACACGAACGCTGCAACGCGCATTTGCTGAAAGAAAAGACCGCAGCTCGATGGGCGATTTATTGTTTCTTGAGCGCTGGGAAATTTGCCCTCTACCCGGTCCGGCCGCAGCATTGCGCGTTAGCCAGATAAGACGTGCTAACCCTGAACTGGCAGCGGCAATCCGGCGCGAGTTGGACGAGCTTCAGCAAAGGACTCCGGCAACTTATAGGCTTTACTGACGGTCGATATGCTTGCTGCCCTTTGTTCAAAACCAGAAGCATTTCGAAGTTTTTCTTTAAATTGTCGTTATTTTTGGCGACATTCATGCTGCTCCCTGCGGCGTATTCGATTGCGATGCTGGATAGCACAAAAGGCCGTGTTCATTTATTAGGGAAGCTCCAAAAGATATGTGGTCTGAAATCCTGGATTTCAGCCTCCCAGCCGGAATATCCAGTGAGCGTTTCTGGCGGTGGTCCGGTTACCCGGCGGCTCTGCGAGACATTTGACAAAGCGGTCCGTTCGCGCTGTTCCCTCAAGCATGAATGACACCTTCCCGCCGGCGGCTTCCTTGCAAAATGCTGTGCCAAGCCCCGCCATCAAACCGCTGAACCTTGGTACGCTTTCCCTGCTCGCGTTGGTCGTCGGTCTCGTCACCGGCATCGGCGCGGTGGTGTTTCGCGCGCTGATCGGTTTCATCCATAACCTGTTCTTCCTGGGCTCGTTTTCGACCCATTACGACGCGAACCATTTTACGCCCGTCGGGCATTGGGGCGTGTTGGTCATCCTGGTGCCGGTCGTCGGTGGTCTTGGCGTCACCTTCCTGGTCTCCAACTTCGCGCCCGAGGCCAAAGGCCACGGCGTGCCCGAGGTAATGGATGCGATCTACTACAAGGGCGGCACCATCCGCCCCGTCGTGGCGGTGGTCAAATCACTGGCCTCCGCCTTGTCGATCGGGACTGGCGCCGCGGTGGGGCGCGAGGGGCCGATTATCCAGATCGGCTCGGCCTTAGGCTCAACTCTGGGTCAGCTCATCCGTATGCCGCCGTCGAACCGTATCATCCTGGTCGCGGCCGGTGCGGGTGCCGGCATCGCGGCAACCTTCAACACGCCGATCGGCGGCGTGATGTTCGCCATCGAACTGATGATGCCTGAAGTCAGCGTCACCACCTTTCTGCCGGTAGCGCTGGCCACCGGTGCGGCGACCTTCGTGGGGCGGTACTTCTTTGGCGATGCGGCGGCGTTCGTGGTGCCGGCCCTTCCCGCGCTTGGAACTAACGGCCAAGCGGCGCTCGAACTCCTGTTATTCGCGATCCTCGGCGGATTGACCGGGGTGGCGGCAACCGGGCTGATCCGCGGGCTGCACTGGGCGGAGGACGCCTTTGAGCGGATACCTGGCCGCTACGGGCGCCACGCCCTCGGCATGGCGATGGTGGGGGCGCTGATCTACGCGCTGCAACTCAGCTACGGCCATTATTACGTGGAAGGCGTCGGCTACAGCACCATTGAGGCAATCTTGAACGGGCAGATCGCCACCTGTGGGCTGTTACTTCTGTTGTTCTTCTGCAAACTGGCCGCTACCTCAGTGAGCCTCGGCTCGGGGGCGTCGGGCGGCATTTTTTCGCCCTCGCTATTTATGGGCGCGGCCATCGGCGGCGGGTTTGCGGCCGTACTGCTCGCGCTGCATGTGCCGCTACCGGTGAGCATACCCGTCTTCGCCATGATCGGCATGGCGGCCATGGTCGGCGGCGGCACCGGCGCGGTGATGACCGCCGTGACGATGATTTTCGAGATGACGCGCGACTACGACATCGTGATGCCGATGATCATCGCGGTGGCGGTGAGCGTACAAGTACGGCGGATGCTCTCCGTCGAAAACATCTACACAATCAAACTTGTCCGCCGCGGGCATCCGATCCCAAAAGCGCTGCATGCGAACATGTTCCTGGTGAAGCGCGCCGCCGAGGTGATGGATTGCGACGTGGTGGTACTACCGGCGGAAACCGGACTGGATGAGTTTTTGCGACGCGAGGATCATGCCGGGCGGACTCGGCATGTGGTGGTCACGCGAGAGGGACATATCGCCGGCGTTCTGCGGGTCAATACCGGGCTGCGGCGAGGTTTGGCACAGACCGATACCGGCATCACCCTGGGCGACGTGGCATCACAGAATTTCACTATCGTGCGGGAAACGACGCTGGTGTTCGACGTGATCCGCCGGATCTGGCAAAAAAACGCCGTCATGGCGGTCGTGGTCCATGGGCAGGACACGCCGCGAGGAACCGATGTGGTCGGGGTCATCAGCAAGGAACATGTGGCGGATTCGGTCGCCGAGAGCGTAAAATTCTATCCCGATTGACCAAAAGCTCCCCAATGGGCTCATAAGCCGCGTTCGCCGTCAGCCAACAGGCGAGCGCGGATATAGGCTAAGCACGGAGCCAACGGGGTAGCGGCTTTTATCGCGGATATCCGCGATAAAAGGGTCTCCTGTGGCACTTCCGGATTGTCTTCGGCCCCTTCCCCGCTCCGAGCAGGCCCGTTTGTACTCGACCTTACACAGGCTAACATCTACAATTCAACCGTATCCCTCCGGCGGCGGCCACCTCCTCGGATTTGGAGATTTGTGTGAGGATGCTGGCATCGTAACTTAAGGGTGGAAAGTGTCCACAACCTCAATAATGGACACAAGTTTGCGGGCGAAGCGTCGGCACAAAGTGTGGCCTGAATCGCTGAAGCGGGAGATCGTGGCGGCCTGCCTGGTGCCGGGAGCGTCGGTATCGGTGGTCGCGCGGCAATACGACGTGAACACCAACATGGTTTTCACCTGGCGCAAGCTTTATGGCGGCGTGCCGAACACGGTAGCGCCTCAGATGTTGCCGGTGGTGGTGACGCCGGACTCGCCGGTAGCTGCTCCACCTGCGCCGTCGGCCGGCCTGCACTCGGCCGGCCTGATAGAGATTGAGCTGCCGGGCGGCTACCGTGTGCGGATCGGCAGCAACATCAAGGCCGCGGCGTTACGTGTTGTGCTGGATGCGTTGGAGCGGCGATGATCGCCTTTCCCTCGAGTGTGCGCGTATGGTTGGCGGTCGGGCGGACTGATATGCGTCGCGGCATGACGGGCCTTGCTTTACAGGTTCAGCAATCGCTCGGGCGGGACCCGCACGCGGGCGACCTCTACGTGTTCAGAGGCGCGCGCGGAGACCTGATAAAAATCATCTGGCACGACGGCATTGGGATGTCGTTATATGCAAAACGGCTGGAGAAATCTCGCTTCATCTGGCCATCGCCGAGTGGCGGTGTGGTGGCGATTTCCGCGGCGCAGCTGGGCTATATGCTTGACGGAATCGACTGGCGAAATCCGCGCCACACCTGGCGCCCGGCAAGTGCCGGATAATATCTGGTGGCGCAATTTTATAGATGCCAACAGGCAAAATTTGTGATTCTATCAGGGATATGGACGCCGATCTTGCAGCCCTGCCGGACGATATTGATGCGCTGAAAGCGGCGCTCATGATCGAGCGCGCCCGGATGCGGGAGGTAGCCGCCGAACGTGACGTGCGGGGGGCGGAACTCGCCGTGGCACGCGCCAAGGCGTCGGAAGATTTGGCCTTGATCGCCCATCAAAAGCTTCGGATTGCCAAGCTGGAGCGGCAAATCTACGGTCCGCGGTCGGAGCGATCGTCTTTGCTGATCGAGCAGATGGCGCTGGCGTTCGAGGAACTTGCAGCCAGCGCCACCGAGGATGAACTGGCCGCCGAACTCGCGGTCGCCAATGTCACATCGGTGGCGGGGTTTACCCGCCAGCGTCCCGAGCGAAACACCTTTCCCGAGCATCTCCCCCGCGAACGTATCGTGATCGATCCGCCGGCGGCGTGTGATTGCTGCGGCGGCAAGCGGCTTCGCAAGATGGGCGAGGACGTCACGAAGACGCTGGAATCGATCCCCCGTAAATGGAAGGTGATCGAGACCGTGAGGGAGAAATTTACCTGCCGGGATTGTGAGAAGATCAGCCAGGCGCCGGCCCCCTTCCACGTCATCGCCAGAGGCTGGGCTGGGCCGAGCCTTCTGGCGATGATCCTATTTGAGAAATTCGGTCAGCATCAGCCGCTCAACCGCCAGGCCGAGCGCTATGCGCGTGAAGGCGTGCCAATCAGCCTCTCCACCATGGCCGACGCCGTGGGGTCGGCTTGCACGGCACTGGCGCCATTGAGCCGGCGGCTTGAGTCCCACGTCCTGGCCGCAGAACGCCTGCATGGCGATGACACGACGGTTCCGGTTCTGGCCAAAGGCAAGACCGACACCGCCCGATGTTGGGTTTATGTCCGCGACGATCGGCCATTCGGTGGAACATCTCCACCGGCCGCAATGTTTTATTATTCTCGCGATCGCAAGGGCGAGCATCCACGGCTCCATCTCGCTGGATATAGCGGGCTGTTCCAGGCTGATGCCTTTGATGGATATCGCCATCTTTATGCGCCGGACCGCAGCCCCGGACGCATCCTGGAAGCGGCGTGTTGGGTTCATGCCAGGCGTCCGTTCTTCGCCATGGCCGATCTTGATGAGAACGCGCGGCGAAAAGCCTCTGGTAAAAAGGAGATCCCCCTCTCCCCCATCGCGATCGAAATCGTGCGCCGTATCGACGCGTTGTTCGAGATCGAACGGCCCATAAACGGTAAAACGCCAGATGAACGCAGGGCTGTGCGCCAGATGCTGAGCAAGCCACTCGCGGCGGAGTTGCAGCTCTATATGCGCGAGCAGCGCGCCAAACTCGCCCGCGGCCACGACCTTGCCAAGGCCATCGATTATATCATCAAGCGTTGGGACGCCTTCACTTTGTTCCTGGATCACGGCCGCGTCTGCCTATCGAACAATGCCGCCGAGCGGGCGTTGCGCGGCATCGCATTGGGCAGAAAATCTTGGATGTTCTGCGGCTCCGACCGCGGTGGTCAGCGTGCCGCCGCCATGTATAGCCTCATCGTCAGTGCCAAAATGAACGACGTCGACCCGCAAGCTTGGCTGGCGGACGTCCTCGCGCGGATTGCCGCTCATCCTGAGCATCGCCTCGATGAGCTGCTGCCGTGGCACTGGAAGCCAGCGGTCCCCGCGGTTGCCGATGTCGCGGCCTGATCATGTCATCGCAGACCAATAAGGAACACCACGTCCATACCATCGCACGCGTCGCCGAGATGCTGGGTGAAGACGAGGACTGGCTGGGAGACATTGCCAACGAAATGGACCGGGAGGATGGCCTCATCTGGGTCTACGGAGCTGGTGACGAAGGGGTCATGGCATTCACCGATTTTGGAATCGAGACGCTGCAGAACCTGATCGAAATCTACAAGGCCGACCCTGGCCTGCTCAGGCGATCAACAGATCCGCTATAGCCCTGCGGCCCACGCCGAATGCTTACATTCAACCAGCACAGGGAGCCAGTTGCATGGATGGGATACTCACAAAGGTCGTCGGCTTGCTCGTCGTTGCCATTGTCGTTGCACTTGTGGCCCGGCGCTTCCGGCTGCCCTACACGGTAGGTCTGGTCGGTATAGGAATAGTGCTCGTGCTGACGCGAATGGCCGGAGGAATTGTTCTCACCCATGACTTCATCTTTGACGTCATTCTCCCGCCTTTGTTATTTGAAGCTGCAATCAACATCCACTGGCCGGATCTTCGGCGGGATTTTCTCCCTGTTTTTACACTCGCCATTTTAGGCACGATCATTTCGGCTGCTGCTGTGGGGTTAGGGATGGTCTACACGCTAGGCTGGCCTGTTCGATCCGCCACTTTGTTCGGCGTTCTCATTGCCGCGACCGATCCGGTGGCTGTGATTGCCATGTTTAAGGATAACGGAATTACCGGCAGGCTGCGTCTTCTGACTGAAAGTGAAAGTCTTTTTAATGACGGGGTCGCGGCAGTTCTCTTTACAATCGCCCTCACCTGGGGCCAGGCAACGGCAGGCGGACAGATCGCGCCCATTTTTGTGCTGCAAACGCTAGCGCTCACTGTGGGCGGCGGCATCCTCGCAGGTCTCTTATGCGCTGGCGTGGCTTTAGCCGTAGCCGGTCGAACTTCCGATCATCTCATTGAAAGTACCCTTACAGCCGTGACAGCTTATGGATCATTTCTACTCGCCGAGCATTTTCACTGTTCTGGTGTTCTAGCTACGCTCACGGCGGGTATTTTAATTGGAAATTTTGGATTTTTAGCCCATGACGATCAAAGTCGCATGTCATCAGTCGGTCGTGAATTTACGTTGGCTTTGTGGGAATTCATTACGTTCATAGTAAACTCCCTTATCTTTCTCCTTATAGGAATGAGCGTGGCGATGATCTCGTTCAGCCAGCTTGGTATTGCTGCTTTTTTAATAATTATGGCACTTGTTCTGCTGGCACGAGCACTCGCGGTATATCCGTTGTGTTTTCTTTTTATCCGGTCACGCGTGGCAATGTCTCTTTCAGAACAGCATATCCTTTGGTGGGGTGGGTTGAGGGGGGCTCTCGGATTGGCATTGGCCCTCGCTTTGCCGCCATCGTTCCCGTTCAGAAGTCAAATTCTGGTCGCTACATTTGGTGTTGTTTCATTTTCCGTGATTATTCAGGGTCTAACAATGCCTCTTTTGCTCAGAACGCTAGGTTTCGCAAAGGGTACTTCGATTTAGGGACAACTACTATTGTGACAACCTTAGAGCCGAAACTGGCCTCTTGAACCAAAATGCGCGACTGGAGCCACCTTGATCTTGCCGTTGAGCAACCCAGCACTTATAGTTTTGTCGTCATAAGGTTAAGTGGAGGAACGGAAAATGTTCCAACTTATTGAGGGCCTGCCGGCGAGTGTAATCGCGATCGAAGCCATAGGCGAAGTAACGGACCAGGACTATCGTGACGTCCTAATTCCAAAGGCCGAGGCAATGATCGCCAAGGGGCCGATCAAGATGCTCTATGTTATCGGAGAAGATTTTACAGGTTTCAAGCTCGAAGCGCTGTGGGACGACACAGTGTTCGGCATCAAGCACGGGCACGATTTTAGCCATATCGCCGTCGCGGCTGATCATGCCTGGCTCCGGGCCATGGTGAGCATGTTCCAGCCATTTTTCCATGGCGAAGTCCGGCTGTTCAGGCTTTCCGAGTTGCCCGCCGCCAAAGACTGGATCTCAAATGCGAAAGAAGCTGTTTCCTCTATCAGTGCGAGCCCCCGGGGTCCGCGAACGGCTAGTTAATCACCACTTTACATCAAGAGAATACCGGCGTGATTATCCGAGACCGAAGAGTTCTCGCATACGGCTGGCCAGTCTATCGACTAAATTGTTGCCGTGGCCGGCATCCTCAGGATGTTGTTCCAGAAGTTTCTTCCCCATATCCTCGCGCCGCGCCAGGATATGACTAAGTTCCGCGGTTATTGCCGGCCTCTCCGAAAGAATCGGGGCAAGATCATCCTTCGCGATCTCGTAGACGGTTGCCTTCGTCAGCGCCTTGATCTTGAACCTCGCAGAGGCTCCAGTCAGCAACCCTGCCTCACCGAAGCTGTCACCGGGGCCAAGCCTGACCACCTCTTTTTCTCCTGTCTCACGATCTTGCAACGCGACCAGCACTCCAGAGCTCAGAATCGCTAGCGCCTGGGCCACGGCCCCCGGTTCAACGACAATTTCCCCGGCTTTATAAATCCGGCGCTTCAATTTTGGGGCAAGAGCAATCCGCTCATCGTCTGAGAGCGGCACAAAGATTGGCAGGTTTTCGAGTAGCCGCCTAGGTATGTCTTTGGGATCCTGCCGGGTAAGACGCGGCGCCAGGACGATCGGACTTTCCGTAGGTGGAGCAAGACGGATACCGGCCGCCGCGCAATGGCGATGCACCAGATCGAAGACCTCGTTTTGAGCTTCAGAACCATTTTCGATCGCGGACACAAAAAATTGCACCTCGCATTCCAGGGCCGCAGCATCGAGTGACCGAATCGACACTGACGGCGCCGGTACCCGGAGTATCCGATTGCAGCTCAACAACGCGGTCTCCAGTATGGCGCACTCACGCGAGGGCGCGATTGTCGGTTCCAGCCTGATAACGATCGTAAGGCCGTGCGCCTTTGTCGGATGGCTGGCGTTGGTGAGTTTTCCCTTGGCGATGACGCTATTCGGGACGGTGGCTAGGTCATTGCTACCGGTAAGGATCTGTGTTGCTCGCCAGTTCGTCTCGATAAC
Source organism: Acetobacteraceae bacterium (assembly GCA_003164135.1). Lineage (GTDB taxonomy): Bacteria > Pseudomonadota > Alphaproteobacteria > Acetobacterales > Acetobacteraceae > Acidocella. Next base: position 55,842 of record PLSD01000004.1, read on the forward strand.
TCGCCCCTGGAGACCATCATCGAGGATCACCCAATCGCCCGGGGAATATGGCTTGGCAATATTAAGAACAATACCCGAAAAGACGTCGCCGAGCGTGCTTTGCAGTGCGAGACCAAGCACAATGGCGATGACGCCGGATGCCGCGAGCAGGCCGCTGACAGGCATGTCGAATACATATGAGATGATGGCAAAGACTGCGCCGACATAGACAACGCCGGAAAAGAGATCCTGAACGATCCGCGTTTCCCTGAGGCGCCGTTCGAAGACCGCGTGGAAGGCGCCAACCGCCAACCACGCCGCCGCCAGCCACCAGATGATCTTGAATACGCTGGTTACAATATGTGTGGCTGTGTGATCGAGTGCCGGGGTCGGGACCGACGGTACAATTCCCGCAATCAGGAGCATTATGGTGAAACCGGCAAAGGACGAAATCTGGCACAGCAACCGCCCTACCGGGCGGTTGCTGAAGATGAGCGACGTCGCCAGGAAGCCTACCAAAAGGAAGGCTCCGGCGAACACCAGTGAGGCGAAGGGCAGTTGGATCATTTGTGAAGTTTAGCAGATCGGAAGGCAGTCATCTATCGCAATTCCACCAACACGGACCAGAGTCTGATTCGTGTCAACTTTGTTCGTGAACCTCAATTAATCAAACTAAAAAACTATAACACGAAATATTATGGAAGCCGGCAAACATGAAATGATGCGTCGCCTTTCTAGGAATCTTTTAAATATCAATAAAAGATCAATAAGTGAATTTGACGGTCAGCAGTGGAATGATGTGATCGTGGCGATTTGGGATTGCTTTGAGGTGGCGTAGGAAGGTGCGAACGTAAAATGATCGTATCCTAATGTTCTGACAACAATGCTGCTTCGAAGGTGTTTTCATCTGTGAGCTCAACACATTGAGGTGTGACCAAGCGAATGATCCCCTGTCGATTGAGTTGATTTAGATTACGGCTGACGGTCTCAATCGCAAGCCCCGCATAGTTTGCAATATCCGCACGGCTCATTGGTAGATGAATCTGCTGTGTCTTTTGTTCAGAAGATTCGCCGTGCATCTTTAAAAGATTGATTAGCATTAAGAGCCTTTTCTTCGCGCTAGATTGGGATAGCACAATGGCATGCTGCCGTGCCAGCCATAACTCGTGAATGGTTTTAGTCAGAAAATAAAAATGCAGATTTGGGTTGGACCGCAATAACGTTTCCAGTGCAGAAATCGGCAGGTGAAAGGCTGTCACCGGCGTAATTGCCTTGACAGTGTTGATGTAACGGCCATTTTCCGCGAATCCAATGAGGTCATTGGCAGAGAAAAAACCCTGAATGATCTTCTTACCGTTCGGCATAAAGTTAAAAGCCTTTACCACACCGGAAGCGATGTTGAGGAGACAGGTGGCTTCGTCATCCTCATGAATCAGGCAATCGCTGGCATTATAATGGCGGACCGAAGCGATCGACGCTAGTTTCAGCCGGTCCTCTTCACTCAAAAGCGGCTTGAATGGGCCGATGTTACCTGGACGCATCGGCACAGCGCTGATATTCGGACTGCCACCAAAAAATCTATTAAAATCAGTCATGATACACTCTTAGTTGATATTTTTCGTATTGCACGCCCCTCTACCCATCATGAACGAAAAAGTGGCCGCATTTAAGGGCTTTTGAGAACTGGGCGAGAATTTTTTTGTCCCCCTATGGAGAACCTAATTCTGGGAGGCACGAACGTAGCGCGGCGCAATTAACATTCATCGAAAATCCCTCGTCTATCTTGATCCGGTCGATATGGAGATCAGGGACATAGGTTTCCCTTGCCTTGCGGCCCAGTGTCTCAGGCGTGTCCGGGCCACTACCTGTCTTCACCTGGTCGCCGCGCCCTTGTGACACGGGAAACGCAACACCACGCTCCCCGACACTCGCAAGTTCGGCCGACAAATCGGTGAGCCGGTGCGCGCTGACATGCACAACATCTCCTTCCCGCGGCACCCGCCCATAGACGGCCATCATGCCCGATGAACGGATAATCCGGCGCCGTTTCTCGTAAAGGTCTGGCCAATTGGATGCGCCCGCAGGCTCAAGCCCATATGCACATAATCCTCTACCACCTCCCGTCCGCCTCGGCGATTTGCACGAGTGCCGCCGCCGGCACACTCAGCAGAGGGCGGCCTGACCGTCTCGGCTCTTTCGCGATGACAATGCTCTGTCAGCCGAATGTGGTGTGCGGCCAGCGCGCCAGGCCCGGATACCCCAGACGCCTGGGGTTCACAATCGGGCTGCCTTGAGCCGCAGCGCGTTGCCAATGACGGATACGGAGCTCAGCGACATCGCCAGCGCGGCCACCACCGGGCTAAGCAGGATGCCGAAGGAGGGGTAGAGCACGCCCGCAGCCACCGGGATTCCGATCGCGTTGTAGGCGAAGGCAAACACAAGGTTCTCCCGGATGTTGCCCATGGTCGCGCGGCTGAGGGCGCGGGCGCGGACAATGCCGGCGAGATCGCCTTTGACCAGCGTGACGCCGGCACTCTGGATCGCAACCTCCGTGCCCGTTCCCATCGCGATGCCCACATCGGCCTCAGCCAGCGCGGGTGCGTCGTTCACGCCATCGCCGGCCATGGCGACAATCCTGCCATCGGCGCGCAGTTTGCGAACGATGCGGTTCTTGTCTTCGGGCAGGACATCTGCCTCGACATCGTCAATGCCAAGCTGCCGGGCGACGGCTTCAGCCGTGGTTCGATTATCGCCGGTGAGCATCACAATATGGATGCCATCCGCGCGCAGGCTATCAAGAGCGGTGCGCGTGGTCGCCTTAATGGGGTCCGCGATCGCAATGATGCCTCCAGGCTTACCATCCACGCCGATCAAAAGAACGGTGGCGCTTTCGCCGCGGAGTTCATCGGCTTTTCCGGCGAAGTCACCCAGGTCGATCCCCTGGTCTGCCATCAGCTTGGCGTTGCCGAGCGCCACGGCCCGCCCGGCGACCTTGCCGGTCACACCCTTGCCGGTTGCGGAACTGAAACCGCTTAGCTCTTCTGCAGCGATCCCTTTCTCCATGGCTGCCTTAACAATCGCGGCGGCCAGTGGATGCTCGCTCAACTGCTCCAGGCTTGCGGCGAGACGCAATACATCGCCTTCGCTCAGCCCGTTGGCGGGAATCACTGCAGTCACCTTGGGCTTGCCCTCGGTCAGTGTGCCGGTCTTATCCACGACCAGCGTGTTGACCTTCTCCATCCGCTCCAGTGACTCTGCCGACTTGATGAGCACGCCGGCGCCAGCACCTTTGCCGACTCCGACCATAATCGACATCGGAGTGGCCAACCCGAGTGCGCAGGGGCAGGCGATGATGACAACGGACACCGCCGCGATGAGCGCGTAGGAGAATGCCGGCGGGGGGCCCCACACCGCCCAGCCCGCAAAGGCCGCAATGGCGATGGCCAGTACCGCCGGGACGAAATAGCCCGCGACCGTGTCGGCAATGCGCTGGATGGGCGCGCGGCTGCGCTGCGCCTCGGCGACCATGGCGACGATGCGCGCAAGCACGGTACCGGCGCCAACCGTCTCGGCGCGGATGATGAGCGCGCCGGTGCCATTGACGGTACCGCCGATGACCTTGTCCCCCGGCGCCCTTTGCGTGGGCATGGATTCGCCCGTAACCATGGACTCATCAACAGCGCTTTTGCCGTCCAACACCACGCCATCTACGGGAATGCCGTCGCCTGGACGGACGCGCAACCGATCTCCGACCTTGACCGCCTCCAGCGGGATTTCTTCATCATCGCCGCCGTCACGCAAACGGCGCGCGCTCTTGGGCGCGAGGTTGAGTAGGGCACGGATGGCACCCCCGGTTTGGTCGCGCGCCCGCAGTTCGAGCACCTGGCCGAGCAGGACCAGAACCGTGATGACGGCGGCAGCCTCGTAATAGACGGGAACGGCGCCGCCCATTGTCCGAAAGCCCGGCGGGAAGACTTCAGGGATGAAGGTAGCTGCAAGGCTGTAGAGGTAGGCGGTGCCGGTACCCAGCGAGATGAGCGTGAACATGTTGAGGTGGCGGCTGACCAGCGAAGCCCAGCCACGCTCGAAGAAAGGCCATCCAGCCCACAGGATAACAGGCGTCGCCAGTACGAATTGTATCCAGGTGGAGAGGACGGGCGGCACGAAGGTCTCCAGCTTTAGGCCAGGGATGTGGGTGCCCATTTCGAGGATGAAGACCGGCAGGGTAAGCACAAGGCCGACCCAGAAGCGCCGGGTCATGTCGGCGCGTTCGTGGTTCGGCTCCACCGTTCCGGATATCTCCAAAGGTTCGAGCGTCATGCCGCAGATGGGGCAATTTCCCGGCCGCCCCTTGCGGATTTTCAGGTGCATGGGGCAGGTGTAGATAACACCGGCCTTGGAGGGTCCAGGCGTTGCGGTCTTGGGCTTAAGATAGGGCTTAAAATATGTGTTAGGGTCTGCTTCGAACTTGGCCTGGCAGCCAGCCGAGCAAAAGTGAAAAATCGTCCCGCCATGGTCGAAGCGGTGCTTCGATGTCGCGGGGTTCACCGCCATACCGCAGACCGGGTCTGTGGTCGGAGCATTTTCAATCACGGCCTTTGCCCCCGAAAACGCGTCATGACTTGCGGCCACGGAACGCAAAAACCACGATCGCCACGATGGCTACAAAGATCAGAATACAAAGCCCTCCGTAGCCGCCGAGCCCCCAACCCATCATCCCCCATCCGCCGGTGTTGCTAAACATTTTCGTTGTCCCCTAAATGCAAATTGCCAAATTGGTGCGAATGGCCGTCCAATGCACATCGGACCAAATATTTTCATGGTTCATTCGGGTTCCCTCCACTCCCGCAGCATTTTCCCATCCGCTAAAGTAATTTTAGCAGGAGTCCAAAGCAATAAGCTTCGATAATTGCCTTTGCACAGAAGGTAGAATGCTAGCGTCCCCGCATCTGCCTGTAACGGATGATCAACGCGTTGGTTGATACGTCGTGAGAAAGTGTTGGCTCCGCACAGTGGCTCAATTCTGGAATGATGCGGCTGGCCATGACCTTCCCTAACTCGCCGCCCCACTGGTCGAAGCTATCGATCGCCCAGATCGCGCCCTGGGTGAAAACGCTATGCTCGTATAACGCCACCAGGCTGCCAAGTGTCTTTGGATCAAGTGTATTAGCGAGAATCATATTGGTGGGGCGGTTGCCCTCCATGGCGCGAAAGGGCGTCTGGAAGACTGGAGAGCCCTCGGCTATCAGTTCCTCAGCCGTTCGGCCAAAAGCCAATGCCTCTGCCTGCGCGAATAGATTGGCCATCAATAGATCATGCTGTTCGGTAAATGGACTAAGCGGTTGACAAAAACCGATCATGTCGCAGGGAATTAACTTCGTGCCCTGGTGGAGAAGTTGATAAAACGAGTGCTGGCCGTCGGTACCTGGCTCTCCCCATATGATCGGGCCGGTTTGATAGTTTACAACATGTCCATCCAAATCGACATGCTTGCCGTTACTCTCCATCTGCAATTGCTGGAGATAGGCCGGAAGGCGCGCGAGATGCGCGGCGTAAGGCATGATCCCAATGGTCTGGGCGCCGAAGAAATTATTGTACCAGACGCTGAGAAGCCCCAGCAGCAATGGCAGGTTGCGGGCCGGGGGGGCGGTCCGGAAATGCTCATCCATGGCGTGAAAGCCGGATAGCATGGCGCTAAAATTATCCGGTCCTACCGCGATCATTGTCGAGAGGCCAATGGCGCTATCCATCGAATAACGCCCGCCGACCCAGTCCCAGAAGCCGAAAATATTAGCGCGGTCGATACCAAATTTCGTTACGCCCTCTATATTGGTTGAGACCGCTGCAAAATGCTTCGCGACAGCAGCTTCGGAGCCAAGCTTTTGCACGAGCCAGGCGCGTGCAGTCGCTGCGTTGGTCATCGTCTCCAGCGTCGTGAAAGTTTTGGAGCAGATAATGAACAGAGTCTCCTCGGCGTCCAAATCGAGTGTGGCCTCATTGAAATCCGCGCCGTCCACATTGGCGACAAATCGGAAAGTCATCGACCGATCGCCAAATGATCGCAACGCGCGGTAAGCCATTTCCGGTCCCAAGTAGGATCCACCGATGCCGATGTTCACGACGTTACGGATGCGTTTGCCGGTGTGGCCGGTAAAGGTGCCGCTACGCAGACGTGTGGAGAAAGACGCCATGGCGTCAAGCACTTGATGCACGCCGGCCACGACATCGGCCCCCTTAACCTTAATGCGGATGCCCCGTGGCGCGCGCAAGGCAATATGGAGCGCCGCACGATGTTCGGTGGTGTTGATCATCTCGCCAGCAAACATCGCATCTCGCCGTTTCGTAACGCCGCGCTCTTCCGCAAGCTGGAGCAACAGGCGTATCGTCTCACCGGTGATTCGATTTTTCGAGTAATCCAGAAAAAGACCGGCACCCTCGGCCGAGAAGCACTTTGCGCGGCCGGGATCATCGGCGAACAAGGTGCGCAGATGCTCATCCTTGATTTTCGCATGATGCGTTGCCAGCTCTTTCCAGGCCGGAGTGGCGGTGAGGGTTGTCATCGGCGTCTCCCGGATTCAGGTCAGAACCTTGCTCTTGGATTCAATCGCGCCCAGAAGTTCGTTCCATGATTTGACAAAGCTCGCCGCGCCTTCGGCCTGCAATTGTGCCGAGAGAGCCGTTAGGTCGACGCCCGCGTTGATGTGTGCGGCAAGCACTGGCTCCGCGTCGCCACCATCCCGCGACAGCGCCATCCCGGTCTTGCCATGGTCCGCGAAGGCCAACAGCGTGGCTTCGGGCATCGTGTTGACCGTGTTCGGCGCCGCAAGCGCGTCGATATACAGCGTATCCGCGACGGTCTTATCCTTTGTACCCGTGCTGGCGAACAGCAACCGTTGCGCACGCGCGCCCATATTCTCCAGGCACAGGAACCTGTCGCTCTCCAGAATGTCACGGTACGCCTTGTAAGTTTGTTTGCTGACTGCCACGCCGAGTTTGTTGCGAAGCACTTCGGGCACTTTGTTAGCCACCGCGACGTCCCACCGGCTGACGAAAAGGGAGGCAACGGAACGCACATCTGGCGGCAATCCGGCCTTCACGCGACGCTCCAGCCCTTTCATATAGGCATCGGCCGCAGCCATGTATTGATCAGTGGAGAACAGAAGTGTGACGTTGATCGGTACGCCGGCGAAGATTGAGTCCTCAATCGCCGGTAAGCCTTCTTTTGTCCCCGGAATTTTTATAAATAGGTTCGGTCTATTTGCCTGCGCGTGCAGCATCTTGGCCTGTTCAACCGTCGCCTTGGTATCGTAGGCGAATACCGGCGAAACTTCCAATGAAACGAAACCGTCGACCTTGCTAGTGCGCTCATAGACGGGCAGGAACAGCTCGGCTGCCCGGCTGAGATCCTGAATGGCAAGCTTAAAGAATAGTGCCTCGCCGGTTGCCCCGGAATCTAGCTGCCTACGGATTTCGTCGTCATACCAGGTGTTTTTGGAAATTGCGTGGTCGAATATGGTGGGGTTGGACGTCAGCCCGGTGATCGACAATTCGTCGATATAGCGCTGCAATGTGCCATGATCGAGAAGATTACGGGTTATATTGTCGAGCCACAGACTCTGACCGAGTTTTTGCAGATTCCCGGGAGCGTTCGATACCATATTCAGCGTCCTTTATCGTTTAATCAGGGCTCCTAGATCATATTCCAGAAAGTCACCGATATGTCCTGCCATTTTGTCCACGTCGAGGAGAAAGGTGGCACTATTTGTCTCATCCGTGCGGCCAGCTCTTCATTACGAACTTGCCTTCCTCGCGGCTTCGGCGGCTTGCGGGTCGCGCCATGGACCGTCGCCGCCGATCAGCTGCAATGCCTCGTCCGGACCCCAGCTTCCCGGCTCATAGGTATAGAGCGGCGCCGCGTCGTCCAGAATGCCTTGCACGACGCGCCACTGGGCATCCACGATGTCCTCGCGGCCAAACAGGTCACCTTTCCCGTGCAACGCATCACCGAGCAGCCGCTGGTAAGGCGGACGGTAGGTTGCGGCCTGTGTGCTAAGCATCAGCTCCATGTCGTTGCCGACCATCCGTTCGCCTGGCTGCTTCACCCGCAGACCCATGCCGATCGCCATGTCAGGACCCAGCCGGAACCGCATATGCGCCGAGCCGCTCGGCACCAGCTCGCCGAAAGTTTCACGCGGCGGCCGGTGGAATTCGACAGATACCTCGGTGGCGGTGACAGGCATATTTTTGCCGGTGCGAATATAGATCGGCACGCCCTCCCAGCGCCAGCTTTCGATGAACAGTTTTACCGCGATGAAGGTCTCGACGGTCGAAGCCGGCCGCACACCTGCAATGTCGCGATATCCGCGATATTGCCCGCGTACAACGTCCACCGGATCGATCGGGCGAACCGCCTTCAGCAGACTCGCCTTCTGGTCGCGCATGGCTTCGCTTTCCTCACCAGTGGGCGGGTCCATGGCGATATGCGCCAGGACCTGCAGCAGATGATTCTGCAGCACATCCCGGTTCGCGCCAGTTGCATCGTAGAAGCGCGCGCGATCATCCACGCCGAAAGACTCGGCCATTGTGATCTGGATGCTGCGCACATGCTGCCGGTTCCAGATCGGCTCGAACATGGGATTGGCGAAGCGCGTGTAGAGCAGGTTTTGTACTGGCTCCTTACCAAGAAAATGGTCGATACGAAAAATATTCTCTTCAGGAAACGTCTTTCGTAACATCGTGTTGAGCGTTTTTGCCGAGGCGCGATCATGGCCGAAGGGCTTTTCAATCACCAGCCGTGCGTCCCGCACGGTGCCGGCCTTTGCGATCCCCCCGGCGACAGCGCCAAACATGGCGGGCGGCACGGCAAGATAGTTTAGCGGGTGGGTGGCGTTTCCCAGTTCGGCATACAATCTCGAGAAGGTTGACGGATCGGCATAGTCACCATCGACATAATGCAGCAGCGATAATAGCCTATCCTGGGCTTGGGCGTCGACTGGGCTGTGCTGTGCCAAGCTCTTCTTGGCATGATCTTTTAACTGGTCGAGCCCCCAGCCGGATTTGGCGACGCCAACAATAGGCACGTTTAACCCCTCGTCGCGCACCAGCCCCAGAAGCGAGGAAAATATTTGCTTATAGGCCAGGTCCCCGGTGACTCCGAAAATGACGAGCGCGTCCGAGGGTACACCACTCATTACGAGGCGTCCTTTGGCTTTTCGACGTGCCCGCCAAATTCGAAGCGCAATGCGGACAGCAGACGATCGGCGTAATCACTCTCGCCACGCGAGCTGAAACGTGAAAATAACGCAGCCGAGATGACCGGCGCAGGCACGCCCTCCTCGATGGCGGCCTGCACCGTCCAGCGGCCCTCGCCGGAATCCGATACGCGACCTTCGAAGTCTTTCATATCCGGACTCTTCCGCAATGCACTTGCGGTGAGATCAAGCAGCCAGGACGCGACCACGCTGCCGCGGCGCCAAACTTCCGCGACCTGGGCGATATCGATATCATATTTATAGTGCTCAGGATTGCGCAGCGGCGTCGTCTCCGCGTCCGCCGCTGCGGTTTTGAGGCCGATATCGGCATGTTTGATGATGTTGAGCCCTTCAGCATAAGCGGCCATCAGCCCATACTCGATGCCGTTATGCACCATCTTCACGAAATGCCCGGCGCCGTTGGGCCCGCAATGGAGATAGCCCTGTTCGGCGGTACTGGGATTGCCCGCAGCACCCGGCGTACGCGGTGCGGCGCCGACGCCAGGCGCCAGCGAATGGAAGATCGGGTCGAGCCGTTTCACCACATCCGGTTCACCGCCGATCATATGGCAATAGCCGCGCTCGAGCCCCCACACGCCACCGCTGACACCGACATCGACGTAGTGAATGCCCTTGCCGTGCAATTCTCCGGCGCGGCGGATATCATCGTGATAATAGGAATTGCCACCGTCCACGACGATGTCGCCGACTTCCAGAAGCGGCACCAGCGATTCCAGTACCGGATCGACCGCACCGGCGGGAACCATCAGCCACACCAACCGGGGTTTGCTGAGCTGGTGGACGAAGTCGAGCAGGCTGGTGGTGCCTTTGATGCCTTTACCGATTTTTGCATCCACGGCGGCCTGATGCGTGTCATACACCAAGCACTCATGGCCCGCCTTGCTCAGCCGGGTCACCATGTTTCCGCCCATTCGTCCCAGGCCGATCATTCCTAGCTGCATCGCACCACTCCTTGGCTCACATGTGAAGCTCGCCCCGCCTTTGAGTCAGGCGGAAACGCCTGTACTTGTCGTGATCGTTCGCTTCGCCGCCACCACCACATGCTCGACGGTAAAGCCGAAATGCGCCGCCACCACCGTGATCGGTGCCGACATGCCGAAACTGCGCATGGCGAGCACAATGCCCGTGGGTCCGGCGTAACGGTCCCAGCCGAGCGGGGATGCTTCCTCCACCGTCACCCGCGCGGTGACCCCGGGCGGCAACACGCTGTCGCGGTAAGCCTGGTCCTGATCTTCGAATAATTCCCAGGACGGCATGGAGACGACCCGCACGGCAACACCTTCGCCAATTAGCGTCTCGCGCGCCGCCATGCACAGCGACACCTCGCTGCCGGTCCCGATCAGGATGACGGATGGCTTGCCATCGGTCGGATCGGCGAGGACATAGGCGCCTTTCGCCAGCAGCGCGGCTGCTGAGAATTTGCTGCGATCGACGGTTGGCAGAGGCTGGCGGGAGCAGATGATCGCCGCGGGCCGGTGCTTGAGCTGCATCACCACCCGCCAGGCTTCGGCCGCCTCGTTCGCATCCGCCGGGCGGATCACCACCATGCCCGGAATCGCGCGCAGCGACAGCAATTGCTCGATCGGCTGGTGCGTCGGTCCGTCCTCGCCGACGCCGATCGAGTCATGCGTCCACACATGGATGACGGACAGCTCCATCAGCGCCGCGAGACGAATGGCGCCGCGTGCGTAGTCGGTGAAGATCAGGAAGCCCGAGCCAAAAGCACGCAGGCCGGACAGCGTCATGCCGTTGACCGCCGCGACCATCGCGTGCTCGCGGATGCCGAAATGGAAGTTGCGGCCGTGGTAGTCACCAATCGGACCAGGCGCCTCGAAGCTGCCGGCGCCCTCGAAGGTCAGGTTGGTCTTGGTGCTGGGTGCGAGGTCCGCGGCACCGCCGAGCAGCCAGGGTATGCGTTGCGCCAGCACGTTCAGCACCTTGCCCGAGGCGTCGCGCGTCGCGATGCCTTTCGCGTCGGGCGGAAAGACCGGCAGCATCGAATCCCATCCATCGGGCAGAGAGCCCGCCTCAATCGCGTCGACCTGTTTGGCAAGCTCGGGATAAGCATCACGGTAGCCTGCATGCAGCCTGTCCCATTCCGCATGGGCCGCGGCACCTCGCGCGCCGATACCGGCGGCGAAGTGTTTCGGCACTTGCTCCGGCACGACGAAGTTTTGGTCCGGCGGAAAGCCAAAAAATTCCTTGGTCAGCTTGAGTTCCGCGTCACCCAGCGGCTCCCCATGTGCCTTTGGGCTGTCCTGCAGGTGCGGCGCGCCGTAGCCAATATGGCTATGGACAAGGATCAGCGTCGGTCGGTCCGTGGTCTTCAGGAAAGCCTGGTAAGCGCGGTCGAGCAGCGCCAGATCGTTCGGATCGGCGACGGTCGTGACATTCCAGCCATAGGCGAGGAAGCGCGCGGCGACATCCTCCGAAAAGGCGATATCGGTGTGGCCCTCGATGGTCACGCGATTGCTGTCATAGATCCAGCACAAATTCGATAACCCCAGATGGCCGGCGAGCGAGGCCGCTTCACTGCTGATGCCCTCCATCATGTCGCCGTCGCCGCCCAGCGCATAGACATTGTAGTCGAACAGGGCGAAGTCCGGCCGGTTATAGGTCGCGGCCAGCCACTTGCCGGCAACCGCCATGCCAACGCTGGTAGCAAACCCCTGACCGAGCGGTCCCGTGGTCGTCTCGACGCCGGAGGTCGTGCGGTATTCGGGGTGGCCCGGGCAATGGCTGCCCGCCTGGCGGAAAGTCTCGATATCGTCCAGCGTCACCGCCGGGCGTTCGGCGCCGTCGTAAACCTCGGGGCTACCGCGGACGCCGCTGAGATAGATAAGCGCGTAGAGCAGCATCGAGGCGTGACCGACGGACAAAACGAAGCGGTCGCGGTTCATCCACTCAGGTGCTGCCGGGTCGTAGCGCAGATAACGCTGCCACAGCGTATAAGCCGTCGGGGCCGCGCCCATCGGCGTGCCGGGATGGCCGGATTTCGCCTTTTGCACGGCGTCGGCCGCAAGCAGGCGGATCGTATTGATGGCCAGTTCGTCGAGATCGATCGCGCCGGACATCTTGGTTCCTGCTTTCCGTGGAATGGTCCCGGGGTTAAGTCCTGCCATTTGGTTCATTTTTGAGTTCTCTCCAGCCCATATATGGCCGCCCCGAGAAGAGAGGCAAAGCCGCCTTTGGCGGTGAAAGCCCGCATGAAGGCGCCACCCTGAAGCTGCGGCACGATCTGAGGTGGCATACCGCCGCCGAAATAGACCCCGCCGGTTGCCACGACCTTCAGCGCGAGATTCCCCGCCTCGGCACCCCAAACATCAAATTGGACACGCAATGTCTGGGCGGCCATCCGAGCACCGATATTGAGCCTCGCACCGTGCGGTGCTGGCACGTCAGGCCGCCTTTCAAGTTCAACCGTCATTTTGACACTCCTAAGTGCAGTTCATTGCCTGGAAGTAAGGCGCGGGCCGACCTGACACTATGCTAAATAAGCAAGGATGTCCTTGCTTCAAGGCAAGAGTGAGTCCGCCGATATGCGTAATTTCCGAACCTACGCTTTTTCCGCCACATCATTATGTTATATCTTACTGCGCATTGAAGTGCAGGCGTTCTGCCAAGCCAGCCGGTACCGGCTGCTCACCAACATCTCGACCGGAGTGGTTAACTTGGAAAGTGATGCAGACTTTAAAAGACAGGCAGTCATTGTCGCTCCGTCAATCCTTTCCGCCGATTTTACACATCTTGCTGCGGAGGTGCACGCCGTCGATGAAGCGGGGGCCGACTGGATTCATGTGGACATTATGGATGGACGATTCGTTCCGAACATCACTTTCGGTCCGGTCGTTGTCGCAGCGCTTCGACGCTGTACACGTCTGCCAATTAATGCGCATTTAATGATCGTGGAGCCCGAGCGATATATTACGGCATTTGCTGAGGCTGGCGCAGATCACCTTCTGGTTCAGGCGGAGCCATCGGCCACCGTTCATCTGCACCGCGTCCTCTCGCAGATACGTGAGCTTGGCAAAAAGGCGGGCGTGGTACTGGATCCGGCGAGTCCAATAGAAATGATCGAATATGTCCTTCATCTATGTGACATTGTTCTCATTATGACCGTCAATCCTGGCTTCTCCGGTCAGAGATTCCTGCCGGAAATGATCCCAAAGATTCGTCGGGTGCGAGAGTTGTGCGACAGGCGCGGGCTCAATCCAATCATTGAGGTTGACGGGGGAGAAAATTCGCAAACTGCTGCGCAAGTGATCGAAGCGGGCGCAAATGCCATTGTCGTGGGATCGGCAATCTTCGGATCGCATGATTACGCCACGGCAATCGCCTCCATCCGAGAGGCTTGTCGCCCAACTTCCGCTAAGGTGTCATCGTGACCGACAGTTTCGAGGCAAAGCTTACAATTTTTGCCGATCTGGAAGCCCTGTCAATCTCGGTCGCCGGTTGGATATTCGACTTGGCGACCGCTAAAGAAGGCGTCTTCGCCATCTGCCTGTCAGGCGGCTCAACCCCGAAGCGGCTTTATGAACATCTGGCCGCGCCTCCATTTCATGACACGTTCCCTTGGTCGCGAACGCATTTTTTCTGGGGGGACGAGCGCTTTGTACCGTCTAGTGATATATCAAGTAACTACCGCATGGTAAAAGAATCGCTGCTGGCGCAGGTTCCGATTCCAGATAAAAACATCCATCCTATTCCGACAGATGGAATAAGCCTTGCGGCCGCTTCGGCAGCCTATGAACGAGATCTCAAATCCTTCTACGGGACGAAGCGTCTCGATTCCGCGCGGCCGATCTTTGACGTGACCCTTTTAGGCCTGGGGCTCGACGGACATACGGCCTCATTGTTTCCGGGTTCACCGGTACTTGCAGAAAAAACCCACTGGGTCGCGCCGGTAATTGGCCCAAAATCGGGTGCGCGCATTACCCTCACTTACCCGGCACTCGAGAGCAGCCGGCATGTGGCTTTTCTGATCGAGGGAACAGATAAACAGACGATTTTTGAACGGTTTCATCGTGGCGACCACGACATTCCCGCAGCCCGTCTATCACCGGCTGGAGAGCTTCGCGTTTTCGCGGATAGAATGGTGGTTGGGGAGAGCTACAGTTGACTCGATGGGGAACGACAATATGCGCCCTTCGATAGCCGGAAATTGGAAGATGAACGGACTGTCGAGCCAACTCTGCGAGATCGAAGAAATGACGCGCGCGGTCACGGCGGCTCCTGCATCGGCCGATATTCTGCTATGTTTACCAGCGACGTTGATCACACGAGCGGTGGAAATGGCCGCAGGTTGTCTTCTCATTGGCGGAGAGACCTGTCATTCTGAAATCTCCGGCCCTTTCACCGGCGATATCAGTGCGGAAATGTTGAAGGACGCCGGTGCTTGCGCCGTTATCGTCGGGCACTCGGAGCGCCGTCAACATCATGGCGAGACGGATACCGTCATCGCGGCGAAGGCCGCGGCAGCTCGTCGCGCCGGACTGCTGGCGATCATATGCATCGGCGAGACAAAATCGCAGCGGCAGGATGGCCAAGCCCTCCATGTTTGGGCGCGGCAGCTCGCCGGCAGCGTGCCGGTGGGCATGTCTTCTTCGGAGGTTGCTATCGCCTATGAGCCGCTTTGGGCCATCGGTACCGGGACCATACCCTCGACAGAGCAAATCATGGAAGTGCATGCGCACATTCGCCAGAGGTTAGCGGCGCAGCTTGGAACTGACGGCCGATCGGTACGTATCCTCTATGGCGGGTCGGTCAAGCCATCCAACGCACGGGAAATTCCGGAGCTGCCTGAGGTCGGCGGCGCATTGGTCGGCGGCGCGAGCCTTACGGCAAAAGACTTTGAAGCGATCTTCCGCGCCGTTCCTTTGAGAGGTTGAAGGTGCGGGACAAATCCGATTACCCGTCGTGCAAAAAGACAAATTATCGGTCGCGGTGGGGGCGGCCTGAACGCCATGACATGCCCTCGGGAATTTGCGAAGATGTGCTTATGTTGGCTTTGACCGGGGGTGCCCCCGGGGTGCCATTGACCCACTTCCGCCGCATATACAAGTGGTGGCTCTAAGTTTTTGGGGAGAAGGATAATGCGGGTTGGAATCGCTGCAGATCATGGTGGGTTCGTCCTAAAAGGAGAAATCGCTGAGTTCCTACGAAGTAAGGGATACGAGGTTGAGGATTTCGGCGCATATCACATGGATTCCGCGGATGACTATCCTGACTTCGTCATACCTCTGGCCCGGGCAATCGCCTCGGGCATCGTTGAGCGCGGTGTGGCACTTTGCGGTAGTGGTGTGGGGGCCTCCGTTGCCGCGAACAAGGTCCCTGGTGTTCGCGCCGGCCTGATCCATGATGTGTTCTCAGCCCATCAAGGCGTCGAAGATGATGACATGAACGTGTTTTGCCTGGGGGCGCGAGTAATCGGCCCCGCTCTCGCCCTTGAACTCATCAATACTTTTCTAGCCGCTAAGTTCAGTGGTGCTGTCAGGCATAAACGGCGGCTGGCAAAATTGCATGTGCTGGAGAACGAGCATAATTGACTACCCGTCACATCTCTGCGGTCAAGCCGACACCACCACGTGACATTTCACTTTTCTACCCAATTGACGCCAAAATATTTTAGGAACTTTTCGTCGTATGCGCCATCCGCCGTGCTGGAGGGATCATAGACTGGGCTATCTTTGACCATCCGGCGGTCGACGTTAAGATGAAAGGTCTTTTCTTCCCAGTTGATCTCCCGCATCGCGCGAGGAGAAACTAAGACCTTCTCACCAGGCCACCAATTCCTGGTATCGACAATGACGTAGCGGATGGTCCAGTTGTCATCCTGCACGAGGAAGTCGTCGATATGCCCGATATTACCGTCCGTGGCATGTATATTATACTGCGTGACAACTGCAATGCTGCGAAGATTCGGATCGCTCTCGGGTAGAACGGCGCCGGCGCCATCACGCGCGGTAGGATTTGGCTCCAAACTCTGTAATGGTATGACGAGAGGCTTTACGATAGAGTTACTTAGTAGGGTATCACTATTTCGCCAATAAGGCGCCCAGCCATAGAAATGATACAACGCCTCTTCAATCTGTCGGGATACCGGCAAATCCAGCTCAACATCCGGGCTATTATGGACTTGCTGCATGGTTAGATTAACCGGAAATTTATGCAAGGATGCATTGGGAATACCCAGGGCGGAAACCGGCAGGAGGACCTTGTGCTCTGCGGCAGTGTCGCCTGTATCGACAACGAGCCATCGAACGACCCAATCGATATCATCAAATAACAGGTCCTGAACGGTCCCAATTTGACCATCATTTGCCTCGATGGTGAAACCAATAAGTGACGATGCGTTCCATAGCATTCTCGATTTCTCCTTGCTTGATCGGCCGAAACGGTAAGAAGACGACGAGGTAGTACCCCGCCGGAATCAGTCTCAGCCGTTGAAATTGTATAAATCCGCAGCGGACACATCCGTGCAGCCACTCTTGCACTCTAGCTGGGCTGGGCTGGCGTTCCAGAGGGATATCATCCGCACCTTAGGATAGCTCGGGCTAATGCCGAGTATGCTCAGTGACGCCGGTCCGAGCGCCAGATGCTGTCCTTCGATGACCTGCAGGCCGATCCATCGTGCCGCGAACACGGCACCGAACTGGCCATGGGAAAACAGCGCAACATTGCCTTCTATCGTCAGAAGTCGGGCTATCAGCCGATCGGCGCGATTTGCGATGGTGGCGGGCGTTTCACCGTTTGGGCAGCCGTCGCGGAATATGCTCCAGTCCGGCCGTTGCTCACGAACGTCCTCGGAGCGCCGTCCTTCGTAATCGCCATAATGCCACTCGGCCAGGTCCGGCTCAATTTCGGCCATCATTCCCAATCCCGCTAATTCACACGTGGCCCGCGCACGTTGCCGGGGACTCGTGATGACGCTGGTGAACGGAATTTTCCGCAGCCAGGGTCGCAGCGTGCGCGCCTCCTCCTGGCCGTGCTCAGTCAGCGGAATATCAGTATCTCCGGTATGCTGACCCGATAGTGACCATGCCGTTTCGCCGTGCCGAACGAAGTAGATTTGCGGGCCAGTCGGGACAGAGCTCACGCTGCCTCCATCGCCGCGCCATATTCGCCGCGACGCGCGGATCGGTTGCAGTTGGCGCGATGGTAAAGTGCCTTTTGCGCCGCGACAGCGTTTGCTTCCTGGCCGCGCCAGATTTCCAATGCGGGCTGTTGAATCGCGCGTGCAAACGAAAACGCCAACGCCCATGGCCGTCTTAATTGAAATGCATTGGACGTCGCGTTCATGGCGTTCAGCCGGGCTGATGCCAGCTCGCCGGATTGCCCCCCTGACAGAAACGCGATCCCAGGGACAGCCGCCGGTACGGTGCGCAGGAGGCAGGTTAGTGTCGCTTCGGCAATCTCTTCGGCGGATTCCTGTTTGGCGCATTGCAGGCCGGGCAGCACCATGTTTGGCTTCAGAATCATCCCTTCCAAAATCACGCCTTGGACATACAATTGTTCGAACACGCCATGCAGCACTCTTTCGGTTGTCTCCTGGCAGTGCCGTAGCGAATGCTCACCGTCCATGAGCACTTCCGGTTCGACGACCGGGACAATTCCGCACTCCTGGCATAATGCCGCGTAGCGGGCCAGTGCTTGCGCGTTGGCTTCGATGCAAGCCCCGCTGGGGATACCCTGACCAAGGGCGATCACCGCCCGCCACTTGGCAAAGCGTGCACCGATTTTAAAATAGTCTTGCAGGCGCAAACGCAACCCATCCAATCCCTCGGTTATTTTTTCTCCCGGATGACCCGCCATATCCTTAGCGCCGAGATCAACCTTGATGCCTGGAATAATGCCGGCATCGGCGAGGATTTTCACAAAGGGAATACCATCGCGCGTCCGCTGCCGAATGGTCTCGTCGTAGAGAATCGCGCCGTTGATGCATTTACCGAGACCGGGTGTGGTCACGATCAACTCGCGATAACGTCGCCGAGCTTCCTCGGTTTGCGGAATGCCCGCCGCGGCAAATCTCTTGTTGCAGGTCGGGGTACTCTCATCCATTGCCAGCAGTCCTTTGTCACCGGCAACCAATGCGTTTGCAGCCTCCCCGAGTGCCTTCACGTTCACGATCCGCTGCTCCATTTCCAGTTCCGGATCTCCGGCAGGTCTTCACCGCGCATGTCAATGTAGTTTTTGTGTTCGATGAGCTTGTCCGCCATTAGTTGCTTGAGATAGGTCCCTCTGCTGCCTAGATTCGGCACCTTATCCACGACGTCGCGGACCAGATGAAAACGGTCCAAATCATTCTGCACGCGCATGTCGAACGCGGTCGTGATGGTGCCTTCTTCCTTGTAGCCCCGGACATGCAGGTTGCGGTTGGCCCTGCGGTAGGTCAGCCCGTGCACCAATGACGGATAGCCATGGAAGCCAAAAATAATCGGTTTGTCCTTCGTGAAAAGCGAGTCGTAATCTGCTTCACTCAGCCCATGTGGATGCTCAGCGCTGGGCTGCAGCCGCATCAGATCGACGACATTGATCACCCTTACTCTGAGCTCAGGCAAATATTCGCGAAGGATCGAAACGGCGGCGAGAATTTCCAGCGTCGGCGTGTCTCCACAGCACGCCATCACGACGTCAGGATCGGCGTCCTGGTCATTGCTCGCCCATTGCCAGATGCCCAGCCCTTCCGTGCAATGCATGATCGCCGCCTCGATCGTCAGCCATTGCGGTAACGCATGTTTGCCGGCGACCACCACATTAACGTAATGGCGACTGCGGAGGCAGTGATCAAAGACCGACAGCAAACAATTGGCATCCGGCGGCAAGTAGACGCGTACGATATCGGCCTTCTTGTTGATGANNTGCTGCCAGACATGAGAGGCGAGCAAATAATTCAGCGACGCGATTTTCCGGCGCCAGGGTAGTTCCCGAGTCACCTTAAGCCATTTGGCATGCTGGCTGAACATCGAGTCGACGATTCGAATGAAGGCCTCATAGCTGTTGAAAAGCCCGTGCCTTCCGGTCAACAGATAGCCTTCAAGCCAACCCTCGCATTGATGTTCACTGAGCATCGAATCCAGGACCCGGCCATCGGGCGCCAGAAATTCATCATTCGGTTCTTCCCGCGCTTCCCATTGGCGGTTGGTTACCTCGAAGACCGCACCAAGAAGATTCGAGACCGTCTCATCGGGACCAAAGATACGAAAATTCCGTTTTGAGTCATTTAACTTTGCCACGTCCCGAAGAAACTCGCCCAATACGAGCGTGTCCTGGGCGGTAACGGCGCCAGGTGCAGGTACAGTTACCGCGTGAGCGCGAAAATCCGGCATGCGCAGGTCATGTAGTAATATCCCGCCATTGGCGTGTGGATTGGCCCCCATGCGCCGGTCGCCCTTTGGCGCCAACTCAGCCAGCTCCGGTATCAGACGCCCATCCTGGTCGAAGAGTTCCTCCGCCCGATAGCTTTTCATCCAGCTTTCGAGTTGTTCGACATGGTCGGGGTGCTCATCATCCACCAGCAGAGGAACCTGATGCGCGCGAAAAGTGCCTTCGATTTGTAAGCCGTCGACGCGTTTCGGTCCGGTCCAACCCTTGGGCGATCTGAGTATGATCATCGGCCAGCGCGGCCGCGTGGTGCTACCATTATGCCGGGCGTTCTTCTGGATCTCCTGGATCTCCTGAACGGCCCTTGCCAACGTCGCGGCCATGAGCTGATGCATCGTTTCCGGGTCATCACCTTCGACAAAATGCGGCGTCCAACCGCAGCCCCTATAAAATTGCTCCAATTCGTCATGTTCGATGCGCGCCAGCACTGTAGGGTTGCTGATCTTGTAGCCATTGAGATGCAGGATCGGCAACACGGCACCGTCCGTCACGGGGCTGAGAAATTTGTTCGAGTGCCACGCGGTTGCCAAAGGGCCGGTCTCCGCTTCACCATCGCCGACGACGCAGGCGACGATCAGATCGGGGTTGTCAAACGCGGCACCGAAGGCATGGCTCAGCGAATATCCAAGTTCGCCGCCCTCGTGAATCGAGCCGGGCGTAGTTGGCGCCACATGGCTGGAGATCCCGCCAGGAAAGGAGAATTGTTTGAACAGCTTCTTCAGGCCCGCTTCATCCTGGGTGACCTCCGGATAAACCTCGCTCCACGTGCCTTCGAGGTAGACGTTGCCGACCAATGCCGGGCCGCCGTGACCCGGGCCGGCGACATAAAACATGTTGAGGTCGTAGGTTTTGATCACGCGATTCAAGTGCACATAAATGAAATTCTGACCCGGCGTCGTGCCCCAGTGGCCTACGACCAGCGGCTTTACATGAGCCAGCGTCAGTTTTTCGCGCAGCAGAGGATTATCGTAGAGATAAATCTGGCCGACTGAAACATAGTTGGCGGCGCGCCAATAGGCGTCCATCTTCGCCAATTCATCTGGCAGCAAGGCGTCGGGCTGTGCGGAGAGTTCCGCGACACCGTCCCGGCTTACAGTAACCAGCGACTGAGTTGTTGTGTCCATTTTGATGGCCTCTCATATAATTGGCGCCGCTTGAAAAGATGCACTCCGTTTGGTATCAACTGCGGAATAGTGGCCTTCGTCCGGGAGCAGTCTCCTGATGCGTCGGAACCAGCGTTGCATCACCCCGCGGTTCTTGTTTTTCGCCGGCCTCGGCGTCCAAGAACCTCAACTCAGTCTGAGACATCTCCGGAAGATCCTTTGTATTCAAGGGTATCGTGTTATCTGCCATGTCAATCTCCTTCTGCCCCAATCGGGCAACGCATCAATGGACCTCGCACGGGACTAGTCGTGCGAGGTTACGATGTAGCTGTATCGGGCGCTTTGTCACCGGACCCATCATATCCGAGGGACACATGCCCCGGTAGGCTCGGAAACTACGCAGCGAACGTCCAGACTCGCAACGGACCGGTGCTACTGGCGGCTGGCACAGTCCTGGAGAATTTTAAGCGTATTCCAGTTTCTTATGACAAATGGGCAGCTTCATGGACTCATTGTAGCCGGTCCCACGTAATTTCCAAGAAACCCAAAGCATAAAATTATATTTTTCTAAAAAGGCGAGAAATGAGGGTCTGCGCTTCGCCCTGAATTCGCTTCAAATGGTCTTCGCCGCGGAAACTTTCCGCGTAAATCTTGTATACATCCTCGGTTCCAGATGGCCGTGCGGCAAACCAGCCATTTTTTGTAATCAGCTTAATTCCGCCTATTGCTTGGTTGTTGCCTGGGGCGCGGATCAGTTTCGAGTCGATCGGCTCTCCAGCGAGTTCCTTGATATCAATCTGTGCCGGTTCCACATTCGCAAGAAGCGCTTTCTGCTCACGCGATGCCGTAGCATCGATCCTCGCGTAAAAGGATTCGCCAAGGTCTTTCGTCTCTGATGTGTAATACTGTTGCGGATCATGTCCCGTTCGTGCCGTCATTTCTGCGGCGAGCAGCCCCATGATCGGTCCATCCTTATCGGTTGTCCACACCTTCCCATCGCGCCGAAGAAACGATGCGCCGGCACTTTCTTCGCCGCCAAAGGCGAGCGATCCATCGATCAGCCCGGCGCTGAACCATTTAAATCCTACCGGAACCTCGATGAGCTTGCGTCCCCGCTTAGCCGCGACGCGATCGATCATGCCGCTCGAGACGACGGTTTTTCCTATGGCGCTATCATGGCGCCAGCCCAGCCGATTCTCGCACAAATAGGCAATCGCTGCCGCCAGAAATTCATTTGGCTTTATCAGGCCGCTCGAGGGGCAAACGATCCCATGGCGATCCGCATCCGTGTCGTTGGCAAAGGCAATATCGAATTTATCCTGCAAGGCAATCAACTTCGTCATCGCGTAGGCCGATGAGCAGTCCATCCTGATCTTTCCGTCCCAATCTACCGTCATGAAACGAAAATTTGGATCCACGGCGTCATTTACCACCGTTGCCGTGAGTTTATAGCGGTCGATGATGGGTTGCCAATATTGGATGGCGGCTCCTCCCAAAGGGTCGATGCCGATGCGGATTCCGGCCGAGCGGATCAAATCCATATCGACAATATTGCCAAGGTCATCGACATACGGCGTTATATAATCATACGAATGACAGGTTGCTGCCTTGCGCGCGTGTTCATAGGGAATACGGACCACGCCGGCCAGCTTGGCCGCAAGGAACTTATTGGTCGCCTTCTCGATAAAATTGGTTACATCCACATCCGCGGGGCCGCCATTGGCCGGATTGTATTTGAAACCGCCTTCATCTGGCGGATTATGCGACGGACTGATGACGATCCCATCCGCCAAACCACTCCTACGCCCATCATTATAGCAAAGAATCGCATGCGAGATCACGGGGGTCGGTGTGTATCCCCCCTGCGCGTCGATCATTGTCTCTATGCCATTTGCGATGAGCACTTCCAGGGCGCTGGCAAAAGCGGGCTCGGACAACGCATGCGTATCCATGCCCAGGAATAGCGGCCCGTCGATATTGGCACGGCGGCGATACAGGCAAACAGCTTGCGTTATTGCCAGGATATGCGCTTCGTTGAATGACGCCGTAAAGGCGGAGCCGCGATGCCCGGAAGTTCCAAAGGCGACGCGCTGCGAGGTGACATCAGCGTCGGGTACGAGCGTGTAATACGCGGTCACCAGCCGCGGAATGTTGACCAGAAGTTTTGGTGGCACTGGTTTACCGGCGAGCGGGCTTATATGTTCTGGCATGCTATCCTCCTCTTCATCCAAGAATGACCCGCACCCGATGCGTCTTCCCGTCGTCCATCAGTGGGATAAGAAGGCTCTTGTCATCGGGGAGCGTCTGGTCGTCGAGCTTGAGCGCAATGACACCGCGGCAGACGCCTTGCGGGTTTTCCACCTCGATTTCATAGCGCGCTGAACGATATCGAAAGACGATTTCGAATCCCGGCCAGTTGCGGGGGATGCACGGGTCCAGCAGCAGATTGCTGCCCTGCACCCGAAATCCTAACGCAAATTCCAAGGCCACGCGGTACATCCATCCGGCCGAGCCGGTATACCAGGTCCATCCACCGCGTCCGACATGCGGCGCCTCGGAATAAACATCCGCACAGGCCACATAAGGCTCAACCTTATAGCGATGCATGGCGCTGGGGGTATCGGCGTGCCTAATGGGATTGAGCATAGACAGTAACTCACCCGCTTTGTCGCCATCTCCCTGCATGAGGTGAGCGAGCGCGGCCCAAACCGCGCCATGGGTATATTGTCCGCCATTTTCGCGGATGCCAGCCGGGTACCCTTTGATATAGCCTGGGTCACGCACAGGATTGTTGAACGGCGGGGTGAACAGCAGCGATAACTTCTCGTCCTCCCGCACAAGATATTTATCAAGTGCCGCCATGGCGCGGGCGGTATGCATCGGGTCCCCGGCGCGCGAGATGACGGACCAGGATTGCGCAATCGAGTCGATGCGACATTCATTGTTGGAAACAGATCCAAGGGGGGTTCCATCGTCAAAATAGGCACGGCGGTACCAGTCGCCGTCCCAGCCCGCCTGTTCGAGTGAGACCTTTAGGGCCGCCGCATGCTGGCGCCAGCCCTCGGCCCGCCGCAAATTCTCGTTCTGTTCGGCTATATCGGAGAAGGCGTTTAGCGTTGCGTAAAGGAACCAGCCAAGCCACACGCTCTCGCCCGTTCCACCCGCACCGATCTGGTCCATGCCATCGTTCCAGTCGCCAGTGCCCATCAGTGGCAGACCGTGCATGCCGGTCTCCAGGCTCTTGTCGAGGGCCAGGGCACAGTGCTCGAACAGGCTGGCGCTCCGGCCAGAAATCGTCGGCGCGAAAAACGCATCCCGCTCGCCGTCTTGCAATACCGGCCCCTCCAGATACGGCACAAGCTCCTTAAGCACGGCAGCGTCGCCAGTGACCTGGACGTAGTGCGCAACGACATAAGCGAGCCAGCCGCGATCATCCGACACGCGGGTACGGATGCCGTTGCCGGTCTCCGGTAACCACCAATGCTGAACATCGCCTTCAAGAAATTGCCGCCCTGCCGCCCTTAGTAAATGTTCACGCGCGATGTCGGGCCGTGACACGCAAAGCGCCATCACGTCTTGCAACTGGTCCCTAAAACCATACGCGCCGCTCGCCTGATAAAAAGCGGTGCGCGCCCAAACGCGGCAGGAAAGAGTCTGGTAGGGCAGCCAGCGATTGAGAAGAATATCCAAAGCGCGGTCTGGTGTTTTGACCTGGACAGCGCCGAGGATATCGTCCCATTGCCCGGTCACGGCGGCGAACACCGCGTCGAGTTTGGCGTCACGGTATGTCTTGATCAGAGATTCTGCTTCCTCCCGGCTCGCTGCTTCACCCAGGAAGAAGACAATTTCCGTCGTTCCGTGAGGCGGCATCTGGATCATTGTTTGCAGCGCGCCGCATGGATCGAACCCCGCACCGGTGCGATTAGAGAGGAGCGTTCCGGGGGTCAGACCCAACGGGCGGTCCATCGCGCCGTCCCGCCCAAGAAACTCCGTGCGGTCACAGGTCCAAGATGTCTGCTGGCCGCTCAGATCTGCAAACGCCACACGCTCGCCGAACTGCTCATTCCAGGGATTGCGCGCGAAAATCGCACCGGTTTCGGCGTTGAGTTCGGTTAGGATGAAAGGTGCGCTCGCCGCGCGGCTCGTACCCATGACCCACTCCACATAGGCTGTAATCGAGAGGGAGCGTGGCCGTCCCGATTCATTGGTGATTTTCAGCCGCGAGATCTTGATCGAGTCCTCAATCGGAACGAATTGCAACAGTTCGAGCGCTATCCCGTGCGAGACATGATCAAACCGGCTGTAACCCTGCCCGTGCCGTATCGAATAGCAGGAGGTTTCCTCCCGTATGGGCAGCGCTGTCGGCCCCCAAAGCTCCCCCGTTTCTTCGTCGCGCACGTAAATTGCTTCCCCCGGTTTATCGCAGACGGGGTCGTTCGACCATGGTGTGAGCTGATTCTGCTGACTATTCACCGACCAGGTGAAGCCGCTGGCATCGGTTGAGACCTGAAACCCAAATGACGGATTGGCGATGATGTTGAGCCACGGCGCCGGTGTGCACTCGTTGTCTTTAAGGATCGTCAGATAATCCCGGCCATTATTTGCAAAACCACCAAGTCCATTAAAAAACTCCATCTCTGGCCGCGCCGATTGCGGGGCGGGCAATTGTGCCGGTGGTCTGCGCCAAGCCGGGGGCGGGCTGGCCGGTTTAAGGTCGCGGGCGCGGTTAATCTGGTCGGCCAGAGACCCGCGCTTGCCGTCAAGCACGGCACGGGCACAGCTGTAGAGCAAATTCTGAATTTCAGCGGAAACGAGATCGACGCGCAGCGTAAATACGGTGCCTCGCGACCCATCGGTTGCCAGCTTGGGCATCGATTGGTTCATGCGCAACAGCGCCTCCAGCGAGCCTTGCACATCCTGCACATACGACGCGGCGCGCGCGTTAATAATCACAATATCGACGGGCAGTTGCTTCAACCGCCAGTATTCATGGGCGCGCAGCAGCTGCCGGACAAGTTCGAGATGATTATCCTCCTCGATCCGGACCAGCAGGATGGGCAGATCGCCCGAAATTCCCTGTGGCCAGAGCATCGAGGCCTTGCCAGCGCCGCGCATGAGGATCTCGACGGACGGACGCAGCGTCGGATCGGAATAAAGAATATGATTGGCAAGGCGTTGGAATAGATTCGCCTCCTCGGTGTCCATGCCGAGATGGCGCAGCTGCATTTGCGCTTGCGTCCAGGCAACCCGCTTTGTCCGCTCGAACGCTACTGGGTCGTGATGCTTGTCGGCAAGAGCGAGCACGTCTTCGCGCGAGCCAGCGGCGATCGTCCAGAAGGCGATGCTTGCCGTGGCGCCGCGCGGGATTCGCACGCGCCGGCGCAGGCTGAAGATGGGATCGAGTACGGCGCCCGCGGTATTTGAAAGTGGCCAGCCGTCGGTGATGGCCGCAGGTGAGCGGATAGTCCGCCCACGTCCGAGAAAGCGCGCGCGATCCGTCTCGAATTGCACCTCATCGTAATTTTCGCCTTCAACCACGGCAAGATGGGCCGCCCAGACCAACGGGTCAGCGCTTGAACGGCGCCTGCGTGTGGCAAGGATTGCGCCAAGTTCCGGGACAAACTCCGTCTGTACGAAGAGTGCTGCAAAGGCGGGATGCGCGACGTCATCTGGTTGCCGCGCCAAAGCAAGTTCGAAATAGGAGGTGAGTTCGATTTCGCGCGTTCCGGCGCCGTGGTTGGTGATTGAAACGCGCCGCACTTCCGCATCATCCTCGGGCGATACCATGATTTCGAAGGTTGTCGTGATGGAGCCGTCATACCGGACGATCTCCGCGCGCTCTTCCGAAAATGTCACATCGTAGCTGTCAGGTTCCGCCGTGCTTGGCTGGTAACCTGCAGACCAGGTTCCGCCACTCTGGACATCCCGAAGAAAGACGTAGCCACCCCAGCCATCGCCGGTGATGTCCTCGCGCCAGCGCGTGATCGCAATGTCATTCCACCGGCTATATCCAGATCCGGCCGCGGTTAGCATCACCGCGTACTGCCCATTCGACAAAAGATGGGACTGCGGAATACGCGAATGCGCTGACGCATAATGGCGCTGCGTGCCGGGTGTGAGTTCTGGGTTTCTTGTTGGCTCCGTTTTCGCCTGTTTAGGTGGAGCAATGGCGACTACGACGTCGCGGGGCATACGTTCCTGCAGCAGGAGCTCCGCTGCACGCACGATCGGTTCGGCATGGAAGCGTGCCCGTATCCGGCCGTCCTGCAGCGCATTTGCGATGCCGACGACGGTCATTGCCTGGTGATGGGCCATATAGGCGCGGATAATCTCGACTTTCGATCCTTCCGGCCGCCGGCTTGGCGTGTAGTCCAGCGCTTCGTACCAGCCATAGAGGCCCCGAGCACCGACGCTCTCGAGGCGCCTGAAATTGGCTGCTGCTGCGCTGGGGGCAACCATTGATGCCAGACCGGTCGCATATGGTGCAATGACGATGCTATCGCGAAGTCCGCGCTTATAACCAAGATCCGGTACACCGAAGCTTGAATACTGGTAGGTTTGCTCGGAATCACGTACGTTATATTCCGATTCCGACATACCCCAGGGCACGCCGAGCCCGTCGCCATACTTCTCCTGCCGCCAGACAATCAATCGGCTTGTCTGTTCCAGCAGGCTGCCGGCCGGTGCGCGCATGACCAGGGAAGGCATCAGATATTCGAACATCGATCCGGACCACGACATTAAACCCGAGCTACCATCGATCGCTGTCAACGTGCGCCCTAGCCGAAACCAATGCTTGGCGGGTAGATCGCCTTTTGCGATGGCGATAAAGCTCGCAAGCCGTGCTTCCGACGCCAGCAGATCATAAAAATTGTCATCCAGACTGCTATCATTGGGACGGTAGCCGATGGAAAGAAGCTGGCGGTCGGAACTGAACAGGAAGCCGAATTCCATTCCATGGAACATGGTGTTGGTGAGCTCCGCAATGGCGGTCAGACGAGCCATGAGCAATTCGGCGGCACGGGACGAAGCTTGCAGTGCCCGGACCAAAGGGGCGTGACTTTCCTGGATACCACTCCCTGGCAGGCGCGCAAGGCAGCCGATGATCGCTTCACAATGGTCTGGGAGTGCGGCCAATAGGGGCCAACTGTCCAACAGCCCGGTGACTTCAGTGCCGGCCAGATGTTCGGCCGTCAACAGCTCAGCCCATGGCATAAGCGCCTCGAAGTCATGAAGATGGGCGAGAAGGGACGTATGTAACGCCTCGACCCAGATCACGAGATTGTCACTTGGTTTACCAGTGCGCTCGAGCGACCACGCGTTCGCGCAGGCTACCAGGTTGCTGGCCAATCGCAGCATCTCCCGGAGGAACTGAGCTGCAGATTTTGGCGTCGTCGGCGGGTTGCGAAGTATGGAGGCAAATTGCTCGATGGCTTCATGCAGCCCGGGCTGTGCAGCACTTGGCTCGCCCCCCTTTTCGTGGGCCAGCCGTGCCGCTTCACGCACCAACTCCACCGTGTCGCCAAGTCCCATTAGCCAATTTTGATTTCCGGCAGGGGAAAGGGTAATTTCGCGGCAGGCATTGCCGAGCGCGATAAGATGGCCGGCAAGATTGCCGCTATCCACCGAGGAGATATATTTAGGCTCTAGCGCACGCAAGTCGCTGGTATCGTACCAGTTATAGAAATGGCCGCGGAACCGCTCAAGTTTGGCCATAGAAGCAAATGTGCCCTCGAGACGATCCAATGTCTCGAACGTTCCCGCCCAGCCGAAATCACGCGCTGCAATCGTTGCAAGGAGATACAACCCCAGATTCGTTGGCGAGGTGCGATGGGCGACCTCCGGCCTTGGATCTTCCTGAAAATTATCCGGCGGCAGCATATTGTCTTCGGCGGTAATAAATTTTTCAAAAAAATGCCAGGTGCGGCGGGCCACCAGCCTGAGTGCCAAGGCGTCAGCCTTCGTGACCGATAAGTGATCACTCGCGGATGGCGGCAGACTTGCCCAATGCGCCACTAATGGTGAAAGAATCCACAAGACTAAAAACGGCAACACCAGCGGCCAGTTGCGTTCTTCCACGGTAATGAGGATTATTCCCAGGAACCCAGCAGAGATAACACTCGCGGTAATCTGCAGGACAAGGCTGCGGCCGTCAAACTCCGAATCGTCATTGCTCTGCGCGCTTGGTACCCACTCCAGCAGATGGCGACGGAGAATGAATAACCGAAACAGCGTACGCCCAACGGCGTCGACCATGACCCATGCTTGATGCGCGAGAAAGGTGATGAGGAACGCACTCTGCAAAAGCCCAAGGGTACAATCATCGCGCAGGGCACGCAGATGATTGTGCAGCGTGACGCCTGGGCGACGTGGAGCGATGCGGGCAATAGCGGGCAACAGCGGCGGCAATGCGAGGGTCAGCAGGATATAGCTCGTCCAGATTTCCGCGATTCTCATGGGCTGAAACCAGCCGAGCAACAGCGCCAGGAGAGCGGCCGGGGCGGATAGCGAACGGCGCAGATTGTCAAGTAATTTCCAGCGTCCCATTAACGGCAGCGCGGCTAGTCGCGCACCGCTGCGGGCTTGCGGCCGAAAGCCGAAGATCCAGGGCAGAAGCTGCCAATCGCCCCTGACCCAGCGATGCTGGCGGGCCGCTGAGACGGCATAGCGCGACGGAAATTCTTCGACCACCTCAACATCGGTTACGAGTCCAGCGCGCGCAAAGATACCCTCCAGTAAATCGTGACTGAGAACGGTGTTCTCCGCGATTTTACCTTCCAGCGCTGCCTCGAAGTTGTCGATTTCGTAGATTCCCTTGCCGCAAAAACTGCCCTCTTCGAACAAGTCCTGGTAGACATCTGAGACCGCAAGCGCGTAGGGGTCGAGCCCATTCGGGCCGGAAAATGCGCGCTGAAATAGTGATCCCTCACTAGCCATAGGCAGCGATGGTGTCACGCGGGGCTGAAGCACGGCGTGGCCTCGCGTGACGGTTCCGGTATGGGGGTCGAAAATGGGACGGTTGAGCGGATGCGCCATCTTTCCGACCAGCCGCTTGGCTGTCCCGATCGGCAACCGTGTGTCGGCATCCAGCGTAATCACATAGCGGATTCCAGAGGGCAGCAACGGCCGGCGCCCGTCGACCTCCATAAAGCTCGTGTCGGTCGCGCCACGCAGCAGGCAATTCAGCTCATGCAGCTTGCCGCGTTTGCGCTCCCAACCGATCCATGCTGCCTCGCCCTCGTTCCAAATGCGCCGGCGATGAAGGAGAAAAAACCGTGGGCTATTTCCGGCTGGTCCATACAGCTCGTTTAATCGCGCTATACCTTTGGCAGCTGTCTCAAGAAGTGCTTCATCGGCGGCATTGTGCTCCGCCGCGGCGTCGCACCAGTCCGAAAGTAACCCAAAAACAAAATGATCATCCGTATTGGAGAGGTGATGAACCTCCAGGCGCTCGATATGCTTTTCGATGGACGATGCATCGACCAACATTGTGGGCATAACAATAATCGTTCGAAGCTCAGAAGGTATTCCGTCACGCAATTCCAATCCAGGCAGAAGTATGCCGCCGACTTGCCTTGTAATCAGGCGATTAACGATTGCGATGGCCACATCCGAGGCTGGTACAAGACCAACAATCCCCAGGACACAAAGAGCCCAACTCCCAATGCCCGCATGACCGATTATAATTAACGCGAGCGCGAGAACAATAGCCGTCATGCTTGCGATCATGACCACATAGCTCATCACGCCTAGTTTAGAATGGATCCGGAATATCCGTGTCCCGAGAGGAACCTGGCAGCCAAGATCTTGCTCGAATGCGGGGCGGCCTTTAGCGATCAGATAGTATCCCGGATCACTTTCGCGAAGCGTGGCGGATTCCATACCGACCGTATCTTTTCGCGCTAGGTTGGCGGCCGCAATTGCGCGCTTCGCAATTTTTGATTCTTCCTGACCTGATGCGCGAGCCAGTTCCTCAATCGCGCGCCGGTAGAGATCACGTGTCTGAAAATCCATCATCCCAAAATTGCTGCCTGCGCGAAGCACCGCATCCACAGGACTAACGCTTTCAAAAAATTCGGCCCAATTGATCATCGAAACCAGCCGCATGGTGGTGATCACGTTACGAACCGTTATGTCCATGGCGCTTTGGCTTTGGAACTCATCGTGGACGATTTGGTCGGTGGTCGTTCCTTCAACACCCAACCGGTCATTTAGCCAGCGCAATGCTGGCGTCGTATTTGGATCGTGATCCCGCAGGCGCTTGGCAAGCTCAACGGCAAACGCCGTTGACCAGGGCACTTGCCCAAGACTCTGCAAGGCCTTCAATCCCGGCTCCGGATCGCCTGTGGCCGTGCCCAAAATTCGATCGGCGAGCCTATCTGCCAGTTGGCTGGCGGATAGCTTTGCCACAATCGCCTCGGACAAGCGCCGCAGATTTTCCACCAGTGTAATTCGTAGGGTAATTGCAAGTGCCCATAATTCTCCAATAGTCAACGGTTGTACGCGTTGATACGCCTCGACAAAGCGGGTCAGCTTTTGAATGTCGAAGGCGCTGTCGGTATGGGCGACGAGGGCCCAGGCGACGCCGAACACCCGCGGATAACCTTGTAAGGGTCCATCCGAAAGCTTCGGAAGCAGACGATAAAATCCCGGCGGAAGGCCGTTTTTAATCTCACGAACCTGCTCATCGATGATATGGAAATTATCCATCAACCACTCTGCTGCTGGCGTAACCGGCTGACGCTCTGAAGTCGCCTGAACGATGGCACGATAGGTTTGGTTGAGGACCTTGGTATTGTCAGAGAGTCGCTTTGCTAGCCGACGTCCCCGCTCCGGATGGGACGTGATTCGCTGCGCAATAGCTAGGCTCTCCGCATGTTGCTCAAGACGCTCGACACTGAAAAGTTCCGCGCGGATCGGCGGCTCGGGCAACCGTAACCGAGCACGCCTGAAAACACGAAAGCGCGGCTCCCTCGTGCTATCGAACCTCTGAGCAAATATGTCTTCTGCAAATCGGGCTGTCATTCGTGCTTAACTTCCAATATTTCCTCTGCTCCGAATCGGATCATGGATTGTGCGCTCGCCGCTCCGCATTGACATCTATAGCTACGGCGTTGCACGGATTGCCGTTTTTTTTGCACCGCGAGATGCCTACATATCCCGGTGGCCGTTCGCGAATAATGCGCTCTTTTGCCGGCATCCCGCTCAATTTCCAGTTATTGCGCATCTCAACCACCGCCAACCGGCATTTTCATCTGGGCCCTGGTGGAAGTAACAGTTTGCACGGCACTGTTGAGTCTGGCAGTGGGATGAAATTGCGTTAAAATTACTTGCGTTCCGAGCATGACTGTAAGCGCAAAGAATACCAGCGACAAAACAAACCGTCGGACCATCAACGCCTGAGCCGCGGGATGCAAAGCCTGAATGGGGAGTCTCGATGCCGGAATTTTACCTCGAATTCGCCCAGGCAACAGCACGGTGAGACGTGCCGCGATCTTAGTTGAATCGACAGCGACTGACGGGATTTCCGGAAAGCAAGAAACCCACTCTGCTAGTTTTTGCGTTGCGATACCTCCCGGCAGACGAGCCAAGATCGCCGCTTCGGCCCAAGGATCGAGGTCAAGCCGTGCCAGAGCGGACACCACGGTTAAGTACGTGCCACCCGCATCCGCTCCAATCGCGGCAAATAGAAAATCATTAAATTCCGCCCCCAGAAACGCTGGCTTGCGGTAGTCCCTAATATCAACCATAGTATTTTGCCTTTTTTTCCGACAGCGAGCATCTCGCCGATGGTCAAAACGAACCCCACACGTCATATTTAGCGATTCCCTTATTTGGGGTGTCGCCTGTTACTGGGGCAGGCTCGGAAATTACCTATGGGTTGACGCCCCGGTCGTACGCGGGCTTATAGGTTCCGTTGCGGTGCAGATGTTTTTCCAGATCTGTTATCGAATGATACCGGTCATGCCAGATTGACTTTTCGCCGCCGGGCGCGTGCTCCACCGCCTCTGCCTTTAGCAGTT
The DNA here is from genome assembly GCA_003164135.1 of Acetobacteraceae bacterium. Lineage (GTDB taxonomy): Bacteria > Pseudomonadota > Alphaproteobacteria > Acetobacterales > Acetobacteraceae > Acidocella. The sequence goes on from PLSD01000004.1 coordinate 88,599, forward strand.
CCTCATATACGCGGACGACCAAAACTTCCTCATAGTAGGACCGATTGAAAATGCCGATCCGGCCACGTTCCGGAAGATTGCGTGTGTTGCGCCAGAGAAAGTCATGCTGTAACTCGATAGGACTAGGATGCTTGAAGCTGAATACCTGGCAACCTTGCGGGTTAACGCCAGACATTACATGCCGGATGGCGCCGGTAGCACTCGCTTGAGGCGCCATCGACTCTACCGCCGGCGGGTCGTCCGGTACAGCCGCATCCTCCAGCGCAAGACGGGTTGCGCGATTGCCGTGCCGGTTGCGCTGATCCCCGACCGGGATATTCCGCCTGCGGAGGCCAAGGCGCTGGTCGGGGATCGCAAGACCGCGAACGAATTGACCGAGGGAGAAATTGCCACGAGGATGAGGACGCTGCGCCGATTCTTCCACCGAAGCCGTTTAATCGGCACCTGATAGCCGGCGTAATCGGCGATCCACTCGGTCGCGTAGATTTCGCCAAGATCGCCGGACCGAATCTGCTTGGTCGTGGGAAGCTTACCTTCGATAAACGCAGCGGCTCGTGCCTTGCCGAGACGAACCAGCAGCTGCGCCACATGCTCTTCAGCTGCGTAGTGTCCTGGCACTCCCGCGGCTGTAACGCCGATGCCCAAATCTCGCCGCGAGGGATCGGCTGTGACAATACGAAGATGATGCGCCCCGATCTGCGTGTCGGCGCTTGCACACCAATTGTCGAATTGAATCATGTGCGGACCGCCTCCCCAATTTACTGTGGGAACAGGTCGCGAACCCGTGCGAAGGGCGACCCCGTCTCGGCCGCACGCCGAATTTTACGTTCGAGGACATGGTTGAATGGTATTTCGCGATTTAGCGTCTCATAGAGGTCGTAGCCGTCCATACACACAACGCGCTTGCCTCGGCCAAAGGCTACTAGCCCTTCCTCAGTGAAGCCGCTGTTGCTGACGAACAGGCCACGGGTCCAGGCCGCCTTCTGCTCGATTTTGCCGTGGAAGGTGTGAAGCTCCGCCACCCCCATAGGCTGGCGTTGCCACTTAGCCTCAACCAGATAGGTTTCGTGGCCGAACTGGAAGCTGCCGTCGATCTGCTCGCCGCGCAAGCGGAAGGGTTCCTGGGCGGCCAGGCCGTAGGCGTCAAAGATATCCTTGAGGAAGGCCTCGAACGCATAGCCCCGCGCTTGTGGAGCTAGCGCGGAAAGGCCGATAAGATTGGCCTTGATCTTGGCTATCTTCGGGCGATCGAAGGCTGGACTTGGTACTGCGCCTGGGGAAGATGCGGACCCGTTTCGTCCCTCGATCCGACTGATGAGCGCGAGCAATTGGCCGTGCGCGTTTTCGATCTGGTCGGCCTTGCCTGAGCGATGCCGCAGTGTTTCTCGATATTCCCAGAGGCCATTGAGAGCGCGAACAACCGTGGACTTGTCGACGGTCCGAAGAAAATGCCGCAGGCGCTTGCCTTTCGAACTGCCATTCACCGCGTAGGCCGGGTCTTCAATGTCGAGGTTCAGCTCCTCTGCAAAAAACCGAGCGAACGTCCGATCGGAAAAATTGAGAACATACCCGCCGTTCATCTCGAACAAATCTTCAAGAAACATTATGTCGACGGCGCGAATGTTGGTCACCCCAAATGTCCGCGCAGCGGATTGATGACCTGGACGTCGGCGAAGTCCTTTTCATTATCGGTGACCACAGTGCAGCCGTGCGCCTCGGCCACGGCCGCGATGATCGTGTCGAGCGCGCTCCGCGGCCGGCCCTGCGTTTTGCTGTTGGCCATGAGTCGTGCCCAGATCAGCGCGGCATTCTCGTCAAAGGGTAACACCCGGCCGGCGAACAGCGCTTGCGGGCCCTCTGGCCCGGAGAACCAAGCGTCGAGCTGGTCGCGGCGCTTGCCGGCGGCCTTTTCAAGAACCCCTCGGCGGATTTCGGCCACCGTCAGCGACGCAATAAATAGGTCGTCGTCATTTTGCTCGTTCATCCAGGCAAGCAGGGACTCCGAAGGTGCCGGTTTCGCGATGTTGCTGATAATGTTGGTGTCGAGCAGGTAGCGCATCAAATCTGGACTTTACGTCCTTCCTCGCGTGGACGAGTCAGATCGAGATCGGCCCCCACCAGAGGAGAGCGGCGGAGCGCCGCCAGAATGCCACCCTTCGCGGGCGGCTCTCCGGCGATTGTCTGGCTCACAGCGGCACGGAGGCGTGAGGCTTCCGCGCCATTTTCCGCCAGCCGGCGTGCTAACGAGCGGATCAGGTCGCGATCAGCATCTCGACCGAGTACCTCGAAGCGCGCCAACCCGCGCTCGCTGAGGCGAGATCTATAGTTTTGAATTGCGCGCTTCTGCGAACTGCCCATGTGACCCTCGCTTATTTCCAGTAATATAACCGGGAGTCTGATGTGCGGCAAGGGGTTCAGCCGATACGCAAACCAGGCTTGCCTCGGGAGCAAGTTTCCCCGCGCGATTCCTGAGAGCTCGCTAGGCCAGGTCATGAGACCTTGCCCGCCGATAGAATCAGCCCGTTGTCAGGTTGCATTTAATGCTGCGAATTTCGTTAATCCGCCTGGTTTCTGTATTTAATGATGAGAATTATTTTCTGAAAGTTTCTCCGTTATGCAGCAATTGATGAGAAATATTGCTCTCCGCTCTCCCGGCTCCGCACGTTCAAAGGAGCCCGAGTTCGGGCTGGACGGGAGATCTGCAATTCAGACGTCGACAAGGCTCTGAAACAAGCCACGCCAATCCCGACGCTACTTTGTCCAGGGCCCCGACAGTTAAACCGTCGCGGTGTACGCTTACCAAATCAAAGACAGCCGCCTCGTGTTGAGCGGCCTCGACCGAACCTCGACCATAGCAGTTGTTCTCGTCGGTCATGACCAAGCTTGCAGCAACGTGCGGTCGTCATATTCTCACATTAGCTACAAACGGTAAGACAAAATTCTTGGAGTGAACTGCAATTTCGCACATTAAATGCAATCGTAATATATTGATATTCCTCGAATCCATTTCGCAGCATTAAGTGCAGCGCCACACTGGCACCGGATGGCGGTTCCTGGGTTTGGATTTTGCCTGGACAGTCCACGTCCCTCGCACAAACCTTGGCACAATACGGGCGGATTTATGGTGCGATGAGTAAAGCTTGCCGTCATGGACAAGGTCGATGGCCGCATGAGCGCGAGGAACTGTGTAGTCCGTAGCGGAGCTGCTGACGTGCCCCCCAACTTGTTACCAATCAAACGTAGAGTCCTACCCTTTGCTGTTGGATGGTTGAAGGGGTTGCAACGTTATTTGGGGCAGGCCCCAAATAACGTTGGCCGACGATTTCGGCCGGGGTTCTCCCGCCGAGTTTTGAATGTGGTCTGACGTTATTATAGTCGTGCCGCCAGAGGCTGAGGACCATTCTGGCGTGCCGCAGCGAGGTGAACAATGTCTCATTCAGGTATTCACCCCGCAGCCGCCCATTGAAGCTCTCGGCATAGGCGTTCTGTGTCGGCTTGCCGGGGGCGATGTAATGCCATTCCACCCGCTGATCCTTCGTCCAGCGCAGGATCGCGGTCGATGTCAGCTCCGTGCCATTGTCGCTGATCACCATCATCGGTTTGCCGCGGCTGGCGATAATGGTGTCCAGTTCGCGCGCAACCCGTGCGCCAGAGAGCGAGGTGTCGGCCATCAGGCCCAGGCATTCCCGGCTGAAATTATCAATGACGGCCAGGATGCGGGCGATGCTGGTGTCGGGTTGCATTTAAAGCTGCGAATTTCGTTAATCCGACCAGTTTTTGTATTTAATGTCGAGAATTATTTCCCCGAAATTTCTCATTTATGCTGCAATTAATAAGAAATCCCGGTCACTGCTCCCCCAGTTCTGCGCATCACAAACGAGGCCGAGTTCTGGCTTGCTGGAAATCTGCAATCCAGGTGTAGTCAGGGTTCTGAAGCAGGCCATGAGGCGCTTCCAGTCGCGTCTATCCGCACTGCTGAGTAGGCGCTCCGCCCAATAGCTAGGTTGGGTGGCCACAATGAAAACCCCAGCCAGAACCGGAATTCGGACGCTCATGGTCAGTAATAGAGTGGCGGGCCGGTGAAAATCTGGATGGTGGTCATGGAGGTACCGGTCGAAGCCGGGAACGACGATATTCAGCAGCCTTGGGATCGTAGTTGGAAAATGCCGATATCCCGGAACCTGTGATCGAGGCAAAAGCAGAATCCGCATGAGTTCGATTAATGGTTGGCTGACCTGACGAGGCTTGCTCAGATTCCGATCCATAAGAAGTTCTCCATGCCTGGCGTTGTCCGCTGCACCGATGAGCAAAGGCTCGGTGGCACTCACCTTGGTCAACAAGTCGCACGGTCTAACATCCTCAAGAGGGGCCTGGCATACCGGACACGCCACGCGCCATCCTTCCATCCAGCTGCGCAGGCGTGCCCCACGGGTCGGTTGAGTGGTTTTATGGCGGGAAGAACAGCGCCCGCAAACCTGCATTGGACGTGATGTGGCGATCAAACCCGCCTTGCGACACGCCCCCATCTGCACCTGAGTCATCTTACGGATGGTCACATGACTACATCTGAACATATGGCAGAGCTGATGCAGTTCACCGCGGGTCAGCTCAAAATCGAGCTGGCGCAAAGATAATGCCTCCGACCCGAGGTGGCGCAACATTCTGCCTCCGCTGACGCCGTAGTATTCGGCGTGGCGTTGGATCCACGATGACAAAAGTTCATCGCGCAAGGCTGGCAGAATGACAGGTAATGGCCTCACGGCCACATGACGGGAGATCATGCGAATGCCGCTTCACGGTCAACCGTCGGATGCCAGTGTTCGACGGCCTCATCCGTGATCCGTTCGGCGCCCGTTTCTATGGCCTCAATCGCCAATTCGTTGAGTAATCGGAATACCCTGGCGGTAATTCCACCAGTCACCTGTAGAATGCGCCGGACCGCCCGAGCGGACAGGACAGTCGGCTGCCGAAGAGGCAGGTTGCGGATAATGGCAAGGATCAATTGTTCAAAACTTTCTTCCGCTGACCAACGTGGAAGAGGATACTCATCAAAGCGCCGCGCCAGCTGTACATCTCCACTGATCGCCTCCCTCGCTTCCGCGACACCGAAGCATACAAGGGAAATCTTCAATTCATTGCTGAGATAGCGTAGTGTGTTGAGAACAATCCGTTGCTCCCTGAAGGTTCCTGCCAGAATGTTGTGGATTTCGTCCAGCAGCAGAATATGAACATCGACGGCGCGCATCAGCCGAAGTGTCACCTGTTCAAGCTCAACGACCGTTGCTCTCGGGTTTAACGGCGCGCCGAGTGCTGCAATGATCTGGGCATAGAGCCTACGTTCTCCCGGCTTCCCGGCCATCTGCAAGGCCAAGACGCGGGTCCGCTCAACGTTGGCACCCGGGTCAAATTCCGGAGGATGATCACGGCGGAACTTCTCCATGATCATCGTTTTCCCCATGCCGCTGTCGCCATAAATCGCAATACTGGGCATCCGAGTCGTGCGAGGGTGATCCAATAGCCTGTTTAGAACCTGATGGACCTCCCCAGCCCGCGGGTACTGAATCCATCGTTCGGCAAGAATGGCGCGGATGCGTAATTCGTTGGGTCTGGAGAGAAACTCCGCGGCCGCCGCAGTTAAGTGTGAAGTGCTATCGCTCACGCCAAGTCTCCGAACCCTCATCAAGGCCAGAAGCAGTGCGGGAATCGATGCCCCGTAACGATCCTGTCTCCTGGTTGTTGATCAACGATTTGGGGCGCCGCTCCCGTCGGCGGCGCACTGCAGCGGTCTGCCTCACCGCCTCGTCTTCGATCTCGCGCTGACGGATCGTCGCGTTGAAAATCATCCCCTCGTCAATCTCATTGCGTCCCTGCGCACGGAGGTGCCTTACGGCAGCTTTTTGCTCCCAAAGCGTGATCGCGGGCCAACTCAGGTTCCGATAACGGGCCTCAACGAACCTGCCCGATGGCCGGCGCACAAAAATCCGCGAAAGATCACGCGGGTCATATTTTATCAGGACCTTGGCGTTGCTTTTACCAAGATCCGCACTCAAAGCGTCAGACCAATATCGAATGTTGCAAAAATGGATGCCATCCCGGCGTAAAACGCGCTCCTCCTCAGGCAAAAACGAAATCCAGAACTTCATAGGATCAACTGGGAGACGCAGATTAAGTTTCTCCTCCTGCTCGCGCCAAACCGCCAATGGCGGGCGGAGTAAATTCGAATGGATACGCTGATGATAGTGGCCAACAATCTCCCATCCAATCCAGCGCTCAAGCTCCCGTAGCGTCATCCGCGCCGATTTTTCCGAATCATAATCTCCGCGCTGTTCCGGATTGCTGAAGGTGGATCCTGGCAGCAGATGTACAGCACCCATTTGGGTGCCAATCAACCGTTCAATGTGGCCGCCATAATGCGGTTGTCCCGGATTCCGCCAGACGGTGCGAATGCCATGATCTCGGCAAGCGCGCACGAACACGTGGCTACGAAAGTCAGAACCATTGTCGGCATGCAGTGTCTCAGGCAGGCCCGCCACGGGCCACGCCCCTTCGATTCCACGGTCCTGAAGCCAGGCGGTCTTGTCGTAAACCGCGTGCAAAAGGCACAAGCTAATCGATACGCGCGAGGGAGCATCAAGCGAGAGATAGAACCCGGTCACCATTCGCGTCATGACGTCAATTGCTAATGTAATCCAGGGTCTGCCGATTGGCATGCGACTTTGTTCGTCAACGACGATCACATCAACGGGCGTGTGGTCAATCTGCACCACGGCGAGGGCCCGAGCCGCGACATATTGGTCCGGCACAGGCGTAGCCGCCTGGATCAACTCTTTGTCCCCGCGCCGGCGCGCTCGCACCGCTGTGTCGATCTGAAGAACGCGCGTCTTAATTGTCCTCCAATTCGGTGGCGCCAAGCCGGCTTGTCGGCAACGGCCCCGGATTGTCTCGACCACCCGGCTGAAAGGCGGCCGCGTCAGCTTCAGGTAGTCCTGCTCGATCACCTCGTGCATCAGCGCTTCTTGCTCAGGCTTCAAAAACCGGCTGCCCTTTCTCCGGCCGGGTCTCTGGGCAAGCAACCCCGAGACTGTGCGCGTGGCCCGGAAGCGCTCGACCATCCTGTATACCGTCGCCCTGCTCAGGCCCAACTCCGATGCCACCCGGTCGACGGCCCCAACGGTTAGACGATCAGGGTGGCGACCAACCAGATCACTGATCGCCGACTCGCGGCGAACGGCCTCTTCCCAAACCCGATGATCCGTGTCGTGCTCGTCGGCCATATCCATAGGGCAACCTTGCCGGAACGTGTCAGTACGATATTCTCATATTAACTACATAACGTGCAATAATATTCGCAGCTTTAGCTGCAATTTCGCAAATTAAGCGCAAACGTAAGGCATTGATTTTCGCGGAAGCCATTTCGCAGCATTAAGTACAGGCCGACAGCCACATCGTGGACGGGCAGTTGCGGCCAGGTGCTGCCCTGGACGAGTTGGTGAACGCCGAAGCGGCGCGACTGGGCGAGAGCGCGTTGGGGCGTGACGGCCGGGCGGTCGAAGGCGACGAATTGCGCTTGCGCGCGCTGGCTGCGTTTGCGGCGGCGGGCTTGATCCAGCGGGAAGAGGCGTTGGCCAGTTATACGCGGCTTACCGGGCAGGCCCCCGCGTCCGACCAACTGGATGCCGCGATCGAGATCGCGCGCACGGAGCGTGATTACAGCAGTGCGACGGCGACACCACGCCGGGATATGAACCCGGCGCTGGCGAACCGCTTGGGCATCAATCCGAACCGCGGGCTCACGCCGAAAGAAGTTGCTTTCCTGCTCAACGGGCAGCGAACCGACGGCGATGCCATCCCCGGCCAGAAGAAGCAATCCGCCACGTTGTCGCTTGGAGAATTGTTCGGGCTTGATGCCGCGCGCCGGCCCACGCGCCCGGAACTGGAGCGCGTGCTTGCCGGTCAGACGATCGATGGTGAACGCTTGGCCCAGGACCAGGCGGGCAGGGCGGTCGAGCGTTTTGCATCGGCCATGGGGGCAACGGCGAAGATCCTCTCGCCGGCGGAACGCGAAAACATACTGGCCGGCCGCAAGGCCGATGGCAGCGAATTATCTGACCGGGATTATAAACTGGTGATCGAGGCCAGCAAAGCGCGGATCGGTTATATCGACTTCACCTTTTCGGCGCCAAAATCGCTCTCCGTCGCCTGGGCCCTGGCGCCGACACAGGCAGAGCGCGCGATGTTGCACCAGGCGCATACCGACGCGGTTCACGGCACATTGCTGGCCATCGAGGCGGAGATCGGCCGGGCCAGATTAGGGCAGGGGGGTAAGCAGGGCTTCGAGCCTGGTTCAATCGGCTGGGTGATGTTCGAGCATTATGCCGCCCGCCCGACCGTCGAAGTCGTGCGCCCCGATGAACAGGGACGTGCCACGACCGAGCTTTATACGCTGACCGGCACGGCTGGCCGGTTGCCGGGCGACATGCAGATCCATACCCATGCCGCAGTGATGAACGCCGTCGAAACGCCGAGCGGGCGCATCGGCGGGTTGGACCTCGCCCAGCTCGAAGGCCGGATTCATGAATGGGGCGCGCTCTATCATGCCTATCTCGCCAAAAATGTCCGCAAACACGGCGTCGAGGTGGTGCTCGACAACCGCACCGATATGTCGCGGCTCTCCGCCGTGCCGGAAAGTGTGGTGGCACAATTCAGCAAGCGCACCTTGGGTGGCACCGAAGCCGCGCGCGCCTATGCGCAAAGCCAAGGTGTGGATTGGGATAGCCTCAGCCCGGAACGCAAAATCGTCCTGTTGAAATCCGGGGTGCAGGACCCGCGCGGGGCAAAATCCGATGATGTCAGCGACCTCACAGCCTGGCGCAAAACGGCCGAGAGCATCGGCTACGAACACCGCAGCGTGTTGCGCCCGGATGATATTAAGCCCGAACTCAGCCGCGACGAGAGGCTGGAAATGGCCTATCGTGCGGCGTTGCCCTTGCTCGAAAAGCATTTTGACCGGAGGGCCGTGATTGATGGGTCCGATGCCCGCGTCACTGCCGCGAAGGGGCTGATCGTCGCCGGCATTGAATCGCCCGAAGATGTCAGCACCCTGACCCGCGCGTTCCGTGAGCGCGGCATCAACCGGCGGGGCGAGAGTGCGGCGCTGGTTTGGGGCAGTGTCGCCGGCAAGCAGGGCAAAGAGAAAATCTCGATCACCACCACGCTGGAGGAGCGCGAGGAAACCAACCTCATCGTCACGGCGAGGGCAGGGGGACGGGACAAGAGCGCCACGCTGACCTCAGCCAAGATCGAGGCGGCGGTTCGGGCCTTCCCCGAGTTGAATTTCAAGAATGAGCACGGCCAGGCGCAGCGCGCGATCATCGACCGGTTGGGAACCGGCGGCCGGATTGGGCTCGCCATCGGTGTCGCCGGTTCTGGCAAAAGCACCCTGCTCAAACCGCTGGTCCGGGCCTGGCAGGAGGAGGGCAGGGTGGTGTTCGGGATGGCGCTGGCCTGGCGGCAATCCGATGATCTGACGGATGCCGGGATCAAACGAGATAACATTCGCGCTGTGGCATCGTTTCTCAAGGGGATCGAGGCCAGGACGATCCAGTTGACCCGAGACTCAGTTGTCATCGTCGACGAGGTTGGTTTGCTGGGCACGCGCCAGCTCAATGATATTCTGGCCGCCCAGAAAAAATCAGGGTTTCAGCTGGTGATGATCGGCGATCCGAAACAGATGCAGGCGGTCGAGGCCGGGCCGGTGATTGATCTGTTGCGCCGCGCCCTCGGTCCGGAGAACGTGCCGGAGTTGGGTAGTTCCGTGCGTCAGAAGGGGGCGGAGGAGCGGGAAACCACGCTGATGTTCCGCAATGGGCAGACGGCCGAGGCGTTGGATCGCAAAGCGGCCAACGGCACCCTGCATATTGCGACTGGGGGCTACCGGGAGGCCATCGCCCATGTCGCCGAGCTTTGGCAGCAGCGGCATGATGCCAACCGCGACCGGCGGGAGTTTACCATCAGCGTCAGCGCGCCGACCAACGCCGAGGCGCATGACATCAGCATGGCGATCCGTGAACGCCGGCGGACCATGGGCGAGATCGGCGCGGACAAGATTGTCGTGCAGGCCACGGACGGGGAGGGGATAAGGCAGTATAGCCTGCCCCTCGCGGAAGGTGACCGGGTACGGCTGTTTGAACGGACGAACGCTAAATTCACCGGCACCGACACCGTCGGAAATATCGGCCGCAACGGCACGGTGCTGGAAATCACCTCGATCCGTGATGACGGGCTGATGCTGCGCAATCCGGCCGGGAAGGAGGGCTTGGTTGCATGGACAACGCTCAAAGATGCAACAAGCGGTCAGGCACGGCTCGCTTATGGCGACGCGCTGACCACGAACACGGCGCAGGGTTCCACCGTGACCGAGCATATTCACGCCATGCCGAGCGGTTCACGGATGGTTTCAGCATTCGGGGCGTACACGTCGGGCAGTCGCCATCGTGAGCAGAGTTTTATCGTCACGTCGGAGGGGGCGGAGCGGGCGGAAATTGGCGGCCGGCGCCCGCTTGGTGACCGGCGTGCGGTTTCACATACCGATGTGCTGGACAATCTGAAGCGCAACCTGGCGCGCCAGCCTGAGAAGGAATCATCCATTCATTTGGTCGAGCGGGCGAGCAATCTGCGGCGGGGGACGGTTCAGAGTGTGCAAAAATCCCACCAGAAGATGCAGGCGCGTGCCGTAGCCCAGGAAGCGACGACGAGTTTGCCGGCGCGTTTTACGAATCGGCGTCTGACCCGCGCCCTTGAAAGTCGTTTGCCCGGCCTGTCAGTGCGGTTGCAGCGCTACGGTGAAACCGTCGCTCAAATCGCTCGATCCGGCACAGCTCTCGCCGAGCGGATTGCCACCATGGCCCGGCGCCAAGTCAAAGGCCAGACGGTAGAACAGTATTGGGAGAGCGTGGCGGCCAAGGCTTCGCCTAAGTCGGAACAAGGTCACGTCCAAGATCTTTCAAAACAACAAGGCCAGACAATTTAGAAATAATGGGGTCCGCCAGAGCGAGCCGAAAGTATAGAATTTGTATATTTTTAGTTGAAATTACAAAATCTCATGATATAGAGACTTATGGGAGCTTTTTGATGGCCATTCTGAGTAAGGACGAAGCCCGCGACATTTTACGTCCGTACCACGCATTAATCTGGGAAGTAATCCACGATGCCTGGAGCGAATGGCGTTCCGTTCAATCTCTGCGGGTGGAAGCGGGTTTGTCCCCTCTTATTTACGGTCGGACAATTGCAAATTATGTATTCGACGCGATCGCACGCCGCGCGATCCGTCTTTTTGCTGCAGAACCCAAGGTTAGCGTCGAAATAGAAGCGCAAACGTTTAAGCTTATTTTCGGTGGTCTACTTTTGGCGCGCTTTAAAAAAGGCGGCGAAGACAAGCTGGGCTGTAATGTCCCAACGCAAGCGGCCATGGCATTTATTGAGGCAGATGGCGTTTTGCCCGGTATGCCACCTGAGACAGCCAAGGTTGAGTTTATTTGGCTGCCCAATGAAATTGGAACTAAGATCGATAGTGTACTTGTAGTCGCACGCGACGGCGATCTTCTCGTTTGGGAGTATGAGATTTCTGGTCCATCCGAAGGGGTGTTACCTATCCCGTTCCCAACACATCCGGACGGGCCGGAGACGCCGGACGATCTTGTCAAACCGAAAGCTCAACCGGCGGCAAAGCCCAAAGGTCAGTAATCGATGTCAGACACTGGTGAGATGCTGCGCTTGGCGCGGCAGCGTAAAGGATTCTCTCAGAAGGAAGCGGCACTTAAACTTGGTGTCGTACAGCCGGTGTTGTCTCGTTTTGAGAACGGGGTTTCCGTTCCCGATGAAACGATTCTGTTAAGAGCATCACAAGCCTATGATATTCCGCGGCCGTTTTTTGATGTGCGCGCGCCTGTTTATGGTCCAGCCGTAAGCGTTCATCCTATGCCGCGAGCCAAAGCAGATGTTACGGCTCGTGATTTGGACATGGTGACGGCCGAGTTAAACATCCGTGTTATGCAGATGCGCCGTTTTTTGGAGGCGGTAGATTTTGAGCCCACAGCTCCGCTGCCCCAATTGGATATTGAGCAATTTGAATCACCTGAAAGTGTGGCCGCAATGGTTCGTGCTCATTGGGCTGTTCCATCTGGGCCGATCAAAAACCTCACGTCGTTAATTGAAAGAGCCGGTGTTATTGTGGGCACCTCGGACTTTGGAGGAGCAAGCATAAGCGGCATGACCTTTAGGGTACCGGGACAGCCTCCACTGGTACTCTTGAACGAGCGGCACCCTGCTGATCGCATGCGTTTTACGCTGGCGCATGAATTAGGGCATCTTGTAATGCACAGGTTTCCTACAGCGACGATGGAAGATGATGCCAACCGTTTCGCCGCGTCATTTCTTATGCCTACGGCGGATATCAGAGTATCTTTCGAAGGGCGCCGTATAACACTTGAACTCTTAGCATCGCTAAAATTAGAGTGGAAAGTTGCTATGCAAGCCTTGTTGATGCGGGCAAAATCTCTCGGCTTCGTCGATCATAACCAGAACCGATATCTTTGGCAGCAACTGAGTTCCCGTGGTTGGCGCCTGTCCGAACCGCCGGAACTGGATTTTGATAAGGAACTCCCGACAGTATTAAAGTCCATCGTCAAAACGCATCTTGGCGCATTGGGGTACTCAATGACTGATCTGTGTGGATTTGTTCCGATATATGAGCGTGAATTCCTGAAAATGTATGGACCTATAGATGAAAGTGGCCCGAGCCGACCACGCCTGAGAATCGTTTCGTAGATAAGTTTGCGCCGACTGACTTTCCATAATTAACATTCTGCGA
>PLSD01000001.1 GCA_003164135.1 Acetobacteraceae bacterium
CAGTCTTGGTGACGAAGGCGTCGCCATGGGAGGTTTCTAGATCGCAATAGGTCGGAAGCGCCTGTTTCAGCAGCAGGGAGAGACTCGCCAGGCCCTTTTCGATGAACGAGATCATGTCATGCGACCTCCTGCATCAATGTTTTGCTTTTCCCGCGCCAGCTACTGACGGTTTCGTCGTAAACATTGACGCCGCCGACATAGAAGCGGCCCGTTGGAAACCCGCGCAGACCACCCCAGGGCAGATTTTGGAGGCCGACATGCCGGTCCGCCAAAGCCGTCAACGCATCGGCCAGGTCACTCGCACGCGATGAACCAAGCCGCTCTGCGATCGTTTCATGCCGCTCCCGCAATATGCGCTGGGCCGTATATAAAGCCGGCCGCATGCCTTCGGAACTTTTCGGCGTGTCATCGCAATAGACGGATTCGCCGAGTTCCTGCAGGTCGATATGAATCTGCCGGACGAGCACATTCAACGCCGGCTGGCTCATCTCGGGAAGCCAGATCAATCGGAGTTCTTCGTCGATCGAGGTGCGATGCAGGGATTGGACCAATCCGCATAATACGCAGGAAAATGCGTTGCCGATCCTCATCGCATGTAAACCGGCGGGCTGGCCGCAAAAGCAACATAGATTGCCGGTGTTTGCGTCAAGCACAGCTACATCCGGCGCGTGGTGCGGCGCCGGGTCATTGATACCAAATTTTAGGGTCTCCAATCTCATTGGAAGACCGCGGCTGCCCACGCGGCCAGGATCAGCCCAACGCCGAATACACCAAGGTTTCGCAGCAATCTCCGTGTCGCCTTGCTCTGCAGATGCCGCTCAGACCAGATAAAAATGAAGCCGATCAACGCCGGTGATATCGCGATAACGAAAAGCTCCAATGGAAACCAGACCGACTGCGGCGATCCGGGCGCCTGAGCTGCGCTCACATGCCGCGCATGAGCAGCGGCGGCGAGATAGGTCAATGCAAGGACGCTGAGGCCGACGCCCGAGATGAGTGGCCAATCCTTGTGATGGCTCTGTGATCCTCCGGGTGGTCTGGTTTGGTTTGAGATAATATCTGCCACGATGCATCCCCCAAAAAGAGGGGCCTGTCTGCCTTCGCCGGAGCGACCGCGGACAGGCCCTTGAGTGCGTTAGCCGCCGGCCCCGAACTGAACCATCTGCGGCGTGGTGTTGATGGTCGAAGCACCGCCGGATGCGGAGATGGACGCTTTGTTGATCCACACGCCAGCCGTGGCGAACAGACCGCAAAGCACCAGGCCGGCGATACCCCGGCCGACATAGCCAGTTTCCCGGTTCTGCGGTTGCCGGGACTGCCACAGCGCCCAGACGCCGAAGCCAAAGCAGAGCGCGGCGGCCAGATAGCAGCCCGTGCCGAAGAGCAAGCTGCCGGCATTCAAGCCTTCGCTGCTCATCGTGTTGACTTGTGCGCCAAGACCACCGGCCGGCGACGTCGCCTGCGCCATCGCGTGACCGGCCATACCGAGCAGCGCGGTTGCGCCAAACGGCACGGCGAGCGCCGCTCGCTCCAGAAAGGTCATGGGACGGCGCTTGACATTTGCCTCCCCTTGACCAGCGGAGCGGCGCTTGAAGACGGCGCTCCGCTGTATGATGTGTTGAATCTTCACTCGAAGTCTCCTGTGTGATACGAGGGAACATCCCCTCACACTTGACCCTGCCGTGCCAAAATGCGAATGGCCGCAAAAAGTTTTCTTTAACCTCCAGTCTGAAAGAAATTCACGACGCCGGTAGCGATGGTCACGATGTTTACGCACATCACGCCAAAGACGAATTGAATCGCGCAGGACGTCGGTGAACCATTGACGCGGCCGTTCACCATGCCGCGCCAGCGCATGATCGCCCAAAACACGCAGGCAGCACCAAACGCCTCGAAAAAATATTGAAACATCGTCACCACATCAACCACACTTGCTTGTGGTGTTGCGCCGAGGCCGTTCGCCGCGTTCGGAGGTGTTGTCGGCGCGTAGCTGGTTAGCCCGATCACCAAATTGGTTCCCGCGCTGACATTCGCCATGCTGAGGAATTTCGGAAAACTCGCAAAGACACCACATAGTATCAGCGATACGAACGGAACCCAGGGCTGGCCGATATGCCGATGGTTATAGCGCGAATGTGGCTCCGACCATGTCCACAACGTCCAGGCAAAAAAGATGAAACAGCCGCAGGCCGCGAGATAGCAAAGCGTCGGCAGGATGACGGAAATGCAATCCGCGAGCGCCGTGGTAAAATCGACCAGACCTTGCATGGCAGACTCCTCGGGCGATGATTACTCGATGTTTCCGCTCTGCGTTTGCACGATCCAAGAATCACCTTGCTGGACGACGGCAAGAACCTTCCCATAGCCGGGGATGATATCTCCAACTTGGACCTCCAGTGGCGAACCGTCTCCGCCCACGACAGACAACATCGCCAAGCCAGGCGATGCCGCCTGCACATGGTACTGAGCAGCAACCGTGGGAGCGGTTGCTGGCAAGACAGTTGACGTTGGCGTGGTGGCCTTTGCCGGTGTTGCTTGCGGCGGCGATACGCCGGGGCTGGAGGAGTTCGCGGGGGCCGGTACGGGCACTACGGGAGCGGGAGCAATCGCTGCCTCGACGGCGCTACTTGAACCCACCTGCTCTGCTCCTGAGACTGCCGTCTGCGCCTCAAGCATCGATAAGCGCCGGTCATAGTCCTGTAGCTTGTTGGTGGTCAGCGCTGATAGCTGCTCAACGTCTGCTGTCAGGACAGCCTGCTTGATGCGATCATCCCGTTCCATGGTCGCCAGTTCCGTGACCAGCTGAAGCAACTGGGTCTGTTGCGCTGGCGAAAGCGCGCCCGCTTGCGCCGCCGCCAAAGTCGCGGCGCTGGTCTGTATCGGCGGAACCCCCGGTGCGGGGGCAGCTTGTGGGGCCGTTGTGGCGCCGTATTTCGCCAGCACCGAAACCTGACCACCTGGAGCGATGGCCGTCGGGGTGACAACCGGCGTAGGTGGCTTCGGAGGCAAGTTACTCGCCAGTTTGAGAGGGCTTCCGGCGAAGGCGGTAGCGGAGTTTGCGCCCAGGTTGGGCGTTGCGCCTTGCTTGTGAGGCGCCAGAAGGCCGGTGGGGGCCGCCTCCGCTGTTGAGCCGGTAATTGCGGTTGGCGGCGGATAGGGTTCTTGCGGGGCACCCTGCACACCGGGAGACGAAAGACCCTGCGGTGGGATGATGCCGCGATTGCTCGGCGGCATGCCAAGACGAAAACTATCGAGTTCGCTCAGCTCTACAGAAAGTGGTTGCGATACGTATTTTTGATGTAGAATGGCTGGCGGCGACTTCGGCAGCGGCACATTCGCCAGGGATGCCGAGGGCGCCAGAGGTGCGATGGCCCTGGGCGGCACTCCCGCCAGGTGTACTGTACTCGTCTGCGTTGCTTGTAATGGATGATGCGATCTTGCCGAGTGGACAAGGACGTAACCAGCCGCCATCAGCAGTGCCACCACCCCAACCCCAGCGTAGAGCGGGAAGTTATTTTTGCCGGATGCGCGCGATCGCCCGTCCGGCGCCGCAAACAATCCATCGGTTCCGGGCGCCGCCGTTTTTTCGCGGGCTTCATCAGATCCAGTGTAATCCAACGCCTCGCCGGGCAGACGAGCTACCTCATGTGCTTCTGAATCAGTGCCGTAAACGGAATCCACAGTAACGGAACTCATGATGACCTCATCAAAAAAGGGCGACGCACAATCATCACGCACCTATTTGCGAATGGCCTTAAAAAAGACTCAACTTCCGTAAGGCGCTTTTACATCCGAGATGAACATCACACCGACCGCGACATTTGCATCGAGCGTAATCGTGGGGCCTTTCGGCGCATCCTGATCGAGCGTGCTGCCGATTTGCCCCGCCGCTGCGCCGGCCGCGACGCCAAGCTGTTGATGAAAATTCAAGTCTGTGCTGGACGTGGCGCCGCCCAGCGGACTGAGGACTTGCGTCGTATTCGAAGTCGTCGCCAGCGCATTGCCCAGGCCTTGAACAAAAGCCGCAGCGGCCGGGAGAAGAAAGCGGGCGATATAGTGCTGATCCACGCCGGAGGCGACGGCCGCCTGCATCGTATCTGGTGCAATCACGACACCGGAACACGCAATCGGCTGACCATTATGGATGATCTGGTACACATTGATAATGAGCCGGTCATTCTCGCGCGAAAAATTGCCGATCATGCGATCTCCGGCAATCGGCCCGCTATCTGCCTGCAACACCACCGGGCTGGTCTCGTCCGAGCTCAACGCCAGAATCGGATGCGCGAAAATCCCCCGCCCGGCCGGAATGATGACATGCGTGGCTGAGGCTACAGGATCTGGGTCGGCTGCGACACTCGGCGCCGCGCTTGATCCGGTTTGTCCAGCCGAGCCCGCATTTGAAGCCGTACCCGTCGATGCCGGATCGCTTTGCGGCGGCGGCAACACCACGTCGGTCGTGGGCGGCCGGCCATTCCATTGGTTGAATAGCCCGTTAATTGCGGACGTGTAGGAAGTTTGCTGCTGTGGATCACCGCCGCTATCCGCGGTTTGCACGCCTTGGGGCTGCGGGTCGGAAGTCCCAGGCAGCGGAGGTGGAAACACGGGAGCATCCACCTGTTGAACCACCGGAGGGGCCGGGGGAGGGGGAGGCGCCGGTTGGACAAAATGCTGCGCCGGCAAAGGTGCGGCACTTGCCGCAGATGGCGGAAATACTGGCGCATCAACGGCAACTGGCACGCTGGCCGCGAGAGGCGGCGTATATGAAGCTCCCTTTCTCAAGGCGGTATTTGCAGCTGCGTCGTTGGCGTTTAATGCCAACGCATTTTGCTCCTGATCGCTGTTCAGGCCGGCGGGATTGGCATCAACTGCCTGCATCCGCGCGTCATAGGAGACAAGCGGCTTGCTTTTGCCATCCAGGGTAATGGCGACCAGCCCTGCCACCAGCGCCAGGCCTGAAACGCTGATAATCAACAGCCGGCGCGGGCCAGCGCGCCCAGCGCCGCTCCACATGCCCCGCTTTGAAAAAACAGATGGTTTTTTCGGAATTGCCGCGTCTGACATCACTGCCCCTCCTTCAACTCTGCGGAAACCGTCCGGCCGTCCACCGAAAGGAGGACAACAGGTGTATCGGGCACTGCATAAACCGTGGTGCCCGCCTCGGCTTCTGAAGCCGTCCATTCAGGCGAGAGCAGCGTGTCGCTGGTCCGCAAATAAACATTCCCGCCAAGCTTCCAGGCGCGCAGATCCTCGGGTGACACGCCTTCAACCGAAAGCGGGGTGGCATCGGCCGGCGGAACACCCTCCAACATGCCGGTGAGATATGGAGCGCCTGTATCAGGCGCGTCCTGCTCCGGCGGCACCGTTGCCACCAGCGCATTCGGCCCCGGCCCGGCAACATGGATCGACAGATCAGCGTCATAGCTGCTGGCGCCCGACATCAATAAAAATGTCAGCGGCTTTGGCGCACCCTGCAGCGAAACCACAAGGCCACCACGAGGTGCGAGCGACATCGGCGTGATTTCCAGGACGTTACTGCCCTTTGCCGGGGTGCAAACCAAAAACCCGATCGCCTCTACTGATGGTCCGCCGCCACCGCCATTTTGCTGCACATTGCAGTCGCTTCCCGTCGCCACCGACGCCGGATCGGAATTGGTGTCCCATTCCACGGGCCAAGGCTGACCAGTGCTGTCGAAGAAACTGACCGCGCTGGGATAACCCTTAACCGTGCTTATGATGCTGATGGCAACGCCAGGCGCGAAAGAAACATTCACCTCCCGGCTTTGCGGCTCGGCCAGGGCCGTCCCTGCTTGTTCCGCCGCCTGCTGGTTTGCCTGATAGCGCTGCGCGAGCTGCGTGATCATGGCCGGCGTCAGAGGAATCGCAGATTGCACGGCTTGTTCCTGAGCGGAGGCATTGCCATTTTGGCTTGAGCCGCCCGCTGTTTGGCCGAAGGCAAGTCCGCCCCACAAAAGCCCCCCAGTCAGTGTGGCGGCGCAAACCGATGCCATCATTTGTGGTCGCGTTCTGGTATATCTCATGACAAATCCGTTCATCGCTGCGCCGCCACCAACTGATCGATTGCTAAGCCTTTGGGATAATTCGAGTCGTTTGTGCGAATGACGAGCGCGGAAATCATGTAGTTATTCGTGCTCGTCTGGTTGACGTTTTCGCAGGTCTGCGAGATCGGAACCTGTACCTGATAGGCCAGGGCGCCATTGTCGAAGATCGTCTGCACGATCAGCGCCGCGCGCTGCGTTTGCGCATGACAAAGCAAGCGCGCGGATTTCAGCTCATTGAAGTTTCCAGAGCTGATAAAGGAATTGGCGAACGTATTCCAACCTCGTAACGTGAACTGATGGGAAGCCCCGCTGAGCTCTGTGGGATAATTATAATAGTCCAGATTATATGGGGCCAGGATTGCGGACACGGTCCAGTTAAGCAAATCGGTGTCGCCCATCACGGGACCGGTCAGCGGTTGTATTGGAATAGGATTGTTCAACTCATCAACGCTGAAATATTTTGATGGCTCAGGATGTGTCCATATCCAGCTGTCATGGATGGCGAACGCTATATTCAGACCCATCGAGATCATCAGCGCCGTTAAGACCCGATTGACCAACGAGCCGGCAAAATCAGGATCAGTAATCCGACGCGCGACGGCCGCTTGCTGATTACGCATGGGCTGCACTCCAAGAGTTGCTGCTGCAGCCGTTTCTGCCAACGTCTTTTGCGAATGGCAGCATTATTTCGCGCGGGGATGGCTTCACGTAGTGGCCTTTTAGAATTGATATTTTATTGTATCGCCCCTCGATCTGATGGATACGTTTGCGGTTTTTTGGCGAGAAACGAATCTTATTTGCGTCAGTCTTATGCACCCAGAACCAGTCACCTTTTCCATCGGGCGTTTCGCTCGCGGTTTTGCAATGTTGTAGCACGTAGCCAGCCTGCGCGAACGTCGCGCGAGCGCAACGCTCATCAAAGATGTCACCGAATTTTCTGCGATCTTCATCAACAGGAATACCGCAGTTCGTGCGGAAGGTGCGAAACGCCCCTTTCTTCATGCCGACGCGCTTGGCAGCCTCTTGATACTTTAAGCCGCCCATCATCAGCATGCCGCAAATCCATACGATGAGTTTGTTCGTGAGTGGGCGGCGCGTTTTACCAATCCATCCTAGGTCGGCGCCGAAATCAACGTCTGCCTCGGTCTTCGGAATGACGAATTCGGGAGCTGAGAGAGCAAGTTGAGCGATTTCCGGTTGATTTTGCTTGAGACCAAGCTTCGCTGGTTGGCGATCCGTCCCGCCAACCACACCGAAAAGCGGCAGCTCGCGCTGTCCGATGGAGCCGCCAAAAAACCCGGTGGTTTTTACGCCGCCCGCCTCATTTTCGCGTTGTGAAAATGCTTCCGCGGCCTCGCGACCACGATAGGTAATGACGCCAGCAACCCGGCCGCACGCTGCTTCCGGTGTGGCCGGCACGGGTGATTGCATTGAATTCCGCCAAACAAAACCCGGCTCTGGATCGCGCAGTGTTTTCGGATCGGGCTTGTGCAACAATTTGCGCGGCGGTGGCCGAAGCCCCAAACGCCGCGCTTTCGAGCGCACCGCTCCAGCCGATCTCCCCCCAAGCCTTTCTCCAATGATTTCAGGGTGTACCCCCGCAATACGCCAAGCGATCAGCCTTATCGTGTCCAGGACCGACCAGCCGTGAGCCCGCGCCTTGAGTAAGGGACGATCATGCGGCGTGGTCAGTGCGAGCCGCGCCAGGTGGTCGTCTAGAAGTGATCGCGTTAACCCCAGATACAGACAAAGCGCCTCAATCCCCTGACCGGCCGCGACCATCCCGCGGAGGACCTCATCAAAGGGAAACAGCACAACCGCCGCGAGAGAGCGCAACACGGGTGGGACGCCCGAAGGCCCCGGCGGTCTACGCTCCTCAGCTTTGGCTAATGCACCTGACACCCGCGTCTCCAAGGGAAAGACGGGGCGAAAGGTAATTCTATTATAACTTAATTGTCCAGAATAAACTGCACTGATTTGTGTGTTAACGTGTAAATTCTACCGTACTTTGGACTAAACCACTACAAAATTAGGGCTTTTTCGTCGCCGTTTGAGCGTCTATTAGCTTCCCAAGTTTCTCTCGAAGATCTTTGTAAGCCCCGATTTCACCAAGCAGTGTCTCGTTGTGCTGAGCCCGCCGCGCCAACTCTCTTTCATTCAGGCGCTGCTCCTCCGCCAAGTTGGTGGTAACGCAAGCCACAAGCGTATCGAGCGTGCGATATAAAATCTCTAAGTCAGCGCCGGATGGTGTTGCCAGGGGATGGCCAGGGATCAAGTCGCGGATATCAACATCCAGCGCTTTTGCCATTTTATCCAACGTTCGGATTGAGATGTTGGTGGTCCCGTATTCTAACTCATAGATATAATTTTGCGTCACGCCTGCCCGCTCTCCCAGTTGGGTCTGGGTCAAGCCCGCACGCTTTCTAGCTTCCTGCAACCTCTGCGCGATGATCCTTGCGATGTCGTTGGGATCTTCTACACCAACATTTTGTTCGTTACTTTTCGATGTCCGTGCCATTTCTCGCCTACCAAATACATCTAGCCAACAAGCCACGCGAATGGCCCGGCTAGAATCCTTTCGAAATACATGACACTTATAGCATTGCCGTTCGTATTTGCGCGACACTAGAACACGGCCGTAAATAAAAAAGGAGAGTTTTATGATACGCGCACTGCCTTGTATAATGGCGTCTGCTTTGTTGTTTGACCTCTCCCCGGCCTATGCGAATTTTCTTGTTCAATCTCCGCCGGGTGATACTGGTCCAGAAATTGTTGATTCAAATGCGGCGGGTAACCCAACGCCATCTGGTACAGACAATTCCAGCCAGCCCGTTCACTGGAAAATGGCCTACGGTTTCGGGAACAGCGTTCCACTTGCTTTTGCCTGCCGCCAGATCGTGCCCCCGGCCGTGAAGGTGACTTATGGCCCTGGCGTCAATCCATCGGCCCCCGTGAACTGGAAAGGCGGCGACACGTGGAACCACGTGCTCCGCGACAGTATTAAGCTGCTGGGGCTGAGTCTGCAGATGACCTATATGGCGGTCGCAATCGTGAAAGCCCCGGCCGGATAAATTTTTGCGGCCATTCGCATTTGACCTCGACAATCTGACTCCGGAACTTCCGGAGTGAGTTTGAATGCTCGATTTCACAGAGGCTGACGTTGTCGCCTGGTTCTCGCCGATACGTCCGCCCACCCGTCAAAACAACTGGCCACCGGTTATCCGGGCAATCGAGCGGGGACGCAGCGTAGAACCCCTGCTCCACGAGTTGGGCACCGTCCTATCCGAACTTGCCATCCAGGCCCCAGCCATTCTCCCGAAAGCCCTCCTGGGCGATCCTGTCCAGCATGACCTTCAAACAGTGATAGCCCAGCTAGGAGCGGCGCGGCTCCTTCGGCTCGTCGACTGGTTTTCCGGCACCCTGCCCGGCGCCCCGCAGCTCCTCGCCCAGCTCTCTCAAGGCAGAACGGCGAATGCTCAAGCGATAAATTCATCGCTCCGCGCCCTTACGGCGCGCGACACGCTTACCCGGATGTTCGGCCCCGATCGCGTGGCCTGGCTCCAATCCTGCGCCGAGGCCGCGACCAACCCCCAGGAGAACTCCTAATGCTACGACACAAACTCGCGCTGGCTGTCCTAATTACGGCGGCACCGCCGGCCGCTGGGGCACTCGCTCAAACCACCACCACGGGAAGCGTCGGTTGTACCACCATCGTGCAAGCCGCAGCGAATGGCATGACCGCGAGGATGGCTGCCGATAATCAAACCATCAGCCAGCCCACCAGCGTCACGCAATTGTCCTGCTTGAACAATTTCTTCAATGGCGTTGGCCTTAATCTCGTAACCAACCTGCTGAACCCCGCAAATCTGCTGCAAACCGTCGAAGGCCAGCTTTGCAACGCGGTTACCAGCACCTGGAATTCCTGGCTGGGCCACGTGCAATGCGGTCTGACTGTAACAGGGTTCAATTTTGGTTTCGGCGGGCTTGGAGGCGGATTGTCCTGTCCGAAACTCACCTTCGGCGGCGGTGGGCCTCCAATCGGTTCAATCGGGCTTGGGGTCGGTACAAATGGGTCGGGGAACGGTCTCTACATCAACGGCAATGGCCTAACGCCGCCAGGCTACACATTACCGCAAACCCCTGTCGGCAGCTACTAAGGGAGAACACTCATGCGCCGGAACAGATTTTTAGGTCTGACCGCTCTGGGAATAGCAGTCGGCGGCGTGTTCGTAGGTGCGAAACCCGCTTATGCAGACCTTCCCGTTATCGACCCCGCCTCGATCATCCAAGAAATCAAGCAAATCAACGTCCTTGGCACGATCGAAAGCGCTCTCACCAGCTTGCTGGGTAAATCTGGACCGTTGGCGACCCTCATGGGCGACAACACATACGGTACGGTCCAGCAATTGCTGCAGGAAGGATTCACCCAGCAAGCCAATTATTCCAAAGCCTCGATCGGCGCGATGGAAAACATCACCGATGCCTCCAACGAAGCGATGGCACAATACGACCTCCAGCTGCGTGATGCACAAATCAGGGACGAGCAAACGGCAAGCCCCACAGCCTGCACCGGCCTCGACAACGGCGTCAGTACACAAGCAGCCGCCATTCAAGGAGATGCGGTCGGATTTACCCTCGGACAGATCGAGGATGTCCGCGACGAGTCAGGTCCCACGTCTCCCTCCTATTACGGTCAGGCCCAGGGTGTTGCATCAGAAAACGCGGAGCATCTGAACTACTATTGCGATCCAAACGATGTCGCCGCTGGACTTTGCGCTAACTCCACTACCGCAACAGCGGATGCAGACCAGCGCTTCTCCAGCCTGTTTGGAAGCGGCACCTATGCCAACCAAACAGCGGTCACCACCGCAAAGGATTATGCGATCAACCTGATCGAACCCGTCGCGCCGGCGGCATTGCGCGGCGATCAGTTGAACTCAATTGCCGGGCAAGATGCTGCCGTACAGCGCCGCAGCTACAATGCAAGAATATCACTTGCGCAGAACGTCATCGATTACATCGTCGGCATGCAATCCCCGTCCGTCCCGCTGACGTCTCAGCAACAAACCTATTTGACGAATATGGGGCTCCCGCAGCAGACCACCGGCTCCTGGCTGCAAGTTCTCCAAATCAATGCGGAAAGCCGGATCAGTGACATCAACTGGAACGCCCAACTGCAGAGCATGCCGCCGGCAGCAGTCAACCGCGAAATCGCGCTTGAACTGGCACTCAACAACTATCTGGAATTCCAGATTTTCTCGATTGATTTGAAAAATGCCGCGGTGAACGCAACCACTCTGGCGCAAATCGCCCAGCATGATTTCCAGCCCGAAGTGCAAATGCCAACACCGAATATCAACTAACCCATCCTTCCAATTCTTCAGGGGAGACTCGAATGTCTGACTCAAATCAACCGACACCGAACGACACACCCGCAGCCACAGCACCAAAAACCGACGGGCCGATGCGGGAAGTTCTCGCCAAGTTGTTGGAGAGCGCTAACCATCTCTCGGAAACCGATAAGCAGCTTAGTGGCAGGATTCGGGATTTGGGGCTGGCGGCAAAAGACCCTCTCCAGTTTAATGATACCTCTGTACAGCATCAGATCGCAGCTACAGTCGCAGATTTTGAAAAAGCTACAGGAAAACAGTTTGACCTTTCCGCCGCGCAGCGCGCCGAGGTGACGAAATTAACCGCACCAAGTGGGGCGCCAGATGTATCCGCGCTGCATACGCCACCTGATCCGATCCGGGATGTACTCTCAAAACTCGTTGCTAGAATTGATCAATTGCCGGATTCCGCGAAAAATCTAGGCCGTAAAATTCAGGAACTCGACAACGATGCACGAGAGCCGGTCCGCTTCAACCAAAAATCCGTTCAGCACGATGTTGCGTATGCCGTCCAGGATTTTGAAAAGGCCACGGGCCGGCAGCTTGACCTGAATCCTGCACAGCGGGCCGAGGCCACGAGGCTGGCGGCGAGCGCGCCTGGCCTTGAGAACGGCCGAATGATTGCATTGCTGGGAACGACACCGCAAATCAATGATAGCGGTGTCGTTCGTGAAATTCGTCGAAGTGCCGCGGAAATTGGACGCCAAGCTAACCAGTCAACACCGGGTACAGAATCGCTCATCGATAATCTCGAAAATAAAATACGCTTGGCAACTCGGCTCCCTGAAGCCGTGAATGACGCCCACTCGGGCGTTTCTTCTGGGCAAGCAGAACAGTCGAGCGCCAACGCCGACACAACCAACACATCAAGCAGCCCCCGAGGGGACCAGCCGCAGCGGAATGATCCCACACCACGCGGCACTCGCAATGCCCCGAGCTCCCAGGAACCGCCGCCGGTGCAGACCGCAGTGCTTCGTGGCGGCATTCTCGACACGCTGACGGCAGCACTTCGCGGCAATGGAAATATCGAAAATGCGCCATGGACCCCGCAAGCGACACCATTCGCCGATCGGCTTCGGTCGTTCGAAGCAAAGGTTGCTGGCCGTGACCAGGACAGCGTCATCGGCCGCGTCCAGAAATCCGCCCGCGCCGCAGTCGAGGCGCTGGATGGTTTTCGGAATACCGAAGGTGCAGCTGTTATGAACCGCATTCAGAGCGCCGCACGTGCCGAACCAGGCGGAATGGCAAGCGTCCTATCAGAGATGCGCGAAGGGGGGAGATTCAGCGACTTGCGCCAGGCGTTCAATACAGCGCTCAACGACGATAAGGGCTTCACGCAAGCCTATGACAAAGCAGCATCTGCGCTGGCGCGCTATGGCGAGGGACGGCAACAAGTCGAACAGATCATCGCCAAACGGCCGGACGCCTCCAATCTGACCGCAAAATTCGACCAACTCGACAGTCAGATCGGCGAGCGCGCGAGCAGTACACCCTCGCGCAACGAAGGGAAAAATATGCTCGACGATATCTCGAAAACAATCGCCGAGATTATCCAAAGTGCCGCCGAAAAGGTACGCGCCATGTTCTCGCGCGCACCATCTGCAGGGGCGGGTCCCGCTCCCGCCGCCTAAACAAAACCCGGTCCCGCCATTCGCATCATACTGTGGGACCCTGTCGCTGTAGCCAAGCAGAGGTCCCCCAATGCGTAAGCCAAATGCAGTATCTCTCATTCTCGCGGTAGGCTTCGTGGCCATTGCGGGACCCGCGTTTGCCCAGGCCACCAACCCCTATAATGTCAGCTGGTCTTCGCTCAATCCGCAGGGTGATTGGTCAGCAACTGTTCTCCAGTCGCTGTTTCCGATTCCGGGCTTCACCCAAGGCGTATCGACGGGCAATGAAGCGACGGTGATCGGCCAATTGGTCGGACAGTTCACCGGCTTTGTCGCGGCGATCGCCTGCGCCTTCGTCTCCTACAACATCATCATGAACATTCACCGCGCAGCCGAGAGCTCGCAAGTGCTCGGGAGCGGCCAGACCTGGATGGCGGCTGTTCGGATCGGCTTCGCCGCCATCATGATGTTTCCCCTCGGAGGCGGGTTCTGCGCCGGTCAAGAAATGGTCATGCAGGGAGCCATGTGGGGGGTCGGCATGGCGAAATCACTTTACACCAATGCCATCCAGGCCGTGGGACCGGACGCGGTCGTGATTGCTACGCCACAGATCCCGGGGACAAGCAACATTGTCGCCAACCTGATCAACGACCAGCTTTGCATGGACCTGGTCAATCTTGCCGGAAACGGTTCGGGAACCGGAACCCCATTGATTCCCGCACCGCAGCCTTTGTCCGTCAACGATGGCCAGGGAAGCGGTTTCGTGACCTGGAGCTATTCTCTGGCCACGGGTGATGGCACCGGTAATCCCGTTTGCGGATCGGTCACCGTCCGCGAAGCCGCCTCGAATGCGACGACCATTGCCGGCGTAAACGTCGATATGGCAGCAACCCAGCAAGCAATCCTTACCAACGTGATCAACGGCGATCTGCAATCCCAGGTCCAAAGCGTCGCACAAAATCTTTGGCTCAATAAAACGGCTGCTTCGCTGGCACCCCTTCAGGGGATCTACGATTCTGCCGTCGCCGATTACACCAATCTGCTGACAACGGCAGCCACCGGCGTTCAAAGTCAAATTAATACCGCAATTCAGGGCAATGCGACCGCTGCCCGCAACGGTAATCTCGATCTTCTCAACAGCGAACAGCAGCAATCCACGCTAGGTTGGACCGCCGCCGGCGCCTATTATCTGGAAATCGCCCGCCTGAATGCCGAAACGCTCTCGGTGATGAATGCCACCCCGGATGTTACGACACCAACCTATGACGGCCTAGGCCCATCTCTCTCCGATGACCTGGCACCAGTCAAATCCGCGGCCGACTCCTACATGCAGGCATTACTTGAGACCGCCACCACCGCCGATGGCTCAAATCCGCCGAGCGGGATTCCAACGACGCTGGCCTCCGCGACCGACGCTGCAAAAGGCCAGACTGTGCTGGCGCAGCTTTTCAACTCCATTGGACTGAACGATTGGTTCCTCAATAAAATAACAGCCTTCCTTTTGCCGCCCACCCAGGTTTGGACTGACCCCTTTGGTGGTTTGATGTCCCTTGGCCAAGTCCTGATGAATGTCTCTTTGGCGGCGTTCGCTGCCGCTGGCATCCTCGCCTCCGGCACCGGCACCGCCGCAACAACGGTTTGGAACGTGCTGACCGGCAATTGGGCTGCGGCCGCAGCCACGGTCGCCATCCATCCGCTCATATCGTTTCTTTCCATCCCTATTTTCATGCTTCTGACGTCGATCCTCGTGCCCGGCATGATGATCTCTTACGTCCTACCGATGGTACCCTATGTCATGTGGATGGCCGGAGTGTGCGGCTGGATCATCCTGGTCTGTGAGGCCATGATTGCTGTGCCGCTCTGGATGCTCGCACATATGACGATAGGCGGAGATGGGCTCCATGGCCGGGCAATTGAAGGCTGGGGCTTGTTGTTCAATGTCATGTTCCGCCCGGTCTTGATGATCATCGGCCTCTTTCTCAGCTACTTCGTGTTTGATTGCATGTCCTGGCTGATCCGGGAAAGCTTCGGGATCGCCGTCGGTTTCATCTTGGCCAATGGGTGGTTCGTCACGAACCTCATTGGCATCGTGGTCCTGCTGAATATCTTCGTGATGCTGCAAGTCACGACCGCCATCATGTCATTCCGGATGATCGCCTTGTTACCTCACCACCTTCCCAGGCTTCTCGGTTTTACCGCTGCCAACCGGGTCGATATCGAGGCCTTCCAACAGCAGGCAGCCTGGGGTGCCGGGCAGGGTGTGGCCGGTGGCACAAAACAAGCGCTCGGAGAAGGGTTCCGAGCAGTCAAAAACGTTGCTGATAATAGAAAAAACTTGCCCAGCGGCCCCTCAAAGCTTATTTCTGGACAGGCAACCAGTGGTGGCGAAGAAAGCCTGGATTCCACGTTGCAAGCCACTACCAATCAAGGTGATCAAGGCACAGACGATGTTTAATTTTGACGGTCAACTTGTAGCCGACGCGCTTTTCATCCAGCGGATGGGAGATACGCTTCAGGGCGTGCGCGACCATCGGGCAGCAATAAAAGCTGAAGAGATGCAACAACTGCAACTTTTCGCTGACGAGCAGCGCTACGCGTGGCTCGTCGCTCAATATAATAATTTAGCGGATCGGTATAATGGCGTCCTTGCGGACAACAAAAAGGTCGATGCCGCCTATGCCGATGCGCTTGCGGAAAAAGACAGACAAATTGCCCGGCTGATGGCCGAAAAAGCAGACCTCGCCGCCGAAAAGGAAGAGTTTCGCCTCATAGGGTACGAGACCTGTGGAAAGCTATCTTATGCCCTAGAGGAAATTCAGCGCCTCAAAATCAAGGCGGGCGAACTGTCGCCACCTAAACTCAAACCTGATGCTGATCTCTAACAAATGGATTACGCTCCATTCGCATTTTGATGCCGCATAGCTTGGCCCGCAACCACGGAGCCAAGTCATGCGCAAATCATTTCTCATTCTCGCCGGTCTCCTAGCCCTTTCGGCGTGCGACCATGGCAATGTTAAACCGGTCGCGAGTTACTCGGCGCCGCCGGCCCCCCCGATACGAAACCCGACCTTCAATCCGTATGCACCCTACGGTGATGCCAATGCGACCTGGGAGCCGCCAACCGTCAATCAGGATGGCACAGTAGTAAAACCGTCGGAGCCATCCAGCCAAGCCAGCAGGCCGCCTTATGAATTCGCACCATGGGCTACTGGAGCAGCGGGCGGCAGCCAAAATGCGCCGCCGGGCACATTCTAATACGAACAAACCCGCTTCATCGTGCCAGGATCTATTGCTGACGACAGTTACCCACGGCATGCTCGGCGCCATGCTCAATCCCTTTGATCCCGACGCTTTCTACATTCGCCTGGATGCGCACATCATCGGCATCGAGCCGAGGATCGCCCGCAGCCTCGAACTCCCCGTTGGGCTCAATTTCGCCCAATTGCACGAAATACTACAGGCTACGTTCGGTTGGACCGATAGCCACCTCCACCAGTTCATGGTCGGCGGACTCACCGTCGGCGCGCCAGAGTTCGATGAGGATGCGCTGCTCGACGTGCGCACGTTTGAAGCATCCGAAATACGCCTTCAGGATCTGACGTTTCCATACGAAGAAGACCCACCCCTCACGATCGTCTACACATACGATTTTGGCGATAATTGGCGCCATCAGTTGATCCTGCGGCGTGCCTCGCGCGAAGAAGATGTTAAATATCCTCGATGCATCGCAGGAACCCGTTCATGCCCTCCTGAAGACGTCGGCGGCTACTCGGGCTACGTCGACTTTCTCGATGCTTGGCTCGATTCTGACCACGAAGAGCACAAAAACATGCGTCAATGGGTTGGCCGCAAATTCCACCCGGAGCACTTCGATCTTGAAGCAACGAACAAAGCTATCGCTCGGGCCATCCGGGCATCAAAGGGAGGGTACCGATTCAGGCTCCTTCGGATGGCATAATCGACTGTTATCGGAGAGAATTATCGTCGTTGCATTGTGGGCACAGCGATAGCACTGGCGCCACAAGGGCAATCGGTTTGGTGCTTTATTGGGAAGGAGGCCTATTCCACCGGGCCTCCCCGCCCAACTGAAGTTTCGCCGCGAACATACCGGCACAGCCCCAATTTCGCGCCCGCGCCTTTCCCGCTTTATCCAAACAAAAATAATCCAACGATTCGCAAATGTATCCGTCACGCTGACTCCAATCCAGCGAGAGGGGTTATTAACATGGAATTTCGTCCATTTTGGTTTCGAACGATAGGGCACGGGCCGCTCATCTTTCGCGCGGCAATACTGCTTTTTCCGTTTGCACCTGGTTGGGCATTTGCCCAGGTCTCAGCGACATTAAATGGGGCGCCCGTCCAAGTTACCCCCTATCTGCCAGAGCCGGGTGTGCCTACCATCGCGATCCCGCAAGGTACGTTGAACACCGTTCCAACCGGCTCAGGTACTGGGGCCGGCGGAGCTTCCGGTTCATCCGGCAGTGACGCGCTCGATACGCTGCTCGCCCAAAGCTGGGGATCGTCCGCAATCGCCAATGCTGAGGCCCTGGGGCTCAATCCATCTGCACTTGCGGCAACCTGCGTCATCGAGAGCGGTTGTGGAGCTAATCTCGGAAGTGGTAGTGGAGCTCAAGGAGACTTCCAAATGTATCCCGCAGCTTTCCAGGAGGGGTTGCAAACTGCGCTGGCGGCTGATCCTTCTTTGGCGTCGGAAATTGTG
Organism: Acetobacteraceae bacterium; assembly: GCA_003164135.1. Taxonomy (GTDB): domain Bacteria; phylum Pseudomonadota; class Alphaproteobacteria; order Acetobacterales; family Acetobacteraceae; genus Acidocella. The sequence continues at coordinate 17,783 of PLSD01000001.1, forward strand.
CAGGGCGATGCAGGCATGAATGACCCAACCACAGAAGCTATTGCCGCATCGGGATATTTGATGCAGGCCAACACTGCCCTGGAGAGTGCGGGTATTTCTGATCCCACGGTTCTTGATGCGCGGAGTTACTACAATTACGGTCCAACCGCCGGTACCCAGATCGCTCAAGCATCCGACGGCGACTTGATGAGCGAGTACGTAAGTTCGACGGCCATGCAAGCTAACAATATTCCCTCAAACGAAACTGTGGGTCAGTGGAAATCGTCGGTGTCGTCGATCGTAGGTAACGCGGCCAACCAGTCTGTCTTGTCGTAAAGGAGAATGAGCATGAAGTTACAATTTAATCTTGGGGCGTTTACCCTCGCAGCGTTTACATTTGTCGTGACGATAACACTTGGTCCCTCAATCGCTAGCGCACTTACTGCTGTTCAACCCGCGCCGGGGCTGGCGTGCATGTCGCTGGACAGTCAGGCGTTGCAGACAATGCAACAGAGCGACTTGCCCCCTGTTCTCGCAGCACCCAACCCTTCGGCGGCGCGCCTTGGCTACCCGAGCGCAATTGTCTTCGTTAAATGGCCTCTCGTGCAACAAAGTGGTTATACGGAGATGGAGCGGCTCAACGGCCAAACAGGCTGGATTGCCACAGACCACCTTACAACATGGTACCCTCTCAATGGTGGAAATGCCAAGTGCGTCCCGTCGATTATGTCAGATGGACAACTAGGCACGTCGATTCATTGATCCCTACGCGCTGGCCGGTCAGCGTGTAGGTTTAGGGACTTTTGGGGTATTCCCATGTCGCAAATGTTTTCAGTTATCATTTCAATCGTCGGCCTCTTCTTCCTCGCGAATTCTCTAATTCTTGTCCACGAGTTTGGGCATTATGCCGTGGCCAGGATTGCCGGCGTAACAGCGCGCCGGTTCGCCCTGGGTTTTGGCCCGCGCGTTGTTGAGTGGACTGACCGGCGGGGCACCGTCTGGAGTTTTTCGCTACTTCCTATGGGCGGGTACGTTTCCTTTCCGGGTGAACACGACGCCAATGAAAAAGGCGGTTATCTAAACCAGCCGCCCCTTGCACGGATGGCCATCATCGCAGCTGGCCCTCTTGCAAATATTTTTGTTGCGATTACCATCTATGCCGGGATTTTCATGATGCAGGGAATGCCGATTTTTCTGCCCATCGCCAGCTCGGTCATTCCAGGCTCCCCGGCCGCCCGCGCGGGATTTTATGCCGGCGATCGCATAATTGGCGTAAACAACATTGCGGTCTCTAGCTTCGATACGCTCAGGCCTATTTTGGAGGGTAATCCCGGAAAATCTATGGAATTCAGCGTCAACCGGCATGGCACAATCCTGGTTCTTTCGGCCGCCCTAACCAGTGAGCCGGCGGGCGGCCGGGAAGTGGGCTATCTCGGCATTTGGAGCAACGTCGCCTCTCGCGAAAAAATGGGTCCTGGTCGGGCCATTTTCACTGCATCGGAGCGGACCTGGCAAGTTATAACGCAAACCTTCCAAGGAATTAGCCGCGCGCTCACCACCGGCCAGGGCGCCGGGAATTTCCGGGGCGTTATTGGGGTCGCGCACCTGGCAGGCCAAGCCGCGGAAGCCGGCGGAGACACGCTTCTTACATTGATGGCAGTGTTGTCGATCAACCTGGCGCTGATGAACCTCCTACCGATCCCCGTTTTGGACGGCGGCGCATTTCTGTTCTGCTTCTTTGAGTGGGTACGTGGCCGGCCAGCGCCCGACCGCTTCCAGGATTTCGCAACCCGCGGCGGCGTTGCCATAATCATGGCCCTTTTCCTTTACACGACCGCTCACGATCTGGCGGGGCTGGGTGTTTTCGACTGGCTCCCAGGTATTGCACATGCGGCAACGGGAGCACATGGAGCACATATCGTACCGAATTGAACGAACTTATAGGACATTTAGACGGGTTGGCAGGTAATTCTGGCTTTATCGCAGCGATTGTATATCGCATGTCCCTCTTCGATCATCTCGCGCAGTTCACCGAGGCAGCGGACTAAAACGAGCCGTGAACGAATTGATAATCGAACACAATCCGCCCCTGGGCATCCTGATGCACATGGCACCATTGGCCCGGATTCACCTGCTCATATGATTCCTCATGCGGATTATCAAGCCAGGCGAACTCGCCAGTATGGGTGACCACCAAAAGCCAGTCGCCACGCCTGTTGCCCATTGTGGCGACAGGCGCGGTCGTGATCCCAAGGCGTGGGTAGCCAAGTGGATCGCCCGGAATACCGAACAGCGTGATGGCGGCAGGGGTCCCAACACAGTGAAACGGCGTATTCGGCGGCGGATTATAGACCGGTACAACCGAGCCTATCGTTGTGTATTCGGGCGCTACGGACACCGGTTGATTTGTTGGAACCATGGTGCAGCCGGCAAGCCCGAAAAGGGCCGCCGCTGCGATCGCCACTAGCCGCGTTCCTTCATTTTTCATCGTGGGAAAAACCCCTCCTCGGTTGACAGAAACTCGCGCCAGCCAGCAGAGCGTCGAACCCTGATTTGAAAATTCAACAGCGCGTTGTAAAAGGCCACCAGCAAAAATAGGCTGAGGAAAGGCAGGAACTCCCAAACCATCATCACGCGAGCGAATGTGTAAGGCTCATCGATTGCTGAATGAACCCAGAAGATGACGCCGAGAAGAGCAACAAACAACGCTCCATAGGATATCGTGAATGTCATGCGACGGCGTTGCTCCAGACGTTGCTCCAGAGCTTGCGCTGACATGCCGTAGGAGAACGCAGTGGCGGCAAGATCAAAGCCACCGGCTTCATCGACCTTGAAGCGGCTATCGCGTTGCGGGGCACTTCTTGTCTGCTGCCAGAGCTTACCAATCAGACCCGCGCCAGATCTGACGCTCTTTCGGCCGAACCAATCCGCAGGGCCGCCTGCCAGCCACCCAATGCGCCGCATCGTGCGGCCGATGAAGGAGCGCTTCCGCTTGGCCGGCTTGCTGTCTGGTTGCCCCTTGGCGGTTTGGTCGTTGGTAACGCCTTGGTTCTCTTGGGCGTCCATCCGTTCAGCTCCCAATCGCATCAACAAAAGCTTGAACATTCTGCGGGACACCGACAAGCTGCCCCTCAGTTCCGTCCAGCTTGCGCCATACAAATGTGGGCGTGGCCTTCAAACCGATCGCTTGCGCGATCAGCATGTTCTGCTTCAGATTGTCCTGAGCCTGGCCCGAGGGTTGATTGCCTTCGCTGCCAGATTGCCATGCACCGACGATTTGATCCGGCGGATCGCTTAATAGAGCCATCGCGCTTTTTGTGCTCTGACCGCCATCTTCGCCATCCAAGATCGTCAATGGAATGACGGAAATTTCGATCTGGTTTTGCTCCGCGAAAGGCTTTAGCATCTGAAATGCACGGATGGAGTAGATGCATTGCGGGTCGATCAGCATATATAAATGTTTCGCGGGATTGTTGCCGATCGTCCCGAAAGTCGCGTTCTGAACCAATGGCAATACCGCCGCGGGCGCTGCTTGCGGACCATCTGGCCCGTTGACTTCGACAGTTGGGATGGCCCCAGGAATATTGGCAACCTCCGTTTTGGTGATGTTTTTCCCGGCGGCATCCCACAACACGCCAGGAATCACCCGCTGATTATCCGGTGTTGCGTAGAAGACCTGGAACATCGAACCGCTTCGAACGAAATAGCCTTCCAGGCCATGAACCGACCCGATATCGGTGATATTGCCGGCGGCAACCGTTTTGAGTTGCGCTAACGTCATCTCGATTGGAACCCCTGACACCGCCGCATTTCCATCCGGGGCCACGTCGAAGAGCATGAATTGATTGCCGCTCCGGGCGGCGATCTGGTGCATGCCGTCTGCCGTACCGAGATCGGTAATTGTGGCGCCCGCGCTTGCGATGTGCATAACGAACGGAGTGCCCGTCAACGAGGCTGGGGGCGAAGTTGGCGTGACGGGCGCAAGCGATGGAGCCCCCGGCACCCGCGGTGTGTTGCTTGTAAACGCTATCGGCCCGGCCGTGGCGCAATGAGGATTGGCTGCAGCAACAGCCGGAAAGAAAACAACGGATGCGAGGCTGAGTAGAAGGGAACGCATGGCTAACTCCTCTGTGATGGAGAGGAGCATCCGCTCTACAAATGCGAATGGCAGGGTTTAATGATTAAAAATCCCGAACATATTGTGGAGATTAGATCGCCAACTCCTTTTATCCTCGGCGCCCTTCGTCACATTGACGCCGGGCAAAGCGGTGATCGAGTGGGAGAATTTATCGCTGCAATTCCCAAGAAAAAGCGAATTGTAGTTTTCAATGAGATTCAACGAAAATTCTACAACCATTTCGTCCTCTCCCGCTTTCCAGCGCACCATTTCTCGCAAAACTTTACCTTTTTCGATCAGGCTGGGTATTCCCGTTGGTGTGAGAGTCTTGATGGTGACAAGTATTTTATCGCGCTGCACAGCCAGGCGCCAATGGTCTTCCGCACACTGAGATGTGGATTCCGATAAAGCTCCCTCCGGATTGGCCTCGGTCCAAATCTTGTTGATTCGGAAAAACTCTTCGCAAGCTTCTAGGAGCGGATCGTTACCAGCCGAGGGCTTCCTCTCCTTTACGGCATCGCCATGGACCACGTTTTGATTTAGATCCATCCTTCATGCCTCCGACCCCGGTTAGCGATCCCACGTCGATGGTGGCTCGTGGTTGGTTCCGAATTCCCCGTCCAAACAGGTGAGACCACAAATACCATGACGCTGACCAAAATTAAGTTTAATCCACAGCCGAGCTAAAACGATGCCAGTCCGATATAGTTTACCGCCGCATAAGTCTATTTGATTTTATCTTATTTTGATTTTTTCTTATCAAGTGCATTAAATGCGTGCCCACGAGATCAACCTCTACCGATTCATGGAGAGCGCTCGCATTGTAGGAGGCCATTGATAGCAGCCAAATGAGGACGCGGGAATCTTTTTTTCCCAGGGCAGTCGAGCATTTACGTTTCTTAATCTAATGCGGATACATCGCTGTCTTTTATGACAGTTTAGTGTCGACAAGCTGAGAAGGTTGCTATATCGCGCGGAAAGTCTCACTCCAAAATTGTCGCGGTTGTTGGGAGGCGTAGAGTTTTTTTATGCATATTTCCGGTTTGCAAAAATTTCCTTTCCATCTCTGCGTATAAATTAGGCACAGATTCATTGTAGTTCTCAATAATTCTTCATAATAAAATGTAAATTACTTGGCCACTGAGGACGTTGTCGTGTTCGTTTGTGGTTACAAATAATTTAATACCGAAATCGAATCGTAGCATTCCCTTCGCTTACATAATATTTGTCGATAATTTAGGCGCAGATGAACAATCGGCGCTGTGCTTTTAGGCGATTTAGTGCAAACCATATCGCGGTTCTAAATTTGCAGCGTCAACAACACGCCAGTTCCTTAAGATCACATCGATCTTTTCGAACACCGCTTTCACATCCTGCAACTCACGTTCAAGCCGTTCCCCATTTGATAAATGGGCGTGAGATAATTCTCCGGATAGCAAACGTGCCCCCGCCGAAATCCGTAATGCCCCGTATGGTTTAGCTCCATTTTTGTTCGGCAGTGAAATCGGCTGACCAATATGGCATATTCTCGATGCGGCTAGCCGCTCATGTGGCAGAATCCCAGATAGGTCCGTGTTCAGCCAACGATAAAGCGCGTGCATTTTCTCAAATTCCAGAAAATGCTGACCAGACTGCGGATCGATAATAGCAAATACGAAAATGGATATCATCCGCTCCCATGCTTCTTCGCGGATATCACGGATCGGTTGCGGTGTGGGCAATAATGCAAAACGCGGCCGCGCTGAAATGGCCGCTCTCGCCGTTTGCCCGAAACTTTCGAGAATTTCGGCACGGTTCTCAGCCGGGACTTCGAAAAAGGCCTGCATCTCGGCAAGAGCTGCATGCCAGCGCAGAGCCAGGCCAATATTGCCGCCGGGCTGAAGCATGGTTGCGGCTGGGCAGCCAGGGAAGAAATCATCTTGCGAAAAATAGGCATTTAGGCCAGCAGGAATTTTATTCCTGACGAGACGCCGTGCGATCCTGCTTGGAATTAGCACCGCACCAGAGAATGGAGGTCCAGTAAAAAACTTCGATCCGGTGATCAGCACGGCGGCATCCAGTGCAAGGTATCGAGCGATCGAGGACGGAGATAGCCTTGTCTGGCAAGCATCGACGACGATATCGAATTTGCTTCCATATCTCCGGCGCAGCTCACCAAGAAGACTTGGCCGGGGCGCCAGTATTCCCGTTTTTGAGAGGTCAAGCGCATGAAGGAGAACGCGTTCTCCGCGCTCTATGGCGCCTTTCACGGCATCGCGGATGTCCGCCTCGATCCCGTCAATGGGTTTCAGTTGTGCGTCACCGTTCCGAACGGCGATGGTGCAAAGCCTTGTGTCTGGCCGGAAGCCGTCGATCAAGGTTCCGGGCTCCACCTTTGCTCCCAACGCGGTATCAACTGCAAAGTGAAGTCCGCGGGCGGCGAGGGGCACACCCCGGCCGGTTTCTTCCGGCGCGATCAGAATATTGCAGATCGGCGCGTCCTCATTGCCGCCGATATGGGTCAGCGCCAGCGCCAGGAGCTCGGCGTCCGTGCCGGAGGCTGAAAGTACGATTTCTGTCCCGGCTTCCAGGCGCAATAGCCGCGCCAATTTCTCGCGCACCTCGCCCAAGCAGGTTTTTATAGCCGCTCTTTCATCACGCTCAGCCAGCGCCGATCTTCTCGCGCGCAGCCGTGCCGCATCGGCTGCCATATAACCTCGCTCGGAGACAGACGATGCAGTGGAGGAGGCGAAGGTAATTGCCCAGGGTCTCGGCCGATGGCTACATCCGTACCCATTCAGTAAGGTCTCCGGGTCAGTCCGCAGGCGGATATCGCCCCCGGTCGCCATCAACGCGTGAGTCGGCAGAGACAAACTCAGACTCTCACCCCGCGTTGGCTGCGTCTTTGTCAGGGAGAAAGGATCGTTTCTCCCGCGCGGACCGTGCAATTCTGCGCTTCCGGCTTCATGTGCATGCCAAACCACCATATCACCCTCCGTTTGTAGGCAGGGTCACACCGTATTTTGCGAATGGCGACAGATTTGGGAGAAAATAGCGGACGTCAGGGGGCGAAGAGCCACGCGGGGCTCTGCCGGCTGGCCATGGCCGAGCGGATAAGGCGGTCGGGGCGTTAACTCACGGGCGGGCAGAGTTCGGGGCTGTAGCCACGGCAGATACCATAATCCACATATCCCCTCCTGCGCTTCTTTCGCACCAGCCGTTCGAGGCTTTCCGCCGCCGCCACAACATCACTGTGCAGTTCCTCTCGCTGCCTACCACCGGCACCGATCCGGCCCCAATTGCGCATGAGCACGATATTGCCAAACAAATCGACGGTCACCGCAAGGGCATAAAAGCGGCGCTCGTTATGCTCTGGCCGAATGCGCCTCAGCATTATCGGCTCCGATGAACCCCACAACTTGGCCCCGTTATGCATCCATTCTGTTCCTTTTCGTGGAATTGACAGGTGCAACCGTACGCCGGTTCAACTGGCGTCAGCCGAGTCGATTGGGAATCGCCGCGATTCCCAAATTGCATGGCTTACCTGACGTCGAAGCGGTAGATCGGTAACCGCATCATCAGCCAGAATGGCGCTAAATCGCGTCTGTTTCCCCGATGCGGTAAGTTGGCCCGTGTCAGCAGAAGGAAATTTGCCTATTTTGGCGCCCATTTTTTCGATGCCGAGGCGGCCGTTTTGTGATAAAGCCTTGAGACGGAAATGAACGCGGCGAATTCTGTGATGGCGATACGTACTACAAACCGGCACGATAACGTCGAACCCTATGCCCGAGCGATCTGCGCGCGGGAGCTTAGCGGTCTGCCAGACACATCGATTGCGACGCTATCTGCCCTTGTTGACCGTTTTTGGCCCGTGATCGCCGCCGAGCTCACCGCGGGATTACGCAATGACGACGGTGACCTAATCCCGCATTCCGCGGTTAGCGGCATTGAAGCGTGGGAGGATTGGCTCGATCGCGCGTGAAAAAGGGGAGCATAACTCGGTCCCGCAAGGCTCTTGTCGGTCCAAGAAAGTGAAACTCTTTGAGACCGATGCGCCGACCATTTGATACTGCCGAGTGACGGGGCGCCTGAAGCGCCCGACGATACCAGAATGGCCGATGCAGTCTAAATTTTGACTACGCCGGCCAGCATATTTGTCGGGCCTAATCCGCGGTGGTTTAAGCCTCTGCGGAAACTGAATCGGCAATTTCCGTGACGGCGTCGGATTCTGTTTTTACAGCAGCCTTGCGGCCTGGCTTCTTGGCAGGTTTTGCTGCCGTGGGAGCTGGGCTCGTGAGTTTTGCCTTTACGGCCGGCGTCTTTTCGAGTTGAGCTACCTTGGCCTCCAACTCGGCAATCTGTGCTGCCGACGCTTTAGCCGCACGAACAGCTTCACGGCTCTTGATGCGCAATGTGTCGATCGTCTTTAATGCCTTGTCCAGCTGAATGCGGAGCTCGTCTTTGCTGAGCACCGGGGCCTTTACGGCGGCTGGCTTTTTCACGGTAGCGGCGGCTTTGACAACCTTGGTCGTCTTCGCGGCGGCAGGACGACGGCCCGGTTTTGCAGCCTTGGCCGCAGGTTTGACGGGTTTTTTCGGTGCGGCTTTCGCCATGTTTTGGCAATCCTTTATTAAAAAGCTGTTCGCGTGTCAGCCAAACATTTGAAGTGGACTGGTGACAAACGCAGTTCATACAGGAAGTAAGATTGGTTGAAAACCATACGGCCGCTTCCCGGTGAGATCATCGACTAGACGTCACGGGGATTCCGTAAACGCATGACTTGCGGCGTAGGCGAGAGGTTGCGCGCCGACACGAGCACGGCTCAGGGGATTATCGAAAATCCCTCGTCTTTACCTTGATCCGATCGGTCTGGTGGTCGGGGACATGAATGTCACTTGACCGACGGCCCAGCGTCTCGCTGGGGTCCGGGCCCCCACCAGCCTTCGCATGGTCGCCGCCCCCCTGCGGCACGGGAAACGCAACATCACGCTCCCCGACGCTTGCCAGTTCGGCCGATAAATCGGTGAGCCGGTGCGCGATGAGATGCACAACATCTCCTTCCCGCTGCACCCGGCCATAGACGGCCACCATGCCCGATGAGAGGATAATCCGGCGCTGCTTCTCATAGAGGTCAGGCCATACCACCAGATTGGCGATGCCGGTTTCATCCTCGATGGTGATGAACATAACGCCCTTGGCCGAGCCAGGTTTCTGCCGCACGAGCACGATCCCAGCAATCTCCAGCCATTTATTATCGGGCGCGCGCATAGCCTGGTCGCAGGTGACAATTTTCCGGCGGCGAAATTCCTCCCGAAAAAAGCTCACGGGGTGCGCCCGCAGGCTGAGGCCCATATGGGCGTAATCCTCCACCACCTCCCGCCCGCCGGTCATCGGCCGCAATGCCATTTCCGGCTCCGCCTGTTCGACGAGCGCAGCCTCATCGGCTTCACGCGCCGCGGCCGCCGCAAATAAAGCCAAGGGCTCGTCGCGCAGGCCTTTGAGCGCCCACAGCGCCTCTCGCCGCGCCTGGTGCAGGCTGGGGCGGAAACCGTCCGCCTCGGCGATCTGTACCAGCGCCGCCGCGGGCACGCCGGCCCGGCGCCAGACATCGTCCACCGAAACAAACGGCCGGTCACCGCGCGTGGTTATCAGCGTCGCGGCATGGACGTTGGCAAGCCCCTTTACCATCCGAAGGCCCAGCCGGATGGCAAAACGATCCTCCTGCCGCGCCGGTTCCATCGTGCAGTCCCAACGCGAGGCATTGACGCAAATCGGACGGATTTCGACGCCGTGGTTCGCCGCGTCCCGCACAATCTGCGCTGGGGCATAGAAACCCATCGGTTGGGCATTGAGCAGCGCCGCGCAAAACACATCCGGATGATGGCATTTCAGCCAGGAGGAAGCGTAGGCGATCAGCGCGAAGGAGGCGGCATGGCTTTCAGGGAAGCCGTAACTCCCGAAGCCTTCGAGCTGTTTGAAGGTGTTCTCGGCGAAGATCTGGTCATAGCCATTGGCAACCATGCCATTCACCAGCTTGTCCCGGAAATGGCTCACGCCGCCGGTATTCTTGAAGGTTGCCATCGAGCGGCGCAGCTGATCTGCCTCGCTCGCAGTAAACCCGGCGCATTCAATCGCCACCCGCATCGCCTGCTCCTGGAACAGCGGCACGCCTAATGTTTTGCCGAGCACTTTTTCCAGTTCGGGTTTTGGATAAATGACCTCCTCCTTGCCCTCGCGCCGGCGCAGATAGGGATGCACCATATCGCCCTGGATCGGGCCGGGCCGCACGATCGCCACCTCAATGACAAGATCGTAGAATGTGCGCGGCTTGATCCGCGGCAGCATCGCCATCTGCGCCCGGCTTTCGATCTGAAACGTGCCCAGCGTGTCGGCCTTGCGGATCATCGCATAAGTTTGTGGGTCCTCGGCCGGAATGGTGGCGAGATCGAGCGCGATGCCTTTGTGCTCTTTGAGTAAGTCAAAACCCCGCTTCATGCAGGACAGCATGCCAAGGGCCAGGCAATCCACCTTCATGAATTTCAGAACGTCGATATCATCCTTGTCCCATTCGATGACCTGGCGGTTTTCCATGGCTGCGGGCTCGATCGGCACCAGCTCGTCGAGCCGGTCACGCGTCAGCACAAATCCACCCGGATGCTGCGACAGATGCCGCGGCGTGCCGATCAACTCTCGCGCCAGGTCGATCGCCAGTTTCAGGCGCCGGTCTTCGCGGTTGAGGTTGAGCTCTTTCGCGTGCTCCGGCTCGATACCCTCTTCCGACCAGCCCCAGACCTGGGCGTTGAGGAGCGAAATCACATCCTCCGACAGCCCCAGCACCTTGCCAACATCGCGCAGAGCGCCTTTGGTCCGGTAGCGAATCACCGTGGAGCAGAGCGCCGCGTGATCGCGGCCATAGGTCTCGAATACCCATTGCATGACGATCTCGCGCCGCTCGTGCTCGAAATCGACATCGATGTCGGGCGGCTCACGCCGCTCCTCAGACACAAAACGCTCGAACAATAGATCATTGCGTTCCGGGTCGATCGAGGTGATGCCCAGCACATAGCATACCGCGCTATTGGCGGCCGAACCTCTGCCCTGGCAAAGAATCTCCTGGCTGCGGGCGAAGCGCACGATCGAGTTCACCGTCAGAAAATACGGCGCGTATTGCAGCTTTTCGATCAGTTTCAGCTCGTGCTTGAGGATGGCGATCACCTCCGGCGGTACGCCATCGGGATAGCGCTGCTTTGCGCCCTCCCAGGTGAGCTCGGCCAAAGCCTGCTGGGCCGTCAGGCCGGGGATCAGGGCTTCTTCCGGGTATTGATAGCTCAGCTCGTCCAGAGAGAATTTGCAGCGTTCCATGATTTCGTGGGTGCGGTCGAGGGCTTCCGGGAAGCGTTGGAAAAGACGGCGCATTTCCTCTGGCGGCTTCAGGTAGCGGTCGGCATAGCGTTCGCGCTTAAAACCGGCATCGTCGATGGTGCAGCCGTGCCGGATGCAGGTGACGACATCCTGCAATATGCGGCGCTCGCGCGCGTGGAACAGCACATCATTTGTCACCACGCTGCGCACACCATGGCGCGCCGCCAGATTGGCGAGATCATACAGGCGGAGCTGGTCATGGGGACGGCGCCGCAGAGTCAGTGCAATATAGGCACGATCACCAAAACCATCCTTCAACCGGCGCAGATGAAATACACAGCTCTCGTCCGCTTCGTCGGGCAGCAGGACGGCGATCAGCCCCTCGGCATAGGCCACGACATCCGGCCAGGTGAGCTGGCACTTCGCCTTTCCCCCGCGCTTTTTGCCCAGAGACAGCAAGCGGCAAAGCCGCGCATAGGCCGGGCGATCGGTGGGGTAGACCAGGAGTGACATCCCATCGGTCAGATCCAGCCGACAGCCGACGATGAGGCGGATGCCTGCAGTCTTTGCCGCCTCATGAGCACGGATGATGCCGGCGAGCGAATTGCGATCGGTGATCGCCAAAGCCTCGATGCCCAGATACGCTGCCTGCGCGAACAACTCCTCACAGGAGCTGGCGCCGCGTAGAAACGAAAAATGCGAGGTCACCTGCAGCTCGGCATAGCGCGGCCGCGCGGTGTCGACGCCACTCATCCGAATATCCCGTGCAAATACCAGGATTGCGCACCGGTTTCCGGATGCTCGCCATCACCAGCTCGGAAAATCCAGAAACGCTCGCCCTGTTCATCCTCGACCTGAAAATAATCGCGCACGGCATCATTTTCCGCATCACGCTTCCACCATTCGCCGAAAATCCGCTCCGGCCCATCGGCGCGCTTCACCCGGCGGCGCACGCCCCGCCAGGAGAAGCTGACCGGCGGATGGTCCGGCAAAAGTGCCATAGTCTCGATCAACTCCGGCTTGCGCAGGAGACGCACCGGCCGCGGCTGGCGCAGCGGCCAGGTTTTTCCGGTAGAGGCAGATGCCGGTGCAATCCGGGCGACCGAGCGCTCCGGCACATCGCTCTCCACTGGGGCAAAGCGATAGAGCTTTTCACCGCCGACACGATTGGCGAGAATGTCGACCAGACTGGAAACGTCGGCATCCGGCGCCTCATCCAGCAGGGAATTGCGCACCTGCCTGGTCTCGAAATTCTCGACCAGTGTCGCGCACAAGCTCATCGCCTCTACCCCAAACCCGGGATCGATGGTTTCCAATTTGTCGCAGAGCAGCCGGGTCAGGCGCTTTGCGTCGCGGTTGGGCCTGGCCGTGCCGATGCGGATCGCCTGTACCTCGCTATCAACGCGATGAAACAACAGATCCAGCCGGCGTATACCCACGCTTTTAGCGACCAGCATCTCGCACAGTGCCGCCGCCAGTTTTCCCGTGTAGCGCGCCAATGTTTCCGACGCGCCGATAGGTTCGGCGAATTGCCGCCTTGCCTCGATCAATTCCAGCGCGCGGATCGGTTCGATCGGCTCACGCAGCCGCCCGAACGCCTGGTCCAGCCGCTGATGCAATTGTGGGCCAAAACGCTGTGTGAGTGGCGCACGCGGTTGGCTGGCGATATCCGTGACCCGTTCGAAGCCGAGGCGGCGCAGCTGCTCCACCATGTCCCTGGGGACGCGAAGGAAGGCAATTGGAAGCCGTTGGAGCAGGGCAGGGCCCTCTCCTGGCGGAACGACGAGGACCGGCCTGGAAGAGGCCCGCGCGAAGGCATGTGCGGCGCCCCAGCTATCCGCCATCGCCGCCCTGGCATTGATGCTTAAGGCAGCCAGGCGCGCCACCATATCGGCGAGCATAGCATCCTCGCCACCATGGAGATGCGCCGCCCCGCTCGTATCGATCACCAGGCCATCCGGCGCATCGACCGCGACCAAAGGCGAATAGAGCCGCAGCGCCCATAGCCCGAGTTTTTCCAGCGCCGCCGCGTCTGCCTCAACCTCCGCATCCCGAATGCCCAACTCAGGAACCAAGGCTTGCGCCTGGGCCACGGCTATGCCGGGTTTCAGCCCGGCGGCGCGCGCCGCCCCATTTGCCGCGTAGACCAGGCGGCGATTGCCAATGCGCTGGACAAGGACGAGAGGGCCGTCCAGCGAAATCTCCGCTGCGCGCCCTTCAGGCGCGGTGCCTTGCGCCCGCCGCAGCCGGTCGATCGGCCAATCTGGCAGAAAGAGCGAGACGACCCTCATGATCACAGCCCTCCACCTCAAAATCCGCACTCTCCCCCGCCCGGCAGCGAATGAGCTCCACCAGCCAGCGGGTCCGGCCGATCCCCGGCACCGCCAGCGGTGCCGATGGCAGCATCGATACACGCCACCTCGTCACCGCCGCGGTCGGCTGCCCAAAATCCGCGGTATCCCTCTGCCGCCGCCACCGGCGGATCACGATACCCAGCGTCCCGGAGCTCTCGGCGGCGAGCTGCAATCGGCGTGAATTCGTCATCGACAGCCGGCCGATCTCCGCCACGACCCCGGCCAGCCCGCCATGGCGCAACCCTTCCTCAAAGCAGGCCAAAGCTGTCTGCTCATCTCCGGCTTCGACATAGATTACCCGGTCCGCCGACAACCCCGCCGCTTCCAGCCCGGGCGCAAACAGATCCTGGTCCCGTATGCACCACAGGATCTGGCCCTTGGTGCGCGCCATGATACCGGCAGCAAACAAAGCTGCCGCTGCACCATCCAGCGCGCCATTGCCGGCACCGGCGACCTCATGCAGGGCGCCGAGGGCGAGACCGCCGCCAGGCAGACGCGCATCCATCTCCGGCAGCCCAAACGGCAGAACACCGCTCAAGCGGCGATCGGCCGCCTCAAGGCGACGGATTTTTTCGCGCAGAAGATCGATGGCGGGTGATGACCCCACTTTGCCTGGTATCCTTCGGAAATTTGTTGAATGTTCTATTTTTGTTCTATAGACTCAAAAAAGAGTCAAGCAGGGAATCGGGAACAGATCTCTCGTTTGGCTGTCGCTTTAGGTGAAGACCGCCCGCAAACCCTTGCGAACAAAACGAGAAACCAGGATGCTGGGCATCCGCATTTTTTTGGAAGTTTTACGTGACGGCGAGCCTGGAGCACCTTTCCAAACTCAATCCTGAGCAGCGCCAGGCGGCCGAGCATGGCGTGGGGCGGGGGCCGGGTATTGAAGCTGGGCCACTGCTGGTCATTGCCGGTGCCGGCTCGGGCAAAACCAACACGCTCGCCCATCGTGTCGCCCATCTAATCATCAACGGCGCCGATCCGCGCCGTATCCTGCTGATGACCTTCACGCGCCGGGCCGCGGCCGAGATGACGCGGCGGGCCGAGCGCATCTGTACCCAGGCATTGGGCGACAAGGCCGGCATCCTGGCCGCGGGCATGCCCTGGGCCGGGACGTTTCACGCCATTGGTGCGAAATTGCTGCGCGACTACGCCGTGCAGATCGGGCTCGACCCCGCCTTTACCATCCATGACCGGGAGGATTCCGCGGACCTGATGAATCTAGTGCGGCATGAGCTGGGGTTTTCCAAGACGGCGAAGCGCTTCCCAACGAAGGGAACTTGTCTGCAAATCTATTCCCGCTGCGTGAACACCGAACTGCCGCTCGATGATATCCTGCCCGCGAGCTTTCCCTGGTGCGCCGGCTGGGAGGCGGAACTCCAGCAGCTCTTCGGTGCCTATGTCGAGGCCAAGCAGTGGCAGAACGTGCTCGATTACGATGATCTGCTGCTCTATTGGGCGCAGATGGTCTCCGACCCGGACCTGGCGGCCGAGATCGGCGGTAATTTCGACCATGTGCTGGTTGATGAGTACCAGGATAGCAACCGGCTGCAGGCGTCCATTCTGCTGGGCATGAAGCCCGACGGCGCCGGCTTGGCGGTGGTTGGGGATGACGCACAATCGATCTATGCCTTCCGCGGCGCCAACGTCCGCAACATTCTCGACTATCCGGCTCAGTTCTCGCCCGCAGCCGAGATCATCACGCTGGAGCGCAATTACCGCTCCACCCAGGCCATCCTCGCCGCCGCCAATGGCGTCATCGGCCTCGCCAAGGAGAGGTTCACCAAGAACCTGTGGAGTGACCGTGACGCCGGCACCCGCCCGCTCCTGGTCAACGTTCGCGACGAGGCCGGCCAGGCGAATTACATCGTCGAGCGCATTCTGGAGAACCGCGAGGCGGGCACGTTGCTGAAGCATCAAGCCGTCCTGTTCCGGACCTCGCATCACAGCGGCGCGCTGGAGGTCGAGTTGACCCGGCGCAATATCCCCTTCGTGAAATTCGGCGGCCTGAAATTCCTGGAAGCCGCGCATATCAAAGACCTTCTCTCGGTGTTGCGCTGGGCGGAAAACCCGCGCGACCGGGCGGCCGGCTTCCGGGTGATGCAGTTGCTGGAGGGCGTGGGGCCAACCTCTGCCGCGCGGGTGCTGGATTACATTGCTCCAGCCGCCGATCCGATCGTGGCACTGGCCGAGGCCCCCGCCCCGGCCCGCGCAGGGGATACTTGGGACGGTTTCGTCAAGACCGTGCAATCGCTGCGCGCCGGGCGCTCCGGGTGGCCGGCGGAGATGGGCCAGGCCCGACTCTGGTATGAGCCGCACCTGGAGCGCATGCATGAGGATGCCATGCTGCGCCGGGCCGACCTGTTGCAGCTTGAACAGATCGCCGCCGGCTATCCTTCCCGCGAGCGGTTTCTGACCGAACTGACGCTCGACCCTCCGGAGGCAACCAGCGATCAGGCGGGCGTGCCGTTCCTGGATGAGGATTATCTCAACCTCTCGACCATCCATTCGGCCAAAGGCCAGGAATTCAAATCGGTCTTCGTGCTCAATGTGGTCGATGGCTGCATGCCCTCGGATTTGGGCACCGGCCAATCGCATGAGATCGAGGAGGAACGACGGCTGCTTCATGTTGCGATGACACGGGCCAAGGACGAACTGCATCTGATGTTGCCGCAGCGTTTCTTCACGCATGGGCAAAACCGCCTAGGCGACCGGCACGTCTATGCAGCTCGCTCGCGTTTCATCCCGGATGAGCTGCTCAACCTGTTCCAAAACATAGCCTGGCCAATAGCCGGATTGGATGACGACGTCAGAACCCCTACAGGCCAAGCGCCGCGTATCGACGTTGCCGCAAAGATGCGCGGCATGTGGGGCAATAAGGATATTGCGAATGTGTAATATCTATTCGCTGACCAAAGGACAAGCCGCGATTCGGGAATTAACCGGAGCTATGACGGACGACACCGGCAATCTTCCGCCGTTGCCGGGCATTTTTCCGGACTATGCCGCTCCAATCGTTCGCAACCAGACCGGTGGACGTGAGCTGATGATGGCACGCTGGGGAATGCCATCGCCCGCGTTCGCATTAAAGGGCCGAGTTTCTGACTCGGGCGTGACAAACATACGAAACACCGCATCACCACATTGGCGGCGTTGGTTCGGCGTCGAGCATCGCTGCATTGTGCCCTTCACCAGCTTCTCAGAAAATGAGCATCTGACGGACAGTACAAAGCCCCCCGTCTGGTTCGCTCTCGACGAGACGCGACCGCTGGCCTGCTTCGCCGGCATCTGGACGCGCTGGAGTTCGGTGCGGAAGGTGAAAGAAGGTGAGACGACGAATGATGTTTTTGGGTTTCTGACCACCGAACCTAATCGGGAGGTAGGCGCAATCCACCCGAAAGCCATGCCGGTTATCTTGAGGACGCGCAACGAAATTGATTTATGGATGACCGCTCCTGCCTCGGAAGCGCTCCAGCTTCAGCGGCCTTTGCCAGACGATGCACTCCTGATCGTCGCGCGCGGCCAGAAACACGATGCCGGCGGGCTCGCGGAATAGTCATGCTCCTGCCGCTCCAAACCATCCCAGACCAAACAATAGGCACGCCAGGGCAACCGGGGGATGATGCACATCGAGTGGGCACATGCCAACGCAAAATCATTCACATCGACATGGATGCCTTCTACGCATCCGTGGAACAGCGCGATAATCCGGAACTCCGGGGTAAGCCGGTCGCGGTCGGGTACGGACAAGCGCGTGGTGTCGTCGCTGCAGCGAGCTACGAGGCAAGGAAATTCGGCGTGTATTCCGCGCTGCCATCTGTCACCGCTAGACGAAAATGTCCTGAGCTTATTTTTGTTCCGCCGCGATTCGATGTTTACAAATCCGTGTCCCGGCAAATTCACGAGATCTTTGCCCTCCACACGAAATTAATCGAGCCGCTATCGCTTGATGAAGCCTATCTCGATGTCACGGAAAATTTGCAGGAGATATCTTCGGCAACCCACATCGCCGAAGATATCCGCCTAAAAATCCGTGAACAGACGGGGCTCACAGCATCCGCGGGAATCTCATACAACAAATTCCTTGCTAAACTCGCTTCCGATCATCGGAAGCCAGACGGACTATTTGTAATTACGCCGACAATGGGCCCGCTATTCGTCGAGCCGTTACCGACCAAGAAATTTCATGGCGTCGGCCCTGCCACAGCCGGCAAGATGCAGAGTCTCGGCATCGAGACAGGCCTCGATCTCAGAGCGCAAACGCTCCCCTTCCTCCAGCGTCATTTTGGCAAAGCTGGAAAATATTATTATTGGGTCGCGCGAGGCATCGATGAGCGTGAAGTTTCACCCAATCGCGCCCGAAAGTCGATCGGCGCCGAGACTACCTTCGCTCAGGATATTCGCGATCTGGAATCCGCAACCCATGAGCTACAACCGCTCATCGAGAAGTTGTGGCGGTATTGTGAGAACACGGGCATACGGGGGAAGACGCTGACCTTGAAGGTCAAGTATGCAGACTTTCAGCAGATGACGCGGAGCCGGACAAGCAAAGTACCACTATCAAGGCAGCGAAATCTGGATCAAGTAGGCGCTGAGCTACTCAACACTGTTTTTCCATCGGCCAAGGATGTGCGGCTGCTCGGTGTTTCCCTGTCGTTGCTCAGCGACAATGGGTCGCAGACAAACCGCCAAAACATGTACCCTTCTGACCTCCATCAATTATTACTTTTTGAAACGCCCGGTGAGTCGTGAGGCAAGTGGGGTAAGGTTGTCATCGGTGGACGCTGAGCGTGATCCTTTCAGCTGCGGATAGAGGAGAGCGCATACATATAGGCCATCGGATGCTCGGCCATCACCTCGCGTTGCTTCCGCCCGAATGAAAGTCCGCCGTCGAAGAAGTCACCCACCGCTTTCGCAATCTCCTTGGGATCGGCTCCGCCGACCGCGCCAAGGCCGAACAGGACGGCAGCGGAAGCGCCGCTATGATCGATCAGCATCGACGCTGCAGCGGCGACCGTCGCAACGACGACGGGCTTCAGGAACAAGTCGGACTTATTCGCCCCTAGATCTTTGCGTAGGTCCTTGAGGTCGATTTCCATATCCTCCCGGAACTTGCGGTTGATCTCCTGATAGTCGTTGAGGGTGCGCGCCGACGACAGTGCGGTTATCTGGCTCTGAATACGATCCGAATAAGCGTGGCGAAACTTGGTATAGTCGCTCCCCCCGCGCTCCTTCGCCTCGCGCTTGCGCAGATCTAGCAGTCGTCGTAGCGGAATCGCCGAAGCGTCGATTAGATCGAGCGTGATTGGCACAACCTCGGCATCACTCGCCAGACGACCGCCGCCAGCACCCACCATGCCATAGGCCATCAGTCGGTCCGTCACCCTAGCGAACTGCTCGCCCGCGCAGACATCGGCAAGCTTCGCCATTACCAGCAAGCCGCCTTCCTGCGTGAACGGATAGTCACCGTTAGGCAGTGGTGCTCCCGCCATCTTGCTCTCCTGGAGCATGTTCAAGGTCTCGATCGCGAGTTTCTGAGGGTAAACCTCATAGGGATCGGCCGGCTGATCGATCTGCCCGAGATACCACATATTCTGGGGCACACCGTCGCGGATCACCTCGGCGATCGCATCGTGGGCAAGGTCCTTAAGACGCGCGTCAGGAACGAGTTTTCGACCGATCAACTCCCAGGCTTCGGCCATCTCTGCATCACCACCGTACTCCGGCTGATAGCCATGCTCGGGTACAATCGTGTGAAGCTCGTCCCATAACAATAGCGAGGACTGCATCAGCGGCCGGCTGTGCACTTCGGTTCTCGGATAATAGACCGCCGATCGCATCGTCACATCGTCCTTCCGAAATGGTGTCTCCGCTCTTGGTCACACCGGGGTTTGATTGACTCAATGTCCAGGGGATGCTTTGGGGACCAGAGTGCCCCAAAGATCAACTTCTCCTGAGCAAGTCGTGCTTGATGGGATTCCATTTACAACAAGGCCAAAACCGTGCTGAGGCTCAACCCAAATTCCGGGCTGTATCGATCCAGAAAAGTCTATGTGCCCTGTCGTTCCACCGGGAGGTAGGTACGGTGCAGGCGTCAAAGTTATCGATTGCTCCAGCTCAAACCTACCGGCATAGTAGGAAATTTTAGCGTTTGTTCCTGTAACGCAGTTCTTCAGTCCAACAGATATAAGGGTAATATCGAAAGTTCCCGCCATGGCTGGAAGCACAAAATCCTCGGTGCTGGTCGATGCGATCCACGTTGCAGAAAACTCTGCCCTGTCACCGGACGATGACAGAATCTCGTTCAACTGAACAGTGTTAGCGGATGACTTCAGCGGAATTGCCGCTGTGGAGACTACGACAGCCAAACCCATGATTATTGCGCGAGTGTCGAACATGGCGTTCTCCGGGGTTAGATTGACGTACCGCCTAGCCTTGGAGAATAACGGTATCTCCTACGACACCACTGAACTCAAAAGCTTTCGTTGCAGTCTTCGTTGTTTCTGGCCTGATGTCTCCACGCCTCATGACCTTAGACATCTCGACTTGTAACGTTTCAGGCGCGCCATATAACGGCCCGGTGGCCATGGCGTCTAATTCGTCGCCATACTTTTCGATGAACTCGTGCCCCCACGCAAGTCTTGGGAAATTCGCAACCCACTTGATTTTCACAAGTATATCCACATCCACACAGTCCCATGCGTTAGGGAATCTCTTTAGAGCATAATTGATGCTATCTCGAAGATTGCCAACAGTCGTCAACCCTCTTGTGGGTAAGTATTCGCGCCTCATCGCTTTTCTCTTTTCGGCTCTTTTGGGGTTAGGTTGATTTGTTTTACTGAGGCTATCTTTCCCGAACCTTCTGCACGTCAGTGATCCGCCGCCCGGGGAATTGTTTCTGTGCCAACTCCCTAGCCTCCTTTACATCCTTCGCCCTCTCGACAGTAGACACCCCAGTCTTTTGTAATGCCTTTGGGTCGTCAGCAAATAGCACTTCAAAATACGGCATGAAAATCTCCGGGGGGTTAAGTTGACAGCACGCGGCCGTGACTAACGGAACCAGCGCCCGCGGCCGAGGGAGGTTCCGATAGCTGCCCAAATATCGGGGGTCGCCAGAACCAAATCGTTCTCACGGCGCAAAACGACTGCTCCAGCATCGCTGAGGTCGTTCCGAAGAGAAGCGTTCTTATCTGAAGTGGAGGTGAGCATTTTATCCATCGTATTCAGAAAACCTTGATCAGGATTTTTGTGCGCAGCGATCAAGAGTCTCAGTTTATGATATGGCACCCGTTGAGCGCTGTTTAGCCTAACCATGGTTTCTTCATGGATAGGGTTATCCGAAGAATATTTCCCACAGAAAAGAACAAATTCATCGTACGCAGCCAAGAGGGTGGCCAAATTTTCCCTGAACTCTCGGATCCATGCTTCACGGGCGCTTATTCCATTTGCTCGCGCCGCAATCGCCCATGAAATAACTGGGCCTAAAAATACCGCCAAAATGGCGATGATCAAGGAAAGGTAAGCCATCATGGCCTCCGGAGGTTAGGTTGCCGGCTTTTGTATCAGCGTTGCCACCGCGACTTTATAGTTTTCCCAGTGATCATTCAGGACAGCGTCTTTGGCAGTCGCCTGTAAATCTGTAATTAGGCTGATGCCTTTCACCATGCGCGCATCAAGTTCCGTGAGCATCTCAACGCTAAAATTGTATCCGTCACATCTGTTCCCACCAGCGAAACGGCACCAGACATTATACCGACCTGCGTTCGCTTCGAGGCAGACTTCATAATCGGCGCCTTTGTGTTGGAACCTTTCGAGAACTAGCGGGTCCTGCACTTGAATTCTCCGGTGGGGGTTAAAGTTGCCCCGGCCAGAATGGGTCGAGGTACAAAAAATCGGTTCTTGCACACAATATAATTCCTGTTGTAATCTTACAAGACCCAAACACGCAACAGGAATTATAAAGTTGTTAGCGGACCAAGCGGATCGAGCATACGTCAGGAACGGAGTGGTGGGCTGGCCGGTTGAACGCCAGCGCCAAGCCCTCTCCGAAGCCGGATTTGACGGGCCGATCTATGAGGACGTTCTGACCCGCGCGCACCTGCGCGGGCGAAATGTTATGGCCCTCCCCCAGCGGGCCGAAATGCTGCGGCCAACGTCCCGCTTGACGTCGGAGGTCATTTTGGTGGCCAATATCCGCGTTTTGGCGTTGAACCCGGTGGACCTCATCGCCGCCCTCGCTGCCGCTGTGGCACGTCACGCGACCGTGCACGTGCTCGACACTGGCCTGAAGATTGGCCCAGATGCCGGGGCGGCCGAGATTGCGGTTGCTACTGCTGCCTGGGACAGAGCGCGACGGAACGATCAAACACGCGACGGGCGGGCCAAGGGTAACGCAGCTGCCGTAGAGCGCGCCGAGAAGAGGCGCCAAACGGCGCTGGCCATTGCCCGTCCCCTTTGGGGGCTGCCCTCCGACGATATGAGTGTAGAGGCGATAGCAGAGCGCGCGGGCGTCTCAGTAGGGACGCTATACACGCACCTAGGACGGCGCACACCGGCACAGCGCCGGGCAAAGCGAAATGGAGAGAGCGATGAGCAGTGACCGCAACCAGACCGCCGGGAGCGGGCTCGATGAGCCGTAGCATCAAGGATCACCCCTTTTACCCGAGGCTCGCAGTAGTGCCGGCAGGAGAGGCGGCAAGCTGGGTGCTCGGTGCCACCCCGATTGAAGAAGCCGGGAAAAAGGATCGAATGACTGCCTTTCGGCGTATTGCGAAACGCATAATGGGCGGGCGAGAGGAGCGCGCAAAGTATGGCTTCAATTCAGACACCAACGGAGAAATCGCGCGGGCCATGGAGTGGGCTTTTCAAGCGGGTCAGAAGTCAGTGAAGAACGGGGGCACATAGTCATGACCGGCAACCAAACGAGCCAGATAGTCGAAGGAGAAGTCATGTGCCGAAAATGAAACCGATACAGGAATGGATCTGCGATAGCTGTGGTCAAACGGTAACGCCCGAGAACGGTTATCTCGAATGGCTATCACCTGACAGTGGGCCACATTCATTCAACGTCGTGCACAATAAACAGAGATGCTTTCAGCACGACAATCATTTTGACCGGTCTGATAATCCGCTGGACGTCTTCCTTGGTGCCAAGGGCCTTCAGCAATTTCTTGCTATGTTGGACCTCGGCCGAGTGCTTGATCCAGTCGGTCGGCATATGCCCGGAACGCCGGAACTACGTTCGTTTGTCGATGTGATCCGTCGGTTGCATATTCCTTACTACGAGGAGGCCAGACTCTATTTCGAAGCAGCAGTGTCTGAGGGTTACTTTTCCGATCAAAATGAAGTGTCGATCTTCGTGCCTGAGACGTGCAAGGCAATTATAGAACGATACGAGAACACTTAAAATGACAGGCAACCAAACGGCCCAACATTATAACCACATAATGGGTGGATAGAATTGATGGCTAATCCTCCCCAGAATCGGCCACTTCACAGGACGCACAATGTTGCCACATCGGTAGAAATGAGGACGCCAATAGGGTTTGCCCGAATGGTATCGCCGGAAGAAAGATCGTGGTGCGAGACCCACAGTTTGGGACATGAATTCTTGTTGGCCGCCAACTACCTGAATTCTGATAGTCGGCCTTCGCATCTCGCGCCTACCTTCGTCTTGTATATTCATGCAATCGAAATGGCACTAAAGAGCTATACTTTTACGCAAGGGTTTGACCAAGCACCAATTACAACGAATATCTCACAATATTCGGACGTTACTAGATAATTCACGCGCTGAGGGACTTGTAACGTCCGATCCCGACACAGACGGTATTGTTGATCGTCTGACTCAAGCAACCAGAGGGGCCTCCATCAGATACGATATGCCATTTGAAATGCCACTTAGAAAAGACGTTAGGGATATCGCAGAGGCTATTTTGACGGATACCCAGCCGAGAACTCCAATGCCAGGAGATGACTGAGATGCCATGCAACCGAACGGCCGGCCAACCACACCCTACCCTGGTTCAGAATTGTTGAAGCCATTCAAAATGATCCGACAGCCGCTTTCCAAATTCCTCCAGAAAAGTGGGAAGAAATCATAGCGGGAGCCTATTCGCTTGAAGGATTCGACGAGGTCACCCTGACCCCGCGCAGTGGTGACGCCGGCAGGGATATAATTGCAGTGAAAAAGGGGTTTGGAAGCGTCCGAATTCTCGACCAGGTCAAGGCTTACCGACCCAATCATCTTGTGACAGCTGATGATGCGAGGGCGCTGTTCGGCGTGGTTGAAATGGATAAGGCAGCAAAGGGTTTTCTCACTACGACTTCAGATTTTGCGTCGCGGATTCTGACTGATCCACTTTTGGCTAAAGTGATACCATCGCGGATTGGTCTTGTGAACGGAGAAAAATTGCGGGAAAATCTGGAAAATTTGTATCCCTCCGGCGGCGGGCACCTCCTCGGATTTGAAGATTTGTGTGAGGATCCTGGCATCGTAACTTAAGGGTGGAAAGTGTCCACAACTGAGATAATGGACACAAGTTTGCGGGCGAAGCGCCGGCACAAAGTGTGGCCTGAACCGCTGAAGCGCGAGATTGTGGCGGCCTGCCTGGTGCCGGGAGCGTCGGTATCGGTGGTCGCGCGGCAATACGACGTGAACACCAACATGGTTTTTACTTGGCGCAAGCTCTATGGCGGCGTGCCGGAGAGGGTAGCGCCGCAGCTTTTACCGGTAGTTGTGACGCCGGACCCGCCGGTAGGTGCTCCACCGGCGCCGTCAGCCGGTGTGCACTCGGCCGGCCTGATAGAGATCGAGCTGCCGGGCGGCTACCGTGTGCGGATCGGCAGCAACATCAAGGCCGCGGCGTTACGCGTTGTGCTGGATGCGTTGGAGCGGCGATGATTGCCTTTCCGTCGAGCGTGCGCGTATGGTTGGCGGTCGGGCGGACTGATATGCGTCGCGGGATGACGGGCCTTGCATTGCAGGTGCAGCAATCGCTCGGGCGGGACCCTCACGCGGGCGACCTTTACGTGTTCAGAGGCGCGCGCGGGGATCTGATAAAAATCCTCTGGCACGATGGCATCGGGATGTCGTTATATGCAAAACGGCTGGAGAAATCCCGCTTCATCTGGCCATCGCCAAGTGACGGCGTGCTGGCCATTTCGGCGGCGCAGCTGGGCTATATGCTTGACGGAATCGACTGGCGAAATCCGCGTCACACCTGGCGCCCGACGAGTGCCGGATAACATCTGACAACGCAATTTTGGTGATGCCAACGGACAGGATTTGTGATTCTATCGCGGGCATGGACGCCGATCTTGCAGCCCTGCCGGATGACGTAGATGCCCTGAAAGCGGCGCTCATGATCGAGCGCGCCCGGATGCGGGAGGTGGCAGCCGAACGTGACGTGCGGGGGGCGGAACTCGCCGTGGCACGGGCCAAGGCGTCAGAGGATTTGGCCTTGATTGCCCATCAAAAGCTCCGGATCGCCAAGTTGGAGCGCCAAATCTATGGCCCTCGGTCGGAGCGGTCATCTTTGCTCATCGAGCAGATGGCGCTGGAGTTCGAGGAACTTGCGGCCAGCGCCACGGAGGATGAACTGGCCGCCGAAATTGCCGTCGCCGATGTCACCTCGGTCGCGGGCTTTACCCGCCAGCGTCCCGAGCGAAACACCTTCCCCGAGCACCTCCCCCGCGAGCGTGTCGTGATCGATCCGCCGGCGGTTTGTAATTGCTGTGGTGGCAACCGGCTTCGCAAGATGGGCGAGGACGTCACGAAGACGCTGGAATCGATCCCCCGTAAATGGAAGGTGATTGAGACCGTGAGGGAGAAATTTACCTGCCGGGATTGTGAGAAGATCAGCCAGGCGCCGGCCCCCTTCCACGTCATCGCCAGAGGCTGGGCTGGGCCGAGCCTTCTGGCGATGATCCTGTTTGAGAAATTCGGTCAGCATCAGCCGCTCAACCGCCAGGCCGAGCGCTATGCGCGTGAAGGCGTGCCGATCAGCCTCTCCACCATGGCCGACGCCGTGGGGTCGGCTTGCACGGCGCTGGCGCCATTGAGTCGGCGGCTTGAGTCTCATGTCCTGGCGGCAGAACGCCTGCATGGCGATGATACGACGGTTCCGGTTTTGGCCAAAGGTAAGACCGACACCGCCCGATGTTGGGTTTATGTCCGTGACGATCGGCCATTCGGTGGAACATCTCCGCCTGCGGCGATGTTTTATTACTCTCGCGATCGCAAGGGCGAACATCCACGGCTCCATCTGGCCGGCTATAGCGGGTTGTTCCAGGCTGATGCCTTTGACGGGTATCGCCATCTTTACGCGCCGGACCGCAGCCCCGGACGCATCCTGGAAGCAGCTTGTTGGGTTCACGCCAGGCGTCCGTTCTTCGCCATGGCCGATCTTGATGAAAATGCGCGGCGCAAAGCGTCTGGTAAAAAGGAGATCCCCCTCTCCCCCATCGCGATCGAAATCGTGCGCCGTATCGACGTGTTGTTCGAGATCGAGCGGCCCATAAACGGTAAAACGCCTGATGAACGCAGGGCTATGCGCCAGATGCTGAGTAAGCCGCTCGTGGAGGAACTACAGCTCTATATGCGCGAGCAGCGCGCCAAACTCGCCCGCGGCCACGACCTTGCCAAGGCCATCGATTATATCATCAAGCGTTGGGACGCCTTCACTTTGTTCCTGGATGACGGCCGCGTCTGCCTATCGAACAATGCCGCCGAGCGGGCGTTGCGCGGCATCGCATTGGGCAGAAAATCATGGATGTTCTGCGGCTCCGACCGCGGTGGTCAGCGTGCCGCCGCCATGTATAGCCTCATCGTCAGTGCCAAAATGAACGGCGTCGACCCGCAAGCGTGGCTGGCCGACGTCCTGGCGCGGATTGCCGCTCATCCAGAACATCGCCTTGATGAACTATTGCCGTGGAACTGGACGGCGCCAGCCGCCGCGGTTGCCGACGTCGCGGCCTGATCATGTCATCGCAGACCAATAAGGAACACCACGTCCATACCATCGCACGCGTCGCCGAGATGCTGGGTGAAGACGAACACTGGCTGGGAGACATTGCCAACGAAATGGACCGGGAGGATGGCCTCATCTGGGTCTATGGAACTGGTGATGAAGGAGTCATGGCATTCACCGATTTTGGAATCGAGACGCTGCAGAACTTGATCGAAATCTACAAGGAAGACCCTGACCTGCTCAAGCGCTCGACAGATCCGCTATAGCCCTGCGGCCCACGCCGAATGCTTACGAAAATTTGTATAATAGGCATAGAGGAAAGATGCCTTGAGAGACAACAAAGCGATGGAGGCTCCTACCTCCGAGCCATCAAAGCTGCGGAAGCCTCTTCCTGACGGCACGCTCATCGTTGTCGCTAAGGGCGAAAAGCAGGACTTCTAAACGCGACCCAAAAACGCCATCTCGGGCGGTCTGTATACTTTCCTGGTCGCATCGATCAGCCACCGATCGTCCCAATGACCCGAGCATTCAACTCGATCGCGGCATGACTGCCCCGAGCGACCAAGATGGTGATCATCGTGAGAAACAACGGCCGCAGTGTTTCCTCCCGCGCAATCCGACGGCCTTCCTGTTGCCAGCAGGCGTGAAGGAACTCGATCATGTTTTCTTCCACTCCATACTTCCAATCGTACGCGTCGAAGCTCCCGGTTACCAGGGACGCCCACCGCAGCACCGGGATCAGGAGATGCCTCGATCCAGGCTGGATGGCGAACACCACAAGTCCGCTAATGATTTTCGGGCTTCTGCCCCACCGCAGAATCGCCCGCTCGAAAATGTCTTCTATCGTCGCGATGATCTGCGCATTGTCGTCGGTGCGAACAATCATGTTCCAACGGATATCGAAACACAAAAGTTCTACGACGATCCCGTCAAGTTCGTGCGAGATCATGCTCGCTGGACTCCACGCCGGATGTTCGAGGGTATAAAGGATCATCTCCCGCCAAATCCTGACGAACTCTATCACTGATGAAGACGTTGCGAGACCGTCGGTGAACCAGTGCCAAAAGAAGCGTTCGACCCATTGATGAGCGGGGGCGCCGCGGTCAAGAATTGGTTGCCACAACAGTTCGGGGCTTTCGGTCGGCGTCAGACAGGGAATCGTTCGCGCCACAAGCCTGAACGCCCAGTCGTCAAAATCGCTTGGTAGACCGTCAATTTCTTCCGTTATTGGTGCTTCGACCGTGGGGAGGGACCGGAGAACGATCCCGAGTATCTCCCTGACGAGGCCTAGCCATGCGAGCCGCTCTCCAGTCGTTTGCGCAAGGCGAAGGTCGAGCCACCGGAAGCCGGCCTCCATTACGTTCGGGTCGAGGCCGAGCTGTTCCTGGTACAGAACCTCGCGAGATCGCGTCGAGGAGCTCCCTCCACGGGTGCTCCGTTGCCTGGCGGCCAGTCTTGGAAATCGCTTCTCGGAGATCGCCTCATACTTTGACCGTGCCTCGGCATTCACCTTTGCGAGGTCGGCGGTGACCGAAGGAGAGCTACCGTCGACGAATCCCTTAAGCAGCTCGCGCTTTCCTGCAAGAAAGCGATCCCGGTCCTCTGCCAGCAGAGGATCGTCCTGTCGAACTTGGAGGGGTCGCAGCGCCGCCCAATGGATGACGAACGCAACCATCTGCGGAAAGGCGTTGCCCAATTGGCTACGGGCTGTTGCGGCGCGAAGCATCGTAAGCGCGGTGGTGTTGTAATTGAAGGCGACTAAACCAGCACCGGCCAACTGTCTCGCAAGAGTATCGGCGGGATTCACGGCGAGGAGAAGCACGCCGCACTCCGCCGCGAAGCAATCCCAACGCTCGTTGCCGACCGAGAGTTCGGAGTCGAAGCGCCGCGGCTCGGGCGGATTGTCGATGACTGCCTGCAATCTGCGGCGGCACCACTCCATGCGACTGCTATCCTCCAAGAGCCAGTCTCGGCTTGTCGACAGCAAGACCGCGATCCCAGCGCAAAATATGTCCTCGAGGTGGAGCAGCGGTCCGCTGGAATCGCTAGGTAGCTCGGGCGGTTTCGCCTCTACGGTTTGGAGGAAATCCCAAAGCCAATGCAATTGGTTGCTTGGGAGAGGAGAGCCGGTGTCCAGGAATTTACGGCAGTTCCACGGCAACTGGCTGATGGTCTGGCGATCGGCAAGTTTGCGAAGATCCTCTTCGTTCTTCCGCGCAATTGCGTCTGGCCAATTGAAGTCGACCGGCACAATTTCGTTGCCCTGCTCCTCAAATTTATAGTTGTTTGGGTTGAGCCGCTCGATGAGCAGGCGCAAATGCTCAGATTCGTTCCCCTTTGGAAGCGCATTCTTCCAGGCAGTACGGACCTCTTCGAAAAAAGCGGCGAATTGCAGATGCCCCAGCATAGCGCGTGGGATCGCGCCACCAGGCCAAAGGAGTGCTTCCGAGCGGTGCGGGAGTCGATGCCAGTCTTGCGCTAGCTTGAAAAGTCTCGGATCTTGGCGACCCCAATAACCTGGCGGCTGCCGTTCGGATTGACGAAGCGTCGCGAGTTCGAAATCCCAACTCCAAAGGTTCCAAGTGAAGAATAGCGGCGCGAGAACCGTGCAGAACAATTCTGGGGCACGCTTTCCGACCTCTAACAGCATGCCTGCGAACGCCAGCGATTCGCTCTCCGCCACAATGCGGGCGACCCACGGTTCGACCGCAATGCCATTGTCGATCTGTTCATAGAGCCATTGCTCAAGCGCCATGAGAGCCGACTGGATTTGCGAACCACGTGATAGCGGCCAGTCGTGATGCCAACGGAACACATTCGAATCGCCGTACCAACGCCGAGATTCGCCATCAACTTTCACATCAAGCCAGACGCGATCCTCGGCATAACGGTGGGTGCCGAAATTCGTGAGTCTGATCACGAATGACAGCGCTTGGTTCGGTGCAAGACGAAAGAACTGGAGGAACGGCCCACGAAAATAGGCCGGTGGATCACCTTCCGGCCAAAAGGACAGTCCGCACTCAGGCAAGCTCGAACGTGTGAACTCTTCGTGTTGCGGCTCCTCAATGCTGACAGCGAGGAGGACTTCGAGTGCGGCATCAGGATTGGCCTTGATCAGCCCTGTTACGGGAGCTCCAGCCAGACAGGCTTCCACAAATTCGCGGTCGACTTTCTGGCGGGGCCCGTCAGGCCATGCAGGGCGCAGCCGTCCGCGCGGTATGCCAATGGGTGGGGGCGCCTTGCTGCGCGCTCCCCCTTCCAATTCCTGTATGGCGCGCACCTCTTGTCGCTTTCGGCGTGCCTCAGTCACGCGGTCGGCGATTTGGAGTGACACGTCTTTTCTGCCGGCCAGCTCGAGGCACAGGCTGGCTGCCGCTTCGGGGAACAGTGGCGCCGCATAGAGAGCAGCTTCGTAGACTTCTCTATCGTTGCCGGCAGAGAAGTAGTGGCCCTCCGCATTGCGTGCCTGAATTTCGCGCGCGATATCGAGAGCCAGTTCCGCGGCTTGCGTTCGCCACGGCATGGGTTGAAGTGGCCCCAGCTCGTCCGGCGTCGTCCGAAGCCAAAGTGCACAGACCCGCGCCGCACCGTAGGGCGCCAGCCGGGCGACATCGCCACGGCGCGCATGTAGAACCGTTAGGAGTGGTCCCCAGTATGGCCAGAATGGTATACGAAGAAGGTGCTGAAGGCGTGCCATCTGTTCCTGGTCATCCGCTAGAGCCGCCATACGAGGATCGGGAAGACTCGCGACGATTAGGAATCTATCCAGCAATCGGCGCAGCAGTGTTCCATTGGCCGCCGTAAGGGTATCCCAGGTTTGATTCAGGAGTTCGACTGCGTTGGTGGCCTGAAACAGCGCATCAAGGAAGAGGTCGCGGAGAAGTCCTGCCGGCGCAGGAGCTGCGCTCACTGTTTCGACCGAGTGGCGCCACCTCGCTTGCCCCTCCGTGGAGGTTTCCAGGAGGCGTTGACCAAAAAGGCGGATCGCCTGTTGCCAGCGTGGGGATGCCGCGCGATTCTCGGTGCTGGACGACGTGGCGTCCTCGGCGACCAGTACCATCAGCCGCGCCCAATCGCCCAGGAGGTCGTGTGCGAAGGAGACGCGGTGGTCACGAATGCGGATAAGACCAGACTGTTCGAGGCCCCGCAGCGTGTGTTGTTGGGCGTGGCCCAACTGCGTTCGTGGCACTCCATTTGAGAGGGTCTCTGCCTCGGCCATTGCAAGTTGCATGAGAAGGTCCGATCGTGCCAGGCCGTCGGTGGGGCTCTCGGTCCAAATCTGCCAAAGCTGGTCAATAACCGCAGTAATTCCGATATATTGCCGGTTGGCTCCCGGCTGCGATGTGGACGGGGTGCGCGCGAACCAATCTAAGACTTTTAGGTTGGTGAGCAGTGGCCGAAGTTGCGGCAGCAAGGCAAGCCATTGAAGATCAGGAAAAGAGGAGAGAAGTTCCTGTATCTGGCTTGGGTCAGGGCGGCCAATTGGGGTAACGTCAAGCGAGGCCTGCGGCATCCCGAAGGCCGCTAGCTGCCTCGTGCTTCTATCGGCTGATTGGAATTGAAGAGTGAGCAGCAGGTGGACGTGAGTGGCGCCAGAAGAAAATAGGTCACTCGCGATCCGTGCTGTCAGGCGCAGAGCCCGTTCGGCGTAGGATTCTAGTCCGTCGAAAACGAGCAGGCATCGAGTAGGAGCAGCACACAAGACGTCTATTAGCGGATGACGCAATCCTATGGCGCGCTCAAAGTCCAGCAGAGTTTCGTGGTCGAGAACATTGGCCGTAAGCCATATCGTCCGCGGATAGTCGGCGAGCGATATTTCCTTCGCAAGGGCGGACTTGCCGCTTCCGGACTCGCCTACGAGGACGCATACCCCCGCAGACGCGAGTTTCTGCTCAATAGAAGCACGTTCACTGGCTCTCGGGAGATAAGCAAGGGTAGCGATGCGGGTCTCAACGTCAGCCAACGCGTCGCCCGCTCTGCGAAGGAGCGTCTCCCAATCCGCTCGGAAGTCCGGATGAGCATGGAAACGGAATCGATCACGCAATGAGGCTAGCAGTTCACGCAAATCGAGCGATCCGCCCACGGGGCGCTTCTCATCAGCGATACCAACTAGGCGATCCCAAAGTTCTCGTGCTTCGCCAAGATCGCCCGAGGTCAGAATGCTCTGGCAATCTTGAAGTGCGTGCACCTGGCTTTGGGATGTCGAGCTGCTAAAATCGAAATCAGAGAGCCTAACGTCGTGTAAAAGACGGATGGTTTCCGTAGCATCTGTCGGATGCTCGTAACGCCCCGGACATGCGAAGCCGGCGGCAATTGCGCGCTGCAAGGCGGAAGCCTGGGAACCTTCAAGGGGGCCGGAGCTCAAGCGCGCAACAATGCGATCGGGCGGCCCCGCCAGAATTTCGGAGAGGAACGCCGTCCAGTCGGACTTCACGTTGCTCGGGAGTTCGGCCGTCACGAGAACAATTGCGTCTCTTCCTCTTTGAAAGACCCTGCTGGTACCGCGACCGAGCCACTGTCCCCAGGCAAGATCCACGAAGTCAGATGGGAACCCTCGCGTGTTGACCTGTTGATCGCTCTTTATGGAGATGCCGATCGAGCGCCTCTCATCCGCAAATGGCTCGCACGTGAGGGCCAAGTCATCGGCAAGCCATCCTGCATCACGCACTTGCCAATCGATCCGTGTGATCCTGCCGAAGTCCGAACCGAGGCCGTTTAATCCTGCAAGCATGTCCAGCAGAAAACGTGCCGCGACAGAATTTTCGTATCGCGTACCCGAGCCCCCAGTGAGCCGCACAGGGGCCTTTTGTCGCGCCGACGCGCTATGTCTCGGTCTCAAGGTGCGGCTCATCTCTCGACTGCGACTAAAGGCGGAGATCGGCTCACGCTTACTCTACGATCACGAAGCATGTTGGTCGAATTTCCTTCAGTTTCGTTGAATGTTAGATGCCAAGCTGTTTGAAGAAAACTTTGTTTCTCATTCCTGCATCACGCAATACTTTTTCCCAGCCCAACACTTCGATGTAGAGTTTGATATTTCCGAACCATTGGAAGTATCCGAGTCCATCTGGCATAGGAGTAAAATTCTTTGTTCGTTCCAGCCAATCTTTGATTTTTTTCGGTAGGTCGCAGACTACGTAGCCGTAGAACGGTGTGTTTTCCGTCACGAGAATATCTCTGCCCTTTGGGGTCCTATATTTGCCATCCCGAATCTCATTTACATATCGGATTATTTGATCGACAGGATCTTCATCGGAAGATTGATTGGCAAAATCGTGGCGTTGAGGTCTCTTGAACTCAAAGATCGTGATTGGATTGCTGGGCTCATTGTCTCCACGAAATGCGATGCGTCGATTGAAGATCGTAATATCTGTACGATCGCTCCCAGCTCCGTCAATATTTTTGTCAGAGGTGACATAGTCTGCGAAGTTCAGACGTTCAT
Source organism: Acetobacteraceae bacterium (assembly GCA_003164135.1). GTDB lineage: Bacteria > Pseudomonadota > Alphaproteobacteria > Acetobacterales > Acetobacteraceae > Acidocella. The sequence continues at coordinate 50,987 of PLSD01000001.1, forward strand.
CTAATATCCAGAGATTGTGCTGGTCATAATTGAGCTCAATACTGTCTCTTTTCCGAGGCATTATGATGTCGTGAACTTCGCCCTCTGACGAATAGACTCCATTTTCATCTACCTCGAGTGCCTTCTCAAACAAATCAAGAACGCATTTTCTCATCGATACATAGTGTATCAGGTCGTTTTGGCTGGCTTGCGATATACTACCAACTAGCTCCACGACTCTGTCTGCCAGCTCAGCCCTGTTGTTGCTTGCCAACACTTGAGCTACCGCAGCGCGAGTCTTAATTTCACGTTGGATCTTTTCCTTCTGGAGGTGCATTTCAATTTCTTGAGGTGAGGGCCTCATAGGAAGTGATGAAAAATCAGCTTCTCGACTCAAGTTCCGATGCCATGGAGCTTCTCGTTCGATATATTCATGAATTCGCTCTTGCTTATGTGTTTGACGAGCAGTGATCTCTTGTCCAACGGACTTACTTGCAATCACCGCGGCAGCTTCTTCGATTTGGGTCTGAGAAATGCCAAGCAAGACATCGTTGTCCTTCTGAAAGACAAATCCGCCGCGCTCCACTGAGACGTTGTCGTCGAGGTAGGACCCAAACACATACGCCTTGAGAATAAAGTTCCGATCGCGTGTATCCCCATTATGCGCTGGTTCATAAAACTCATCTGCAAATTCCGGAACGTACGTTTGAATCGTGACGTCAGTGACTTCACGCTGATGAGCCACAAGGCTAATCTTGCTTTTATTGCTCTTCGGTGAGTAGAATTTAAACACTCGAACGGAGAAATTTTCAGGCATTTCCTGCCGCGGCAATACAATGTCGCCGCTATCAATCGATAGCTCAGTAATTTGGCGCTCTTCCTTAGAAAGGTAATCATTCAAAACCGAAGGAGTGCCAGTAATACCGTCACGGATTATTATACGCGGGCATTCGGAATTAGGGTTAATAAAATAGGGCAACAATTTTTCTACGAGAATTCTCGAAACGACATCGATTCCCTTTTCAGGGAACTTAACGCCTTTGATACCTGATATCGTGACCTCGCTTCCCGTTCGCGCTTGATCTGCGTCGGAAACCTCTTCGCCAGTTATAATATCTTTGCCGGTTCCGAGCGCAAATGTCCTTTGCTTTAGGCAAAGGCCATCATTGAAGACGCTCTTTACTGCAAAATGATCAAAATACTTCAGACACGTGAAACGGCCAAATCCTTTTCCGCCATCTGGCGCTTTGAGTTCGGTATAGAGTGTGTCGAATGAGTCACGATTCTCGAGGTTGAAGCCGATACCATCATCTTTCACAATGAAGCCCTCGATAGGTGATAATCTATCCAGGAGATCAACTTCACTGCCTCTCAGCACGGTGACATCGACTAGACCACCGGTCTTACTGACAGCACGAATAGCCTGAATAGCATTCACAATGAGTTCGACAACGGGTGTGTATACCGTTGTCCCAAAGCGAATATTCTCTACGGCGCGTCTGATGTTGATGTTACTCATGTGTCGCCACCTGGCACACGTTTGAGCGATGCAGTACCGGGATCATATACGTAGCCCGTTATTGAACCGTCCTTGATCATGTTAACAGCCTGGTCGATCACGAATAACGGGACCAGAAACCATTCCTGAGGAACGACTGGATTGCCAAATCGATCTTTAATTTTGATGTCGGCTTGGGCGGCGCCAAAAACTCGATGGATCACATTTTCCAGCTTCGTGCGGTTAATATTATAGAGCTGGTAGGTGGCCTTAATGTCGACGTTTGCCATCAAGAAGGTTGGATCGAGTTTTGCGTTGGCGATCCGCTTTTCGACGCTGCTGCCGGTGACCCCGATCTTGTGCAAGATTTCCCGGTGAGCCGCCACATCTGGATGATCAGATTCGCTTCTCAAAACATAGATGGTCCCACTCGCCAGATCACCATCCTCGCTCTGACCAGCGAAGAGGGGGCCCACAACAGGATCTGTAATTCGGCGGCCGGCCTCATCTTTGTGCAGCGCGCGCTGCAGCGATCGCATAAGCAGATTGCTTTCGGTGCCATTGTCGAACACCACGCGGAGGCGGGCGTCCGTTCGGCCCTGCGCATTGGAGAAGATCTCTCCCATGTCAGCGACATACGCTTTCTGGCCACCAACAATAAACCAACTACCTGGCCTGATTTCGGCCTTCTGCTCAAAGGCCCTAGTTTGCCTGATGCCTGATGCCAGTTCAGCTTGCACCTGGTCGAATAACGGCCTGAATGTCTCGAAATCCTCACACTTCTCGCGATTGGCAATTTCTTCTGCCGCTCGCTTATCGGCGGCAGAACGAACATGCCGGAGTTCGGTCACATCGTCTGGTGCCGAGGTTTCCACGCCGAGTTGGGCCAGCAGCTCGTCATCATCGAGATCCTCTGTGGCAATAGCAGGCGATGCTGAGACCCCAGACAGCAATCCCTTGTGATCCAGTGGCTTCAATAATTTCTGGCAATCAGCCAGCTCACGGAAGCGATCGAGGCGCGTAGCGTACAGTCGTTCGAAAATGTCCTTGTCTTCACCATGCCTCGGCGGATGGCCGTGCTGTTCAACGAACCGCTGTATTTCTTCAAATCCGGCAATGATACGTTCCTCGCGCGGTGTGTGGCCGAACTCCTTCTTGGTCTCGACCTCGACCCCAAGCTCTCCAAGAAGCGCATCATCTTCATCCGTGAATTTAGACACGAGTTGCCTCCGCCTTCATACGGGCCAAGAATGCTACGCCTTCTGCCATACGTTTTTCCCATGGGTCGGGCGATGTGATATCGGGCAGCCGGCCACGCTCCTGTTTGAATTTCAAGGCTCGCTTGGCCAAGTCACGGGCTTCCTCGATCGTCAAATTGATGCGTTTACCTGCGATCGCTGCCGCAACCTGTCTTAGGCTTTCTTCGCTCATGGCCTTGGCAAGGATGGCATAAGCCTCGCCAAACGGATTGATGCGATCGATTAGATCAATGTCTAGGTCGCGCACGTTCATTGCGTATCGCCGGACCCCGTCGACAAATGCCGTATTGCCACTCTCCTCGGTATCATCCCCGCCCGTGGCGATTTCCTTGGCCTTCTGGGTTAGGTTCAGGGCAGCGATGGCATGCTGCCGTACAGTCTCTTGGTCCTCGTCATCCAGCTCGGGATATTTTTCTTTGATGATCTTGCCCATTTTAACCTGCGTCAATTCTTCAGGAACAAGCTCGGAATCAAACAATCCGCGTTCGATCACCTGTTTGTCCTGAACAAAAGCGGCAATCACCTCATTCAAATCTTGCTGACAAATTCGCGTGGCTTCTGGGCTTTTTGGCGTCGCCAACCCTTTTATCTCGATCTGGAATTTGCCCGTTTCCTCGCTGAAACCGACATTGCACTTTTCAGGATCATACCCTCCTTCGCCGTAATCAAAGCCAGGGGTCGGTGTGTTGTTGGGGTTTTTTGGTTTGAATTCGAAACGCGGCGCGAGAACCTGTTCCATCAACAGGCATGCGGCGATCGCCTTCAGAGTATCATTGACGGCCTCGGTCACGGCCTCGTTCGATGCATCAGGTTCTGCGATCAGGTTGCTGAAGCGGGCACGGGCCTTGCCGGGGGCGTCACGGGTTGCCCGGCCGATGATCTGCACAATCTCGGTAAGGCTGGACCGGTATCCTACCGTCAGGGCGTGTTCACACCAGATCCAGTCGAACCCTTCTTTCGCCATACCGAGCGCGATGATGATGTCCACATAATCGCGATTTCTCTTTTGTGAGGAATCTTTCAGGGCTCCAGCAACCCGATCACGTTTTGCCGGATCATCTTCCACCAGGTCGGCGATCCGGATCACCCGGCCATCAGGTGTTTTGACTAACTGGAAGCCGGTTGCCGGGTCCGTCCCTTGCCATTCACCCAGAGCCTCGATGATATGGTCAACCTCTTTGATCTTGTCCTTGGTGCTTTCCCGCGAATTGACGCTAGGAATATGGATGATCGTCTTCTCCGCCGGGTCGAGCACTTTCAGGATATCGTCGGCATAGGAGCCGGCATAAAAGAAATAGCCGATGTCCAACTGCTTCAGGTACTGGTAGCCGTTCAACTGCTCATAATAAGTGTATGTGACGGTATCGAACTTCGACTCATCCTCCGGCATCAGCACGGCTTCCGCATCACCGCGGAAATAGGAGCCCGTCATGGCGACAATATGAACCCGGCCGCGACCAATAAATTCGGCCAAATGCGCGCCGAGCTTATTATCTGGGTTAGCCGAGACATGGTGAAATTCATCGACGGCGATCAGGCGGTCATCGAAAGCCTGGGCGCCGAAGCGGTCAACGGCGAACCGGAATGTCGCATGGGTGCAGACCAGCACCTTGTCACTGCTCTCCAGGAAGGCGGCAACGGAATTGACCTTCCCACCATTGTCGGAGCCCGGCGCGTCACACAAATTCCACTTTGGCGCGACCGTCCAATCCGCCCAAAAACCATACTTGCTCAGCGGTTCATCATGGAAGCTCGCGCCGATGGACTTCTCCGGCACCACAATGATTGCCTGCCGTAGGCCCTGGTTATGGAGCTTGTCCAAGGCGACAAACATAAGCGCGCGGCTCTTGCCCGAGGCCGGCGGTGACTTGATGAGCAGATATTGTTCGCCTCGCTTCTCGTACACCCGTTCCTGCATCGGCCGCATGCCAAGCTCGTTGGCTTTGGTCGAACTGCCGTTATGGGCATATTGAACCGAGACAGTGGGAATGCCGAGCGTCATTGGTGTACCTTATATTCCGTTAGAATTTGGGTGGTCCATTTTTGATGATGTTGGAAGGGTGCATTCAAGCACGTTTCTTTGCCGCCCCCTTGCCAACCATTTTTGTGTACATGTCGAACAGCTTTTCCAGACGCTCGGTATCATTTTTAAACCGCCGGCCGATGTAGATGCGCTCAAGTACCTCGTCGTTATGATCATGAGCGGCACGCAAATCAGCGGGCATGGTCTCAGGGTCATACAGATCGGCGATGGTCGCCGGGAAATGGGCCTCTCTGGCCAGAAGGATATTCTTGGCGCACTGGGTCAGGTCGGCCTTGTTTTTTTCAGTCAGCGCCGGAACAGGAAAAGTGTTCCAGCCAAGGGTGTTGGAATAGCGGAAGTCAGTCTTCATCTTGCCGCATACGGTGCCAATCCAGACTAGGTGCAAGCGAGAGGCAATTAGCGCCATGTTCCAGAGCGGGGCATCATATATGGCGAAGGCGAGGTTGCTGATGATGGTGCCACTCGGTGCATAACCCACAGGCAGAAATTCTCTTCGTTCGGATGAAACGCTGGGGACGATAATTACGGCCTCGCTTCCGTCCTGACGGACCTCCCCGAAGCGGTATGGCGTTGTTGCCGATTCGACCGTCGCTGCCTTTGGGCTAGCCAGCCGCATCGCTCGGACAGCATCTACACGCTGACTGAGTGATGGAATTGACAATGCCTCATCGACTTCGGTGTCTTTAATCCAAATGCTATATCGTGATAGGCCACGGATGAATTCGGCAGAACCGTAGATGCTACGGATAAAACGAGATTTTTGAGCCATGGTGAGATTCAAAGCTTCGACCTCGTCCACATTGAGAAGCAGGTGACCGCCGTCGACCGGTTTATTTCCAAAACTCATGTCATTAAGGAACCCCAACGGTTTTGCCCGTTTTTCAACGACAAGATCGGCTCCGGACACTAAATAAGCATTGATATGCTCAGACTCAGTCTGAAGGATACCGTCATTGTCAGATATGGAAAACAGCCGTCGAGATGTACCTGCGTGATTTGATATCCCAACAATTACGACGGTGACGCCGGCATTGTTGCTAGCTAGATTTGTCCACTTAAAGGACGTGTGGGCAAACGCAATTCGATGCCCCGTCGCGAATATCATTGGCCAGAGGATTGGTACCTGCTGACCCTGGCAAATTGAATTTGTTGACACAAAGGCTGATACGGCGCGAGTGTGGGTACCGTAATCTGCTGCTTTCATGAACCATCCGGCAACATAGTCCAGAGATTTCCAGCTCTTCGTGCGCCCCTCGAAAATTCGCTCCAATTCTTCTTTTTGTTCTGCAGATTGCCATGTCGAACCAAGGTAAGGTGGATTACCACAAATGTATGTCTCTCCACCTTCATTCTGAAAGTCGATTTGGGCCTGATCGAGCGGCGTATGAAACAGATCATCAGCATGATGTTTCACGCTCGTTCCTGTGGGTGGGCAAATACTGAGCCAGTCCAGCCGCAAGGCATTGCCACAGGTGATCCAGTTCTCTGCATCGAGAGGTAAGAAATCAGCCAAAGCCTCTTTCTGGCCACGATAAAGTACGTCGCACTGATATTCCGCTATGATCAAAGCCAGGCGAGCGATCTCGGCCGGAAAATCGCGTAGCTCAATGCCGCGGTAGTTGGTTAATGGTATCTCGCTGGCTCGGATCTCTTCACCACGGCGCTGGTTGATCTCTGCCTCGATCGCCCGCATCTCTTTGTAAGCGATGACCAAGAAGTTGCCGGAGCCACATGCCGGGTCAAAAACCCTGATGCGAGATATGCGCTTGCGCAGATTCAGCAGCATGCGAGGGTTGTCCCCGGCCTCATGAATCTTGCCCCGCAGATCATCTAGGAAAAGTGGATTAAGAACCTTCAAGATGTTCGGCACGCTGGTGTAATGCATGCCAAGCGATCCACGTTCATCATCATCAGCGACAGCCTGGATCATGGACCCGAAAATATCGGGATTGATCTTCTTCCAGTCCAAGTTGCCGATATGAAGCAAATAGGACCGAGCAATCTTGCTGAAGCGAGGAACATCCGTGCTGCCGGAGAACAGCCCACCGTTGACGTAAGGGAAGACATCCGCCCACCGCGGAATGCCGGCGGCAGCCCGCTCCGCCACCTTGGTGTTCATGGCGCGGAACAGATCGCTGATCACGTCATGAGTGTTCAATGAGTCCTTGGCGCTCATCCGGTCGATGGTCGTCGTGAACGCAGCAGCGCCGATAAATATATCAGTATCCTCGGCAAAGAAGCAGAAGATCAGCCGGGCCATAAAATGGTTCATGTCATGGCGACGATCTGCGGTGCCCCAATCCGCGTTGTCCTTCAGAAGCTCGATATATAGCTTGTTCAGTCGGCCGGTAGCCCTGATGTCAAACGAACTCTCACGGATCTGTTTGACCGTGCTGATACCTGCGAGGGGCAGGAAGAAGCCAAAATGGTTCGGGAAGTCTGTATATTCACAGGCGACGGTTTCACCTGAGCTCAGATCCTCGGCCTCGAATGCGGCGCCGTCTGTAGCGAGTATGAATTTTGCCCTGCCGCGTGTTGTCGCCGAGCTGGTTTTCAGCGCCCCAAGGGTTTTGGTAACAGTCCCGTTGGGGCATGTGGCGATGTGGATGTTGTTCGTCTGCAGGACGCCACCAAGGTCGGATTTGTTCGATTCGCCCTTGCGAAGGCGCCTGATCGTGGTTTGCTTGTTCCCGAAGGCTTCAAGGAACGCATACGGGAACTCAGCCGCATCAAAGGGCTGCTCGGCCAGGGCGGATATCGCTTGTTCAATCTCGACGGCGTTCATGCCGGCCTTCCTGGTCTATAAAAATTGGTCAGTTTTGGTTACTCAACCGACGGTAGCCGGCACGTCAAGCGGGATTTCTGGAACGGTTAAAGGGGCAAAAGGACAAGTCTATGAAGCCGGCTTATGCGGGTGTCCTTGCTTAGAGCAGGGCGACGAAGAAGTCATCGAGGACATTGGGTAACCCGGCTGCACGCTTCAAATCTTGTTCACGCAATAGTTCGAGATTCCCGATAGCGCGGCCGTAGATCGCCAGATTAGTCTCCCCGTTCAGCCGGGAGGGATAGACGATCCCGTCCGGCTGCTGCGGGTGCTCATGAAACGCCACCGACCATTTGCGCGCGAGACCCTGGCGGCGGCCGCGCGCGACATCGCTTGGAATGCCCATGCGGACAGGCCCATCCCCGGTTAGGTCTACTAGCCGAAGCGCCCGGCGGACCCGGATTTCGGCATAACGCCGATCGTCCAGTTCGGTTTCCGTGATCTCGATCTGGCCGACGATGCCATCGCGATCGTCCCGTAGCATGGTCTCCAGAAAACAGACTTTGAGCGACGAGCCAAGGTAAAGCACGCCGAACCGATTGTCTTCGGTTCGGCGGCGCGGATCGCTGAATCGCGACGGATTTTTCCCGAACCCGAGAGGACCAGGAAATGTCTTTAGATGGATGCGCCCGAACTTCGCCCCCACTGGGACGGTCATGAGATCGAGGGCAACGCCATCGAATGCGAGCGTCGGTGGAAGGCTTGGCACTAGGCAAAGTCACCCTGCGCCAAGCTTTCGGCGGCCTGAAGGACCTGCGTCTTCTTCCCCTGGCGCAGAGCATCCTTGGCCGAGCTGCCCTCCAGGGCGGAATGCCGCTGGGTGAGGAATCGATAGACCGTCCATGCGTTGCTGCCCAGCATATCGAACAGCTTCGGAAGTGCGTCGAATGCTTTCCCGTCGTCATCCACCTGCCACGCTGGGAACCGGAAGCCACGCTTGGCGCCATCCAGACCGAGCAACTCGTGCTTCTGACGGCGCGCATTCACCGTCATGCGCGAGACACCCAGCCGTTCGGCGAATTGTTCAGCTGTGAGCATGTCGCTCTGATCGAGGATTTGCGCAGCGCGCAGGCGGCCGCGCGTGCGCGCCGCTTCGAGGGATGCTTCAATGCGTCCATCCTCCGTCGTCGCGGGGCCGGGCGCATCGCGTTGCGGCAAGGGGCCGAATTTCGCGTTTCCCTTGGCATCGATCATGACGGTGAAGCCTCGCGCCTGGCCGCTTTCTTTCGTCCTCGCCACTACGTGCCCAAACTGTTCCACAAGGCTCCTGAGCGTCGACGGCCGGGCCGACAAGGCTTTGAGCACTGCGGGATCGACGGGCACGGCGAATTCCCTTGCAGCAGCGGCAGAGCCACTCGAGAAGCGGAGTGTGGCCGCACCGGCTACCCGGTTCGCTGTCACTGCACTGCTTTTAGTCGTAACTGTCGAATGTCGGGCCATGGCTCTCTCCTTGCCGGGCAAGATGACACGGTTCCGTTACTTGGTCAAGTTTGTAAAGTTAGTAAATCAACGCCTGCCGGATGTGACGCTTAAGTCAGAAGACGCCGCCGAGGATATCTCTTGGCTTGTGAAGACAAGAAATGAAGCTCAGATTTTAGCGAGCCGGGGCATGATTCGGTAGTCGCAGGGAGGGACCGTGGAACAGGCTCAATACGGCAGGGAGGTTGGGCTTCTTCGGGCGCTTGTCCCCGGCGTCGAACTTTTGCTGCCCGTGCCGCCGCATCAGTTTACGCAAGAGTTCCTGCGGACAGAGCGAATCGCGATCGCTCAACCGGACGTCGATAGGCTGATTGTCGTCCGGACGCCATCGGCTGAGGCGTTCTTTGGATTTCTGGACAATTTGGTTGGCCGATCGCCAGCGATGGAGCGGGGCGCGATCTATGCGGATGTCCGCAAGGAGCTGATGAAGGCGCTGGCGGCGTATGTGGGGCGAGATGCCGCTTCGATCGGGGGCGGCGACGTGAGGGCTTTGCACGCGTATTTTGAAGATTGGTTTGGCAAACTTTCTGCCCCACGCCGGGTATTTGTGCCTTGCATGCTTACACCTTGGGCCGCCCCTCGATTTTCAGTCGGACCCGCTGACTTTGTTTTTATTGATGACCTTGTGAGAAGCGATTTTTACCCGCCCGCCCGCGACACTCTGGGTACACACAGCTTTAACCAAATGCTTGAGTTTATGAAGGAGAATGGCGCTAATTGGTTGGCACGCATTTCCGTTGAGGGGTGTGAGCGGCACCGCGCAGAGGAAATCGCGGCTCTGTCAACCGATTTAGCAATCGTCGCGCTGCAGGTTGTTATTCCCCTGTCCTGGGGCTCGCGAACAATGAAAAGGATTGACGCCCGTCGCGGAGGAACACAGAGACAGGTCATTACCGAAATAGAGGGATGGTACCTTGGAAGTTGGTCCAATGTACAAGCTGGTATGGCGATTGGAACCGGCACACTAGCGGACCAACTCCAGAACACCGCACCGGTAATTGCTGCCGTCGGCAGACTCGTAAAATCGTTCGCGACAGGTCAGTACCGGCTCCCAAAACTGGAACAAGCGTGGTGTGACGCTGCTTATTGGCTTCACGAAGCTCTGGCGGAAAATATTGATTCGATCTCAGCGGTTAAACTTGAAACGGCTTTGGAGGTGTTAATGTGGGCCGGCAGCACCTCGGGAAGCCAGGCCCGGTTGGAAGCAATACTTGCCGCGTTTTATGGTTTGAACCCAGACGATCCCATCAGGAGTGAGTCCTCCATGACCGCTAAGCAGTTCGCAAAAAGAATCGTCAGCGATCGGTCGCAAATCCTCCATGGCACACGGTCAACCTTAAATTGGCGCTCAGCGATGAACCGCAGTGGCGACGAAGGATTTGTTATTGAGGTGGTCCGGCGCACCGCCATTGAGCTTGAGGCGTACGCAAGTTCGCCGTCGCCTAAAGATGATTTGGACGCTTTTCTGGTATGGGTAAGGGGCAAACAATGACGTCTATCACACTCTCGGCCACAGCCCAGGGCAACGGCTATCACGCTACGGTCACTTTTCCTGACGGCATATCTATTAGCTCGGCCGAGACGTATCCGACCGTCAGCTTAGCCGTCGGCGCCGCCGCTACGAAGCTGCTGGACATGCCCGGACGCTTAGCCGCACTCGATCGGCCACCAAAACCCCAATGAAACGGGGGGAGAGTCTAACTCTGATAACGATCAGGCGGGGTCTACAAATCATCTCCGACAATTTGCATACCATGCAGAGCTTGTCGTGAATTCCGCACCACGGCATCGAGATGCGCCATCGCCTCCTCCAGCGCATGATATTCAAAAGCGTGGCGCTCGAGCGGCGCGAGAGGTTGCGGTGGCACATGCGTGGCGTCCGCAAAATCCTCTTCGACCTCGTGGCGGGGCTGGCCGCGGCCGCGATTTGGATCGGGCCGATAGGGCGGCCGCACAATGTCGCGCAACGGTGCCAGCCCCTGCAGGGCGAACAGGCGCCGCTTGGCGCGGTACGTGACCTCGAGGACGATGCCGGCGGCGACCAGTTCGTTGAGCAGGCGGATGGCGCTTTTCAGGGCAATGCCGAGTACGCTGGCCACCGTCGTCGCCGAGATCACCGGTGCCACGGCGAGGACATCAACTACGGCGGCGGCGTGAGAATCCTTGCGCCGGCCGGCGCTGGCGCGCCGTGCCGCGAACCAGGCCCGCTCCATCGTATAGAGCAGGTCCAGCCCGTCCGCCGCTTCCCGCTCGATCGCCGCCAGAAACGCCGGCAGCCAAAGCTCGCGGTCCCAGGACTGCCCGGCGTGCAGTGCCGCTGCCCCGGTCAGCGGCACGGGCAGGCGCATCAGCTGGCGCTGTCGCCAGAGACGTACCATGGCGGCGCGCATCGGCGGCCGTGTCTCGCCGGCATTGATCCAGTCGCGCAAGCCCTGCGCCGCCGTCAGGAGCGGATGCAAAGCGGCGGGCTGCCGGCGGAGCAAAATCTCGGCGCGCTGGACCTCGCCTTCCTGATCGAAATCCGGCTCGACGAGCCACTGATGCAAAGTGAGGGCGGTACGGGCCTTCTCCAGAATATCGGCGCGGTCGATGATGCGCAGGTAAGGGTCCATGCGCAGCCGCAGCCCTTCGACGGTGGCGGCGAGGTGCCAGGGGTCGATCAGCGCGCCATCGGCGGCGGCCTGGTGCCGGACCGCGGTGAGGCGCATGCGGTAGAGAAAGGCCTGGGCCAGCGGATGCCCCGCCAGGGCTTGGTCGAGCCGGGCGATGGACGCGGCGGCGGCGGCGAGGCTGGTGGCGAGCGCCAGCGGGTCGGATGCGGCGATCCGGGTCAGGAGGTCGAGCGGTGCTCCCGCAAAACCGTCGGCCGGGGTCATGGCAGCTTCCGCCAAATGCTGGGTAGATCGGGGTTCGCGACGGCCACGAAAACACTCCATATTATCAAGCGAGTAAACGCAGAGTGACGGATATTGGCATGATCTGTCAAATGACAGTTTTTCTTTTTTACGCCCCCTGCCCCGCCGGTTGTCCCGTATCTACTTCCGATAAATTGTCTTGTCGGAAGTAGATTGCTAAGAAGCGAAAACCGTGCAAAGTTACGCTCAAGGCGGGCTTGGCCGCCGATTTTCGCCGCCAAAGGCCCCGCAATGACCGTGCTCGACATCGATCCACCGCTTGCCGCCCTCAACCGCCTCCTCGCCATCGCCCAGAGCGATACCGGCCAATCGAAGCGCGTCGCCGACTTCCTGCTGGCCTGGTGGAATGCCGACGATTGCGGCCGGTTCGATTTCCGAGACCTCTGGATGGTCGACAAGGCGATCTCCGACGATATTTTAGCCGTCCTGCGCCTGATCGCGCTGCGGCAAGCCTACCCTGATGCCTATGGCCTCCGCGAGCCATTCGAGCAGCTGGTCAAGGACTGGCGGCCCCAGCTGGTCGCGCCACAGGAACCAGGTCGTGATTGACACGCACCTCAGCCGCGGATTCTTGCTCCTGCCCGCGCCCATGTGGCGGGATGAAATGGCCGCAAATGGCGGCTGATGATGACTTCGATTGGGACGGGCACCCGGAAGGGGACGAGAATCATATGAGTTCTGCCCTTGCCCAGCTGCCGGCCACCCTAACCCTCCCGGATGCCCCGATCGGTGGCAGTGCGGTTGCGGTCCGGGTCTGGTTCGACGATACGGTCGACGCCATTGAGCCCGTGATGGATGGCACGCTAGCCGCCGAGCGCGACGCGGCAAAAGTGTTCCAGCGCATGGCGAAGGCCGAAAATACCCGCATTGCCTATCGCGCCGCGGTGCGCGCCTGGTGCGCTTGGTGCGACCAACGCAACCTCCCTGCCCTGCCCGCTTGCGGCGCCGATGTCGCCACTTTTTTAGCCGCCGAGCGCCGCCGCGGCCTGGCGCCCAACACCATCGATCTGCGCCGCGCCGCGATCCGCTATTTGCACCGCGCCGCCGGCTGCGCGGTGCCGACCGGCGATGTCTGCGTGGCGGAGACGGTGGCGGGCATAAGGCGGGATGCCGCCCGGAAAGGGCAAGCCCCGGAAAAGAAAGCCGCCGCCACGGCCAGCATCGTGCGCCAGATGCTGGCGCAAATTCCCGACGATCTGCGCGGACTGCGCGACAAAGCGCTGATTCTGGTCGCCTTCGCCGGCGCGCTGCGGCGCTCCGAGCTCGTGGCGATCCGGGTCGAGCGGCTGGAACAGACCGAACGCGGCCTGCGTCTGACCATCCCGCAAAGCAAAGGCTCGCAGGCCGCCGCCGTGATTGTTCCGCTCCCCTATGGCGAGACCGAATTGTGTCCGGTGCGCGCATTGGCCCGCTGGCGCGAGGCCGCCGGCATCACCTCTGGCGCGGTGTTCCGGCGGATCTGGCAGGCGAAACAGGTCAAAGCCGGCGAAGCCGGCGGGCTGCCCGCCGGGGGTCCGCCCCCTGCCCTGCCCCGCATCGGCCATGACGCGATGAGTACCCGCGCCATTGCCGACATGGTGCAAGCCAGAGCCAGCGCCGCTGGCTTCGATGGAAAACATTTTGGCGGCCACAGCCTGAAACGTGGCGCGCTCACCACGGGAATGGAGCGCGGCGTGCATCCTGCCGACCTCAAGCGCCTCGGCCGCCATAAAAGCTTTGACGTGCTGGGCGAATATCTGGAATTCGGCGATCTTTTCGACCGCCACGCCTTGAAAGGTGTGCTGTAGCCGCGCTTAAGATTTCTGCGCTTTGTCCAAACGCAGCAGCGCCGCCTCGGCCGCCTCGACCATCAGCGGTAGATCGTCGGTGACGATTTCCCAGATCCGTGCCGGAGCGCCGGATCGACCTGGTCGCAGGCGTGCCGCAGGACATTCCCGAAGGCCCGGACCGCTCGCCAAGGCATCCCCGGCGCCAGTTCATCAGCCTGCGGACCCAGCTTTGCCGCCGCCTCGCTCAGGCGCTTAAAGCACAGCGTTCGACCGCATCGCGCGTCCGGCTGTCGGCGTCGAATGCCACACGATCCATGCCCTCCACATAGCCTTGAAGCCGGATATTATCCAAAATGTCCAGGAACCGGGCTCCGGCCGGCTAGAAGGCACGCAAACCTTCCTGTTCGATCACGCGGGCCAGCCGCGGCCGAACCGCTGTCTCCTCGACCAGGTCGACGTCGCAGCCCAGCAAGGCGCTCAGGCGATCGCGCAAAGCATCCAACCGGCCAAAATGATCGAAGCCGCCGGCGGAAAATCCTGCTCCCGGACGGATTGCCAAATCCACGTCCGAGCCGCCAGTCGCCTCCTCGCGGGCCATCGATCCGAACAAGGTCATCGTCTCGACCCCACGCGCCCGCAGCTCCGCCTCGTGCGCGCGCAGCACGTTCAATAGCTCGGCGCGGGATCGTGTCGGGCGGGTCATCGGCACATTATAGGCTTTGGGCCCTCCAAAGGCGAGACAAAGCTTTGGCCGCGCTGGATCGGCCGCGCCGCGCCCGTCGTCAGCCGAGCTCTTTGCATTCACGCGGTAAAACCGCACGCAGATCCCGCCATTCGCAAAACGCTGCGGTAGCGAACCTCCACAAACCATGGATGGAGTTCGCCGTGCGCCGCATTTTTCTTGTGATACTCGCCTGTCTCGCCGCCTCATCCACCGCCCATGCGCAGGATTGCGGAGCGCCCCCATCCAACGGGCCGCCGCTGCTTCATCTTTCGGAAACCGCAACGATCACCGTCCCGCCCACCCTGCTGGTGGCCGATCTGGTGGCTTCCAGCCAATCGCCCTCGGCCGTCACCACGCAGCGCCACGTCAACGATCTGATGGCGCGGGCCAATCTCCTCGCCGGCAAGGTGCCCGGGATTGTGGCCGAGTTTCAGGATTACAGCACCGATTTCGTGGATGCGGCCAATGGCGTCCCTGCGCATTGGGAAGCCTCTCAGACCCTTGAGATCAGAGGGCATTCGGGAGAAACGGTGCTTGGCCTGGTCGGGCAGCTCCAGGCGTTCGGCCTCTCCCTCGGCAATCTCGGCTGGCAAGTGTCGCAGGACCAGGCGGATGCGGCCGGACGCAAGGCGCGGCTGCAAGCCCTCGCCGCCTTGCGGCAGGAGGCGTTGGCCGCGGCCCAAACCCTGGATATGTCGGTCGAAGGCTACCAGTCGGTCGATCTCACCGGCGGGCCCAGCCCGATCCTGAGCCCGGCCCCCATGCAGATGGAGGCTGCCATGGCCCCTCCCCTCGCCTCCGCCGATTCGCAAAATATCAGCGCCACCGTGACCGCGGACGTCATTCTCACCGCCAAATCCCCAGTAGCAAAGGAATCGCCATGAGTGCGACTATCGAAACCCAAACCTACGACTCGCTCTCTGGCATTCCGCGCATCGACATTCGGGAAAACCTGAGCTTGGCGCTCTCGTCCAGGGGCAATGTCTTTTCGATTCTTCGCGAAATTCTAGCCCTCTGGCGCGGGCCAGGGAAACTCACCCCGCAGGAATATTTTTATTACCGGCTCTGGGACCCCGCGATCCCCTTCTCTGAGAAGCGGCGCTTTGTCGGCAAGCACGCCCAGAATGCCATGCACCTGGCTTGCAATAGCCAATATTGGTACTGCGCGGCGGCGGATAAAATCCTGTTCCACACGATCATGGCCGGCGCGCAAATGCCGGTTCCCGAACTGATCGCCATCAGCGCGGAAGGCCGCGCCATCCCTGGCATCCCCAATGTGACCGATGCGGATGCTCTGGCCGCCCTCCTCCGGAAGCCAGAACTCTATCCGCTGTTCATGAAGGAGGTTGGCGGCAAGTACAGCCTCTCAGTGATCAGCGCCGATCGGTACGATCCGGCGCGTGATGAAGTCGAGCTGCTGGGCGGGACTCGGCAAACGCCCGAGTCGCTTGCCGAGAGGATGATCTCGCCACGCGGCTATCTCGTGCAGCGCCGGCTGCGCCAGGCCCCTGCCCTCGCCGCTTTGTTCGGCCCCCGGCTTTGGTCGGTCCGCGTATTCGTCATGCATGGAGACGCCGGGCCGCGAGTTCATCGTGCTACAGCAAAGATCGCCACTGGTCACAACCCCGCCGATAATTACTGGCGGCGGGGTAACATGGTCGGTGCCATCGATCTCGAGTCTGGGAAGATTCTCCGAGTCGTCTCCGGATCAGGCGCCCAACTGCACCTCGACGATGTGCATCCTGACACCGGTCGACCCATTGTCGGCACCCAGGTTTTTCAGTGGAACCAGCTGAGGGAACTTGTCCTCGCTGCGGCTCCAATATTTGCGGGCATCCATTCCCAATCCTGGGACGTAGCACTTACTGAGCACGGACCTGTTTTGCTGGAACTAAATTTTGGAGGAGATCTAAACTTGGCTCAGTTGGCAACCGGAAAGGGGGCTTTGGATGATGTCTACGGCAAACATCTCGAACAATTCGCGTTCCGAGTCTGAGGTCACTGGACGATCTGTCTTTTAGACGATGAACACTTTGGAGGGTGTTCTGGAGGAGTGTAATAAAGAATCGCCTTCAGTTTCGTCCGCCTATGGCGGCTTAATTCGAAAATGAACCTTGGCGAAAACCTCTGATTTCATGGTCTTTTTTGGCGTAATGGTTGATTTGAGAGAATTTCTCGATGACAGCATTAGGGCCTCGAAGTTTTCAATTGAAAGCCGGCACATTGCGTGCCGAAGTGGGTTAGATGCCTCGTCTTTACGTTTTGACCATGCGGTTCCCAGTTGAACTCCGGTTGCTGAGTGCGGCGGGGAGTAATTCCGATGCTGAAGTTAGCTAGTTTAGCCCGGGCCCTCGGCAACGTGCCAAGAATTGGAATTCCAAAAGTTGTTTGGCGACTAGAAAAGTTTCTTCGAAGAAACTGAGACAGCTTTTCTGTCATAATTGTTCGGGTTTTGGGCGGCAGAATGAGGGGGCACTACAAGAGCTGTGCG
>PLSD01000088.1 GCA_003164135.1 Acetobacteraceae bacterium
CTGCCCCGGGTTTTGCCCCTATTACTTATGCAAAGGCTAACCCTTTGACTTGCTTGGGGCAACCGGAGTTTGCAGAAGTCTTGATTTATGAACGACCATCCGATTTTTATCGAATGGCCTCCAGCTTTCCTATCAAAACCCTCTTTCAAAGAGCGCCGCAAAGGCAATCGGATTTCGAACACGTCACTGCCGTGCGGTTTATGACAAATCGTGAGGTGACCCCAATATTAAAAAAGATTCTTCAGTTTTTATAAAAATAGAATGAAAGGCATGGCTGCCGCCCTCTTTCGCAAGGGTCCGTCGCAAGCTCCCGGCCAGGTGGTTATTTTCCCCTGCCCTCCGGGCATTCCTCGCGGCCCAAAATAACCGCCAGGCCGCCCTTGTCGAAATTCACCCGCTACGCTCGCCGCTGGGCGTTCCTTCGGAAAACGTATGTTTTCCAGAAGGGATTTTAGAAGTGGCAAACGAGATCGCAGCAACCATCCTCGCCCAGCTTGGCGGCAACCGCTTCATTGCCATGACCGGCGCGGGCAGCTTTGCCCATGGGCCGAACGTACCGACTTTCCGTATTCTCAGCCGCGGCAAAGAAAATCCGCGCCGTGCGGATCACGCTGGACCCCTCAGATACTTACACAGTCGAGTTTTTGGGGATGCAGAAATTCGAGGTTCTGACCATCGCCAAGCACGAGGGGGTCTATGCCGGCCAGCTCCGCGAAATCTTCACCGCTGAAACCGGCCTGCAAACGAGCCTCTAAGGATTTAAGCTATGACCATAAATTTGTGACCATGTACCCCGTCACCGCCGCCCACACCGCCGAGCTGCGCTAGCAGATGGCCGCCAGGGTGGAAAAACCCCGCGCCCGTCGCTTCCCTGATGGGCTGGGGAGGATCAATATAAAGTCCCTGGCCGATCGCGAGGCGGTAATCCGCATCCTGATCGACCGCCAGGCTTGCAAATCATGGGGTGAGCCGATCACACTGAGGCCGACCTGTCCACCTGGCACAGCAATGGCGGGCTGGAATATTTCTTCAAGTGGAGCCAAGCCCAGTAGTGCGCCAATATGGGCGCATTTCCCCTTGACACTGAAATTATAATGCGCCTATATTGGCGCACAGAAAGAGGAGAACTGTATGGCACTGACTTATAAGCAAATAAGGATTTTTGAACGTGGCCGAGACAAACACACGGAAGATTACCGACCGACTTAAGGCTGATGGCTGGGAAACCAAGGGGGGCTCGAAACACGATAAGTACGAGCATCCGGGCCACCCAGAGAAGATCATAGTGGTGCCGAGGCACAAAGAACTATCCCCAGGCGTTGCGCGCTCGATCGCAAAGGATGCCGGGTGGAATTGAAAAGGTAGAAAATGGCGCAGTATTTTGGAATTATGGACGGCAGCGGCAGCACCTGGGGGGTCCGGGTTCCTGATCTTCCGGGTTGCTACGGTGGCGGCGGTAGTCCCAGCGAAGCGCTTGCCGATGCTATTTCCGCAGCACGGGAATGGGCTGAAGATAGGGCGGGTAAGGGTTTTTCCCTTCCCGCTCCTACCCCTCTCGACCAATTGGTCCGCGAGGAGGTTCAGGCAAACGAGGTGATCGTAAATATTCCCCTGTTGCTGGACAGCGGCCGGCCGGTGAAAGCCAATCTTTCATTGGACGCGGCTTTACTGGCGGAGATTGATATCGCGGCGAAGCAGCGCGGCTTAACGCGCTCTAGCTTTATTGCCAGCGCAGCCCGCGAGAAAATTCTGGCCGAGGCGAGTTCATAGAAAGGGCGGCGGAGCTGCCTTTAATTTCGCACAGATAAAAATATAAGGTCGATAGAATTATTATATTCTATCGACCTTTTGATCTTTATGCCCGCACCAAGCTGGTGGCTGGATCTGACTCAGAAACTTGCAGTGGGAATTGGTGCTTCGGCCTCTTTGTACTCGATCGAAGCAGCCGTACCTACTCGCGGTCACTGCGCATGGGGTCTGACGAATAGCAAATCCCCATACCCCCATACCACGGTGCCGATGCCCACCAGCACCAGTGAGAGCACTGCAACGGCTGCCTGATAACGCTTATACTTATGATATGCCTCCCACGACTCCGCGAACGTCCCGCCTGCAATCATCGTGGCAATACTGCCAGCCTTGAACTGTGCGAACACTGCAAAGACAGTCATCACCGCGCCGCTGCGCTCGAACCATTGGCCGGGTGTGTCCGCCTGGACCGCCTGCAGCCTGAAGCTACCCGGCAATGACACCAGAGGCGGAATGACGGCGCACAGGCAAAGCACGAAGGCCCAGCAAATCTCGCACCGGATACGCTTCTCGTAGGCTGGGTCAATCATCGCTGTCGAAGTCCGGTCAAATCGGCCAGTCCTCCGGCAGTCGCCGCTTCTTCGACACATAGGCCGGACGGTTCGTGAGGTTCATGATGAGCGCGACAGCAGCGGTCGTATATCGCCCGCGCGCATCGACCACTACGTCGCTATAATCCTGCGCGGCTAGAGTGAGCGTGTGCGCCAGATCGCGGATGTCCTGCGCATCGAACGACGCATGAACGTCATGGGCGAAACGATTGCGAATGCGGCGTAGCTTCTCGCACTCCTTGAACTCCTGGTCTGAAATCAGCCCCAGCGCGTAGGCTGCCGCCGAGCGCGTGCTGAGTGTTCCCAGGGGAGCGTTAAAACCCTCGACAAGGCGCTTCGTGCCATCGCGCTCTATGAGGAAGGCAAGCAGGATGCGCAGCAACAGTTCATCAAGATAGCTACATACAATCAACACTCAGCCTCGGTCGCTCTCCTTATTTAACTCCGGCAGGAATCCAAAAAATTCCTTCAGGTGCGGGTGGGATACATCGAGCGGCTGCCAAACGGATGGGTCTTCGTCGGGTGTAGCCATCGCAGTTGCCTTTCCTAAGTGTCACTCCGCTTTCACAGTGATAACACATCGTTGATTCTTGCCTTCATTTTCCGCCATCTGTCGGCAGGCGACGATGGCCTCTTGGTTAGCCCGTACCAGGCCGGATGCCGCCGCCAAATCCAGCCACCCTTGCGGGCTATCGGCCTGCATCAGCGCACTGCCCGCGTCCCAACGATCCGCCCGCATCACGGCCGCAGCCGCCCGCGCGTTCAAGCCAAACGGCAACTCACTTAATAAAACTGGCGACGCCAACAGCGTAAAGGCAAAAACAGCCAGGGGAATCCCGATCAACCAAAAGGTCTGATTTCGCTTCGCTCTGACGGTGCCGATCATGCCGGCGAGCTGGTGGCGCTCGCGCTCGGCATCCTGCCTGGCGCGGTCATATTTCTGCGCCACCTCGCTCATCAGCTCCCGCCCGGAATCAACATCGCTTCCGGTGCCCAGCAATCGCGCCCCCAGATGGTTACGATTCCGTCAAACCAAAACCAGCTCTAAGAGGTGATATAGGCACGCAGTGATGCAACCTCGAACTCAGCCTCTTCCAGCCGTGCCTTCACCAGATCGCCGATACTCACCATTCCAACGGGGGCGCTATTCTCGAAAACGGGCAGATGGCGGCAACGCTTGTTGGTCATGAGCAGCATTGCCTCCAGGATCGTGCTCTCGGGCGTACAGGCGGCAATGACCGTCGTCATCATATCCGCCGCTGTCCGAGTTTTGATATCGTCGCTGAATTCGCCGACGAAGCGCATGATGTCGCGCTCCGAGAGCATGCCGAGCACACCCCCATGATCATCGACCACCGGCGCCGCGCCAATCCGCTGGGCGGTAAGGAATTCCGCGACTTGCGGAATCGTCTGATCGCCGCTGAGCACAATTAAACCCCACCCCTTCTGGTCAAGAATCTGGCGGATAGTTGTCATGATCGTTCTCCCGCGTTTTGCGCCGGACCTCCTCGAATAATCAGCTTGTGTCCCGCTCCGGCACAGACAATACCAATATCCTTTCCGGGTCACCGATCCTACAGATAGTGCACAGCATCAACTCATTCGACGCCACGCCCCGGCTACCACCCGAACAGCGCTGATATTATGCGCTTTTTTTACCTCCCGATCCAGCGGATCGACGTTTGAACACGCAGTCGTGCCATGCAGAATGCACTGCGGTAGAAGTCAGGGTTTACCAGGCGTCGCTGGCGGTGCGCGATGCCTTGGTGCTCGCCCGCAGGGGATGCGCACCGAACCAAAAAGCAGACCTCACCACGACGTAGCGCCGACGGTCATACGGATCAGCGCGATTGCGGGCGCAGGATAGGCGCCGAGTGCCAGCAGCAGCACCAGAAGCACCGCGATCACCGCATTGCCGAACCACGGCACCGCAGCTGGCGGGGCGGCGATACGCTCGGCCGGCACCGGCATTGCCATCGCGACCAGCACACGAAGGTAATAATAAAGGCCAATCACGCTACCGACCACGAGGGCCGCCACCGGCCAGAATAATCCGGCACCGACGCCCGAGGCAATGAGGTAGAATTTGCCGATGAAGCCCATTGTCGGCGGCAACCCGGCGAGCGAGAGCAGCATCAGGGCGAAGCTACCCGCCAGGAACGGACGGGTGCGGAAGAGGCCGCGATAATCGTCGATCCGGTCGGCGTCGCGTCCGGACCCCGGCGCGCTGAGCAGGGCGACGATGCCGAACGCGCCCAGGCTGGTAACGGCATACGCGGCGAGATAGTAGGCGGCCGCCTCTAGCCCCAAGGATCCCGCGGCAAGAAAGGCGACCAGCAGATAGCCGAGATGGGCGATCGAGGAATAGGCGAGCAGGCGCTTCACATTGTCCTGCAGCAGCGCCAGCAGATTGCCGCCGAGCATGGAGAGGATCGCGATCGCGGCAAGGCCCGCGCGCAACGAGGCGTCGGCGTGGCCTTCGGCGAGGATGAAATAGCGCAGGATCACAGCGAACACGGCGATCTTCGAGACCACCGCGACGAAGGCCGTGACCGGCGCCGGCGCGGCCTCATAAATGTCAGGTGTCCACATATGGAACGGCACGAGCGAGAGCTTGAAGCCGACGCCGGTGAGGATCATGGCGACGCCGACCTCGCGGTAGAGATCATGGGGGTCTCCCGCATGGGTCAGCGTGCCGATTTGGGTGAACGACATGGTGCCGAGATCGGCATAGATCAACGCCATGCCGAACAGCAGGAAGGCGGAGGAGGCGCCGCCGAGCACGAGATATTTGATACCGGCCTCGATTGCATCCCCGCGCGGGCTCGCATAGGCGATCAGGCCGAGCAGCGAGATGCTGAGAGTCTCGAGACCGAGGAAGAAGGAGGCGAAGTGGACGCTCGCCGGAAGCACGGCGGCGCCGAGCGTCGCGGTGAGCAGCAGCAGATAATATTCCTCGCGCGGCCCCTGCGTCGATCCATCGAGATACGCGTAAGAGAGGATGGCGACAATCAGTGCCGAGCCAAGCACCAGCCCGGAATAGAAGAGTACGGTACCATCGACCACGAAAAGCGGCGTCACCGCGATGGGCGAGGCCGGTGCCGTGAGCGGTAGCGTGATGCAGCAGAGCAGCAGGCCGGCGATGGTCGACAGCGCGATAAGATGATGGCTACGGCGGACCGCGATCAGCAGCATCACCGCAATCGTCACGGCGCCGAGCAGGGTGAACGGCGCGAATGCCGTGAAAGCCGCCGCCGTCATCGTGCGGCCTCCGCAAGCTGCGTGGACGCGCTCACGGACGGCGCGCCGCTATCCTGCAGCACCGCCAGACCCGGCGCCACCTGGTCGAAAACCGGTTGCGGATAGAGGCCGAGCCCGATGATCGCGAGCACCAGCACTCCCATCACCGCGAGATGCCGTGCGGTGAGATCGATCGGCTGTGCCGTGCCTGGTTGCGGCGAAGCCCTGCCGTGGAAGGCCCGCTGCACCAGCAGCAGCGCGTAGGCAGCCCCCGCGACCAGGCCGATGGCCGCGATCACGGTGAAGGGCACGCTGACGCGGAAACTGCCGAGAAGGATCAGGAACTCACCGATGAAGTTGCCGAGTCCGGGCAGTCCGAGCGAGGCGATCGCGAAGACCATGCCGAAGCCCGACAGCCGGGGCATCGTGCCCCACAGCCCGCCCATGAGCCGCATGTCGCGGGTGTGGATACGCTCCTGCAGGGCGCCGACCAGAATGAAGAGCGCGCCGGTGCTGATGCCGTGCGCCAGCATTTGCACGACCACGCCCTGAAGGGCGAGCGTATTCCAGGCAAACACGCCGAGCAGCACGAAACCCATATGGCTGACGCTGCTATAGGCGACCAGCCGCTTCATGTCGTTCTGGCCAAAAGCGAGCAGCGCGCCGTATAGAATCCCGATCACCCCGAGCGCCATCGCGACCGGCGCGAAGGCATGGGCGGCATCAGGGAACAGCGGCACCACGAAGCGCAGCAGGCCGTAGGCGCCGGTCTTCAGCAGGACGCCGGCGAGCAGCACGGAGCCTGCGGTCGGCGCCTCGGTATGGGCGTCGGGCAGCCAGGTGTGGAATGGCACAACCGGCAACTTGACCGCGAAGGCGACGAAAAAGCCGAGCATGAGCCAGAACGCGGTGGTGGGGCTCATCTTGGTGCCGAGCAGCGCCAGATAGTCGAAGGTGAAGTGGCCGGTCGCCCGCTGGTGAATGAAGACGAGTACCAGGATCGCGACCAGCATGAGGAGGCTGCTGCCCTGGGTGAAGATGACGAACTTGATCGCGGCGTAGAAGCGATGCTCGTGGCCCCACAGCGCGATCAGGAAATACATCGGCACCAGCATCAGTTCCCAGAAGAAGAAGAACAGGAACAGATCGAGGGCGAGGAACACGCCGATCACGCCGGTGGTGACCCAGAGCAGGTTGGCGTGGAACAGGCCAACCCGATCGGTGATCTCGGTCCAGGAGATCACCACAGAGATAAGACTGAGCACGATCGTGAGCAGGATGAGGACGAGGCTCAGCCCATCGAGATTGAGCTCGAATGAGATGCCGAGCTGCGGGATCCAGGGCAGATCAAGACTCGCGATCCAGGCGGTCCGGCCGGAAGACACGGCTGGGCCGATTAGGGTCAGCGCGATGAGGAGGTCGATCGCGAGTACGAAAAGTGCGATCCAGCGCGGCCAATCCGGATGCCGCGCACCCGCGATCCAGGCGAGAACGCCGCCGAGTGCGGGGATCAGGATGAGCCAGAGCAGACTCATCGCAGCAACGCGATCGCGATCAGGGAAATCGAGCCGATGGCGAGGCCGGCCGTGTAGAAGCGGACGCGCCCGCTCTGGGTCCGCCGCACCTGCTGATGCACCGCCCGCGTCACCCAGACGATGCCGTCATAGACGCTGTCGATGACATCATCACCACCCACCCGTGCCGCCCACAACACTGGGCGGACCAGCAAGCGATCGTAGAGCCAGTCGAAGCCGGCGGCGGCGTGCCAGAAGCGCCAGAGCGCCGTCTCGGCCGGTGGCCGCGTGGGGCGCCAGTAGAACACGGCAGCAAGTGCGATGCCGGAAATTCCGGCGAGGCTCGCGAGCAGCAGCGGTGTTATGTCGGTGACCTCCTTGGTTGCCGGCAGCACCGGGGCGAGCAGGTTCGAGAGCAGCGTGACGTGCCCGAAGGCGGGCGGCAGCTCGATCAGCCCGCCCAGCACCGAGAGCACGGACAGCACGGTGAGCGGCACGATGACGCGCCAGCCGTAGCTCCCGCTGACCTCCGTGTGCGCTTCGCCGAAAAAGGCGATGAACACGGCGCGAAAAATGTAGAGCCCGGTGAGGAAGGCGCCGAACACCCCGGCTATCCACAGCACGCGCCCGCTGCTGCCGTCCGCCCAGGCGCCGGAGAGGATGGCCTCCTTGCTGTAAAAGCCTGCCGTGATCAGCGGCAGTGCTGCGAGCGCGGCGCTGCCGATGAGGAAGCTCCAGAAGGCGACAGGCAGGCGCCGCGCGAGCCCGCCCATTTTGAAAATATTCTGCTCGTGATGCAGCCGCATCGTAACGGCGCCGGCGGAAAGGAAGAGCAGCGCCTTGAAGCAGGCGTGGGTCACCAAATGAAACAGCGCCGCACTCCAGGCGCCGACGCCAAGGGCGAGGAACATGTAGCCGATCTGGCTCATGGTCGAATAGGCCAGGATGCGCTTGATGTCGTTCTGCGCGAGCGCGCTGAATCCCGCGAGCAGCAGCGTCGCCCCGCCGATCACACCGACCGTGAGTTGGGCTGCTGGTGCGAGCAGGAACAGCGCATGGGTGCGGGCGATGAGATAGACGCCGGCGGTCACCATCGTCGCCGCGTGGATCAGCGCGCTCACCGGCGTCGGGCCGGCCATCGCATCGGGCAGCCAGGTCTGCAACGGCAACTGTGCCGATTTGCCGACAGCACCACCCAGCAGGAGGAAGGCGGCCAGCGTGGCGACAGGGGAGCCGATTTGCCAGGTCTGCGTGGCGTTGTTCATCGCGCCCGCAATGTTGAGCGTGCCGAGCCGGCTTGCGATCAGCAGCAGGCCGATCAGGAAGGCGGTATCGCCGATGCGCGTCACAATGAAGGCCTTGCGCGCGGCGAGGCCATTGGCGGGGTCGCGCCACCAAAAGCCGATCAGCAGGTAGGAGCAGAGCCCAACCCCTTCCCAGCCGATGTAGAGGGCGAGGAAATCATCCGCCAGCACCAGCAGGAGCATGGCGGCGACGAACAGGTTGAGATAGGCGAAGAACCTTCCATAGCCTTCCTCGCCCTCCATGAACTCGGTCGAGAACAGATGGATGAGGAAGCCGATGCCGGTGATCACCAGCATCATGACCAGGGAGAGCGGATCGAGGCGCAGGCCGATCGCCGCCGAGAAACCGCCAACATCGAGCCAGTGCCACAGTGTTTGCTGAAAGACCCCGCCCGCGGGCGGGTTGCTCAAGAAACCAGCGGCGATCGTGAAGGCAATGATGGCCGCGAGCCCGACCGAAAGCGCGCCGATTGCGGCCTCGGCGCGGGCGGACAGCCGCCCGGCGCCCAGCATGAGACACACCGAACCGAGCAGGGGAGCTAAGGGGATGAGCCAGAGGAGTTCGCGCATTGCCTATCCCCTCAGATGGTTGCCGGCATCGGCATCAAGCGTGGGGACCCGCAAGTGCATCAACAGGATCAGCGCCAGGCCGACCGAAACCTCGGCGGCGGCGAAAGTGAGCACGAGGATGAACATGATCTGGCCGTCCGGCGCCGCCCAGCGCGCGCCGGCAACGACGAAGGCGACGCCGGTCGCATTCAGCATCACCTCGAGCGACATCAGCATAAACAGCAGGTTGCGCCGGACCAGAACGCCGGCGAGCCCCAGTGCGAACAAGATCGCGGCGAGCAGCAGACCTTGATCGAGCGGAACCGTCGCCATACCCTTAAGCTCCCCTCGTGACGGCGCGGCCAAGATGGAACGCCGCGACCAGGGCGGCCAGCAGAAGAAACGAGGCGATTTCAACCGCGAGCATATAGGGGCCAACCAACGCGATGCCGACCGCCTGGACGCCGACCACCGGGCCCGCGGGCCGCGCGAGGCCGCCTGTCGCGGCGAGCGAGCCAAGTTCGATCGCGAGCAGCAGGGCAAGAATCGAGGGGCCGATCCATGTCGATGGTTTCAGCCAGGCGCGCTCAAGGGCCGCCGCCTCGTCGCCGATGTTCAGCATCATCACCACGAACACGAACAGCACCATGATGGCGCCAGCATAGATGATGACCTCCAGCGCGGCGGCGAAGGGTGCGCCGAGGACAAAGAACACCATGGCGATCGCAAGCAGGGAAACGGTGAGATAGAGCAGCGCATGCACCGCCGACGTGCGCGTGATCATCATCACAGTCGCGAGCACCGCAATGACGCCTGAGATATCGAACGTGGCGTTCATGGCAGCAGGCCGCGGATGTCGATCGGTTTGCGTTCGCGCTCCGCCTCGCCCTTATCCTTGCCCGGAATCGCAAGGCCAGAGACGCGATAGAAATTGTAGTCCGGATACTTGCCGGTGCCGCTGATCATCAGATCTTCCTTCTCGTAGACGAGGTTCTGCCGATTATATTCGCTCATCTCGAAGTCGGGGGTGAGTTGGATCGCGTAGGTCGGGCAGGCCTCCTCACAGAAGCCGCAGAAGATGCAGCGGGAGAAGTTGATGCGGAAGAACTCGGGGTACCAGCGCCCCTCGTTCTCGGTCTTCTGCAGGCTGATGCAGTCGACCGGGCAGGCGACCGCACAGAGATTACAGGATACGCAGCGCTCCTCGCCGTCGGGGTCGAGGGTGAGCACGATCCGGCCGCGCGTGCGCGGCGCGAGATAGGGCATTTGCTCAGGGTACTGGACCGTAACATTGCGCTGGAACAGGTGGAGGAAGGTATACCAGAGCGTACGCAACGAACTCAGCATCGCATCCTCCCCTATGTTGGCGCCGGCAGGCTGAGCATCAGCGCGCCGGTAACCAGGATGTTGAGGAGCGTCAGCGGCAGCAATAGCTTCCAGCCGAAGGCCATGAACTGATCGTAGCGCGGCCGCGGCAGGGCGGCGCGCAGCAGGATGAAGAAACAGATGAAGAAGCCGGTCTTGATGCCGAACCACATGAACGGCGGCAGGAACGGCCCGTACCAGCCGCCCAGGAACAACACCGTCGTCATCGCCGAGACCAGCATGATGCCGATATATTCGCCGACGAAGAACATGCCGAACTTCATGCCTGAATATTCGGTATGGAATCCGGCGCCCAGCTCGCTCTCGCCTTCGGGGAGATCGAACGGGAGCCGATGCGTTTCCGCAATGCCGCCCAAAAAGAACACGATGAAGCCGAGGAACTGCGGCACCACGTACCACATATGCCGCTGGCTCTGGACGACATCGGTGAGGTTGAACGAACCGGTGAGCATCACCACGCCGACCAATGAGAGGCCCATGAACACCTCGTAGCTCACCATCTGCGCCGCGGCGCGCATGCCGCCCAGAAGCGAGAACTTGTTGTTCGATGACCAGCCCGCGAGCACGACCGAATAGACACCGAGCCCACTCATGGCGAGGAAGAAGAGCAAGCCGATGTTGAGATTGCCGATGATGCCGATCACCGGCGTGGCCGGGATGACAGCCATTGCGAGCATGACCGTGACCATCGCGATTGCCGGTGCCAGGACGAAAACACCGGCATCGGCGAAGGGGGGTATCCAATCCTGCTTGAACAGGAGTTTGATGCCATCGGCGGCAACTTGCAGCACACCGAATGGGCCCACGCGGTTCGGCCCGGGACGGTCCTGGAAGAAGCCGAGCAGCCGCCGTTCGACCCAGGTGAGCAAGGCCGCCGTCACCATCAGGAAGGCGAGGCCGAGAACGACATTGAGCAGGCCCGCGGTGATTTCGCTGGGATGGCTCATGAAGCCTCCGGCCCGGCTGTGGCGATGCTGATCCATGCCGGCAGCGCGTGGGCCTTTGCCGCGAGACCAGCGATTCCCGCCACGCCGCGAGGCAGCTCGGGGTGAATCTCGAGCGCCAAATGCTGGCGCTCACCGTCCAGTTCGCACGCGAGCATTTGGCCCGATGTGGCGCCGATCAGCGCGGCATCTTCCTCATTGAGTGCGAGCGCGGGCGGCGCCATACGTTCGCGGATTGGTGCCGCGCGGGCACTTTGCTCGTCGTCGCCGAACACGCGGGGCAACATGACCGCGAGCCACATCCCCGGGCGCGGCGCGAAGGGCCCGGGAATGCCGGTGTAATAAGGCAGCGCCGCATCGGTATAATCAGGCAGCTCCGCTGCCGGGCGCGCTTCGAGCAGCCGCACGCCGGGATCGCCGCCCTCGAGCGCGCCGCCGATCTCGGCCTGGAACTTGTTAACCGACTGTACCGAGTTCCAGCCTGGCGCCCAGGTGAACGGCAGCAATGCCGGTGGCATCTTGCCGTAATAGCCTTCCATGGTGGCACTGAATGGCGAATCCGCAGCTACCGGCGGCTTCGGCTCGCGCACGTTGTTGGCGGCGTTCATCGCCGTGCGGCCAGAGAAGCGGTGCGGCTCGCTGCTGATCCGTTTGCCGGCGACGCGGAATGTCTCCGGCGGCGCGGCGCGCGGCGCGGTTGCGAACCGCGGCAACGCGCTGGCCAGAGCGGTAACGATATCGTCCTCCGTGTTCCAGCCTTCGCAGGCATCATTCCCGGCGGCGCGGCCGGCCTCGCCGAGCCAGCGCCAGGCCTCCCTGACATCGTTCTCCGCGAAGATCGGCTGGTAGAAGCGCTGCGCCCGCCCCTCGCTGCTCACCAGCGTGCCGCCGGACTCCGCAAAACTTGCCGCCGGCAGCACCAGTTCGGCGCGATGCGAGGTCGGGCCCTCGCTATGATCGAGCACCACCAGGCGCGTGGAGGCGAGCGCTTTGTCGATCGCCGCGTTCCCCGCGCGCCGGTAGAGTTCGTTCTCCAGCACGATCACCAGCGTGGCCGGTTCGGCAAGCGCCGCCTCGAAGCCCGCCGCGCCCTCCGCCATCAGCGCCAAGCCGAGGCTGTTGCACTCGGGCACGTTCAGCATCAGCGCGCTGGACTTGCCGCGCGCCCGGAGCGCCACGGCAATATTCGCCGCGGCTTGGATCACGCCTATCTCGCCCGCCTCGACGCCGGAGACGATCAGCGGGCGTTTGGCCGCAAGCAGCGCTTGCGCGATCGCGCGCGCGTGGGCCGCGAGATCGGCGGACAAATCGGCCACCGCGGGCGCTGCGGGATCGATACAGGCAGCCACCGCGAAACCCAACCGCGCGATATCGGCGGGGGCCGCGCGCAAGGCGGTGTGCGCGATGTCGTCGAGCCTTGTGGCTGCCGGTGTCGCGACAAAGAGCGGGCTATGCACCTCACCAGCGAAAATGCGCACCCCGGCATCTTGCCAATGCGGAATGTTCATTTTGGCGGCGGCTGCGAACCCGGCGCCGCGCACCGCCTGGCGTAGGGCGAGAGCTGCGCGCGGCGCGGCGTTGGGCACGTCCGAGCCAAGTACCAAGGCCGTATCAGCTTGTTCCACTTCGTGGAGGGAGGGCACATG
Source organism: Acetobacteraceae bacterium (assembly GCA_003164135.1). Lineage (GTDB taxonomy): Bacteria > Pseudomonadota > Alphaproteobacteria > Acetobacterales > Acetobacteraceae > Acidocella. Next base: position 12,944 of record PLSD01000088.1, read on the forward strand.
CACCGCACCGGAGGCCAGAATGCCAGCGACCAGATGCAGCAAGCGTCCCTCGCGCGCGCTGACGCCGGGATAGAAATTCTCCGCCCCGACCAAGGTGCGCAGCGCGAAATTGGCTTCCAGCGACGCACGCGGCGAGCCGATGCCGACGACCCGGCCGGCCGTGCGCAGCAGGGTGGCGAAACGCGTGATCGCATCCTCGCGGCTCACCGCGGCTTGTTTGCCATCCGCCCCGCGCGCGAGCGGCGTGCGAATCCGGCCGGGCGCATTGACGAAGCCATAGCCGAAGCGGCCGCGATCGCACAGAAAATAGCCGTTCACCGATCCGTTGTAGCGATTGACGATGCGCCGCAACTCGCCGGCGCGCTCGTTAGCGGTGGTGTTGCAGCCGAGCCCGCAATGCGTGCAGATTGAGGGCGCGCCGCGCATATCCCATTTGCGTGCATAGCGCGCCGAGAAGGGTTTGTCGGTAAACACGCCGGTCGGACAGACTTCGACCAGATTGCCGCTGAATTCGCTCTCCAAGGTGCCGTCGGCGTGGCGGCCGAAATAGACATGATCGTGGGCAGCGAACACGTCGAGATCGCGGCCGCCGGCATAATCGCGATAGAAGCGCGTGCAGCGATAGCAGGCGATGCAGCGATTCATTTCGTGCTTGATGAACGGCCCGAGATCCTGGTTGCGATGCGTACGCTTGGTGAAGCGGTAGCGCCGGTAGGTGTGCCCGGTCATCACCGTCATGTCCTGCAGGTGGCACTCGCCGCCTTCCTCGCAGACCGGACAATCATGCGGATGGTTGATCATCAGCCACTCGATCACGCTGGCGCGGAACGCCGCTGCCTCCGGGTCGGCGAGCGAGAAGCGGGCACCTTCGGCCAGAGGCGTCATGCAAGCCATCACCAGTTTCCCGGTCTTGTCGTCCTCGTTCGCGTACTGCTTGACCGCGCATTGGCGGCAGGCACCGACCGAGCCGAGTGATGGATGCCAGCAGAAATAGGGGAGGTCGAGCCCGGCGCCGAGGCAGGCCTGGAGCAGGTTCTCGTCCGGCTTGCCGGTATATTCTTTGCCGTCAATCAGGAATACCGTCATGCCCACGTCTCCGCGGTATCGTGCCAGGGGCAGCACTTTTCTTTTATGTGTTGCTCGAACTCCGCGCGAAAATGCTTGAGCGCGCTTCCGAGCGGCGCCATCGCGCCGGGTGCGAGGTCGCAGAAGGTGCCGTCCGAGCTGAGGAAGGCGACGTGGTGGGCGAGCGTTTCGAGATCCTCGGGTTCGCCCTCGCCAGCCTCGATTGCCGCCAGAATCCGCTCCACCCAGGGCAGGCCGTCACGGCAGGGCGTGCACCAGCCACATGATTCCTGGGCGAAGAAATGCTCGAGGTTGCGCAGCATGCCGATCGGGCAGCGCCGGTCATCGAGCGCCATGATGTTGCCGGTGCCGAGCGAACTGCCCACCTTTTGGACCGAGGTGAAGTCCATCGCGACATCGAAGTCGGCGGCCATGACAAAGGCGGTGGAAGCCCCCCCTGGCAGTACCGCCCGGCACTCGTAGCCTGCCTGCATCCCGCCTGCGTGTTCTTCAAGGATTTCATTGAGCGAGGTGCCGAGCGGAAGTTCCCACAGGCCAGGCCGCTTCACCCGCCCGCTCAGGCCGTAGAGCTTGGTGCCGCCGTCCGCACCGCGGCTTAGGCTGAGAAACCAATCGGCGCCACGCTCAATGATGTGCGGAACGTTGCACAGCGTCTCGACATTATTGACCACGCTCGGTTTGCCCCACAGCCCGCTCTGTGCCGAGCGCGGTGGCCTGGAGCGCGGGATGGGGCGGCGGCCCTCGAGCGCCGTGAGCATGGCGCTTGACTCGCCGCAGATATAGCGCCCGCCACTCGCATGCACATGGATGGTGAGCGCGAAGCCCGAGCCCAGTATGTTGGTGCCAACATAGCCATGGGCTTGCGCCTCGGCAACCGCGCGGGCCAACCGGCCGAGTGCCAGCACGTATTCGGCGCGCACAAATATATAGGCAATATCTGCCTGGATCGCGAAGGCGCTGATGATGACCGACTCGATCATCTGGTGCGGCGTCTGTTCGAGCAATAGCCGGTCCTTGAAGCTGCCGGGCTCCATCTCGTCGGCGTTGACAACGAGATAGCGCTGGCGCGGCGCGTCGGCGCCTGTCGGCACCGCCTCCCATTTGCGCCCGGTCGCGAAACCCCCGCCGCCGCGGCCACGCAGTTTCGAGCGCTTGACCTCGCCGATGATGGCTTCCGGCGTCATGGTGAGCGCCTTGCGCAATGCTTGATAGCCGCCGGCGCGCTCATAGCCCGTTACATCGAGCGGTATGCCGCCGGGCTGGAGCATGGCGGTAAGTGGTTTTTCCATCGTCGTCACCGGTACCCCTCCAGGATGGCATCCAACCGCGCGGCGTCGAGGTCGCCGTGCTGGTCCTCGTCCACCATCATCGCCGGCGCGTGGTCGCAATGGCCCAGGCAGACGATCGGCAGCAGCGTGAAACGGCCGTCTTGCGTCGTCTCGCCCAGATTGACGCCCAGGCGTGCGCAAAGATGGTTGCGCGCCGCCGCTTCGCCCATCACCCAGCACGCGACGCTATCGCACAGCAGGATGACATGGCGGCCAACCGGGCGGCGGAAAATCAAGTTGTAGAAGGTGGCGACGCTATCGAGCTCGGCCGGCGTCATCTCCAACAGCGCTGCGACTTCGGCCAGGTGCTGATCGGAGACAAAACCAAAGCGCTTCTGCACCAGTTTCAGCGCGTCGGTGCCTGCCGCGCGCTTGTATTCGGCATGTTGCGCGAGCGCTGCGATCTCCTGGCGCAATGCTGCGTCCAGAGGCGCATCCTTGCGGTCTTGTTCAGCGGTCGACATCGGCCATCACGAAATCAATGCTGCCGAGGATCGCGATCAGGTCGGCGACGTAGGCGCCGCGACTGATGAGCGGGATCATCTGCAGATGCGGGAACGAAGGCGTGCGGATACGGGTGCGGTAGGAAACACTGTCGCCGTCGGCGGTGAGATAGTAGCCGTTGATGCCCTTGGTCGCCTCGATGCTGACCATCGCCTCCCCCGGCGGCAGCACGGGCCCCCAGCTCACATTGAGAAAATGGGTGATCAGGGTTTCGATGTCGTGCATCGTCCGGTCCCGCAGCGGCGGCGTCGCCAGTCTATGCGCCGAGCGGTAAGGACCGGGCGGCATGTTATCGAGGCACTGACGGATGATGCGCAGGCTCTGGCGCATCTCCTCGATATGGATGACCACGCGGTCGTAGCAGTCGCCATTGTTGCAGGTGGGGATTTCGAAGTCGAGCTGGTCGTATCCGGAATAGGGGCGCTGCTTGCGGTAGTCCCATTCCAGGCCGCAGGCGCGCAGACCAGGGCCGGTGACACCCCAGTCGAATGCCTCTTCCAGCGTATAGGCCCCGACGCCGACCGTGCGCGCCTTGAAAATACGGTTCTGCATGACGAGCTTGTGGTATTCGTCGAGGCGCTTTGGCTGGTAGTCCAGATAGGCACGGATCATTTTGTCCCAGCCCTCGGGCAGATCAGCAGCCACGCCACCGATCCGGAACCACGCCGGGTGCATGCGGGCCCCGCAGATCGCCTCGATGATCTGGAACACCCGCTCGCGGTCGGCGAACATGTAGAACACCGGCGAGAGCTGGCCGACGTCCTGCGACATGGTCCCGTAGAAGACGAGATGGTTTGCCATCCGGAACAGTTCGGCGAGCATGATCCGGATCATCTGCGCGCGCGGCGGCACGGTGATGCCGGCGAGCTTTTCGACCGCCATCACGTAGGGGAAATTGTTCATAACCCCGCCGAGATAGTCGATGCGGTCGGTATAGGGGATGTAGGTGTGCCAGGTCTGGCGCTCGCCCATCTTCTCGGCGCCGCGATGATGGAATCCGATCTCCGGCACCGCTTCGACGATCTCCTCGCCCTCGAGCTGAAGGATGATGCGGAACACGCCGTGCACGCTCGGATGGTTGGGGCCGAGGTTGAGGAACATGAAATCGCTGGTCTCGCTGCGCCGCTTCATGCCCCACTCCTCGGGGCGGAAGCGCAACGCCTCCTGCTCGGCGATCTCGCGCTCCTCGGTGAGCACGTATGGATCCATCTCGGTCGCTCGCGCGACATGGTCCTTGCGGAGCGGGTGGCCGGTCCAGGTCGGCGGCGTCAGGATGCGGCTCAGGTGCGGATGTCCGGCGAAGCGGACGCCGAACAAGTCCCACACCTCGCGTTCGTACCAGTTCGCGTTGGGCCAGATATCGGCAGCACTCGGCAGTTCGAGCGCGCCTTCCTTGAGCGGCACCTTGATGCGGACGTCGTCGTTCCGCTCGAAGGAGATGAGGTGGTAGACCACCGTGAAATCAGACGGTGGCAGCCCCTGCCGATGGATGCGCAGCCGCTCATCGACCGCGGTCAGGTCGTAGAGGACGCGAAAGGACCGCTCGGCGCCGCTCCGCAGATGTTTGAGCACGTCGTGCGCCGTGTCCCGGTTGACCCAAAAAGTCGGTATCTGATCAATTGTGTTCTGCGTGGTGATCGCGATCGGTCCGAATCGCCGGTTCAGGTCGCGCAAGATCGTCTGCTCGGCGTCGGCGAGGGGGATACTGTCCGCTTCGGTCAACATCCCGGCACCCCCTACACGTGATCCGGCGTTGGGAGATCGGTCGCGGCCCGGCGCGCCTCGCGCTTGAGGTCGCGGAAGTTCGGGCGGTCGAGTTTCTCGACGCCCTGCGGCCCGACCACCCAGCTCAGCGGCCGGCGATCGGTGCCGATCGAGCGCTGCAACAGCATCAGCCCTTCAAGCAGGGCATCCGGGCGCGGCGGGCAGCCTGGCACATAGACGTCCACAGGTAAGAAACTGTCGGCGCCCTGGACCACGGCGTAGATATCGTACATGCCGCCCGAGTTGGCGCAGGCGCCCATCGAGATCACCCAGCGAGGCTCCAGCATCTGGTCGTAGAGATATTTGATCACCGGCGCCATTTTCACGAACACCGTGCCGGAAATGACCATCAGGTCGGCCTCGCGAGGGGTCGCGCGCAGCACCTCGGAGCCGAAGCGCGCGATGTCGAACTTGCTGGTAAAGGCGGTCGCCATCTCGACATAGCAGCAGGAGAGCCCGAAGTTGAATGGCCAGACCGAGTTTTTCTGGCCCCAGGCAACCATGTCCTCGAGCTTGGTGAGAGCCAGGTTGCGGCGCACCGCGTCGGTGAAAGTGCTACCTTCGGGTGGAGGGTCGGCCTCTTTGCCGCTGGCGGGGGCACCACGCAAATATGGCGCAGTGGTGGAGACCTGGCGTCCGGATGTTGCTTTTGTGCCCGATTCTGCTTTTGTAAGTGAGAAGCGCATGGCGTCAACTTGGCCTTTGCTTGGCGAGCTGCCGTGTCCGCGGCCCCCAGTTGAGCGCGCCGGCGCGCCAGAGATAAGCGAGCGCCGCGAGCAGGGTAACGATGAAAATCAGCATCACAATGTAACCGGTCCATCCCGCGGCCCGCACCACGGTGGCCCAGGCGTAGAGAAATGCCGCTTCAAGATCGAAGATCACGAAGAACATCGCGACCAAGTAGAACTGGACCGGCAACCGGAACCGCGCGTAGCCGACCGTAACGATACCGGACTCGAACGGCTGCCGGGTCGCGGGCTTCATGTGGCGCTGGCCGAGGAAATAGGACACACCGATCATCCCCGCGACCAAACCGATCACGGCAGCGGCGTAGACCAGCAAAACCCAATAGTGGGACGTTTCCCCCATGGCCTGTGTCCGCCTCCATGGTCCGTGTCCGTCTCGACGGGTCGTTTTGGGAACCGGCGGGTGCGGCCGCGACCGCAAGACAACAAGACCTTGTTTAATTGTGGTTATCTGAGCCTACTGCGTGGGCGCCTGTCAAGCAAACCTGTTGCTGCGGCGCATCAATCGGCTTCGACCGGGGCCGGCAGACACGCTGGTTCGAAGCATTTGTTTATGGAGGGGGCTGGTTTTGACGCTTAATCACACGCCAACTCCAACACGCCTGCACTGCTTTCAACAGCATGTCCTTAAGGTTGTTAACTGTCGGTGGTTGCGTGCCCTCGATTTGAGGCGGAAGGCCCATCTGAACGAAAGCGTACGGTAAGGAAGGCGTCTGAGGCGCATTTTTCCTGCCAAAGTGCTCGTTTCGAGGAGTTTTAGTCCGCTTCCGACATGAACTGGCTGTTTATTGCGTGCAATCATTGCGTGCAATAGACATTGCACGCAATGATGTCGCTTGAGCATATGTATTGCACGCAATAAACCGGGGGTCTAACGTGGGGGATTACTTTGCGTGCAATACACGCAACAAGCATTCAGATGTTTGAAAATCCCCTGCGCATCCGGCGTCGGCCCAGTTCAATGACATTGCGTGCAATACGCTACCGTACGCTTTCGTTTGGATGGGCCTTCCGCCCCAACCTGGCCGCATCAAGCTTGAGCCGGCCCCTGATATCTTCGCGGGTTTGCCGGTCTGCCGTGGCGGTCAAGGCAATCCGCGGGACGCCGGGGAAATTATCGAATAACTCGGGAAGCCGGAGGTATTCTGGCCGAAAATCGTGGCCCCACTGGCTGACGCAATGTGCCTCGTCAATGGCGATGAGCGCAATTTCGGTTTCACGAAGCATGGCGACGAAGTCCGGCATCAGCAGCCGCTCCGGCGCCACGTAGAGCAAATCCAGCCGGCCATTTCGTAACGCGGACCGGATTTTTGCTCGTTCGGCACCGGACAGGCTCGAATTCAGAGCGGCAACGCGAACGCCAAGCTGGCTTAGAATATCGACCTGGTTGCGCATCAACGCGATGAGCGGCGATACAATGAGCGCCACGCCTGGCCGGCACAAAGCCGGGATCTGGTAGCAAAGCGATTTGCCACCACCAGTGGGCATAAGAACAATGGCGTCCCCGCCAGCAATGACATGCTTGATGATCTCTTCCTGCTCGCCGCGAAACCCTGGCAGCCCGAAAATCTCATGCAGAACGCGATGAGCCGTCTTTGCCAAAGGCGCCCGCTCATGCTCATTTACCTGGTTTGCCACTCTGACATCTACCCCGCCCTGTGGGGCGGGGGTTCCATTGGGCTTTTGCATTAACCGGTCCTCGGGCTGGTTCCGGCTGCCGCGGTCCGCTTCGAACGATTTAGAGCCGCGCCGTTCCAAAACTACACGGCACGAGGTTTGCTAAATTTTGATTTTGAGATGGCTTATGGAGCGCATTTTAGCTTCGAAACAGGCCTGAAAAGGCCTGTCGCGCATACGTTCGTTTGCGAAACACCCCTCCGGTAAATCCTATGTCGCGATACGTACCTTTGCCGGGATGAACCCAACGATGCCCCGCCACGGCGGTCAGTTCGCCGTCCGAAACGGATTAACGATGCGCAGCCCCGCGCCAAGCGCCATGCCGTGCTGCATATCCTCTGACCACAAGGTGTTACAATCAGCGTGAAGCGCGGCGGCGGCGATCATCGCGTCATAGGTGGAGAGATTGTAGCGCTCGGCGAGCATAAGCCCGGTCTCATGCGTCTCGATGGTCATTGGTTTGACGGTCAAGAGGCGGCGCAGAATGGACAGAAATGCATGGATGTCTGGCCATGGCATCTGCATCTTGCGGCGCGCGACAATGGTCAGTTCGTTCAGGACCTGCACGCTGATGACGCCACCGTCACGGATGATCGCCTCCGCACGATCCGCCTTCGTGGGGTCGCCAGACGCGATATAGACGAGGACATTGGTGTCGAAGAAGCTACCGGGCATTTGCCTCGTCCCGGTCGAATTTGAAATCGGGCGGCAGGCGCCCGCGGAAGCTACGCAGTCGCTGGAGCAACGCTTCACGGCTTGGCTTGCGCGCGACCAAGAGCTCGCGCGCATCAGCGACATGAATTTCGATCTCGTCGCCTTCCCTGAGTTCGAGCGCTTCGACCACAGCGGCGGGCAGGCGAACGGCGAGGCTATTACCCCATTTGGCAACTTGCATAGCAACCCTCGGTAGATATACGAAAAATGATATGTATATCTACCGATCGCCCGAATCAAGGGCGGCATAAGAGGGCATAGCGTTGAAAGTATGCTAAACAACGCTATGCCCTCTTATTTTACGGCGGCGCTTGAGCGGTACCATGGCGCCGAGGGCCCCGGCGTCGCGCTGCTTGCGCCAGTCTGTGAGCGCAGAGGAGTAGATGTTCTCGCGCCGCAGGATGGCACCAATCCCGCCGGTATTGGCGGCAAGATCAGTCTCGGCCAGAATGCGGAGCTTGTCCTGGGCTGTAAAATTCCGTCGGCGAGGCCGCTCCGATAATTCCGGCAACCTCAATTGCTGGTGTCAAAGTCATGGTCATGATCGATATAGGGTTTGAGTCGCAGCGGAACAGTTNNAACTGTTCCGCTGCGACTCAAACCCCTGGACGCTCTCATGCGAGCGGGTGAAAAAATACGCCTCGGCAAAAAAGGAGGCTTCACGCTCCGGCAATTCGATCCGGTCCTGGCTGGGGATATAAACCGCCCGCTCGCCCCGGTGGATGACTTCGGCCGGGATGGCATCGAACCAGGCTGTTGATGGGGCATAAGCCGCCCAGTCTTTCGACTCGCCGCCTTCAACGGGCGCTGGTGCTGGCGCCGGAAGGGCAAAGCGGGCCGGTACGTAGCGGCGGGCAGATTTGCCCGATAGGAACGCGAAAGGAAATTCGCCAGCGTCAAACGGCTGAGCCGCTAACCCCGATAATGCTTCCTCAATTTCAACAGCATTCATGCGTTCGGCCGCGTCACGGCACCGCCGGCCCCCTGCCGAACCGGCAGATGCGCAATCTCATCACCAGCCCGTTCTTCGGCAACGCGGATGTCATGCGCACCTTGTAAGTTCAGCCAGAACTGCGCGTTCATACCAAACCAATGCCCCAGCCGAAGGGCGGTATCACCCGTAATGCCCCGCTGGCCATGGATGATCTGGGTGAGCCGGTTGGTCGGCACTTTGATCTGCCGGGATAGTTCGGTGGGGGTAATACCTAAAGCCTCAAGCTCATCGGCCAGAATCTCGCCAGGGTGAATTGATGGACGGGCCATAACGAAAACTCCTCTCAATGATAGTCGACGATTTCGACATTCGACGGACCAGGGGCACCGCCAGGCCATTCAAAGCAAAGCCGCCACTGCATGTTAATGCGGATGCTGAACTGCCCCTCCCGGTCACCATGCAGTGCCTCAAGGCGGTTGCTCGGCAGGGCGCGCAGATCATCCAGACTCGTCGCGGCCTCCAGAATTTCGAGCCGCTTATAGGCTTGCCGGTCAAACCCCTGAAATTCCCGGACAAACGCACCTGATGCAAAAGCCTCGGTTCGTTTGTCTCGACAACCCAAAATCATAGCCCATCGATTATAGGCTATTACGTTTTACGTCAACCATAAATATAATACCATGTACCCCCGAACCTTCCAAAGTTAAGTCGCAATCCGATTGCTGCTTTCGTCAAGGCGTAGGTTGCGGCAATGGTCAAATCTGGGGGAGGGTGGTCGTATCGAGAAGGAGTTATACCGATGTCCATCGAACCAGTGCCATTCGAGCCGCGCCGGTTTCGCACGGCGGCGGCGCATTATCCGGCGGGCCGGCCCGGCTATGCGCCTCGGCTGATCCGGCGCGTCGTTGAGTTTTGCAAGCTGGGGACGGCGGACCGGGTGCTGGATCTGGGCTGCGGGCCAGGGCAGTTGGCGAACGCTTTTGCGCCGTTCGCCGGCGCGGTGGTGGGGATCGATCCGGAGCCAGAGATGCTGCGCCTGGCCGCACTGGACGTCCCGGCGAATGTGCGGTTTCTGGAGGGAAGTTCCTATGGGCTCGGCCCGCATCTGGGCATGTTCCAGCTGGTGACAATGGGACGATCGTTTCATTGGATGGACCGGGTCGACACCTTGCAACGGCTGGAGGGCATGATCGAGCCAGGCGGTGCGGTGGCGCTGTTCGGGGACAAGCATCCGGAACTGCCGGAGAATGCCTGGCGGCAGGCGTTCCAGGATCTGGTCGGGCGTTACGCGGCCGATGACCTGAACCGGCATCAACGGCACGAGCCGGGGAGGGCGTCCCATATCGCCGTGTTGCTGGACTCGGCCTTTTGCGAACTGGAGGAGATTTCGGTGATTGAGCGGCGGGAGCTGCCTGCGGCGGCCTTGATCGAGCGGGCGCTCTCGATGTCGTCCACCTCGCAGGCCAGGATCGGAGACCGTGTAGATGCGCTGGTGGCGGAGATCGAAGCGCTGACGGCACAGCTCGCTCCGGCGGGTCGGCTGGTCGAGGTGGTGGCGAGCACGGCGCTCATCGCCCGCCGGGGAGGCTAGCCAGCGGAGCCACCATTTTCGGTGCCGAGACATAACTTATTCACAACGAAGTTTGATTAACATATTGTTTTGGCAGTCTTTTTTGCGCCACATACAATACATACAATACAACAAAAAACGCAGAATGTATCTTATGGAAAGTCAAATCACAGACCCATGGCGCCAGCGCCAGGGTTCCTTAAATTTTTACCGCGCTTTTGCCGAAATGGGCATTGAAAATCTTGTAGCGGCACACCCCAGATCAGCCAGCGGAAATATTTTGTCAATTCGGCAACAGTGAGTCGCCGAACGTCAAAATTGGCCCAATCTCACGATCAGCAGCTACCCGACGATTATCGGGTATTTTTACGAGCAACTAATTGATATCATGTAGTAATGTAGACGCGGGCAGTTTTTCTTGCAAATTCGCAGTAAATGGCGTATTTACTGCGAAAGGAGTAAAGCAATGCTGCAAACCAACACCGTACCTTCGCCGCCCGCCAAACATATCGATCCTGGTGCCGCCCTGCGCGGCTTTTTCGCCATCGTCGAGGCCTGGGGTATTGGTATGGAGGATGCGCGCGCCCTACTCGGCAGTCCAGCGGAACGAACTTTTTACGCCTGGCGGGCTGGCAATGCGGTGCGCATGCCGATGGATACGCTGCGCCGCATCGGCTACGTCGCTGGCATCTATAAGGCACTCGAACTTCTCTATACCGATGGGGCTCTGGCCGATGGCTGGATCAAACGGCCAAACCAGGCTTTTGGCAGCCAGACCCCGCTGCAGCGGATGCGCGCCGGCGATGTCACCGATCTCGCCGCGGTGCGCGCCTATCTCGACGCGGCCAGGGCGCCGTGGAGCTGACCCATGGTGCAGCGTTTTGTCGACTGGCCGCAAGCCTGGCGGGTGATTTCCACGCGCTACCCGCCGATCAATCTGTTCGAGCGGCTGACGCCAGATCCTGCGGTTTGGGAAACGCTGATCGCCCTCGAACAGCTGACCAATCCGCGCCTGCGCGATGAAATCGGTGACATCGCTTTGGTGCCACCTGCCGAACGCGTTACTGGTCCGGGAGCCAGCTACGTGATGGCGTCCTTCACTCATCTCAATCCGAAGGGTTCGCGTTTTTCCGACGGCAACTTTGGCGTCTACTATGCCGCCGCGGCCCTCGAAACGGCGATCGCGGAGACAGTGTTTCATTTTGAGGGGTTCGCGCGCGACAGCGCCGATCCGCCGCGCAACGAAGATTTTCGGGTTCTTGTCGGTACGGTCGCGGCCGAATTCGAAGATGTCACGGGGCTGCCGGAAGCAGAACGGGACGCGATCCTTGCTCCCCACTCCTACGCGGCGTCGCAAGCCTTGGCGCGAAAACTTCGCGCGGCCGGTGCAACTGGGATCACCTATCCGAGCGTCCGGCATGCGGGCGGGCAATGCCTCGGCGCCTTCCGCCCGCGTGCGGTCGGCATTCCCAGGCAGGAGCGGCATTTGCAATATCGTTGGAACGGGACGCGGGTCGATCGCTATTTTGACTATTCGCGCGACGAGTGGATCAATCTGTAATGGGCAACACGGCGGCCCCGCTCGATCGGCTAATGGTCTTGCCCGAAGACGCCGCCGACGATTCCCTCGCCATGGCGGTAGCACTTGCCGATGCCTCCGCCGCGATCGCGCGCCTCGATCAGGCCCTGGCAAGCCATCCTTTGCACCATGCCTTTCTGTACCTGGTGAGGCTCGACGCGGTGCGCCGGCAGGCGGCGGTGGATGGCGAGCTGATCGATCCCTGGCATCTCGCCGCGACACTCGAGGGTCTGCGCCTGCGCATGGATCCCTATCTGCGCATCAGGCGCATCGTCGATGCCGCCCGCGCAGCACTCGGGCTGCACCAATGGCTGGTCGAGCCGGATTTTGACAAAGAGGGCGAGGTGCAGCGCGCCGAGGCCATGTTGCTGAGCATTGCCACGGTGTTGGGGGTCATCGGCCCGATCGCCGCTTTTGGCCTGTTCTACCTTGGTGACAGGGTATTCCACCTCGGCAGGCCCCAAGTGCAAACGCTGATGTATCTGATGCTCTCGGTCGCCGGGCATCTCACGATTTTTCTCTCCCGCACGCGCGGCCCGTTCTGGTCCATTCGTCCGGCAAAAATCCTTCTGATCGCAGTGTTTGGTACCCAGGCAGTGGCGACGCTGATCGCCGTGTACGGGCTGTTCATGACGCCATTGGGATGGAAATGGGCCGCCTTCGTCTGGGCCTATGCGCTCGTCTGGTTCCTGATTAACGACCGCCTGAAACTGATTGCGTACAAGGCCTGTTGCGCTCAGCCGCGCAGGCCGGGCAACCGGCAGGCCATTCAAAGTAAAGCCGCCACTGCATGTTGATGCTGATGCTGAAGGCTCCCAGGCTTCAACAGCCGCTCAGGCGGTGCGGATCTCATTCAACAGATCGGGATGTCGCTCCAGCACCTTGAGCAGCTTCACCAGCGCCAAGGGCGGCTTGGTTTTGCCGTTCTCATAACGGGAGAATGCATTGACCCCGCCTCCAAAGATTTCAGCCGCCTCGCGCTGATCAAGTGCCAGCTTCTTGCGCACAGCGGCGATGAAGTTCGGATCGACAATGGCCGCGTTGACCTCCCTAGAAAACGCCCGCATCTCGCGCATGACCCGATCCGATTCCGCAGCCCCCAGGATCGACTCAGCGCAGGCCGGGCAAAAATCTCCCGTCACCGCAGGAATGACGGTCGTCTCACCCTTGTAGGTGTAAGGCAGGTCGCGGGTGTCGTGGATCAGTTCGGCCGCGCCGCAGACAGGACATTTCATGGTCAAAGCTCCTTGAATGACACGATCAGCACATCGTCGATGACCGTCAGCTTGAGATACACATCGCCCGCCGATGTCTGCGGGCGGTAGACGTCTTGCCAGATCGTATGGTCGGCGTGCGTGGTCATGCTCTTGTAGAAATCGCCCGGCTCGAGCGCACAAATCACCGCCAGCATGCCGGGATAGTCAAACCCCAAAGCAATCGCGCCCACCCGGGCTGACTGCGTGGTGCGCACCTTATCCACCGCGATCAAGGCTTTCACGACAATCAGTGGGCAGTGAGGTTTGCGCTTCTCCACAAACAGACAGTAACCTTATTGGTTAATTTTGGCAACTAGGTTAATCCACCACGAGATCGCAAATCACACTGCACCGCCAGCGGCCCGGTGTGAGGGAGGCAGAAACACTCATTGGCCGGGAATGTGAGCCGAAGCCGACGATGGCGAGCACAGTGGCAGATAATCCGATGATTGCTTTCGTCAAGGCGTCGGTTGCGAGAATGGGCAAATCCGAGGGAAGGTGGTCGTATCGAGAAGGAGTTATACCGATGTCCATCGAACCTGTGCCGTTTGAGCCGCGCCGGTTTCGCACGGCGGCAGCGCATTATCTGGCGGGTCGGCCCGGCTATGCACCACGGCTGATCCGGCGCGTCGCCGAGCTTTGCACGCTGGGGGCGGCGGACCGGGTATTGGATCTGGGCTGCGGGCCGGGGCAGTTGGCGAAAGCTCTCGCGCCATTCGTCGGCGCGGTGGTGGGAATTGATCCGGAGCCGGAGATGCTGCGCCTGGCGGAGCGGGACGCCCCCGCGAATGTGCAGTTTCTGGAGGGAAGTTCCTATGGGCTCGAGCCGGATTTGGGCGTGTTCCGGCTGGTGACAATGGGGCGATCGTTTCACTGGATGGACCGGGTCGATACTTTACGACGGCTGGAGGGGATGATCGAGCCGGGCGGGGCGGTGGCGCTGTTCGGAGACAAGCATCCCGAGGTGCCGGAAAATGCCTGGCGACAGGTGTTCCAGGACCTGGTCGAGCGTTACGCGGCAGATGATCCGCACCGGCACCAACGGCACGAGCCGGGGAAGGCGTCCCATATCGCCGTGTTACTGGACTCGGCCTTTAGCGAATTGGAGGAGGTTTCGGTGATTGAGCGGCGGGAACTGCCTGCGGCGGCGTTGATTGAGCGGGCGCTGTCGATGTCATCCACGTCACGGGCCAGGATCGGGGCGCGGGCGGATGCGCTGGTGGCGGAGATCGAAGCGCTGACGGCAAAGCTCGCGCCGGCGGGCCGACTGATTGAGGTGGTGGCGAGCACGGCGCTCATCGCCCACCGGAGAGGCTAGCCCCGCCGAGCGCAACTTTTCCGGCATGACATCGCTTCTCCGCAATGAGATTGCGTTAACTATTTGATTTGACGTTATTTTTTAGTGCGCTACAAAAACGCAGAATGTAATTATGGAAAGTGGACGCTGATTTTAGCCGTGCGACGCACGATCAACCGTGCAAGAGCGCCATGGCTTTCTGCCTGATTTCATCCAACTCGGCGGTCGTCGCGCGGCCTTTGCGTATCGCGTGCCGGGCCTGCCAGTCAAGGCTCTTGATTTGATCGGCGAGCGCCACGCTGGGTTTCGTGCCTGATAAACCAACCTCGAATGGGTAATTCTTGATTTGGGTGGTGGTCGGACAGCATAGCAGTCGCCCCGTGCGTCCATTGTAGGACGCTGGGCTCAGCACCACAGCAGGCCGGTGTCCAGCCTGTTCGTGGCCGGCCTGATGGTTGAACTCCAGCCAGACGATATCGCCGGCATCTGGGACGTATTTTGGCTTCGCACGCGCCGGCGCCGCTGCCATTAGAAAATTTCTCTGCCGACGAAACCGCCAAAATCAACTTCGCCATGGAGATTATCCGGTGTAACCTGTGACAGCAGACTCTCCAGCGTCACCTGCTTGCGCATTGGCTCGATGACGATGCGGCCATTCTCAGCCCGAATGTCGACATCCTGGTCGATGCTTACATGAACAGCATCCAGGATCGCGGCGGGGATCCGGACCGAGGCGCTATTTCCCCATTTTTTCACCTGGCTCTGCATTTTACCACTCCGTTTCTACATTGTAGATACATGATGGACCCGCGCAGGTCAAGTTGGGTGCGAGAAAATGAAAACTGTGCGCTGCGGCATTGCGCGAGCTGCGCTATGTCTTATGGAAAGTACGGGGGTGGAGTGGCTGCTCGGATACGCTAAATATCACCGCACAGCCCAACAGCTATTTTGCGCCGCCGAGTTTTATTCCCTCCCTCCGGGACTTTATCCCCAAATGTCCGCCGTGTATGGCTATATGAAAACCCCGTATGTTCAAATCCGGGACACGCTGCTACGGCTGGCATAAAATGGCTAGTACATTGGATTTTCTCAGCATTCACGAAATCGAGGATGTCCATAAGCTACGCCGCGTAGCTCGGCATAGACCTCGCCACGCTTCCTGCCGGGGGTGAGCACGATTTCGCCGGATAAGCGAGCGAAGCGCCTGAGCCGCTTCCCCGGGGATGTGCGGGTGGTCCAGCGCCTCGGTGGCTGCGCCAAGTGCTGCCGTTCAGTGGTAACCTTCCTCATGCTACTTTTCTGTTCCGCTCAGCCGCACAGGCCATCTCTGGCGACAACGTCTGCTGCAACAGATGCTCGGCCATATTCCGCGCCCCTCGCCCGCTTCCTGCGGCGCCGGTGCGGTAGGTCAGCATCTTAAAACCCCGCCTCTTTCTGGTGCCGGAAAGCCAGGATCACGACCACGTTCTCCGCCGGCACATAACGGTACAGCGCGACATACCCGGAATCCCCGAAGGCGATCAGCAGCTCGCGCAGCTCGGGCATGTCTTCCAGGGGTCTGCCAATTTCAGGGGCGGTTTCCAACAATTCAAACTGCCGCTCGATGGCCTCGGCCGCGCGCATCGTCGCCCGCGGGCCTGCCTCCGTCAGAAAGCGGCGGCAACGCTCCAGGCCTCGAGCCGCCCCTGCCGTGACCATTACCTCGGGCATTGTCTAGTCGTGGACCGGGGGCAATTCCGATTCCGCCGCCGTGCCCCAGCCGCGCACCCAGTGGCGCACCTCCTTGCCCGTCAAATGCTGACCGGTGGCCTGAAATTCGGCCCAGGACGCCAGAGCCTCTTGCTTGAAACTTTCGCGGGCTTCCTCGCGCTCGACATACTGCCGAATCGCTTCACGCATGATCCAGTGCGCCGAGCGCCGTTGCGTGGTTGCGAGGTGCTGCACCCGGCCTTGCAAGGCGGAATCCAGTTTTACGGATGTAGCCATAACTATTCGCCCTTTTTATTGATAGATATTACTTTCGAATAACATAGCTGCCCGGAGGTGGTTTGTCATGCCTTTTCGTTTCCGCCTGGTGCCGGTAATACCGGTGCGGCCGGGCAGCATGGGCCTTCCGCCCCACATAGAGGTCGGGCGGTAATTCTCCGAATGCAACGTGACGGCGCTGAGAGGAGCGGTGCCGGGATATTCCGGCAGGATCGCGCAAACACGGCCTGCGCAGAATGGCCAATCTCTACGCCAGAGCATCCGAGCGTCCGTCGCAAATAGAGCTCCCATGTTCACTTTGAACCATGAGCGTTTGCGGGCAACCTGCCGGGCTGTTGTCGGCAGGTGGTCAAGGCCGCAGCCGCGCTGCGGGGGCGCGGAACGCGCGGCTGACGGCGGTCTGGCCTCCTCGCGCGCCAGCGATCATGACTCAGCTTGCCTTGCGTGACCAGGTGAGCGGCAGATCGAGCTCCACCCGGTCATAGGCGACGGTCGGGGTGATCCGCCCCCGCTCGCCACGCTCCAGGCTAATGAGCCCATAGCCCGCCATTGTTTTCAGCGTCCGTGACAGGTTCGACTTCGCCTTCCCGGTGATCCGCGCCAATTCGTCGAGCGAACCAGGGGTCTGCTCCACGATTATCCGCAACAAGTCGCGGTTGCCTGCCGACAGTACTTTCGCGAAAGATTCCGTCGAGGTGAACCAGACCCTCGGCTCGTCGGGCGAGACGCGCTGCTCGCCGCGCGCGACAGCCATCGTGCGGGCCTTCATGTCCTCGTAGCTTGCGATACCGATTTTCAACGTCGTCATGAGATCACTCCTCTCTCGCGCAACACGGCGTCCACGATGGTCCAGAAATCACCCAGCAGGGTCGCCGCATCCTGGTAGTCGTAGGCTTTGATCGTCCGCAGCCGGTGGCGGTGGTCTTGCGGCTCGCCGCGCTTTTGCGTCCCTACCGGATGGGCATTGTCGAAACCAACCAGCCGCTCGCCATCCGCGCCGTGCAGCGTCAACGAATAGTCCAACCCATGCGGTTTCTCGGGTGACACCGGCACCCGTGTCACCACGAAGCGGACCCAGTAGCCGCCCTCTGGATCGACGACGAGCACTTGTCCGTCGAGGTCGAGAAGTACGTCGAGTGTTGGGTCGCGCGGCTTCGCCACGGCTTATGATTATCAGATTAAAGCAACCAAAGCAAGCGCGGTATTTCGCCATCGCTGCTGTCGTGCCCTGGCGGGCAATCGCGGGGGCGCCGGCTCTCGGCTCGTTGATATTATTGGCATTTTGAAGGTAATGTACGGCACTGGGCAAGACCGCGACTGCGGTGCTTTTATCTTGCACTCGTTGCCCTCCTTGGTTTTAGGTCCCCTGGGCCAATTTTCTGCGCCCGAATGATCCGATCTTGTGGCCACGCCGCCGCCCAAGAAATGCGACAAAAAGCGCGCAGCCGCTTTGCGGCCACAGCGTCAATTTCCTGCAGCCAACAGACGATGAGAGTGTAATGAGCACGCCCTTGAACGTCCACATTACGTTCATGGCAGCCAGGATGATTCGCACCCGCGAACCGGCCGGTCGTCAGTAATCGGGCCAAATTTAGCGTTCTTTTCCACGTCCTATTGCCCACCCTGAGTCATATTGCCGAACCAGTACGGTGTTTGCGCGGCCCAGGTCGATTCAGGGAAGCGGTCCGTTTTCCAAAAAATCTGCGTCAACCAAGCAGGAGAAGATCATCCGCGTGAGGAATGCACTATGAAACCCCGGATAATCTAAATGCTTTGCAGGCATCTTTGATTGAGCCAGGTCGGCTATTGCCGGTGGCGAGCCTGTGTAACTCTCCCAATGGTTATAGGGCTCTATCTGCTTTACCAGACGCAAAGTCAGATCTTTGCCGTCGGCCAGTCCTGCGTGGTGACCGGCAATAGTGAAGGCCAATATCCGTCCCGCTTGCGGTCCATAGCTTTTTCGAGCCTCAACCGCGCCGGCGGTGCTATGGTCAGGGCTTGCCGACTGACCACGAATATATGTCTGAAACGCATCTGAATTCTTGCCGATATCATGCAGCAGCCCGGCGGCTTCACCCCATTTCGTGAACCCGAATGCAGCGGCGAATGTGCCGGCCCGCGCCGCCACCGCCCGCAGATGCTCGTCGAGTGGCTCCCATTTTGTTTCGTTTGGCACGCCGGGTAGGGAGTGCGCAAATCTACCAGCTTTATCGGTATCTTGTTGCATGTTCGGCACTCTATATCCACGAGCTCCCATTGTGTGGCCCGAAGTGCTGACGGTATCGCCAAACCGAGTCCTTGAGCTTCGTATAGACCTTCCGTGCAATCATAATGACGCTTGCCTTCTCAACGCCCGAGTTCGGAACCGGCACGATTGCAAAAAATGAACAATGATAGCGCACCTGAGTATGCTCATAGCGGATCACGCCGCCCGGGTGATCGCTGGGGAGAGTTCGAACCGTTCGCCCGCCGCCTGGCCTGCCTGAAACGCGTCGGTAAGAACGCTCTTGGCGCGGCTCAGAACGCGCCGGGTCAGGCTGAGTCCGAGTTTCTCCATCTCCTCATCCACCATCGTCGCCTTCACAGGAACCAGGTCGCGGCCAGAGGCGCTGCGTATCACTGCATCGCGGGCGGCTCGCATGGATTGTAGTTTGCCGGCAATGCCCTGGGCCAGCCCAGTCTGGAAGGAATTGGTGGCGCTACGCCGCTCGCCGGCCATCGCAAAATAAACATCGCTCGCACGGAACGCATCCGTCTCGGTCTCGAAAGCGCGCTCGACCATCTCATACAAGTATTGTGCGGCAGCAACGTCGCCACGCAGGCCGAAGAAGATATAGCGCAATGGCGCATCCTCCGCGCGCTCTTGCCACACCCGGCAATCAAAAAACGCCGCAACTCCCGGGATGCAAGCATCAATCGGCGCAGCGCGGCGGCGGTTCGTCTGTATCCCAATCCCCTCGCAGGGCTGTGACTTGAATTCCAGCTCGTTCAGCGAAAGCCCGTGGCGATCCAGCAATTCCGCGACCTTCTCGGCCGCCGCCAGGGCTTCCTGCTCGGTGCAGCCTTGCGCCACCGTTTTGGCGCGTAGCGCATGGATGCGCTGCACCAGCCGTTCCAGCCCAGGGTCTTCGGCCAGGCGCCCGCCGCTGACCTGGGCGCGCAGCGTCTCGAACAGCGTACGCACCCGTTGCGGCCAGGCTCTGGAGCGCATGGCATCATCAAGCCCGCGGGCGACAGCATCCAGGCTCAACCCGGCGGCGCTTGTAGCCTCCCGGCGCCGCACCGTTTCCAGTTGTACCGCCAGCAACCGCTCGAAAGCCAGCGCCACCTCGGCGCGGCCGGCATCGCCCGCCAGGACCGCGGCAGCAAGAGCATCCAGGATTGTGGTTAGATCGGCACCTTGCCGTGTGCGGGCAAGCAGAGCGGCATCCGGCACGCCGTCTGCCAGATCCAGCCAAGCCATTGACAGATCGTGAAGCTCGCCCTGCCCAGGCTCGAACAAATCATCCTCATCGGCATCGCTGGCGGGCCGGTTCAGGCCCGGCACGTCAAACGTGCCGTGCCGCACGACATAGGCATATACGGCCTCCGCCCACCGCACGGCCGCCGCGGAATTCTGGGCGCCAGCGGCGGCGTGATGGAGGGCCATCGTGTAGGCCCCCGGATCAAGCGGCGTGATAGCCCCGGCAAGGCAAAATTGTCCACCGCCCAGATCCACCACACGGCCAAACAACATGATTGCCGTGCCCAAAGGCGGCAGTTCCGGGGCGGCGATGTGCAGCACCTCATCGGATAATACATCGCGCGCCTTCCAGGCCTGATTTTTGGCCAATCCCTCGAAACGCAGCAGCCGGAACCGCGCCTTGCAGAGTGCCGCAATCGCCGCCGCCTCATCCCGCCCGCCGCCCGCGCGGCTTCTGGCGAGACGGTCAAACGCCGTCGTGCCGCTCCCGGACGGTTGTGATAGCAGGAGGTCGCCTGAGAGAATCACCGCATCCGCCGCCATCGAGATCACCTTATCCTCGGCAAGACCCTCAACATCCCGATCCCTCCGGGGCATCCATTTTCGAAACAGTGCTTCGCCACGCTCCCGCGGCACAAAACGCATCGCCGCTTCGAGCAGCGCGTCAATCCGATCATAAGCATCCTGCGGCGGCGAACTGGCGGCAGCATCACGCGGCATGGTGGGCTCCTTTATCTGAACGGTTTGAATACCAAGCCGCTGCCGAGTCGCATAAATTTTCTGGAGCGATCAGTCCGGCTCCTCAGCCGATGGCCTGACGCGAATTTCTGAGTGGGACACCGCGCGATATCCCAAGCTCCGATATCCAGCCTCCCTCTTGCTCGCCATTTTCGCCAACATTGGTTCGTTTTCGTCGACGTAGTCATAGATGATGACGTCGCGCTTTGGTGCGTGCAGGCGGTGGAGCCTCCCGGCATATTGCGCAAGTGTCCCACTCCAGGATATCGGCATCGTCAGGAACAGCGTATCGAGCCGCGCGTCATCAAACCCCTCCCCAAGGTAACGGCCGGTTGCGACCAGTATCCGCTCTTCGTGTGCGGGAATCCTCGCCAATGATTCGGTGGCTGCGCGATTTTGCGCAACGTTCATGCCACCACGAAGAACAATGACATTCTTCGCGAATTTCGAGAGACGGCCTGCGAGTAGTTTCAGGTGCTCCTTGCGCTCGGTAATTACGACAGGGGAGCGGCCAGCTTCGAGAGCCGAAAGGATATCATCAAAAATCAGTTCATTTCTCGCTGCATCCAGCGCCAAACCTGCGTAAAGTGCATGAATTGCGGGCTTTTCCTGAGAACTGACTCGGGGAAGGCGAAATTGGGTCCGCCGAATGACAACCTTATGGTCAAAAGGCCGCGCGGCTGCTTGCTTCCTTGCATCGACGCGATGCCGAACCGGGCCACATTGCATGAAGATGATTGGGTGATGGCCATCCTTCCGCGTTACCGTAGCAGAGAGACCGAGGAAATATTTGGCCTTTGCCGCCCGCGCGATCGCTTCGAAGCCCACCGCTGAAAGGTGGTGGCATTCATCAACAACCAGGTGACCATAGTCCGCGACGACATCAGACACGACACCATTGCGAATCAAACTCTGCATGAGCGCGACGTCTATAATGCCTGTTGGCTTCTTTTTGCCCCCATAAATTACGCCGATTTGCTCGGGCGGGATATCGAGAAATGTTCGAAGACGTGCCACCCATTGGTCGAGAAGCTGCCTGCGATGAACAAGAACAAGCGTGTTTCGGCGTCGCGTCGCGATGATATTCGCTGCGACAACGGTCTTGCCAAATGCAGTGGTGGCGGCTAGCACGCCTGTCTCATTCTTAAGAAGGCTCGTAGCCGCTTCCTCTTGCTCCGGCGTCAGTTGACCAAGGAAATTAACACCTACATGCTGTCCTTCTGTTCGCTCATCGCGTAATTCGGCAGCTATACCCATATCCAGAAAAAGTTCCAGCAGATCATCCAGACATCCCCTTGGAAGGGCAATATGTTTTGAAAAGAGTTCCGCGCAGGATATAATCCTTGGCTTGCCGAATGTCGGAAGCCGCATAGCTTGGGCAGCATAGAACTCCGGGTTTTGAAACGCGGCTATCCGGGCGATACAGTTCACCAATGCGGGCGGAAGTGCGGAGCGATCGACGAAGATTTGATTCCCCAATACGACCTCAACCGAATTTGGGAGCGTTCCTTCGACGGTTAGCTTTTTGCGGCGGCGCGACGGCAACGCTGCCCAGGGCTCATCGTCTTCTTCAAGCGCAGGCATCCGCACGCCGATAATCTGTCCTGCGGCAGCAGCTTCAGCCACGGTCGACAACAAATTGTTGCGGGAAAGACGTCTAATGCTCGATAAAAATATCCACTGGTCTCGTAAAGGTAGGAAATCGTCGTCGAGAAAGACGCTATTACCATTCTCGCGCGGCCCGCTCTGAAGTGGCAGGGCAATCAGGTTTCCAAAACCACCTGATGGCATGGTATCCTGGCTTGGGAAGAAACGATCATAGGAATCAAAACCGATGTCAGGGTTACGATCCATCGTTGCCGTGATCAGAAGTGTGCCTAAACGTCTTGCCTCGGATGCCGGCACCGGCTCTAAAAAGAATATCCAGGCATGGGCACCATTTCCGGAACGTGACCGCTCGATGGCAATCGGAATGCCCTTCGCGCGCGCCGTATCGCGGAACGCCGCAACATCTTGCGTCCAGGATTTCTTATCAAAGTCAGCGGCGAGAAACCAGCATGTTTCGTCTGGGAGCATAGCATAGACGCCAACCGTGAAATCGGTCGAACTACCTTGTGCCTTTCCGGAGAGATGGGCACGAACGACATCATCTGAAAGAGGCACGAATGCCTGATTCGGACACTCCCCGCACTTGACTTGCGGCTTCCCGCAAATTCCGCGCACCCACTCATTCCGGCACATCGGCGCATAGCCCGCCTTCCCCGTCTTCGCGTTTTCCCACCGCCGCGGCAACACGTCCTCCCGGCCGCGAAATAAGGTCCGGAACAAGTTAATTTTATCTGCGGTTGGCGACCCCATTGTTACTGAGGCAAGTTGATTATTCGGCTGTTCGGCAGTCGGCATTCCAACCCGCAGGTCTTTTCCCAGGACTGCCAACCGCTCAGCGATTTCGGATTTTTCCCGATCAAGCATGGCCAACCGGCTCTTCAGAACCCCAATCTCACGCTGTATGTCATGCTGACCAGTGATTGCCTTTGCCTTTCTTGGCTGTGACAGTCCTCAGATGGTCGATCTCCTTAACCAAAGGCATCAGAAAGCCATGTAGATCGCCAACCGCAACCGCCAATGCAAGTGGCGCCGCTGCCATGCGGTTACGGCCAAGGAAGGCGCGCCACTGAGCAGACCATGCCTCCGCGAATTCGTCAGTCCGACCGGTGTGCCGACCGGCAATTTTGTTCCACGCCGCTCAAACGTACGCTGAACAGCTTGAGTCAAAACAGCCAGACGGAACTCAAATGCCCGTGCTATTAGCCAAAGATCATAGAAATCCTTCATGCGGCTATTCGCTATACCGAGCGTCACCAGCGCTTCAAACTTTTCCGCCACAACCGTCTCCACCGGATACGCCTTCAAACGTGAGGCCGGATTATCGAGCAAGGTTGGGTAGTCGATCTCGATCGGATTTGGCGTTACAGCGCCTCCAAATCCGATATCAACCTGAGTTGGTACGCGCGCGCCAGCGATTATGGCTGTAGTGCGCACCCGGACACCGGCATAGTCTCCATCATCCCTGATTATCACCGTCTGTAATCCCGCAACGTCGAAAGTCACACCATCGTCTGCAACAGGCTGGGCACAGATCGCGCAAAACACCTCGGCGATGGCATCAATTCCATTATCACCATGACCCAACACGCCATGATTTGCAACCAGTCTGCGGGACATGATTGTGCGACCTTTTCTCAGATGATCTGCGGAGGCCCGTTGTTCTCGGCGATCAAATTAGAATATTTAAGCGCAGCAAGCCGTTGATCGATTTGATTCGACTTTTTTCTATGTCGGCCTGTTTGGCGAATTCCGGCCAACGCGAGACGGCTTCTCTTACGTCAGACACGATAGAACGAGCTCTACGCTTGTTTAACAAAGCTGACTTTGCGCCGGCGTCAAAATCAGCAAGCGTGAAATCACTCCTCTGGCCGTTCAAGCTCATCTGGTGCTGGTTGGTCCATCCGCCTTCAGGATTATAGTTCAAGGTCATGTCGAATGCCGGTGAAAGGCTCCACTGACCCTCGCGGCCCATTAAGAAGGCGATATTTTTGACGTGATCATCCTGATTTCGGGCAATGATATTGAATGCCATGCGCCCGAACAATTCTTCCACCTGGGCAGTTGGCAGAGCCAGCTTACGCATTGTGAAGAAGGCTTGTTCATATGAATTCGACCGCGGCATATTGAAGTCAAGATTTGCCATGGCTCCCAATGATTGCATGTGCAGCTTGTCTCCGCTTTCTAGCCGATCGAAGCGTTTTACCATGAAGTGCCGGCGACCACCCTCTTCGAACAGCCTGGCATCAGGGACATTGATGCCTGCAGCTTTCGCCATATTGGAATATGCATACTCGATAGCGCCATAGCCTTTCGGATCAGCAAGTTCCTTGTCTTTGTTTCCCCGCACCCCATCGAACTTCATAAGCCAGTAACTGAACCCGGGCCCAGCTGTGACCTGGCCTGACCGGATCTCATTGGTGGCTTCGTTCCAAGCGATAACGGCTTTCGCGCGGGCACCCCCGGCCGAAGTGCCCACCGTCAGAATGTCATGAATGGAGGCTGTCGCTGCATCGCTGGAAAACGAAGCCTTCAGGTTCGAGCGTTGTTCGAGAACCCTCGACGCGAGATCGACCAGCGCATCAACGTCAATATGCTTGGATTTTAGCTCTGTTGGACCGAGCACCGGCGCGAACTCCAAGGCCCCCATACCGCGTTGACCGATATAACAGAGCCGTTCGACGGCATCGAAGCTCTCTGGATCACGCCCCTGCCCGGCCAGCCAGGCATCTATGAGGGTATTGCCAAATTTATCCGGCAACGAATCCGCGAGAAGTGCGGGAAGCCTGCGGAAGGTGATGGGATTGAGCGTGTCGAACGAATAGATCGACGGTGCAAGCGGCATGGTAAGCGGCGCGACTTCAATACCGCTGCCAAGGAATGCCCGGTCGTATTCAAAGCTCGCGGCTGAAGCCCCGGCATGCAATGACACTACGCCAATTCTGCTTCCCCATAGATTGACCTGAGCGATTGTCATTTCTGGTCACCCCAATTCCAGGCCTTTTTGCGTGCCGGCTTCTTGCCGACCGACCGCACCCTTTGCCGCGGTAGACCTTGCCTCTCCAGCTCTGCAATTGGACTAGGCGGGAGCTCGGGGAGCAACAGCTCAAGAGCTTCAAGTCGCCCTAAGGACCTGAGGCATCTAATAAAATTCGTCAGCTGTGTTGGCTCTCCGGCTTCAAGCCGCTCAACCGTCCTCTTTGAGACCCCAGCCTCTGCAGCCATGGCCGCCTGTGTCATTTGCCGGGAGATGCGGTAAGCCGTGATCCGCCGACCAATCTCTTCAGTCACGGCTTGATCAACAAGAAGCGGGTAGATTTTCATAACTCACCTATTATGACGAATTAAACCTATAAATCAATCTTATTCGTCAAAACTGGCAACTGTATGTGGCGTCGTCCCTACCCTGAACGCCCACTTGGTTGTTCCGGGATTGTTTAGGACAAACTGACAATGGCTATATTGCGAGCCCACCAATGTCTTGTTTTGAGCCCCGCGCGACAACCATGAGGGCGGAATCGGGCAAAGCCCGCTGAAGCGTTGAGGCTTCGGACCATGGCACGGTCATCCAATGATCAATCTCTGCGCGCGTTCGCAGGATGGCGGGCATGGCTTTGGGGTGGATAGCGGCAACTTCAGCGTTGGGTTCGGTCGTCAGAAACCCAAAAACATCATTGGTCGTCTCCCCTTCCCTCACCTTGCGCACGGAACGCCACCGCGTCCAGATGCCGGCAAAGCACGCCAGTGGCCGTGTCTCGTCCAAGGCGAACCAGACCGAGGGTTTGGTACCATCCGGCAGATGTTCGTTTCGGAAAAGCTGGTGAATGGCACCACACAGCGATGCTCTGGTCCAAGCCAGCGCCGCCAATGCGGCGATGCGGTGTTGCGAATATTCGTCACACCAGCGTCAGAATTACGGCCTTTCAGGGCAAATACCGGCGACGGCATACCCCAACGCGCCATCATCAACTCTCGGCCGCTGGGCTGGTTGCGAACGATCGGCGCGGCGTAGCCCGGAAAAATGCCCGGTAACGGTGGCAGATTGCCTGTGCTGTCGAACATTGCCCCGCTGAATTCCCGGATTTCCTTTCGAGGAAGTCTGACGCGGGTGGCCGAGTGCGTTTTGGACGATTGACAGGTCGGCCCACGGTATGAGTATTTCATACTTTTTGTGCGGGCAGCGCGACCATTGGAGGTCTTAGCATGACATCAATTGAGAAACGGACCATCAGCCAGCCGGCCTCCTGTCAGCCAACCACCGCTGAAGAAGAAGCTCAATCTCAACGAATTTGGAAACCTGAGGAACCGTCGCGTCGTGGCCGCTGATCATCGCCACGCAGTTCTTGCCCAACTGACCGGACAAATGGCGGCATATGCTCCAAACAACCACCTCGCTCGGTGCCTTGCCCAGGTGGGCCCACAGGCACCTCCCGCCCCCTCCGCTCCGCTGCGGAGGCGGGGCCCTCCTGTGGACTACCTGGACAAGCCACCCACACGGGTCAGATCAACACCGGCAAATATCTGCGGATTTTAACCGGCGCCGACAGAGGACAATCTTCTGCAAATCTACGATTTCATCGCTGACCGGGCCAGCCCGGAGCGGGCCTATGCCTATGCGGAACGCATCAGATCGTATTGCCTAGCGTTTGACGCCTTTCCCGAACGTGGCGTCAGGCGGGATGAGTTGCGGCCAGGGCTGCGGATCATTGGGTTTGAACGGCGCGTCACCATCGCCTTTCACATCACGCCGGCGCTCGTTATCATTGACCGCATCCTCTATGGTGGCCGAGATGTCGAGGGGCTTCCGGCAGACGGCTAAGTTTTTCTGCCGGCGGCCCCCTGCCCTCAATATGGCGCCGACGCTGCTGCTCTGGCAAAAACCCTGACTTTCCATAAGTGGGGATTCTCACGTAATCGCTGGCCAATGATCACGAAGCCCAATCCGCATCGCATAATGGCGCGCCTTGGTTCCGAATAAAATTGGCGCAAGGCGATGCGCGATGGACGCGCCCTCCCTGCCCTGCCTCATGCCCTCACAGCCGGCCACACGGCCACGATCCTAAATGTCCGCGTTCCGAGAAAGCGCCGGCGGGTTCAACGCATACACCCAAAGCTTTGCCAAAGTCTCCCGGTCGCGTTCAGTGACGTCGTATTGGTCCAAGAGCTTCGGCAACTTGCCCACGCCAATGACGATCTCCTCATAGATATGCTTGGCCTCATCACGGCTGATGCCGAAATGCGGATGCGCCTGAAAGGCGATCGCCGGATTTGCCTCCGGTGAGATACCTTTCGCTGGCGCTAACACCAATCGGTTAGGCTGATGAACCGAAAGATCGAAGATGGGCGATAAGCGCCATTTGCCATCGTCCCGGATGAAACCGTGATTGCGGAGATGATCATCGGTGTTGTGGATGAAGCAGTTGAATAACATACGGCGAAACAAGGCGTGCCCGCAGGGCTGAATGCCGCTCAGTTGGGCGCGGCGCGCGAGATCCATGTAGGTGAACGCTGCATAGAACTGCGTCGGATCTGCCGCGAGCAATGTCCCAGCACTCGTGTAACCAAGCCGCACACCATTCCCGCGGCGATCGAACCTGCGGACCAGCAGTACAGTGCGGTTGCCGACCTGTTGTGTAAAGTGCACTGGCGTCTCGATGCCTGCGGCCTCTGCGAGCGATAGGCAAGTCGCCTCCACCTTCGGGTCATCAAATCGATCACCTGCTGCCGGGAATTTCACCATGTGCAGGAGGCCGTCATGCACCAGGTTTGCTTTTGGCCTGGCCCCCCCCTGATCCGCGCTGTTACGAAAAAGCCGTTGCAGATGATGGGTGTTGGCCTGGCCTGCTTCCACGGCCTCCGCGGCCGTGAACAGCTCCTGGAGTGTATCCTGCTCCGACGGCAGAGCGAGCAACGGACGTTCGTCTGGCAGCCAACGCTGTGGTCCACTGTCCGGCGTTGGACCAAAGGAAAGTTCTCCCGTGCGCTCTTCACCACCGGCGGCAAGGAACTCGCCCATTCCGAATGGCTGGCTCGGGAACGCTGCCTGCATGATCGACTTACCCCACCCATCCGGTGCGGAATCGTAGAAGGGCAAGGGCACTTCGTATGGCAGGCCGTTAAATGAACCGGTTTTCAGTGTAAGATTCACAGGATCGATGGCGAACTTGTCCTTCCGCCCGAGCCAGGATTTAGCATAGCGGAATCGCGACTGGCGCGTCTTTCTGCTGCCCTCGAATGAAAGCAGACCCATTGGGACCGGGCCGTGCGCCAAGTGGGCGTAGACGACGATCTGATCGATGCGGCCCTCTTTAGAAATCTGCCACATCGCGCGCTCCTCCGGCCCGTTTCTGGGCGCTCATCTCCAGCTCCTCTCCGAGCTCGTCCTTCTGCAGCGCTTCCGCAAGCTTACCCTGAAGCCCAAGGGCTGCGAGCACGCTGACCATCGCGCCGATGGAAACGCCTGGCTTGCCGGATTCAAGATCGACCACGGTGGAGCGGCTAAAGCCTGTTCTCTCAGCAATCTCCGCCTGGGTGAGGCTCCGCCGGATTCGGGCCAAGCGGATTCGCCCCCCCAGGAGGCTCAGCTCCTCTTCTTCCGGCCCGGATAGGAATTGCCGACGCTTCGCCATGTCAAATAAAACCATCATTAAAGCTATTTATGATGCTTTTATCAGATATATCGGAACGAGAGCAAGGGCTATAACCGTTTTGCCCACAAGCGAGCGGTCACCCTACCTTTGGACATGACGCCTGTTCATAAATATCAGGGGCCTGAAGCCGATTCCCGTATTAGAATTTGTTCTATCGTTCCAGTATTATTACTTCCAATCCGGCATTCAAGGAGAAATGCTCATGTCCATCGCCCTGATTGGCGCCACCGGCAATGCCGGTTCGCGCATCCTCGACAAACTTGTCCGCCGCAATCACGCGGTCATCGCGATCGTGCGCGACATCAGCAAAGTACCAGCCCTTACCGGCGTGACTGCGAAAGCGGGCAACGTCAACGACGCGGATGGGCTTGCAGCGCTCATCGCCGGGCATAACGCGGTGATCAGCTCGGTCCATTTCAGCGCGAGCGACCCCGAAAAACTCATCGCCGCCGTCCGCAAGGCGAAAGTACCGCGTTATCTCGTGGTCGGCGGCGCCGGCAGCCTGGAGGTCGCGCCGGGCACGCGGCTGATCGACACGCCGGGGTTCCCTGATGCCTATCGCAAGGAAGCTGGCGGAGGCGCAGCCTTTCTCGACCGGCTGCGCGAGACGCACGACACATAGATCAGCAGTGACTACGCCAGCGGTTGAAACAGAAACTCCAGATCGGCCACCTCGAAGGTGCCGGCTTTTGCTTCCGGGTCGAACAACCCATTCGCGAGCGCCGCTTTGCGGTCCTGCAATTCGAGCATCCGCTGCTCGATCGTTGTCTCGGCGATGAGTTTATAAACGAACACCGGCTTATCCTGGCCGATGCGGTGGGCGCGGTCGGTGGCCTGCGCCTCGACGGCCGGGTTCCACCAGGGGTCGTAATGGATGACGGTGTCGGCGGCGGTCAGGTTAAGCCCCGTGCCGCCGGCTTTGAGGCTCAGGCAGAAGAGCGGCACCTCGCCGCGCTGGAAGCGCGCAACCGGGGTTTCCCGGTCCTTCGTGTCGCCGCGCAGATCGACGAAGGGAATGCCGAGTGCCGTGACCTCGGCCTCGATCAGATCCAGCATGCTGGTAAATTGCGAGAAGAGCAGGATGCGCCTGCCTTCTTCGACCAGTTCTGGCAGCATCTCCTTGAGATGGGCGAGCTTGGCACTGGCCGTAACCCGCTTTGCCGCGCCGAGCTTGACCAGCCGCGGGTCGCAGCAGACTTGGCGCAACTTCAGTAATGCGTCGAGAATGACGATATGGCTACGCGCCAGGCCGCGCGTGGCCACGGCGGCGCGCACCTTCTCATGCATGGCCAGACGCACCGTCTCATAAAGATCGCGCTGCTCGCCGCCGAGCTCGATGCGCCGGGTTATCAGCGTTTTGGCCGGCAGTTCGGCCGCGACCTCCGCCTTGGCGCGGCGCAGGATGAATGGCCTCAACCGCCGGGCCAGCAGGGTCTGCCGTGCCGTATCCCCCTTGCGTTCGATCGGCGTGCGGAACAGGCGGGTGAAGCGTTTTGCATCACCGAGCAGCCCGGGCATGAGAAAGGCGAATTGCGACCAGAGATCGCCGAGGTGATTCTGGATCGGCGTACCGGTCAAGCACAGCCGGTGGCGCGCGTTCAGGCGGCAGGCCGCCAGCGTCGCCTTGGCGGCGGGGTTCTTGATCGCCTGCGCCTCGTCCAGGATGACAAGATGCCACTCCTGCCGCAGCAATGCCTCCTCGTCGCGCGCCAGCAGGGCATAGGTCGTCAGCGCGAGGTCGGCGTCGGCCAGTTCAGCGAATTGTCCGGCTCGGTCCGGGCCGTGCAGGGAGACCAGCTTTAGCACTGGCGCAAAGCGCGCCGCCTCGGCCCTCCAGTTGGGCACGAGGCTCGTCGGGCAGACGACGAGGCAGGGACGCTCGAGCCGGCCGCTACGTTTCTCGGTCAGGATATGCGCCAGCGCCTGCACCGTCTTGCCGAGCCCCATATCGTCGGCGAGGATGCCACCGAGCTCATATTCGCGCAGGAACTGCAACCAGTTGAGCCCATGCTGCTGATAGGGCCGCAATGACGCGGCGAAACCCTCCGGCACGGGCACGCTTGCGACGGTGTCGAAATCAGTCAGCCGCTCCGCCAGCCGGCGCAGCCGCTCACCGCCAAGCCAGCGCAGTTTCAGCGCGTCCTCGAGTTCGGCCAACGCCGTCGCCGCGCTGAGCGACAGATCAAGCCGCCCATCCGCGTTGATGGCGTTGGCATCAAACAGTTCAACGACGATAGCGAGCAGTTGTGTCAGGCGCACGGCAGGCAAAGCGAGCAGCGTACCATCATCGAGCCTGGCATAGAGCACCCCCTGCTCAGCCATGGCGGCGACATCGGCAGCAGCGCCGCCGGCAGCGCTCAGGGCCTGTAGCAACAACGGCAGCAGCGCCACGCGTCTTCCTTCAACCTCGATACCAAGATCGAGGGAGAACCACCCGCCGCCATTCCCCTCGCCGATCTTCGCCTGCCAATCCCCGCCGGCATCAATCACGCGATGGCGGAAGGCACCGGCCAATTCGACGCGCCAACCTTCGGCGATCAGACGTGGGATTTCACGGTGCACAAAGCCAGGCCATTGATCGCCCCTGGGCATGGCCAGTGTGAGGTGCCGCGCCGCCGGTCCGGCATCGGCCTTCTCAAACAGCCCGAGCTTACGCAGACGCCGCAACGCCGCCTGCTCTGCCCGCTCGTCGCGCCGCCGCACCAGCAAGCGCCGCCCCTCGACATGGCGGATATCCCGCGCCAATGACTTTGGTGCGACAATCGTGCCGCCATAATCGAAGTTGAGCTCTGCGGTATCCGTGATGGGTGGGCTCGTCCGCCAGGTGCCGTAGCTAGGCTGAGGCGTCGTGCTGGTCAGATACAGGCAAGGCACCGGCTTCGCGGTGATGGTCTCCTCGGTCACATCTTCGCCGGGCAAGGGTACAGCCAGGTCCGGCAGCGCCGTTGCCAGGGCTGCGCGTAACGCCGGCACCTGCGATATGGCAACCGGCGGTGCCTTGAGCAGGGCGGCCGCTGTTGCCGCCGGCAGACCAAGTTCGAGCCGGCCAAGCGTCAGCCTGTCTGTGTCGACGTACCAGGCGGCCTCGCCCGGAATCGCGGCCAGAGCGGACGAACCCGTTTCGATCACCGGGGCCTGACGCCCATCGGGCAGCAGACGCCAGGTGATCTGGCCATTGCGGGGTTCGCCCAATGTCAGCGGTGCGCTATCCTTGCCGTGCCAGTGGCAGCGCCCGCTCGCGATCAGCTGTTGCAGCACGACCTCCCGCATCCCCGGGTCGGCTGGCAGGCTGCTGCCGGAGGGCGAACGCCAGGGCTCGATTGTCAGAAGGCGCGCGATAACGCGATCCCCAGCGCGGACATAGGGCGCGACCGTGGCTGCGACCGTCGAGAGCTGGACTGGCCGCGGTTTGCCATAGCCGCCGGCCTTCACCCGGCGGACGATCTGCGCCGTGATGATGACCGAATGATCATGGAGGCTGGGGGCCTGGTCGAGAATATAGAGCAACATCTCGCTGGTATCGGCCGAAGTGTCGCTTGCGGACAAGGCGGTGACGCTGTTCAGCCAGTTGGCAACCGGGCCAGCCAGCGGATCGGCCGGAGGCACCGTGCCAGCCCGTGGTTGGCGCGCTACGCTCGCGCCGGTGCCCCGCCGCGCCAGGACCTCGAACAACGTTGCGGCAGCATGCTTGCAATCGATCCCGACAGGGCAGGAGCAGTGCGTTTCAAACCTCGTGATGGGCCATCTGTCGCTCTTCGGCGAGGACAAGGCAATCTCAACCCGGTAGGGGCGCGGCGCCGTGCCCGTGACCCGCGCCGTGATGAGTTCGCCACCGTCGTTGAACGCCAGATCCCGCACCCGCCCCTGCGCCTGATACAGGCGGCCACGCTCCGCATCCTTTTTCGGGAATTCGCGGGTGATGTCCTGGTCGGTGAACGCAAAGGCCATGGTCAAATCCAGTACTCAACATCCCGGACAATGCGCAACAGTTCTCTCGTTCCCCGTTTTCTTCGTCTCATCTCGCCAGGTCGAAGCCGACAAATCCGCCGGATGCAGCCGCTCTGCGCCGAAGGCTGCAATAACCATGCAGTCGAAAATTTCTCGATATTCGCCTCATATGAAAAATAGCGTTGTGGGCTGGAGCGTTCCGTCCTGGAAGGGGCGGAAGCCGCGGCAGGCCTCATCCTCCACGGCCGACCTTCCCTCCTCAGTTTCCGAAATACGAGCTGCGTTAACATGCGCCTTATGGGACCTGTGTTGATCGAGAGAATGGCGTCAGATAATCCCGGCAGTCTTTTGCTGGAAAGGATCCAGCCGTGAGTCAATCTCGCGAACTCGACCGGGTGAAGGCCAGGATCAAGGCGCTGACCGAGAAAACCGTGCAGAATGGCTGTACCGAGGCTGAAGCCATGTCGGCCGCAGATATGGTTGGGCGATTGTTGGAGCGCTACGCGCTTAGCATGGATGAGATCGAGGTCCGCACCTCCAAATGCGTCCAGCGCGAGGTACCAATCGGCGGCACGCGGCGGCGGCCAATCGACGGATGTGTGCCGGCGATCGCGCGGTTCTGCGACTGCAAGGTCTGGCTCGCCCATTCGATTGTCGCGGGTGAGGTGGGAGCGGACGATGGTGCGAAGCCCAAGCGGTATATCTTCTTTGGCTTCGAGACGGATGCCGATCTGGCGACATATTTATTTGCCGTGATCGAGCGGGCCATTCGCACAGAGACTGGGGCGTTCAAGCTGGCGCATCCGCGTCTTCGTGCTGTGCGGCTTCGGCAGGCCACGGCCAGCTTCCAGCACGGGCTTGCAGCCCGGGTAGCCGTGCGGCTCACCACCATGCATACGGAACGGGAAGCCTCAGTCAGCGCCCAACGCTCAACTGGCACCGCGCTGATCCTGGTCAAACACCAAGTGGTTGACGAGGCGTTTCGGGAGACGAAGACGCGCCTCGTCAGTATGAGCGCGGTCGGCGCCCAGGTCGACCGCAATGCTTACCGCGCCGGCTGGATGGCGGGCGACAGTGTGAATTTATCGCGGCCGATAGAAGGTGAAGGCCGGGGGCGGCTACAGTGAAGGCTAAGCGGGATTCGCAGCGCAGCCGAGTCTACGCTTGGGAAAACCGCATCATCGCCCCACAAGACCCGAGTTTTGTCTCCTTTCCGGCAGCACAGGGGATGGTGGATGCGATCTGGGCCGAGATGGGGCTGTTATATCCACCAAAGGTCGAACCATTGCCCAAGCAAGCCAAGGCGACGGTAGCGACAGCAACCAGACTGTGTATCCGTTTGCCGGATCGCCTGCCCTCATGGTGCCTGCTTCACGAAATCGCCCACGCCATGACGACAACCGTCGACGGGCAATCCGATGGTCATGGCGCCGCGTTCATGGGGGTATATCTGCGGTCTCCATTTTTGGTAAAAATGTCCACATTGAAGCCGTCGCTGGGAATTTCTGGTCAAATCGAGGACTTTATATGCAAGTGATCTCGTTTGCTCGCCAGGGGTGAGGACTTTATATGCAGCGGGTCAAACACGGTCTAGCTGGCCCCTTCCCGCTCGCGCAGCTCCCGAATTTCTTCCGCCGAGAGTGGGCGCACCGGCGTCAAGCAGG
Organism: Acetobacteraceae bacterium; assembly: GCA_003164135.1. Classification (GTDB taxonomy): domain Bacteria; phylum Pseudomonadota; class Alphaproteobacteria; order Acetobacterales; family Acetobacteraceae; genus Acidocella. The sequence continues at coordinate 47,453 of PLSD01000088.1, forward strand.
CATCCTCAAACTTGCGCATGGTCTGCTTATCCATCGCGCCGGCGTTGTGCAGGCCTTCCGCCGTTTCATGGATCGAGGCCATGACCGCGCTACGGGATTGCTTCTTCATTGCCCTTCCCCTTCCTTAAAACGCTGCCAGCAACCGCTGGTCGCCGCTGCCACATCATCATATGCCCGCAATACAACCGCTTTTTTACTCAAAAATCGAAACAAGTCTGGCAAGAACGTCATCCAAAATCGCAGGTGGGAGCGTGTCCACTTTTCGACCGTTCCGAGCTTGCAAATCCAAAACCCGCGGTTGGTCACAACGCACGACTCCGGTGGTTTTAATGCCCGTGATCGGCACGGCGAAGCCAATGCGCCGGGCAAACTCGCCGCCATTGGTAATAGGTAAAATTACAGGTAATTTTGTCGCATTATTGAACTCGGCCGGAGACACGATGAGAACGGGGCGATGCCCCTGTTGCTCACGGCCCTCCGTAGGGTCCAATGTCATCATATAGATATCGCCGCGCTTCATAGACTCTCGCGGCCCACTGCCGGGGCATCAACCCATTCTCGTTCTTCCGGCGGTTGCGGCTGGGAATAATTCGATGCCGCCAGGAGTTCAGCGAGCGTGTAGCGCGGGCGGAGCTGGGGCGACACAACCAGGTGGTCGCCATCGACAGATACGCCAACCGTGGCGCCAGCCTGTAGATGCAGAATCTCAAGGAGTGCTGGCGGAACTGCCAACATGACCGAGCCCCCAACCCTACGCAAATTTGTTGTATGCATGTCCACCTCCTAAATTATATAAATATATAACCTATATCGTCTTTCCGGGCAAGCCAATACGGCAGGGTAATTTATTGAAGTGCC
>PLSD01000084.1 GCA_003164135.1 Acetobacteraceae bacterium
TCAATCTTTAGGGCGGCTGGTATAAGACGGCTCATGAAGCGCATTTTAGCTTCAAAACCGGCCTGAAAAGGCATGTTGCTCATTCCCTCGTTTGCGAAACACCCCTCCGGTAAATCCTATGTCGCGATACGTACCTTTGCCGGGATGAACCCTATAAAGCTCTTTTGTTTGCGCTGGCTTACTTGCATCAATCTCAACTGCACCGTTGGGACCAATGACCACCAACTTATTTTGAAACGAGATGCTAACTTCTTCTGCGAAATTGAGCTGAAATTCATATCGACCTAAAGCCAGTTGCTCCAGGAGGCGACCGGTCAAAAAACTGACATCATATTTCACGGCGGCGGCATTAGCCTTTGTATTTACCATTTTAATCACCCGATGGTGGTGGTGGAAGTGGAATATGGGTATCTTGCGGAGGACCTGTTCTACCATTTGAAGGGTTGATCGGTTGACCGGACGGATTCGTCTGCACCCATTTTCCGTTTGGGTATCCAGGCCGCGGTGTAGGGTCAACGCGAATTGCGGGCCCTTTACTGCTCATTAGGGAGCTTTTAAATCAAACCAGATGATTTCTCCAACATTAGGTTCACGTCTCAATTTTATCCATTCAGACTCAATTCTTGACAATATCAGGCTAGGGCTTTGATCTGAAAGCTCTTCAAAATTTGTCCCAGACTTGTCAGGAAATCCGGCGCGAAATCCATTATCGAGCATTAGCTGTATAATCCGCAATGAGGACGGGATGAGATCCTCAACGTTTGAACTTTTATCTTTAACCGCGCGGATTATTTCCCACAACCCAATATAATCTTTTACCGATTCTCTTTTGAAGCCATCGATTATCTCAGTTTCATTCTTAAGTTCCATTTTGGCCAAGTCCTTAGTAAAAATGTATTTTTGTTATCGGTATGCCTGGTATATTCACATCAATTGCAGGTCCTCCGCTCTTTGACTGCGGACGAATACCAACCCACCCTCCACCTGGTAGTTTCGATCCCGTTCCCGGATAAATGGGAGGGGTCGAGGGAGTGCCTCCCTGAGTTAGCTGGTCGTATAAATCTTGGGCCTCTTGAGAGCCGCCTGGAACGTCTTGGTAGCCGGGGCGAGAGCCGGGAGTTCCAATCGGCTGTCCACCCGGCATGAGGATATCGCCAGGGCTAGGCGGAGCAGGAGGTGGCGGTGCAGGAGGTTCTTGCGGTGGTGCGTTTGCGTTGCACTGCGGCCCATTCGGCGACGGCGGTGGCGAACCTGGAGGGCTGCAAAGCCAGGGGTTGTAGTAGCAGATCGCTTCACCAGCGAGAGCACCAAGAGGTATCCCGATCAATGGTCCGGCAAGTGGGCCGAGATCGGGTAAAGGTATAGCCGCCGCTTGGCCATCCGGATCGACGTTGTTGACGGGATCTTCCCTGACATATCCGTAGAGGTTGATGCCGCCCGGTTCCCCAGCGGGATCTCTGGACAGCCACCTGCCTGAGTACGGATCGTATGCCCTATACGGCGTCAGATACAGCCCGGATGGTTGGTGCAAGAACATACCGGCGGATGTTTCGCACCGTCGCGCCCTGGTCGTAATTCAGTCAATTTTCCCAGTCTCTCCCTGGGCTTGCAGTGCATCTTAACAGGGAATCATCTTGAAGTTGAACAGAAATTTTACCAGGCGCGTGTTTTTTCGATGACGCGGGCGCGGGCGCGGGTGGCAGGCGGCTAAGAGGAAGGTGCTTTGCGGCCGGGGTCAGTCCGGCTCGGCCGAGGGCACGCCGGGCCGGGGTTCGGCGTCCGGCCGGATCAGCTTCGCCGGATGGGTGGCGGCATGGATCGCGCGCAAATGCTCAATCGAGACATGGGTGTAAATCTCGGTGGTGTTGAGCTGGGCGTGACCCAGGAGCGCCTGGAGAATCCGCACATCGGCGCCGCCTTCCAGCATGTGGGTCGCCATGGCGTGGCGGAACATATGGGTGGAGCCAGGTTTCTTGATACCGGCATATTTCATGTAGAGTTTTGCCCGGCTGGCGACGAACGCCGGGTTGGCCGGTTCGCCATAATCGGTGACGAACATCCCATCATGTCCCCCGGCGGCGAGCTGCGGCCGGGCTTCGATCAGGTAGCGATCCAGCCAGGCGAGCGCGCGCTCGCCAATCGGCACGATTCGGTCTTTGCCCCCTTTGCCTTCGCGCACCATCACCACCCCGCGCGCCGGATCGACATCGTAGAGTTTGAGGTTCGCCGCCTCGGCCCGCCTGATGCCGGTCGAGTACAGGGTTTCGAGCAAGGCCCGGTCGCGGATGGCCTGCGGCGTGACCGGCTCGGCCTCGGCCAGAATCGACTCCACTTCTTGAATTGAGAGGATCGCCTGCGGCAGATGCTCCGGCCGCTTCGGCAGTTGCAGCTCCGAGGCCGGGTTGAACAGCAGATGGTTCTCCCGCGCCATCCAGCGGAACCAGGTTTTTAAGGGGGCAAGCATGGAATGTTGCGTGCCGATGGTCAGCGGCTTGCCGTCCGGCTTGCGGTAATAGAACAGATGCCGCTGGTAGCGTTCCAGCACCGGCTTGGTGATTTCGGAAGGCTGGCTCAGGCCGCGCTCGACTGCCCAGGTGATAAAGATGCGGATGGCGGCGCGCCGGGCGCGCACCGTATCGGGGGAATGACCCGTCACCAGCATCCATTCAAAATGCGCCGCCATGAAGGCGGTCAGCGCCAGATTTTCGAGCGGATCATCGGTTGGTTTTCGGCTCCGCCCGGCGGGTTTGATCGCACCCGGCCGCCAGCCTTTGCGGGGAATGCCCTTGCGCGGCATCGGTTTAAGCCGAGGCGGCTAAGGGAAGGGTGACGTTCGTTTGTTGGTATGACCCGGCACGGCCGTTGATCCGTAAGGCGCGCGATTCCGGCGTCACTTCCGCAAAATCCTCGGAATCCGTTGCTGGCCCTGGCTTTGCGGGGGATTCGGTTGGCCGCGATACCCCCGCTTTGGGGGCGTTTTGGCCCCGCGATGCCCCCGCGTTCATGGAGGTTTCACCCCGCGAGGTTGGCGCCGTAGCCTCAGAACAAAGCGTGGCCACGTCGATCAGCCCCGGCAGATGCGGTTCATCCGCCATCGCATCGCCATCGAACAGCAGCTCATATTCAAAACTCTGCCCGCGCCGGCCGCGATGGGTGAGCAAGAATTCCAGGGCTGCCAAGCGGTCCAGATGCAACCGGCATTGCGTGTCCGACAGCATCACATGCCGCCGCACCTCGGCCCGGCTGAATCGGATATCTCCCGGTTCGATATTCTGCGCGCGAGCCTGATCATGAACCATGGCCTGGATCGCGGCCAGCAGCTTGCGGGTCTGCGGCGGCAGTTCATCGAGGCTCCGGCCAAGCACCTCATGGGCCAGCGCGTTCGCCGCCGCGATGTCGGCGAGTGTCGCCTCGATATATTCGATCTGACGCTCGCCGATGGTCAGCGTTTTGACCGGCCGCTGATGCTGGTGCAGCAGCGCCACCACGTCGATCAGGCCGAGATATTTTTCATGATCGCGCCGGGTGCGGGTCCGGTCATCCAGGAAGGTGAGCCGGTCGGCAAAAGGGTTCACCACCGCGAGCGGGCGGATCAGGCGCTGTGCGTTGCGATGAATCTCCTGCACCGTATCCCGTTGCGTCTTTGCGGCCAGGCCCGCCAATGTGCGCTTTGCCCGCTGGCGCTGATGAATCGCGCGAGTCTGTTCTCGGCCTTCATCGACGCTCAGCACCAGGCAGCGATTCATCAGCTCCTCATCAACATCAATCGCCGTGGTCGTCATGAACAACCCGGTCGGCCCTTCGACCCGGTAGGTCTGGGTGACGAGGTTGCCGTTGGCATCGCTCCCGGTGCTGGCAATCGTCAGCTCGCCCTCGGACTGCAAAAGTTTCAGCGCGTAAGAGGCGCGTGACGCGCCCTCTTCCTCGGCGATGGCGAGGATTTTGTGCTTCAAATTGGTCTCGCCCATGTAGAACAGGCTTTGCCCGGTCATCGCCGAGAATCGCACCATCTCCTCCGGCGGCATCATCGCCAGCACCGCATCCATCAGCGCCGATTTACCCGCCGCACTCGAACTCTGCACCACAACCGCGAGCGGGCGGTCGAGTTTTCGGCTCGTCGCGGCGAGGTACGCGGTGAGTTTGTTGGTGGCTTCGCCGACCATGCCGCCGGCATCGAGATCGGCGAGAATCCGCCCCAACAAATCCGGCGCGCGCAGCAATTCAAGGGCGGCGTCCCGCTCGGCCTCACCCATCGCCGGGCCAGGCGGGGTTTTTGGCTCCAAGGCGGTGCGGATGGTGTCGTCCTGCAACTGTTCGATTTTCAACAGCACCCGGCCCAGCTCGGTTTTTAGAATTTCCTCGCGGACATGCAGCTCGGCCGCCGCCTGTTGCACGAACAACGCGCGGGCGCGCGCCGCGTAGAGATCGAGCGTATCGACATGGAACACTTCGCCGCTCGCCACCAGCAGATTGATTTTTAGCACCCCGGCCGCGAGGTTCTTGCCCAGGCCCCGGATCCGCCAGCGCCGCGCCTCGAATCGTAACACCACTTCATCGCCGGTGATCTCTGCTTCAAGCATCAGGCTCGGTGCCGGTGGCACCGCCGCGGCTGGTAGGGGCACCGGCTGCGGCTCAAGGCCAATATCTTCAACGACGCTTTTTTCCTTAGCGGCTAAGGGAGATGCCAACATTTCCGGCGGTGCCGATTCGGCGATGGCCGGGAGCGGCACCGGCGCTGGATCGTTCATTCCTCGTGCCGGAGCTTGGCCATTTCCCAGCCACTCGGCCTTGCGGATCAGCACGCCCAAAGATTTGCTCGCCGGCGTCACCTTGATCGCATATTCCGCCGCATCCATCCCTTTCGGGAAGGCGATGCGCCAGCAGTCAAAACCTTCTGCCATCAGCCGCGCCGCCAATTCGGCGGCGGCGCGCTCGCCGGTTGCGTCACGATCAAAGGCCAGCAAGACCCGTTTGATTTTTGCGGCGCGGAACGCGGCCAGATGATCCTCGGTAAAACCGTTGGTGCCATAGCAGGCCGTCACATTCCTAAAGCCCGCGCACCAGAATGCCATGGCGTCGATCAGCGCCTCGGTGAGAATCACTTCCCCACCGCCGACCGCGATGCCGTCAAAATTCCACACCCCACGATGCGGGCCGGGGAGGTAAAGGTGCTTGGGTGTGCCGGGGCGCAGATCGTCGCGCAATTTGCGGCCGTAAAGCTCGGTGACGTTGCCGCCTTCATCGAGGATCGGCACAACCAGGCTGCCATTAAAATGCTCGTGTCCGGTGTCACGATAGATGCCGATGTGCTCCAGGCGGGTGCGCATTTCTGCTCCGGCCTTGCGGGTCTTTTCCGGGAGACGCAGCCCCAGCGTCCGGTTCGCATAGCCCAGCCGGAATTTTTCGATCAGCTCGCCATGCACCAGGCCGCGCGTTTGCAAATAGGCCAGCGCCTCCGGGCTTTGCTTCAAAGTCTCATGGTAATAATCGACCATTTGGTTCAACAGCGCCTGGTCATCGGCATCGAACGAGACCGGCGGCGGCAAGGTCCGCACCGTCGTCCGCTTCACCGTCGACTCGGTCACGGATGGCAGGCCCTCGCGCAAAAGTTCGACCGCATGGCGGAAGCTGACCCCGTTGCGCTTCATCACCCAGTCAACTGGCCCGCCAGCCACCCCACAGCCAAAGCAGTGGAACAGGTTTTTGTCCGGCGTCACCACCAGCGAGGCCGTGTCCTCCGCATGGAACGGGCAGCACGCCACAAAGTCCTTGCCCCGGCGCGCCAGCTTGATCCCAGCCTCCTCGATCAGCCGCACCAGCGACACATCCGCCTTTAGCCGCTCTAATTCTGATGCCGGGATACGGGCCATGAGCGATATCTCCTCCAAAACACGTCAATAGACAATTAAGTCTATTTATGGTTATCCTTATAGGTGAAGATTCGCAAGCCGTTTTCAAAGGGGGTGTACGATGATTGCCATCCATAATGGAACGGCGAGGCTGGATATGACGATGTTTGCAGAGCGGTTGCAGAGCACCCGCAAGGAGCGCAAAATTACCCAAATACGGCTGGCTGACATGCTCAGTGTCAACCCAAGGGTCTATAATCGGTGGGAGCGTGGCACTGCGGTGCCGCAACTCGATACCATCGTCAAAATTGCCGATATTCTCGGCGTTTCCCTCGATGTTCTGGTCGGCCGGGAGAAGAGCACGCACCAGCCGGTCATCCATAACCTCAAGCTGCACGCCATGCTCAACGAGATCGACGCATTGCCCGATGAGGATCAAAAGGCTTTGGTGATCTTGATGGATAGTCTGATCAAGCGTTCAAAAATCGACCGGGTGCTCGCCGCTTAGCCGCCTTCATCATCTGAGGATCAACCATGCCGAACATCCAACCCCTGCTCGAAAAAATTCAGGCCCTGCCGGTTGAGCGGATCGCCGAGATCGAGGATTTTGTCGAATTCATCGCCGCCCGCGAGCAGGAGCGTTCGCTCACCCGCGCCGCCAGCGCCGTGAGTGCCCCGGCCTTCGCCGCGATCTGGAACAACCCGGAAGATGACGCCTACGATGCCCTTTGAGTTTGGCGATGTCGTCCTCGTCCCGTTCCCATTCACTAGCCAGACCGCATCGAAGCAGCGGCCGGCCGTGGTCGTCAGCAATCTAGCTTACAACCAGGTCAAACCGGATGTCGTGCTGATGGCGATTACCAGCCAATTCCGCCCTAGCCCGGCGCTCGGCGAAGTCTGGCTCCGCGACTGGCAGGCGGCCGGGCTGCTCAAACCCTCCGCCGTCAAGCCGGTGTTCGCCACGCTGGAGCAAAACCTCGTCATCCGCCAGCTCGGGACGCTCGCGCTCCTCGACAAAACCGCCCTCAAAAATGCCATCAGCCAGATTTTGGGATGAACGATCAAAACCCCGCAAACCGAGGGTTTTGGCCGATTTCTTGTTTCACTTGCGTAGCATACCCTAGGATGCCTTGGTCTGTAGTAAACACACCTCATAATACCACATCAGAACTGCGGAATTATCCTCAGAAGCTACCTCAGAAAATACTTCGGATGGATGCTCAGAATATAGCTCAGAAGAATGCTCAGAACGATCCACTGAATGATGGTGCACGATCATTGAGCTGGAGGCGGTTTAGCTGTCGCCGGGAGGCTTTTTGCGATAGCCCGATCTCGATAAAAACCGGGCGGCAGCGGTCCCGAACAATTCATCCGTCCGGCGCCACAGATCAAGCAACTCGTTTTGTTCATCGCGGGGCATGGCGTCCCACGCGATAGCAAACGCCGCGTCCGCGTCGGCCTTTGCGGCATCCCGTTCGGCTTTCCATGCCGCGAGTTCGGCTTTGTGCTCGGCTGACGGATTCCCGCGCCCACCAGGTCGGACCTCGCTGACGGCTTTGGCGAGGTTCGTCGCCGTCCAGGGGTTGCCCGTGCGGTACACAATCCCGACCTCGTTCAACGCCGACGCCACCGCCGCCCAACTGAACCGCTCCTCACGGTTCAGTTTTGTCAGCCGCTCCGCATTGTCCCGCAGCCACGGCGTGATCTGGCTCCCCGGCCGCCACACCTCGCGCAGCCGGGATGCCAATGCCGATATCTCAGCCGGGGTAAAGGTCGCGGGCTTGGGCATGACGGGAAGATACGGCAAAAGCCGGGCACATCCAAAATTCGTTCAGTGGATGGTTCGGTGGATTTCATCACGCGCCTCACTGCCAGCCGTTCTTTGTTCGGACCGGCAAAACCCTGTTCTTCGCCCCGTCCCTGCAACCAGAATCCCGGAATGCGCGCAGGCCGTCAAAGGATGGCCGCGCCAGCGGCCACCGCCGCGGCGCGGAGACGCGCGCAGCCCAAAGGGCGAGCACGGCGAGCGTCCTTGATCGGACGAGCACATGAAGGGAGAATCAAAGTCAAAGAGGGGCAAACTTATCCTTGTATCACGTCGTCAAGGATCGCCGCAGGCGACCGCGCAGCGGCGCGAGCAAAGCGAGCATCCTTTACGGCTTTGAGACAACGCGCGATCATTGAATATAAAAAGGACCAAAAATCACGCCGGTGATTAGCCGGGAGGCAGGGGACGTTCGCTTGAAGTAGATGGCTCCGATGTATGATTTTCAATCGTTACATCGCCATTCTGAGAGATGCTTGTTGTGTTACCATTCCATTTATGAAGAGACCATACGATGATATCCGGCTCAAGCTGCTCCGGCAGGGGGAGTATGTTGAGTATTCCACCCAAATCGAATTTGATGATTAAACGAGCTTTATTCTCTTCAAAGTCAATCGACGTGACTTTTTGTCCATCAAGATTTTTAAGGACTTCATCAATTAACATTTTGTCCTGATTAAAACTAGATTTTTTCTCTCCTGTGGCAACACTCCATGCCGCTTCTTGTACCCAAAGATGCCAAGTCCCTTTTATTGAAACATGCCGCCGCCCCAGTGATTCGACCACAATTGGCATGTTTTTCGCTGATGAAACAATCGGTTCTCTTACAGCAAGATTAGGGTTACCAAACTCCATCGTTAGGAAACTGCCGTGCCCCCGCTTAACTGACCAAACAAGCTGACCGATTATCGAGGCAACAAAATCATGTATATCCATCACAATTTCCTTCCGAATAATGCATGATTTGAGTTATTCGCCAAACATACCTTGTCCAATTTGAAGTATTTCATGATAGCCATAATTCTGACCTGAAATCTCGTCGTGAAGCTGTCTAGCTTGGTCTTGATTTAGGCCAAGCTGCTTCACTATGTCTCGGAACTGCTTGTTTTGTCTCTGATTGTCGCCTGGCGTTCCATCGTCCGAGGCATTTTGCACGCAGCCACCAGATCCATTTGGATTACCTGGGTTTGGATTCGGGCTAGGCGCACCGGCCGCAGCGGCTCCGCCCGAAATAAGTCCGAGCGGATCGACGTTGTTGACTGGGTCCCCATTGACATATGCGTATAGGTTAAGGCCTGTTGTGTCGAAAAGCGAAACAACGGCAGGGACCTTAACCTTAGACGAAACAGCGGGAATTTTCGGCAGAGAAATAGACCCGTAATCCAGCCCAGATTGTTGGTTACCAAATCCGGTTGACGAGTCGGCCCCTCCCGCCAAACCACCGCTGAACTCCCCCGCCGGATCGCGCGATAACCACCTACCGCTGACGGGATCATAGGCTCTGAACCAGGTCAGATACAGTCCGGATGGTTGGTGCAAGAACATACCGGCGTAGCCGTAATCGGTGACTGGCGCCGTTGTTTGCAGAGGATTGCCATAGGGGTCGTAGTCGTATGTCGGCGCGCCGCCTGCGTAGAAAACCCGCCGGACGGAGCCGAGATTATCGGTGCCATAATAATACGAGGTGGCGGGTGAGCCGGGAACATACTCGCCCTCGGCGTAATATTCCCTGGTCACTGTACCGGCGCTGTTGCGCGCTTGGCAGGGTTGCATGCCGCACCAGATGTAGGAGGTGGTCACGGCCGTACCGCCACCGGCCGGTGTTTCGGCAATCGTGATGCGCCGGCCCAGTCCGTCATAGGTGAATTTGCTAACCTTACCGGATTGCGCCGGATAGGTGATATTGACCGGCCGGTTTTCGGCGTCCCAAGAAATGGAATGGGTGCCATCCGTGTTCAGGTCGCCATCGGTATTGTAGCCATAGGTCTGGCTCGATGGCGGCGGGTTTTGCAGGCTTGATATCTGGTTGAGGCCGTTGAAGCTTGCCGTCTGCTGTCCCGTAGGGGGATAAGAGATGGTGCTGTCGCTCGTCTGCGTCGTGCCGGTGATTTCGTTCTCGGCGTCCGTTGTGTATTGGAAGGTCGAATACTGGCCGGATGACAGACCGGTGGTGCTCACGCCCGAGAGGCGCCGGTCGCCCGTGTTGGGCAGGTAGCTCCATGTCGTCGCCAGTGTCGAGCCGGTGAGCGAACGCGAGGCAATCTGACTGGTTGCCCCCAGATAGGCGAGCGTAAAAGCGCCGAGGTCATTGGTGTCGCCGGTCAGCCTCCCCAGCGCATCATATTGGAAGGTTTCTGCTCCAGCCCCCATGACTGTGCGTGAGCTTGGCCGCCCGAGAGCATCATAAGCATAGGTAATAGTGCTGCTGGCCAGCGGCGGGATTTCCTGCAGGAGCTGGAACGCGCCATTGGAACCCGGCGGCACGTAGCTATATTGCGTCGTACCCGTGCCATCCGTCATCGAAACGAGCCGCGGGAAATAAATGTCATAGGCAAAGCTGATATTCGGCGTCGGCTGCCAGGTGTTTGAATAGGTAATGCCGGCTACCTCGTTATCGGCATCGTAACTGTACTGCTTCGTCTCCCCGCGGCCATCCAGGATCGATTTGAGGCGGCTGGTCGTGTTCTCGTATGTGTAGGTGATGGTGCTGTTGTCGTTGAAAGTTTTGCTTATCAGCCGGTCTTCGAGATCATAGGCCCATTGGGTAATCTTACCTCTGGGATCGGTCAATTTGGTCAGTGTGCTGTCGGGGTTATAGGCATAGTGGGTTTGATGGCCGGTTGAATCGGTCATCGCCGTCAGTCGCCGGTCGGCATCGTATGTGTAGGTCCATATCCGGCCGAGGCGATCCTGGTACGAGGCAAGATCCAGATTGTTATAGGTGTAGGTGTCCGCCGTCCCGTCCGGATAGGTAGTTTTCGTAATGCGGTTGGCGGCATCATAATAGTAGTGGGCGGTCCAGCCCTGGGAATCGGCGTACGTGGCGACGCGGTCAAAGGCATCGTAGGTGTACGTCGCGGCCGTGACGCCGTTGGCATTCACGATTGAGGTAAGGTCACCGGTGGAGTTGTAGTGGTAAGTCGTCGTCTGGTTCAGCGGGTTGGTGACCGACGTCAGTTGCCCCGCGGCATTGTAGCTTTGCTTCGTTACTTGCCCCGCAGCATCGACATAAGCGACAGGCCGGTGAGTATAATTGTAGCCGATCTGGGCGAGTACCGTATTAACTGTGCTCGCCGTTTGCTGGTAAATTGCCGATAGGTCGATCTGGTTCAGATACGAGAAGGACGTGGTACGTCCTATGGGATCGATTTCCTGGGTTGGCTGGAAGAAGCCTGTCGTGCCGTACGCGGTCTGGTTGATCTGGGTGGTGCCGTCATCGAGAACGCGGCCAGTGGCAATTGGCTGGTTGTAAGTTCCGGCGTAGTAGCCGGCCGTTTGCCCTGGATAGTTGAACCATATCCGGTTTTCGAGCGGATTTTTGATGCTTTCGATGGTTGTCGACTTGGTGCTGGTGTTTGGCACGTGGGCAAAATGCCAATCGACGGCCTTGGTGTAATCGCAGCCCCCTGTCGGGGTGCAGCCGGCCAGGACGTAGGCATTTTTATCCCAGTGAAAGCTGTCGCGGTATTCCAAGTATTGGTTTTCCAGCGTCACCGGCATGCCCACCGGCACCGTGCTCGCCGGATCGGTGTCCGGAATCCCCGGAGCAGGCTCCACCCACTCTTCGCGCTCATGATAGCCGAGGGGGTCGGTTACCTGCAAAAACCGTGGCGGCCCGCTGCTTCCGGGAGCCGTGTAGGCAAAATTCGTCGTGCCGTACGGTGTCGTCAAGGAATTGACCAGCGAGTTGGCATCGTAGGTAAAGCTTGATGTCAGCCCCAGGATGTCGGTGATCGAGGACAGGCGGCCTGCGCTGTCGTAGGTGAACGTTGCGCTGCGCCCGAACGGATCGGTGATCTGGGTAACAAGCAAAGGCTGCGCGGGCTGGTTATACGAGAAGGTAGTTTGCCGGCCCGTTGCATCCGTCAACGAAATGAGCCGCATCTGGCTGTCGTAATTGAGCGTGAGTGTGTTGCCCTGCGAGTCGATCACCTGGCTCAGAAAAATATGCCGTGGATAGGCTATGTTGCCGTCGGACTGAGCATAGATATTGACGCTGCCATCCGGAAGCTGGCGCCGGTAGGTGACCGGGTTTGCCGACGCGAGAACCAGGACCGAATTGTCGTCGCTCTCCGTGGCGAACGCACCGGTGGAGCTATTGTAGCCCGTGTAGTAATATGCACCGCCACCGGGGAGGTAGCGCGATACGCTTGCTCCGGGATTGGTCGGGTCGTCCGTCACATAGGCAAGCCAGTTCAGCGTCCATTTTTGGCTGACATTGTAGAAGCTGAAATTCGCCGGCTGGCTGTCCTCGCGCTGGTTATAGGTAATCGCGACTGTCGGAGCCGGGCCGATCGGTGGCGTATAGCCCACGGGCTGATCCGAGAGCGTGAGGCCCACGGTCGCGGCTTTGATGCCGTAGCCGCACATCGGGCAGCCATCTGGACCACCGCCTGCAAACGGGTCACCCGCGTCACCCGGCTGTACCGCGTTTGTTGCTCCTTTCCCCCATATCTGAGCGGCTGCGGCACTACTTGCCGTCAGCCAGCCAGTGCGCATTGTCTTCGAGGCGGGCACCAGGAAATAGCCGCTGGACTCGGTGTCGAGCGCGGCCTGAGTCACCCAGAGATCGGCACCAGCAAAAACGGGGTCTTCGACATGGTAGCGCCCATTGGCTTCGCCAACGATCGTCGCAAAATGGCCAGCTTTCCAATGCACGATCGATGGTATGGGCACTGGCTGCCCCGGCTTCCGCAACACAAGACGGGAGGAAAAGCCCAGCTTGTCGCCAATTTTCCCCAACTCGCCAAGGTTCGTACCGGCCGTCCCCGAAGGGTAAAACGGCAGGAGGTTCCCCCGCTGGTCATGCGGGTTTTGCGCCAGCATGAGAATTCCCAATGCTATGGGGCCGCAATTATACAAATGCTTGTGGTCCCGCTGCGCCATTGTCAGGGCTTCCCGCGCGTCTTGCACGTCTTCCGTGGCGGAGCCGGTGACACGCCGGTTGCCAATCTCGGCGAACAAGGCCGTCAGATTCTGGGATTGCCCCAGGGAGGCATAGAGGCGGGCAAGTTGGCCGACGGCACGGTCGACCAGCGCATGGGCGCGCGGATCGGTCGCGCCTTTGCCCTGCTGCCAGGCGGCTTTCCAGGCGTCGATGGCCAGTGAAAAGTTGCCGTCATGGAGGTAGGATAAGCCTAAATTGGTCAGCAACGCGGGTGCCCAACCAGAATTGGGGTATTGAGACAGGAACCCGGTCAGGCTGCTGAAATCGTCAGGGTTGGTGCGGTGGGCATAGACTGCCAGCGCTTTGGAAAGTGCCAGGTCTTCCGCGGGGGTTGCCGGCGCGGTCTGGACGAGAGGCTCGGCAAAAAGCGTAGGTTGGCGTGGCGGCGTTACATCTAGGGCAGCTCGTGCGATTGCGGTCTTTTGCACCGGAGCGGCGGGCGCAGGGGCGGCGAATAAGGAGCAAGCCGCAACGCAGATCGACGCGGTGATGAGCGTTCGCCACCTGTGCCTGGTCATTCGCGGCCTCCGTGATTCAGGTGTGGATGTAGCGGCAAGAGTGGGAGCTTCAGGCCAGCAGCCGGCGGCCTGATCGAAGCAGGGTTTGGCTCATGCAAGGTCAATTCACGGCAGTGCTGGTGACCCGTATTCATTGGGCTGTCCATGGGAAGCATCCCCAGACGCCGGAGCCCCATACAGGCGACACGGGTGTACCAGACGCGGTAATGGTCTGGGCTGTCCGGTTGCCGTTAGCGTCGTAGCTGTATGCAACGCAGGTGCCGTTGTCATAGAGCGCTGTCGTGACGCGGCCGAGCTGGTCATAACTATAGGTGACTGAAGCTGTGGTGGCATCGGCGCTCACTGCTCCGAGGGAGATCAGGAGTAGCGTTGCAAGAGGTAGTCTAAACAGCCTGATCCGAAGGAACATTGACCCTCACTTACCCGCACCGATGCGTGACTATGTTGAATTGATGCAGCCATCCATGTTTCGACAGAGCCGCCAAAAACGGCGCATTTGGACGCTGCTAGAGACCTTGTGTGCCGCCTGGGCGAAGCAGCTCGGTGCCACTCTTCCTAGGCAGTACGATGATAATGAAAAAACGTTACCCCTCCATTTGTCGAGTATCCGCGTAGATAGAGCCCCATCTTTGTAGGGGCGCTGATAAAAGAACTGGCGGAATATGTTCCAACCGGTACGAGAGAATTTATGTCTGAGCCGGCCGAGATGTTAAAATTCGTTCCGTCATAATTAATCTGCATAATGGTCATCGTGGAATCGACAGTAAAGGTGGTGCATCCGCCGGAATAAGTCGCATAATTAGTCCATTGGCAGTTAGACGTTACGTTGTAAGAACCTGACACATAGAATTCAAAGGATACAAATTTTCCGGAACCGTCGCCGATAGCCAACCCGGCTGCAGCTTGCCCCGCAGAAGCAATGGAAGATAGGTCCAGCCCAATGGTGACCGTAAACGGTGTAGAGGCCGGAATTGCCGTCTTATCCCAAAGCACACCTAGATTTTCAGCGTTCTGATTTGGTTGGTACATCGCCAAGCCGGTGCTGGTATCCGTCCCCGTCGTACCTGAGGGCTGATTTCCCCAGGTAAAATTTGTCAACTTGGGAGCAGTGTACGGCGTGGCGGCGCCAGAAATCGTTATACTTCCAGGTCCATTCGTAACCGAGATTCCCGACCCGGCCGTTATCGTTGCCGCAACCGGCGGTCCACCAGTTGAACCGATCGCTATCTGGCCATTGGTCAATGGACCGACGGCACCGAAAGTTCCGGTACCTGCTTTATATTGAAGGGCGTTGGTCGAGCCAGCGGGAGCCGTGTTGACGCAAGTCAGCACGCTGTTGAAATTTCCCATGACCTGCGAGGCGTCCGCGGTTTGGCCGTTCGTCAGCTGATTTGGTACGGTGCATGCGGCATGGGCTGAACTGAAGGGTGCCAAGAACAGAGTGGCCAGCGCGAAAGCCAAGGGCAAAGCATAGGGTCGCCGCATGTGAATACTCTCCATTTTGGCTGGTGCGGACGCTTCATACGGAATTAATTGAAGATATCATCTTTAAACCCCGGGCCGGTGTCCAGAAAAATCGCGTAATAGTTGCTGCATCACAAGAAATTCACGGACAGGTGGTTAGCTCAGCCATCTAAGCCGGACTTGAAATGGGGCTACGGATGAATCGGCGTTGGTTTCTATATATGATAATGTCCTTTATCTTATATTTAGTGGCATGGTAAGATCGGTGCAAACCCGAGTCGGAGTTCTCATGGCAGGATGGTTCAGGAAGACCGAAAAAGTCACGGCCGAGACCGCCAGACGGATCACCGGCATCTCCATTCCCTTTGGCGGCATCACATGGGCTGACCCAGGCCCCTCCGACGCGCAGAAGGTCCGAGAGTTCATCTTGTTCCTCGAAGACCGGCGCGTCCTCTACAACGCCCATGACCTGGAAGTGGTCAGCCAGGTCGAACACTCGATCCATGAAATCAGGGAGCAATGCACGAAATCTCTGCAAGCCCTGCCGCCCAAGGCTTTCGCCGTGATCCCGATCCGATCTATTCGTGAGGCCGGCCGCCGGTTCCATGACGATCAAAAGGAAGAGTTTCGTTTTTTCCACTTCGATGGGCACGGGCGTTCCAGGGAAGGCAGTCCAGGGTTTTTCACGGCGCTGGGAGCTTTCAGGGCGATAGTTGGTTTGCAGGTTGCCCAGCTCGCCGCTCATTATGACATCGATGTCGAGGGCGATTTGGCGGCAGTTTTGCCGAACCTCGAAGGAGAATAATACGTGCATCGTGACATGGACCTCGTGCGGGAGATACTTCTTAAAATAGAAGCTGATCCGGAATTTGACGGTAATAAAATGCGGGGCATCAGCGGTGCTGCTCTCGGAATCACGGACCACACAGACCCGGAGATATTTTATAATGCCGTTCATCTCGTGGAAGAGGGGTATTTAGAAGGCAATGTAAAAATGGCGCACGCGGGGCTTGTCATGGTGAAAAAACTGACGTGGCGTGGCCATGAGTATCTTGATGCTACCAGGGACCCCGATATTTGGGAGAAAACAAAAGCGAAGGCCAAGGGCGCGGCGAGCGTTGGTATGGGGCTTCTCTTCGAAATCGCCAAAGCCGAAATTAAGAAAAAGCTGGGGCTGTCATGAACTCTCTTGCCCCCATAGCTGCACCAACTTTTGTCCCCGCCTTCGTCTCGGCGGCCGGCGGCCGCGCCTGCCTTCGTTTCCTGGAGTTTTTCGCGGCCAATATCCGCAACCCGCACACGCGGCGGGCATACAGCCGGGCCGTGGCGGATTTTATGGCCTGGTGCGAGGATGCCGGCGTGCGTTCAATTACCCAGGTGCAGCCGTTGCATGTGGCGGCTTGGGTGGAGTTGCAGACACGCGAGCATGCCGCGCCAACCGCGAAGCTGCGCTTGGCGGCTGTGCGGCATTTGTTCGACTGGTTGGTGACAGGTCAGATTGTGCCGGTGAACCCGGCCGCCTCGGTGCGCGGCCCTCGCCATATCGTGAAATCAGGCAAGACGCCGGTGCTGGAGCCGGAAGAGGCGCGCGCGCTACTGGATAGCATCGACGTGACGACGTCGGCGGGCCTGCGCGACCGGGCGCTGATCGGGCTGATGGTTTATTCGTTCGCGCGGATCGGCGCCGCGCTGGGGATGAAGGGCGAGGACGTTTTTACCCAGAAGCGCCGGTTATGGGTGCGGCTGCGCGAAAAAGGCGGCAAGCAGCACGAAATGCCCTGCCACCATAATCTGGAGACCTACCTGCACGCCTACATCGAAGGGGCTGGCTTGGCAGAGGACACCAAGGGGCCGCTGTTCCGAACCATCGGCCGGGGAACTGGCAAGCTCACCCGCACCCCCCTGCCCCAGGCCAATGCCTACGCCATGATCGGCCGGCGCGCCACTGCAGCCGGGATCGAAACCAAGGTGGGAAACCACAGCTTTAGGGCGACCGGGATCACTGCCTATCTAAAAAACGGCGGCACGTTGGAAAACGCCGCCGCCATGGCAAATCATGCTTCGACCCGGACCACCCAGCTCTATGATCGGCGGCAGGACGACATCAGCCTTGATGAGGTAGAGCGGATTAGGGTTTGAGTGATGGCGACTGATTGTGATTGACAATACACCATAATGGTGTAAAAATGGCGTAATGGAGAAGCGGAAGCCGACCTACGACCTGGAGGCGTTCAAGGCGGCTTTTGTCGCGGACGACAAGCTAAACGCCACAGGTACTGCCCTGCGTGGGGCGGCGGCTTTGGGGTTTGGCCGCGCCGAGATCGTGGCGACGCTCCAAAGCATGCGGCGGTCGCAGTTTTATAAGTCGATGACGGCCTATGCCGACCATCGGTTGTGGCAGGATGTTTACCATGTGCCCTCTGCGGTCGGCACGCTCTACGTCAAGTTCACGGCGGATGTCGTGACCGAATTTTTGTTGTTGTCATTCAAGGAGAAAGGCGATGACTAGCCCTGTTTGCCCCGAAACCGGGGTGCCGATGTACCGCGCGGTGCGGCCGATGACCCTCGCTTATAAGGGGGAAAGCCTGACGATTGATATGCCGGGCTGGTACTGTGACGCCTCTAACGAGAGCATCCACTCGGGGGAGGACATGAAGGTGTCTGACCGGGCGTTGAACCTGCTCAAGGCAAGGGTGGAAAGCCTTTTGGAGCCCACCGACATCAAGCGCATCCGCAAGAAGCTGCGGCTTACCCAGGCGGTTGCTGGCGAGCTGATCGGCGGTGGGCCGCGAGCTTTTCAGAAATATGAGACCGGCGATTTACTGCCTAGCCGGGCCGTGAGTAGCGCCCTGCTTTTGCTCGATCGCGACCCCGCTGCCCTTTCGGCATTGTCTGCTCGACAGAAGAGAAAGACGAAAGAAACACACCATGCTGCGGCATGATAAAGTTGTTTGCCAAGGCAGATTATCGCGCGACGGGGCTCGACGAGCGGCTTCAGCCTGTACAGCTTAGCGGAATAGAAAAGTAGCATAAGGCCGTTCTATCGCATGGGATATCCATATCGATACAACAATAGATCAATCGGAGGCATGTTAATACCCTCGCCGGGTTAGATATTCTTCAATTGCTTCGTCCAGCATCGTCTGTTTGTTCATGCGTTCTTTGAAACCCATGATGCGCAGTCGTTCATTGTTACGAGTTGTGATTCTTACGGTTATGGTATCGCGCCCCTCCTTGGCCGGAACGCTATTGTCGTGCACTGGCACGGTGACTTCCGGTAGCGTTTCCACTTTCGCGGCCTCACCCTTGGCGGGCATGATGGGGTTCGTCCCGGCAAAGGTACGTATCGCGACATAGGATTTTAGAGAATGCACTGAAATATCTACAAAATCATGAATTTTACTCCCCCCAGAACGCCGAGATTCAGAGCCGCGCCGTTCCAAAACAAATTGGCACGAGGTTTACGAAATTTTGATTTTAAGACGGCTCATGAAGCGCATTTTAGCTTCAAAACCGGCCTGAAAAGGCATGTTGCTCATTCCCTCGTTTGCGAAACACCCCTCCGGTAAATCCTATGTCGCGATACGTACCTTTGCCGGGATGAACCCTCACCTCCACCGGCTCCATCTCGGGATCACTTATCATGGCCACCATCCCATCCGAATCGGTGCCGCCAGGGCTCAGGGGCGCGGCCATCGGACTCGTGGGCATAGGTGGAGAGATCGGTGGCTCGCTCTGCGGCCCCGTTTTGGGTGGCGCGCTCGCCCAGCATTTTGGGTTGTTCGCGCCGATGGTGCTATCCTTCGCTGGCATAGGCGCCGTGTTCCTGCTTGGCCTTGTCATAAGGGAAACCCGCAACACCATCCCAAGCTGGCGTAACGTTACGGCACCGGCCTCCCCAAATTTTTGACCCGTTCAGTTGTACTCCCCCCGTTTTTATGGGTGGAGTAGCTGTAGAATTTACGCGGCACGTTTCAGCCTATAAGTACACACAGTGCAAAAAACCAAACCGCCTAGCTCTTTGTTTTAGCGGGCAACTTTATTCAGTCACTCGATTCCGTTTGGCTGAATGTTACCTTAAGCGGCAACGACGAGATCTCCCTCCAAACGGATTGCAACCTGGGTGAGCTGGGATCCGGCGCAAGGCCCCTCAACACAAGCACCGTCGGAAAACCGGAACACTGCGGAATGGTAGGCGCACATCAACAGGCCCTTGCCGGCCATGATGAAATGTGCCGGCCGGGAATTGAGCGGAATTTGAAAATGCGGGCAACGGTTCAGATAGGCGGTCACACGCTCGCCCTCGCGCAGAACGAGGACGGAAGCAGATGCGCCGGCGTGGTATTCCTGCGCACCGGGATCATCCATCTGGCCGATACGGCACAGTGCGGTGCCAGGCGCTACCGGAATGGCGCTCATCGCGGTATGAAATTCGCAGCGGGGCAGCCCTGAGAGGGCCGCCCCTGCACGTGCAGCATGGGCGAGCTGCACCTCAAAACGCTACCGGATAGGGCGGAATGGCGCCAGTGTTGTGCAGCTCCACCACCTTCGGATTGGCATTTTCCCACACCAGCAACATGGCCCGTTTAGCGGCGAATCCTTGGTGGCGGATGTCGGCCGGCATCGAGGCGATGTCGCCTGGCTTCATGATCACCTTGGCTCTCGGGCGTCCAGTCGTCTTGTCCTCAATTTCCCAATTGATGGCGTCCGAGAGTTGAAGGAACCATTCAACTCGGTCATTGCCATGCTTGATCGGCAATATGTATTCCTCCGTCGTGGGGCAAAACAAATTAGTTTTGACTACCGAACTGATAGAGGGATTCCAGGTCACGTCAGACCGGGAAAGGTAGGCGAAGAGATTGATGGCGAAGACTCGGCCTTCATAACCCGGCGCGGCGTGGATCTCAGGCGCTTCCTGCGGTACGTCCGCGAAGGCGGGGTTCACGGGGTAGCCGCGATCATCGCTGCGCAGCGGGGCGTCGCCTGGAAGGCCGACCATGCGCTTACATGTTTCACGGTCGCGCCCGATGGCGGCGGCATTGTCGCCGTTTTTGCGGCCCATCCAGGCGATCCCCGTCTCGCGGGGGGCGGCGAAGGGGTCGAAGCCCTCATTGGTCCAGTCTGCGAGAATCGCCTTAAAGACCGCCATGATTTCCGGCGTTTCGTAGGTCTCGGTAAGATTGAGACCCTGGCTCGTATAAGTCTCGTTGAAGCTGCCGGCGAACATCTCCACTTTACCATAGAGATTATTGGTGCCGAACACGTGATCGAAATTAACCTGATAGTAGAAAAAGCCCCAGGCGACATCGCGCATCATAGCGCGCAGAAACGCATCGGCCGAGATATAATGGGTCATCCGCCCGTTTTTTGTGGGCCATTCGATGTAAACGAAATACTCGTCACGATGAAATGTAAAACTGCCGAGTTTGAACGATTTATAGCCTATTTCGTTGCTGATAGGCTCATATATAGCTGAATTTGACATAGAATGATCTCCGGCTGTGACGTCGTGATAATGATACCGTGAGTTAGGGTGAGCGTGTTGCTTGCCTCACGAGTAGCAGATGTCTTTCCAACGATAGACTGTATTTTCGCCTTCAAGCGCCTGCTGCAATAATACGGAGGCCCGGTGCGCCCTGAACTGATACGCCGCATTGGCCGGCAGTAGCGCCTGGTGGCCGCGCTTGAGCACAACATAGCCCATCACCGGACCGGACGGCGCATCCGCGAGGACGACGTTCCCCTCCTTCTCCGGGGCCACCCGCTGGGCCGGATCGAGATCGACGAAATGCACCTCGACCTCGCCATCCATAGCCAGGGCGAACTCATCATGGGCGCAGGTATACCAAGGAGATACTCCTTCGGCCCGGATCGTCTCGATCAGATTCTCAAGATTCTTAGCAACAGCGATTTTCTCCCAGGGTGCCGATTTCTGCGCGACTTCAAACACATTTGAGAATGTGTAGTGCATGGGTTTGTCATCGATGATTTCGATATGTCCTTTCTCGTAATCGCTAAGCGATCCGAATGCCGTCCTGAATTCCATCATGTGGATTTTCCTTCCCTTTGAATATTAAAGTCTGGTTTTACCTTGAGCAGCGCCGCATGGATTGCGCGGTGCGTGTCCAGTTCAGCAAGCGCGGCGCGTGCTGAACTGGACAATATTCAAAACGGTGTGAGCGGCGGCAACCCGAAGTGTAGCCTCGCCGCATTCACGGCGGTGCGGGACCGCTGCAGGACGAAATGGGTTTTCTGCACCGCCGCGTCACGGTAGGTGCGCGCCAGCGTGGAGTCCTGGCTGCCGATGCTTGTGCCCGCCGTGCTGAAGATGATCTCCAACGCATCCCAGGCCAGCTTGCAGGCCTCCTGTCCGCAGACAAATAGCCGGCGGTCGGTCTCGTCGCTGAACGTTCCGCCACTAATCGGGTCCAAAACGCAGGCTTCCAGATATTGCTCCGTGACTCTCAGCAAGAGCGCCTCGGCAGCGTCAATTTTGCCCTGCGCATCGCCAAAATATTGCTGGAATTCATGGCTTTCATAGAGCGGAATTCTGGGCGGAAAACGCATGAGCTTGCTGCGGCAGATGTCTTCGTACAGATCAAGCGCGCCGCGCGCCGTCCCGACGATGACCGAACCAAGCTCGATCAGAAAATATGAGCCTTTCGAACCGTTATACATGGGATTGGCGTGAACCGCGCCTGAACGGTCAGCCCGCCACATGGACATCGGCGCCGTGCGATACGATGGCACAACGACATTTTTAATCACGACCCTGCGTGATCCCGTCCCCTGCATGCCCGTCATGTGCCAATTATCGACGATGTGATAATCCTTGCGATCGACAAGGATCAGCCGGGCGGTCATGCGGCCATCCGCCTCGGGGATGAGTCCGCCAACCATTATATGGGTCGATACGTCGCATCCGGAGGCATAATCCCAGTTTCCGCTAACGCGAAATCCATCTCCTTCACGCTTGACGGGGACCGGAGCGCCGACCGAAGGGCAGCGATAGTCGCCATCTTGGCCATAGACTTCTTGCTGAGCGCGCAGATCGAAGTCCGCCAGCATCACGGGATGGCCGGACAGCAGCGCAAGCACCCAAGCGCTCGACGGGCAGCCGCGCGCTATTTCCATAATCATGCGGACATAGGTGGTCAGGGGGAATTCATAACCGCCGAAGCTGTGCGGCTGCAGAACTCGATAGAATCCAGCTTTGAGAAAATCGTCATTGGTTGGTTCGAGCAACCGCCCTGCCGCCTCGGTCTCGGCCTGGCGGGCGCGCAAGGTTGGAATCATGTCCCGAGCCCGCCGGACTATTTCATTAGGCTCCAGACCTAACTCCGGGGGGGGGAGCGTTTGGGTGGGGCGTAGCTGAGATAAGGGCATAATATTCCTCTTTCATTATTATCGTTCTTCAGTCTTCGTTATGCATTATGCATTCTACTAGATGTATTCTTCTCGCTTGACCACGATTGCGTATATCGAGCTGTCCTCATACATGCTTAATCTGGCTGACCAACGGCAATCAATCCCTGCATGCCGTCCGAAGGGTGTATACAGTGTTCGGTATGCTGTACCGCCGCAACGCTGTTTGGCATCATCGCAATGAAACTCATTCGCATTGGGCGGGGTTTTACTGTACTATTCGTGCCGCATCCAAATGATGCCGGACTTGAGCATCGCCGCCTCATCAGGAGCCCGCTCACGCCAAGGTCAATGTCAGCAAGCCGGCGCATGACCTGAGAGTCATACAGCACAACTCCTCCAAAAATGCTGACTCACGCGTCATCGTTCCAAAATATAAGAAAGGTGGTTACAGAAACTAGCGGACGTATCAGAAGAACTTTTCCAATCTTCGCGACCAGACTCTATATAAATGAGACAAAAATACACTAGCCTATTCAGAGAATCCTTACGGAAAATTGCGAATAATAATCATTCCACCTCAATGTTTGTACGTACGGCGGACGCAACTCTGGCGAATGTTGTCTCATCTGTATTGTCATGTGCGTATTTGTTCACGGCATCTCAAAACTCACAAAGGAGGAAACGCTGTGGGAATTTTCAATCAATCCACACATGATCAGAAAGCCTATCTGCCGCAACCCGAACCCGGGTTGACCCCAGAGGAAATCATTCAACGCGCTGCTAATCTTCGGCCCTTGCTGCTCGAAGAACAGGCGGTGACCGAAGAGCGCGGCGCTTGCTCGCCCGAGATGCATGAGCGTTTTCGTCGTGCGGGCTTTTACCGAATTCTCCAGCCCAAGAAGTATGGCGGCTATGAATTCGACTTGACCGTGTTCTCCCGCGTGATCATGGAGATCGCGCGCGGGTGCCCGGGTACGGCGTGGGGGTTGTCGCTCGCTGCCGGGCACGCCCTCAACGTCGCGGCCATTTTCCCTGAAGCGGCCCAGGATCTCATCTTTGGTGAAGACGGCGATTTTTTCGCGCCGATGCGCGCCGTCCCGACCGGCACAGCGACCAAAACCGATGATGGTTGGATCATCGACGGGGTCTGGGATTACTGCTCCGGATCGACCTATAGCAATTGGGCGCTTGTCGGTGTTCGCATCATCGACGGCTCTCCCTCCGCACAGCCGAAGATCGGCACGGTGGTCATTCCGCGCGCGCAGTGGGAGTTGGTTGACAATTGGCGCGGTTACATCGGCATGAAGGCCAGTGGATCGAACAGCATTCGTATCGAAAAGGCGCTTATCCCCAAGCTGTTCCTGGTTGAGCAAAACCTTTTCACGCTTGATGTCGCAGGCGGTACCGTCGGCTATCATCTACACGGTAATCCCATGTATTCCGGGCGCTTGTTCGGATTCTTCCAGACAGAGATTTCGTCTATTCTGGTTGGCACGGGATTCGCGGCGCTCGACGAATTCGAACGCATTGTCAAGGCGAAGTCCGCGGTTCCGGGCCTGCCGGTCATTGGTGCGGGTACGCAGGATCTCGTCCGGCCCTACGGTATCGCCATCGGCCTCCTGGAGGGCGCGCGAAATGCAGTCCTTGGCGGCGCTCAGTCTTATCTAAACTATTGCGCGGCGGGCGTGAAGGATCCATCCCTTTACACGGATCTTGATGACATGCGTATTCAGGCCGGGATGCAGCACGCTGCGCAATGGGCGGGCCAGGCAATCGACCTGCTGTTCTCCTCCGTCGGCACCTCCGCCGCGGCAAAAGACTCCACGCGTATGCAACGCTATCTTCGTGATATCTCCATGGCGCGCACCAATCCTGGTTTGGCTGTCGAACGATTGGCAGTCCAAATTGCCGACCGGCTGATTAAAGAGCGTCTGGTCCCAGAGGCAGTCAACTGATCGGCGAAATCATAACACCATGTAAGACAATCCGCTCGCACCATTTTATGTGCGAGCGGATCGCCTCCAAACAGCAGTCTCGCATAGACGTGAATGAGACGAGACTTCATCTTCATGCCGCAGGAGAACACAGAGTGTGACGAATTCTGCAAGCGATTAATCGAGAGCGCGATGAACCGTTGGAACCATCTCGCCCTAATATCAGGATATTAAGAACGTAACCCGACGGCGATCAACGCGCCGCAGCTTCGGAGGAGGCATAATGGAAATCGGACATATCGGACTATACGTGCGGGATTTTGATAGGATGCTCGAATTTTATCGGGGCGTCTTCGGTTTTGCGATCACAGACATCGCTCGAAATGAATCCAGATCGATTGTTTTCCTGACGGGAGATCCGGCAACTCACCATCAGTTTGTTCTGGCGACTGGGCGCCCGGAGGCAGAGCAGCATTTGCTTAATCAAATTTCGTTTCGACTAAAAAATCTCGGTGAGTTGCGGCGCGTCTATAAGTATCTCGTGGACAAGAACTATCCGGATCTCGATCCCTCGACGCACGGAACCGCTTGGTCTGTGTATTTTCGAGATCCTGAAGGCAACCGCATTGAGATCTATGTCGATACGCCTTGGTATATCACGCAGCCGTATCGCGCGCGCATAGACCTGCTGGACAGCGAGGCAGAGATCTACGCACATACTGAAGCGATGTGCCGCAAGGCGCCCGGCTTTCAGTCTCTGGCGGTATGGAGTCAAAATACGGCGCGCAACATCAGGCAGCTTTAAGCGGCACCGCAGACAGAGCATTGGGGTATAAAATGAGTGAGAAATCAGAGCAGTTCGATGTTGCCGTCGTCGGCTACGGACCTGCCGGCGCGGCGCTGGCGAATATCCTTGAACGGCAGGGGATGAGCGTTATTGTCATCGAACAATTCCCGCAATCTTACCTGCTGCCGCGCGCGACTCATCTGGACGGCGAGTCGATGCGGATTTTGCAGTCCGTGGGCATCGCCACGGCGCTCGCGCCAAAGCTCGGAACCTATTTTCGGATGCGTTTTGAGGATTCAGATGGCAATTTGCTGCTCGACTGGCCGCGCTCACGGGCGCCTGGAATTCACGGCTGGTACGATAGCAACCGGTTCCACCAGCCAGATCTGGAGGCGGCATTGCAGGCGCGCGTGGCAAAATCACCCCGCGTATCCGTGCGGCGCGGTTGGCGCGTCACCAGCCTGACGCAGGATGACACGGGCGTATTGCTTGCGGCAAGCAACGAGCCCGGCGAGACCTTAAACGCCCGTGCGCGTTTCGTCGTGGGCTGTGACGGCGCGCGCTCAACGGTGCGGTCACTCATTGGTGGCGAGGTCTCCCCCCTTGCGCCGCCGGAGCAGTGGCTCGTCGTTGATTTCACCTTGCAACCCGGAGCGCCAGAACTTCCAGAGGGCACCGTGCAATATTGCGATCCAAAGCGCCCCGTCACCTACATCGAAGGGGCTGGTAAGCGGCGGCGCTGGGAGATCATGCTGCTGCCGGGGGATGACCCGGCGACCTTCGCGGACCCGGAAAATGTATATCGGCTGCTGGCGCGCTGGATTTCACCGAAGGACGTCGAACTCGAGCGCGCGGTTGTTTATAGCTTCGGCTCGGCCGTTTCGACACGCTGGCGCGACAATCGGATATTTATTGCTGGCGACGCCGCGCATCTGACGCCACCATTTTTGGGGCAGGGCCTGTGTTCCGGCCTGCGCGACATCATTAACCTTGCCTGGAAGCTTGATTGGACGCTCGCCGGCCGCGCCGCGCCGGGGTTGCTCGATAGCTACCAGCAAGAAGTTGAGCCTCAGGTGAGCCAATATATTGGCGAAGCCAATCGGATCGGCGCCATCATTCAGGTTAGGGATCCTGAAAAAGCGCGCAAGCGGGACGCGATGTTGCGGAGCGATCCCCGGAGCCTGACGTCGATCAAGCCGCGCTTGGGCGGCGATCTATGGGGGCAGAAGGCGAACCCCCTGGCTGGAACCCTCGCGCCGCAGCCTAAGCTGCTCTCAGGCGCGTTGATGGACGAAGTCGTCGGATTGCGTTTTGCGCTGCTGGCGCGGCCCGGAGTCCTGGCGCGGTTGGGGTCAGCTTCCCTTGCCCGATGGCAATCCGCGCAAGGGGTTCTGCTCGAAGGGGATGGGCAAGACTATCTGGACTCCTTGGGTGTCGAAGCAGTTCTCATCCGTCCGGACCATTATCTGTTCGGGACGGCGCGTTCCGCGGTAGAGCTGGAGGCGTTGATTGATGCTCTTCCTCTCGCCGCGAGTTGATCTTCCCAAATGGGGGCGTTGGGCTCTGACGGCCGCCGGACGGTAGGGGCCCAGCGCCTATCCCTGGGGAACCACAAGAACGCCTGGCGGTCGCGCTGCGAAGGCGAGCTCAAGCGTGGCCAGATTGACCTGCTATGCCATGTCAGCTTGCCGTGATGCGGGCGAGATGAACGGCGGCGGCCTGCAGTTCCGGGAGGGCCGTGCCGGTGAGCCAGTCCAATGCACGCTGGCTGGACTGGGTGGCGAGATTGAGCGCGGCTCTCACCTCCCCCCCGGGGCCGCGCACGGGCACTGCTACAGAGCGCAGCCCGGCTTCCAGCTCGCCATCGGTGATCGCCCAGCCATTTGTACGCACCGATTCTATCTCTTCGTGCAACGCTTCAGCCGTGGTGAGGGTGAGCGCCGTGCGGGCTGGAAAGGGAGCGCGGGCCAGAAACGCATGAAGTGACGGGGGTTCCAACCCGGCCAGCAGGACACGCCCGTTCGAGGTGCAGTAGCTGGGCAGTGTGCTGCCTGCCAACAAAGGCACCGAGATGATACGCGCCGCTTCAGCACGGCAGACATAGAGCACATTGGCGTGGCCGTAGCGCGGGTCGAACATGGCCAGCGAGCTTGATTCCCCCAGCCGGTCACGTAGCGCATCCACCACGGGCTGGCCGGCGCGAGACAGCGGGTCGGCCGCGGTGAAGGCACGGGCCAGCGGCAGCACCGCCTGAGTGAGGCTGTATTTGCCTTCCCGCGCTGCCGCATAGCCAAGCCGCTCCAGCGTGAACAGACAACGCCCGGCGGCGGAGCGGGAAAGACCTGTGGCATTGGCGGCCTGGGTGACGGTGAGGCTGGTGTGGCCCTCGAAGGCGCGTAGCACGTCGAGGCCGCGGGCCAGCGACGCCATGAAGCGCGGGTCAGCCTCCGTGAAATCTTTCTTGACTCCGTCGCTCAAGGTCGGCAACTATCCTATAATAGAACACATAGTCCGATTATCGGACATTTAGGAACTACACAAGGGTCGAATGCAAAAAATCTATCCAAGCCCGGCGGCTGCGCTGGAGGGGGTGTTGTCCGACGGCATGAGTATCATGTCCGGCGGTTTTGGCCTGTCCGGAAACCCGGAAAGCCTGATCCCGGTCATCCGCGATGCGGGGGTGAAGGAGCTCACCGTGATCTCAAACAATTGCGGGGCGGACGGATTCGGGCTCTGGATGCTCTTGAACAACCGGCAAATCAGGAAAATGATCTCCTCCTATATCGGCGAGAATAAGCTGTTCGAGCGGCTCTATCTGGAAGGCGGGCTGGATCTGGAGTTGAACCCGCAAGGCACGCTGGCCGAGCGGATCCGCGCCGGCGGTGCCGGAATCCCGGCCTTCTATACGCGCACCGGCGTAGGCACGGTGGTGGCGGAGGGCAAGCCGGTGGAGGAGATTGAGGGCCAGTCTTATGTGCGCGAGACCTGGCTGCGTGCCGACCTCGCCATCATAAAGGCCTGGCGCGCCGACCCGGCGGGGAATCTGATGTTCCGCAAGACGGCACGCAATTTCAATCCCAACATGGCGACGGCAGCAAAGATGACAGTGGTGGAGGCGGAGGAGATCGTACCGGCTGGCACGCTCGACCCAGATAGCATCCACACGCCCGGCATCTACGTCGACCGCATCGTGCAAAGCACCGTGAATGAAAAACGTATCGAGAAACTCACGCTACGTGAACGTGAGGAGGCGTAATAATGCCCTGGACACGCGATGAAATGGCCGCCCGCGCAGCCAAAGAGCTGCGCGATGGCTACTATGTCAATCTGGGCATCGGCATTCCCACGCTAGTGGCCAACCATATCCCCGCCGGCATGGATGTGACATTGCAGAGCGAGAACGGAATGCTCGGCATGGGCCCATTCCCTTATCGGGACGAGGTGGACCCGGACCTGATCAATGCCGGCAAGCAGACGGTGACGGAACTGCCCACCACCAGCTTCTTCTCCTCGGCCGAAAGCTTTGCCATGATCCGCGGAGGCCATATCGATATGGCCATCCTTGGCGCGATGGAAGTTGCCGCTAATGGGGACATCGCCAACTGGACCATTCCCGGCAAGATGGTGAAGGGCATGGGCGGCGCCATGGACCTCGTCGCTGGTGTGAAGCGCGTGGTGGTGGTGATGGACCATACCGCGAAAGACGGCACGCCGAAGATCGTGGAAAAATGCTCACTCCCACTCACTGGTGCTGGCGTGGTGGACCTGATCATCAGCGATCTCTGCGTGTTGTCCTGCGACAGGAGTGGCACGCTGAAACTGGTAGAGCTGGCGCCCGGCGTGAGCGAGGAAGAAGTGCGCGCCAAGACCGCCGCGTCGCTGGCTAATAATTTTATCGAGGCGAAACCATGATTGAGGCCTTCATCTGCGATGCCGTCCGCACGCCCATCGGCCGTTTCGGGGGCAGTCTGTCCGGCGTGCGTACGGATGATCTGGCGGCGCTGCCGATCAGCACGCTGTTGGCGCGCGCGCTGTCGCTCGATCCCGCCGCCATTGAGGAGGTTTTTTATGGCTGCGCAAACCAGGCGGGTGAGGATAACCGCAACGTGGCACGCATGGCGGCGCTGCTGGCGGGGCTGCCAGTGAGTGTGCCGGGCTGCACCATCAACCGGCTATGCGCCAGTGGGGCGGATGCGGTGGGCACGGCGGCGCGGGCGGTGATGACCGGGCAGATCAGCATTGCCATTGCCGGTGGCACAGAAAACATGAGCCGTGCGCCCTATGTAATGGCGAAGTGCGAAAAGCCGTTTTCGCGCGAGATGAGCATCGAGGATACGGTGGTCGGCTGGCGGCTAATCAACGCGAAAATGCGGAAATTATACGGCACGGCTTCGATGCCAGAAACCGGCGAGAATGTGGCCGACCGCTACCATGTGAGCCGCGATGAGCAGGATGCGTTTGCGCTCCAAAGTCAGCAGCGTGCTGAGGCTGCTAGGGCCAGCGGCTATTTCACGGAAGAGATCGTTCCAGTAACGATCTCCGGCAAAAAAGCGGATGTCGTGTTCAGCGCAGATGAACATCCGCGTGCCAACACCACAGCTGAAATTCTCGCCGGGTTGAAACCCATCGTGAAAGCGGACGGCACCGTGACTGCGGGGAATGCCTCTGGCGTGAATGACGGGGCGGTGGCCATGTTCATTGCCTCTGGCGAGGCGGCACGCAGGCATGGGCTGATGCCGCGCGCCCGTGTGCTCGGCATGGCGACGGCCGGGGTGGAACCTGACGTGATGGGCATAGGCCCGGTGCCCGCCAGCCAAAAACTGATGGCGCAGCTCGGGCTGGGCATCGGTGATTTCGATTTGATCGAAATCAATGAGGCGTTCGCCTCGCAGGTTATCGCCTGCGCGCGGGCGCTTGGCATCGATCCTGGCGATGAGCGGCTCAACCCGCATGGTGGCGCCATCGCCCTCGGCCATCCGCTTGGCGCATCCGGTGCCCGGCTGGCAATGACGGCCGTGCATGGGCTGGAGCGGCGCGGCGGTAAACGGACACTCGTCACCATGTGCATCGGCGTTGGACAAGGGCTAGCCCTAGCTTTGGAAAAAATTTGAGTTTCAGCGTTTGGCTGAACAAGATTAAGGTCCAGATGCGGTCTGGCGGCGTCGCGGAGCTTTCCCTGATGGCACGTTCATTCTGCGTACACGGGGGTTCGGCGCCGCTTGACGGCCGCCAGCTGAGATTTCTGATACAGTCTCTTAGCACTTCAGGGGTGGGATCGGGCTCCGGCTGATCATGGGCCGTGACGGAACGGGGGAGGATGTGCTAGTTTCAGCCGTTATTGATATTTCAAGGAACAATCCTGATTTGAGCGAGCAGTTGTGCATGATAGCAGCCTGAAAGGGTTGAGACCTATGA
Source organism: Acetobacteraceae bacterium (assembly GCA_003164135.1). Classification (GTDB taxonomy): domain Bacteria; phylum Pseudomonadota; class Alphaproteobacteria; order Acetobacterales; family Acetobacteraceae; genus Acidocella. The sequence continues at coordinate 30,328 of PLSD01000084.1, forward strand.
TCCGCCGGAGGAAAATGTGACACGCCGGGTGTTCGATGTGCGGCAGACGCACGGCATATTGTGGCGGCCGGAAAATCGCATCGAGCAATCCAGCGACCGGCTGGGCTGGTCGTCCATTTACGTCTCGCAGCAATACGAACAGCCTTTCGACGATTCCTACGAGCCGGTGAAGGACCATCTCGTGATCCTGCATCTGGATGGTCCGGTACCGGTGGAACGGCGGCTGCACGGCACGATGGAGCGCATGCTGATTCCACCGGGCGGCGTGTTCTCCATGCCGGGTGGAACGGATTTTTGGGTGCGGCTGCTGGAGCCTTTACACAGCATACATTTTTACGTGCGGGATGAGATTCTACGAGAGGTCGCGGCGGAATTCTGGCCCGGCGATCCGGCGAAGATAGAGTTGACGCCATTTTTCGGCGATATCGACCCGGTGGTGGAAAATATCGCGCGTGCCGCCAATCATGCGGTCAGCGCAGGCGATGGGACATCGCAATTGCTGGCCGATTATCTGGCCCGCGCGCTGGCGGTACGGCTGATCGCTCACAGTCCGGGCATGATGGCTGGGTCTGCGGCACGCGGCATGTTGGAGCCGGTGCAGCGGCAGCGTCTGCGAGATTTCGTGGCGGCGCATCTGGCCCACCCGATTGGCCTGGCCGACCTGGCTGCCGCAGCGGGGATCTCACCGTCACGCCTTGCCCGCGGCTTCAAGCGCGATACCGGTATGACACCCTATCAATACGTGCTGTCCGCGCGGGTGCATCTGGCAAAGAAACTCTTGCACACCAGCACGAGGCCGATTGCCGAAATTGCCTTGGCTTGCGGCTTCAGTCATCAGGAACACCTGACGCGCATGTTCGGGCGTGAGGTGGGGACGACACCGGCAGCCTACCGGCGTAATGGCCGGAACTAGCGGTGGTTTCATGCAAAGCGCCCGTGCGAATCGTGCAGGAAATTACCACTGCCTGGAAGGATAGTTAAAAATTAGGGGGAAATATGAAAGCTTTTATTTATAACGCCCTGCCGGCGCGCATTCTGTTCGGAGCGGTCGCCGCAGATGTGCTGCCGGCGGAGATCGAGCGTCTCTCCCGTCGCCGGGCGCTGTTGCTTTCCACACCAGGCCAGGCGGAGATGGTGGCTGAAATCGCTCGCGGGATCGGTGCTGTTACCGCCGGGCTGTTCAGCGAGGCGGCGATGCACACGCCGGTCGAGGTCACCGAATTGGCCCTGCGCGCGCTGCACCAGGCCGATGCGGATTGTATTGTCGCGATCGGCGGCGGCTCCACGATCGGACTCGGTAAGGCGTTGGCCCTGCGGACCGATTTGCCGCAGATTGCGGTGCCCACCACCTATGCCGGATCGGAAGTGACGCCGATCCTCGGACAGACGGAAGCGGGCCGCAAAACGACATTGCGCTCGCCGAAAGTTCTGCCGGAGGTGGTGATCTACGATACGGCTCTGACGCTGAGCATGCCAGCCGGGCTGACGGTTACCTCTGGCATGAACGCGATCGCCCATGCGGTGGAAGCATTATGGGCGCAGGATTCTAACCCGGTAATCGATTTGCTCGCCGAACGCGGCATTGCAGCCCTGGCGCGCTCTTTGCCCGTGCTGGTGCAAGACGCCAGCGACCCGGAAGCGCGTTCCGATGCGCAATTTGGCACTTGGGCCTCTGGGACGTGCCTGGGGGCCGTCGGGATGTCCCTGCATCACAAGCTTTGCCATGTGCTAGGTGGTAGTTTCGATCTACCGCATAGCGAAACGCATACCATCATTCTGCCGCATGTGGTTGCAGCCCTGTTGCCGAAACTGCCGCAGATGCGCGAAACCCTTGTCCGTATTCTGGGCACCGATACGCCAGCCGGTCGGCTATATGATATTCCCGCTGCATTTCATGCCAGCATGGCGCTGCGCGATATCGGTATGCCGCATCAGGGGATCGCCCAAGCGGTGCGAGAAGTGTTCGAATCCAGCTATTGGATGCCGGCCTCGGTGAGTGAAAAAGAGATGGAAATGCTGCTGGACAATGCCTGGTATGGCCGCCGCCCGGAGGGAATTTGAGATATGCGGGATTTTAACGAATTCAACATTACCGACGCGGTGATCGAGCGTTTTGGTGCCACGCCCAATCCGCGTCTCAAGCAGCTCGTGAGCCGGCTGACCGCGTATCTGCATGATTATGTCCGGGAAGTGGAGCCGAGTTTCGAGGAATGGCTGTTGGCCGTCCAGTTTCTCACGCGTACCGGACAGCTCTGCGATGAGGCAAGGCAGGAATTCATCCTGTTGTCGGACGTGCTGGGTATTTCCATGCTGGTAGATGCTGTCAATCACCGGCTGCCGGATGGTGCCACCGAGACCACGGTGCTTGGACCGTTCCATGTGGACAACGCCCCGCTGCTGGAAAACGGTGCGGATATGAGCCCCGGCATGAGTGGCGAGCCGCTCTATATCGAAGGCCAGGTGATCGCAGCCGACGGTACGCCTCTGGAAGGTGCCATGGTGGACCTGTGGCATTCCGATCAGGACGGTTTCTACGATGTGCAGCGTACGGATTTGGTAGGCCCTATCGGGCGTGCGCGCGTACGGACTGAGGCAGGGGGCAAATTCCGGATACGCACCATAACGCCATCGCCGTATCCGATACCGTATGATGGTCCGGTGGGGGATCTGCTGACTGCGACAAAACGGCATCCCTGGCGGCCGGCGCATGTGCATTTCATGATCGCGCATCCCGGCTATGAAACGCTGGTGACGCATGTATTCGATGCGGATAGCGACTATCTGGACAGTGATGCGGTGTTCGGGGTGAAAAATTCGCTGATACGGGAGTATGTCCGGCACGAACAAGGCCCTATGCCGGATGGCACGCCAGTTGCCGGCACCTGGCGGCATTTGCAATTTCAATTCGGCCTGAAGTCGCGGGAGTGACGGGAACAGTGGAACAAGCAGCCTGGGCGCTGCGGCCTTTTGCTCCCGCGCCGGGAACAGTGCTGGCGCCGCTGATTGAAATTCCCGATGGTGGCGTCAAGGAGTTCAGCTTCGGCGTAGGGTTCAATGTATGGCGCATGTTCGTATTGCGGCGAGAAGGGAGTGTCTATGGCTATCTCAATCTCTGCCCGCATTACTCGATGCCGTTGAACCATCGCGATAATGAGTTCATGAGCCGCGACGGCAGCAAGATCATGTGCCGTCAACATCTGGCGCTGTTCCGGGTTGAGGACGGTGCCTGCCTGGGCGGCGCCTGCGATGGCCGGTCGCTGGATGCGGTTCCGTTGCGGCTTGATAACGGCATGATCGTGATAGCATAAAGCGATGCCGTATTTCATCTTTCATGGACATGACATCGAGAACGGGGCGGCGATCCGGGCAGAGACTAGGCCAGAGCACCAGGTCTATATTCGAGCACAGCACGAGGGTTGTTCTCTGGTGGCGGGAGGGCCGTTGACTGCGGATTCGGGCACGCCGATGATCGGTACTCTGTTGATACTGGACGCCGAGGACCGTGCGGCGGTGGAGAGATTTCTCGCGGGCGACCCGTACGCAAAAGCCGGCCTGTTCACAAAGACCGAGCTTTTGCATTGGCAATGGGGTTTCGGCGCGCCACAGAAGCCGGAATAGCGAAGGCCCGAGGGTCAATGACCTCGGGCCTTCTAGTTTCTTGGGTTCATCCCGGCAAAGGTACGTA
>PLSD01000054.1 GCA_003164135.1 Acetobacteraceae bacterium
AAAACCTTCTTCAACTCCATCGCCCGCAACCTCAAAATCAGAGGCCACACCGAATCATATAAAATCGCGTCGGATCAATAGGACGGGCACTTCAATAAATTACCCTGTGGTATAGATACCCCATATTGACAGCAGTAGGCTGTCAATATAGTTTCATTTTCGTCTCCATGTCGGGAAGTCGTGAAAAATCAATTAATGAATTTGCTTTTCCATATTGGCGCTGAAAAAACGGGCAGCACAGCAGTCCAGGAATGGCTGCACAGAAATTCCGGCGCGCTACGCGAGTCCGGTATCTGGTATTCTGAAACGCTGGGGAGGCCTAATAACACAGGTATCTATCTTTACGCTGGGGGAGTTAGGTCCGACGAAGGTTTTTTGTTTCGCGGCGCGGTAACTGATGAACAGAAATTAGATTTTATCAAGAAAACTAGACTTCATCTGATTCAAGAAGTTGCCGAGGCTAAAAACGCAGGTTGCCATACTTTTGTTATCAGCAATGAGCATTGCCACAGCCGGTTGATCAGTCCGCGGGTCATCCAACATGCCGCCGATCTGCTGCAACCGCTGTTTGATCAGATCAAAATCTACTTCGTGATTCGGCCGCAGCTTGATATGTGTCTGTCGCTGGCTTCTACCCAGGCGCGGGTTGGGGGCGAAGTATCGTCCGATTGGTTCCTGAACCAAATGCGCCCCGACAACCATTACTTCGACTATTATGGGGTGCTGCAAAAATGGTCTAGCATTTACGGAAGAGATTGCCTGGTTCCTGTTCCGTATCGACGCAACAAGGATGTAATCGCTTATTTTGCCAGCGAACTCGGCGCAGACCCAGCCAAATTGACCCCCGTGCCGCGCGTCAACGAAGCGCTCGATTACCGTACCATGGCGGTCGCCAACGCCCTGCAACTCAAGTTGCATCGGCCCAACGGAGCGATCAATAAAAACGCTACATTTTTCATCGAGACGATCCCTGTAGTCGAGAAACTTCGACTCGATCGCTCATTCGCCATGCAGCTACAAGCCGGCTATAGCAATAGCAACGATGCCCTGTTCGCGGAATGGCCCCAGATAGAGCCTGCGGATCTTGAGGTTGATTGGTCATCCTACGATGAAAAAGGCAATCTCCATAAGCTCCATGCACTCGATGAATATTCCCCGGTCCTAACCTTCATAGTCGAACGCTTCAACGCGCTTAATTGGCTTGAACGAGCCAAGCTAAAAAATGCCGAATCCAAAAATTGTGAGTTAAAAAACGCATTCCCTCAGGCGATCAAGCTAGTCGATGATGCCATCGAATATGCCCGCACAGCCATGGAAATCCAATCGGTCAGAGCCCAAGCGGAACAACTTGTCACGACATTGCAAGCCCGCAAGCAGTTTTTGAAAAGCAAACTGAACTCCGCGGATAGTTGATTGATAAATTCGAGTTCATAATGGCTTATGGCACCCGCGATTTGCCAACGGCTTTCGGCTCACATGCCTCTGAATTGCTCATGCTGCGCTTTTTGCCGGGGCGTGCTGGCGGGCGTGTTCATCAGGCAGGTTTCTACGTGCGCGGCATCGCCGGCAAACGTTTCAGCCTGAAATAGCTCGGACCATAGCCAAAAGGAGCCCGCCTCCACCGAGGAGCGAAGCCACGTGATATTGGTCCGTTTGGCGCCGCAGGCTGATGCGGATGACCGGCAAGGGGCCGCGGGACTCTTTCAGGCACCGCATTTCACATTTACAGTTTGGGTAGCCGTGCCGCATTTGGCGGCAGGCCGGTCAGACCTCGAAACTCCTGGCAGCGGGCGATACACTCGATGTGCTTCCCATGGTGTTCGCGGAACACCCACCCATCCTCGACATAAAATTTCGTATAGCTACTATCGGGCGCCGCGAACGTAGAGAACTCCTGCGGCGAATAATCATGGGCAACCTGAATGACCGTTTTTAGCGATTGCATTTTGGCGCTCCTCTTATTTTTTGATACTCAGCTTCGTGCTCTGGATGACGCTTTTTGCCTTAATCCCGAACAACCGTACTCCACCTTTTTGAGCTTAGTCAAAGGTCGCCCCGCATTTCAATTTTAAAAAGCAAGATGGGTAAAATTTTATTTTAGTTGCCGGCCCGCAACGCGCCGCGCGATAGATCGCGGAAAAATTTATCTTGAAAATTCAAACTCTACTCGTGCAGACTTGTCACATAGCGCTGTACGAACTGCGCGACCTCGGTAACAGCTTCATCGCGGGTCAGAAAGTCCGGCCGCTCGTCTAAGTAATGGCCGATCGCGCTGATGACGGTTTTTTCGATAAAATAGCATTTGCGGGAAATCGCGACCGGATCGGCGGCGTGGAAATGCTGTTCGAGAAACATGCGGTGTGCCTGGTGGATAATCCGGTCGAAGGAAATCGGCTGGGCCGCGTCGCGCAGCTCGGGCACCTCGTTGAGGATCTGGAAGAGGGCGTAGCGGTCGCGCTCAAACAGGTCGAAGAGCAGGTCCATATGCGCGTGAATGGCGGCGGCGAGCGGCAGGTCCATTCGCGCGATGGCCTGACTCTTCAGCGTCAGCGCGGCCTGCGAACAGGCGGCTTCATAAATCGCCAGCGCAATCGACTCGCGGTTGGCAAAATACTGGTAGATCGAGCCGATGCTGACATTTGCGGCCTCGGCAATGCGGTTGGTGCTCACATAGGCATAGCCCTCCTGCTCGAACAAAGCAGCCGCCGTGGCGAGAATACGGCCCACCACAATCTGCGAGCGCTTTTGGCGCGGCCGTTTACGGGCGGCGAAATGAGGAAGGCGGGTCTCCGGGGGCATCGTGAATAATCCTTAAGCCGGTGAAATACGAGTATTATATGAGTTTATGCTCATATAATAGGGTGGACTGAGATGCAAGGACGGCCGCTGACAGGCCCCGCGTGAACGGGCCGAGGGTGGGGAGAGAGGAAGTAAAATGAACAATATTGAGCAAGACGCGGGCGTTTTGGGCGTGCCGCTGGATCGCATTGATGTATCCCAGCACCACCTGTTCCGTACGGGTGAGGTGTTGCCATTGTTTGCGCGGTTGCGGCGGGAAGACCCGGTACACTATTGCGCCGATAGCCAGTACGGGCCGTATTGGTCGGTGACGAAGCTTGAGGACATTATGAAGGTGGACACCAACCCGAAGGTGTTCTCCTCCTCCTGGGAGAACGGCGGCATTGTACTGGACGACGCGCAGGCGCGCCCGCCGGTAAAAGATTTCGTGTTGTCGGCCTTTATCGCGCTGGATGAGCCGCAACACGGCATGTACCGCCGTGCGGTGCAGCCGATTGTTTCCGCCGAGAGTATGCGCAGCCTGGAAGAGCTTGTCCGCGCACGGACGGTCAAGGTCCTCGACAGCCTGCCGCGCAACGAGGAATTCAACTGGGTTGATCTGGTTTCGATCGAGCTGACGACCTTGATGCTGGCGACGTTGTTCGATTTTCCGATCGAGGACCGCCGCCTGTTGCGCGAGTGGTCCGACGTGACGGCGACGCTGGAAGGCATGGACGGGTTCGTCGGCCACGAAATGCGCATGGTTAAGCTTGGTGAATGCCTGCAATATTTTACGAGACTTTGGAACGAGCGCGTGAATGCGCCGCCGAAATTCGATCTGGTGTCGATGCTGGCGCATGACCCGCAGACGCGCAACATGACACCGGCGGAGTATCTCAGCCAGTTGCTGGTGCTGATTGTCGGCGGCAATGACACCACGCGAAACACGATGTCGGCGTCGATCAACGCGATTAATCTGTTTCCCGATGAATACCGGAAAGTGCAACAGGATCATAAATTGATCGCGAACATGGTCGACGAGATCATCCGCTGGCAGACGCCGGTTCCGCATCAGCGGCGCACGGCCCAGGAAGATTTCCAGTTGCGTGACAAGCTCATCCGTAAGGGTGACAAGGTGGCGATGTGGTATTATTCGGGCAACCGGGATGAGGATGTTTTCCCCGATGGCGATGCAGTCAAGGTGAGCCGGACCAATGTCAGCCGTCAGCTTTCGTTCGGGTTTGGTATTCACCGTTGCATGGGCATGAACATCGCGAAGTTGCAGTTGCGAATTCTGTGGGAGGAAATGCTGGACCGGTTTGACTTCATTGAAATGGTGAAGCCGCCGGTGCGGACGATGTCCAACCAGATTAATGGCTATACCGAGGTAATGGTGCGGCTGCACGGCTGAACCGGGCGATAAGAAAACAGGGAGTCTTGAAGTTAAATGGTGAATATTACTTTTGTCGGCGATGACGGTACGCGCCAGACAGTGGAGGCGCCGGCAGGCGTGTCTCTGATGCGCGCGGCGGTGGATAATGGCGTGAAGGGTATCAACGCCGATTGTGGTGGCATTTGCGCCTGCGCCACCTGCCAGGTCTATGTGGAAGCTCCCTGGTTTGCCCAGGTCGGGGTGGCCTCGGAGGAGGAACAGGCGATGCTGGGCTTCACCAACAGCCAGCGACCTAATTCGAGGCTCGCGTGCCAGATCACGCTTACCGAGGCGTTGGATGGAATGGTCGTGCAAACCCCGGAACAGCAGACCTGAGGGAGCCCCGGTTCGAGTTGCCTGCCATCATTGGCGGTGCGGGTCCGGCCCAACCCTTTCATAAGCGGGGCCGCGGCCGGGTTTCGCAAATTGCAGCAATAGAGTCGTGCAAATTGCAAAAAGCCTCGTGCGATTTGCAGGATGCGAATACCGCATCAGAAGTCTAACCATTTAATAACAAAAGGTTTTTCAGGCCGTAGCGGGTGGCACGAGAATTGAAGTGATGAGGGTATGACCTCACACACAGTTTTGCCATCCGCACGGCGCCAAATCTTGCCCCATCCCGCGGCTTCGGCGCGCGTGGTCCACCTGCGCGTGGTCCACTCGATCGACGATCCGGCGCTCGGCGGCGTGACCCGCTGCGTGGACGCGTTGGAGCGGCACCTCGACCCCGGTTGCTCCCCCCCCCCCGATTTGAACATGATGAGGGATTCCTGATACTACCATCAGTCAAATTGGGGCATTACACGTGTTCTATATAAGGGGCTCCACGCCCCTTGGCCTTGCTCCCCTCAAATTACGCCAGTGCATTCTCGGCGGGTTCGAGGGGGTAGCCGAGGGCAGCGGCGACGGCGGGGTGGGTTACTTTGCCGGCGTGGATGTTGAGGCCGT
>PLSD01000133.1 GCA_003164135.1 Acetobacteraceae bacterium
GCGATCGTCATGGGGCCGACGCCGCCGGGAACCGGGGTGATGAGACCTGCTTTGGCGGCCGCTTCGGCGAAAGCGACGTCGCCGACCAGTCTGGTTTTACCCGGCGCGGCGGCGGGGACGCGGTTGATGCCGACGTCGATGACCGTGGCGCCGGGTTTGATCCAGTCGCCTTTGATCATTTCCGGGCGGCCGACGGCGGCGATGAGGATGTCGGCGGATTTGCAGAGCTGGTCGAGGTTGCGGGTGCGGGAATGGGCAATCGTGACGGTGCAGTTCTGCGCGAGCAGCAGTTGCGCAATGGGTTTGCCAACGAGGTTGGAGCGCCCGACCACCACGGCGTTCAGCCCGGTCATGTCCGGCAGGCGGTCCTGCAACAGCAAAATGCAGCCGAGCGGCGTGCAGGGCACTAGGCCGGGCAGGCCGTTGGCCAGCAGCCCGGCGTTGGTTACGGTCAGGCCGTCCACGTCCTTCGCCGGGGAAATCGCGGCGATGATCGCGTCAGTGTTCAGGTCTTTGGGTAATGGGAGTTGTACCAGGATGCCGTGTACGGCGGGGTCGGCGTTGAGTTTTTGCACCAGCGCCAGAAGGTCCGCCTGGGTGGTATCGGCGGGCAAGCGGTGCTCGAAGGAGCGCATGCCCACTTCCACCGTCTGGCGGGCCTTGTTGGCGACGTAGACTCTTGAGGCAGGATCGTCACCGACCAGCACGACGGCGAGGCCGGGTTGGAAGGAAAGTGCCGCGACTTCCGTTTTTATGGTTGCACGGAGCGCCTCGGCAAAAGCTTTGCCGTCGATGATGTCAGTCATGATGGGATGCCTCTGGCGTGATGATTTCAGACCGTGAAGACAACGGATTTTTTGCCGTTGAGGATGACGCGGTCTTCGAGATGATAGCGCACGGCGCGGGCCAGGACGCGGCGTTCGATGTCGCGGCCTTTGCGAACGAGATCGTCGGGCGTGTCGGCGTGGGAGATGCGTTCCACGTCCTGTTCGATGATCGGGCCTTCATCGAGGTCAGTGGTGACGTAATGCGCGGTGGCGCCGATGAGTTTGACGCCGCGCCCGTGCGCCTGATGATAGGGCTTGGCGCCTTTGAAGCCGGGGAGGAACGAGTGGTGAATGTTGATGCATTTACCGGAGAGTTTTGAGGCCAGTGCGTCGGATAGCACCTGCATGTAGCGGGCGAGGACGACGAGTTCGGATTTAGTTTCCTTCACCAGTGCCCAGATTTGTCCCTCCTGCTCCATCTTGGTGTCCTTGGTGACGGGCAGATGGTGGAAGGGAATGCCTGCGAGGTCTATGCCGGCGAAATGTTCCGGGCCGTGGTTGGAGACGATGGCTGTGGGGGTGAATGACAGTTCGCCTATGCGCCAGCGGTACAGAAGATCGACGAGGCAATGGTCGAACTTTGAAACCAGAAGCAGGACGCGGCGCGAGGTGGCGTGGTCGTTGATGGCGTGGTTCAGGGTAAAACGCTCAACGATGGGGAGGAAGTTTTCGCGCAATGTTCCGATGCTGTCGGGGTCGACCAGATCGAATGCGATACGCGCAAAAAACTTGCCGGATTCGGCGTCGTCAAACTGTTGCGCCTCGCGAATGTCGCCACCCCGTTCGAAGAGGTAGGTTGACACGGCGGCAACGATGCCAGGGCGGTTGACACAGGAGAGGGTCATTACAAAGCGCGGTTTCGACATTTTTTGAATCCTGAAGGCAGTGACGGGAGGGTTTACGGTATGCGGCGTGGCCGCTTCAACCTCGGGGTTCGAATTCCGCCGCTGCCTCGGTGAGGGCATGGTACAAAGCGCCGGCGAAACCGCGGAAGCAGGTGAGGACGAAACTGTCTTCCTCGCGCCAGAGACGGATGCCGATATGCCCCGCGAGCGTAAGGGCGGCGCCGTCCGGCGGAAAAACGCTCTCGTGCAGGTCGATGGGGACAAGCTTGGCGAGAATGGCGCGGGCGAAGGGGCCGGCGATTCTGAAGAGGCTTTGGCCGTCGCTTTGGTCGGTGAAGGCGGCCAGTTGCGCGGTTTTTTGTTCCAGCGTGGCCACGGTGGGGCCGATGGCGAGCCAGGTGTTGGGGCCGGACCAGAGGTAGGTGGTGTCTCCCGCCGTGATGCGGCGGGGGGTGAGCGGGAGCTCGATGCCCAGGGCCTGATTGAGGGCGGTGGCCTGACTCTTGAAGGCCATGAGGCTGACAACGCCGCGCGGTTCCTGCGGCTGCACGAAGGCCGTGCTGGGATAAGGGGATTTGGCGGCCTCAAGCATGCAAACGGCTCCCTTGGGGGTCATGGAAGACAGGCGGAACGACTTCGGCCAGCGTGTCGCCGTTGCGGATGGGGTCGTACACGCGGATGATTTCGCCGTGCCGCGCCGGGCCGTTGGAAAGCATGGCGAGCGCGATGGGGTGGCCAAGCGTGGGCGAGAGGGCGGCGGAGGTGATGTAGCCTTGGTCGCTGGCGGCGGTGGCCTCGGCACCTTGGGGCAGCAGGTGGCTGCCGGCGCGTAAGGTGGTTTTACGGTCCACTGGCCTGAGGCCGACCAGGGTGGGACGCGCGGGGTCGGTCAGCGCCGGGCGGGCGGCCAAAGCGCGGCCGATAAAGTCTTTTTTCTTGGAGAGGAGCTTGCCCATACCGAGGTCGTGCGCGGTAGTCTGGCCGTTGAGTTCCGTGCCGCCGGGATGGCCTTTTTCGATGCGCATCACGCCCAGCGCCTCGGTGCCGTAGGGGATGATGTTATGCTCGGCGCCTGCCTGCATGAGGGCGTGGGCGAGGGCGTTGCCGTAACGGGCGGGGACGGCGACTTCATAGGCCAGTTCACCGGAAAACGAGAGGCGGAAGAGGCGGGCCCGGGTGGCGCCGCAGATGGTGAGGTTGGCCGCACCCATGTAGGGGAACGCGGCGTTTGAAACATCGAAGGGGGCGTCGACGATTTTTTCTATCACCAAGCGCGATTTTGGCCCGGCGACGGCGATCTGCGCCCATTGGTCGGTGACGGAGATGAAGGCGACGTCGAGTTCCGGCCAGAGGATCTGGTGGCAGAATTCGAGATGCTGCATGACTTTCGCCGCGTTCGCGGTGGTGGTGGTCATGACGTAATGGTGTTCGCCGAGGCGTGCACAGGTGCCGTCGTCCATGACGAAGCCGTCTTCGCGCAGCATGAGCCCGTAGCGGGCGCGGCCGATGGCGAGGTTGTTCCAGGTGTTGGTGTAGACGGATTCGAGGAACTTCGCGGCGTCGGGGCCTTGGATGTCGATTTTGCCGAGCGTGGTGACATCACAGATGCCGACGCCGGTGCGCACGGTGTTGACCTCGCGGGTGACGGCGGCGAGCCAGTCCTCGCCGGGGCGGAGGAAATATTGCGCGCGCAACCACATGCCGGTCTCAACGAAGGTGGCGCCTTGTTCTACGGCCCAGTCGTGCGTGGGGGTGAGGCGCGCGGGTTTGAAGTGCTTGCCGCGATGCGGGCCGGCGAGCGCGCCCAGCGCAACCGGCGTGTAGGGCGGGCGCGAGCGCGTGGTGCCGGTGGCAGGAATGGTGTTGCCGGTGGCCGCGGCCATGAGGGCGAGGCCGTTGACGTTGGCGGTTTTGCCTTGGTCAGTCGCCATGCCGAGCGTGGTATAGCGCTTGAGGAGCTCGACGGAGATGAAGCCTTCCTGCTTGGCTAACGTGACGTCCGTCGCGGCGACGTCGTTCTGGTAGTCGACGAAGGCTTTTTCCTTGGCGGTGCCGGAGCGCCAGAGCGGGAGAATGTTGGGGTTGAGCCCCTGCCCGCTGGCGGTGCCGGTGACTGCCATGTTGGGCGGCAGGGCGCCGGGGATGAAGGTGGCGGTGGCCTCGTCCCACTCGGGTTTGTCGTTGAGGTGGGAGGTGAGGTGCAGGGCCGGGTTCCAGCCGCCGGACATGGCGATGAGGTCACACGGGATGGATAGCAGCGTACCGCTGGGGGTGAGAATTTCGGCGGCGGTGACGGCAAGTTTGCCGATGGCCCGGTTGAGTTGAGCGCCGCAGAAAAGGGGCGCGTCGGCTTGTGTGGCCAAAGCGTGGACCTGCGGGGAGCTGTGCGGGCGATTGTCGATAATCGCGGCGATGGTGATGCCGGCCTGGAGGAGGGCGGGGATGGTGAGTGCTGCTTCGTCATGGTTGAGTGCCAGCACGGCGGTGCTGCCTGGGGCGACGGCGTAGCGGTTGATATAGGCACGGACGGAGCCCGCGAGCATGACGCCGGGGAGGTCGTTATTGCCAAAAACCAGCGGACGTTCGATGGCGCCGGAGGCAAGGACGCTGCGGGCCGCGATGATTCTGACGAGACGCTGGCGCGGTGTGTTGGTGGAGGGCAAATGGTCGGTGAGGCGTTGCAGGGCTCCGTAGGTGCCGCCGTCATAAACACCAAAGATGGTGGTGCGGGTTAGGATTTTGACATTTTCCAGGCCGGAGGTGTCGATGGGGTTGCCGTCTGAGAGCGACTGGCCGCCGAGGGTGGCGGATTCGTCGCAGAGGATAACGCGGCCCCCTGCCCGGCTCGCTTCGCGCGCGGCCTGGAGGCCGGAGCAGCCGCCGCCGATGATCAGGACGTCGCAGAATTCGGTGGATTTCTCGTAGGTATCTGGGTCCGGCAGCCCGGCGTTGCGGCCGAGGCCGGCGGCGCGGCGGATCATCGGCTCGTAGAGTTTTTCCCAGAAGGAGGCCGGCCACATGAAGGTTTTGTAGTAGAAACCGGCGGCGAAAAATGGGGCCAGATGCGAGTTGATGCTGAGCAAATCGTGCTTGAGCGAGGGGAAGCGGTTCTGGCTGGCGGCGGTGAGGCCGTCGAAGAGTTCAGCGACGGTGGCGCGGGTGTTGGGTTCGCGCTGCGCGCCGGTGCGAAGTTCAACCAGGGCGTTGGGTTCCTCCGAACCGGCGGAGAGGATGCCGCGCGGGCGGTGATATTTGAAGGAACGGGCGACGAGTTTGATGCCGTTGGCGAGCAGCGCGGAGGCAAGGGTGTCGCCGGCAAAACCCTGGTAGGATTTGCCGTCGAAAGTGAAGTTGAGGGGCTGGCTGCGATCAATGAGGCCGCCGGTGGCGAGGCGATAGGCGGTCATGCGGCGTCTCTTGCTGATTTTACCTGGAGAATTTCGTGCGTGGCGAGGTTGCGCGTGACCACGAGCCAGGCGTGGCAGCCAGCACTGTGATACCATAGCTCCTGGTGCGGGCCGTTGGCGTTGTCGCGGAAATAGACGTAGTCGGTCCATTCCTTGGTTGGCGCGGCACCGCCGTCGGCCGGGCGGCGCACGGTGGCGTCGCCGTGGTAGGCGAATTCTTCGAGGCCGCGCGGGCCGCAATGGGGACAGGCAATGCGCATTAGTGCAGATTCGGCTGGGCGCCGACCCCTTTTTCGTCAATGAGTTTGCCTTCCGCGAACCGGTCCAGCCGGTAGGCGGCGGCGACATCGTGCGGTTCGTCGCGCGCCAGCAGATGCGCGAAGCAGTAGCCCGACGCCGGGGTGGCTTTGAAGCCGCCGTAGCACCAGCCGGCGTTGAGGTAGAGATTTTCCACCGGGGTTTTGTCGATGATCGGTGAGCCGTCCATGGTCATGTCCATGATGCCGCCCCAATGGCGCAGCAGGCGGGTGCGGCCGATCATCGGCATCAGGGCCATGCCGCCTTCACACACGTCCTCGATGGTGGGGAGGTTGCCGCGGGCTGCGTAGGAATTGTAGCCGTCGAGATCGCCACCGAAGACCAGGCCGCCTTTGTCCGATTGCGAAATATAGAAATGCCCGGCGCCGAAGGTGATGACGTTGTCGATGAGGGGTTTGAGGCCCTCGGTGACGAAGGCCTGGAGCACGTGGCTTTCGATGGGCAAGCGCAGGCCGGCCATGGCGGCGACCAATGAGGAGGCGCCTGCAACGGCGAGGCCAAGCTTTTTGGTGCCGATATAGCCGCGCGTGGTCTCGATGCCGATGGCTTTGCCGTTTTCCTGGCGAATACCGGTGACTTCGCAATTCTGGATGATGTCCACGCCCAGGCGCGAGGCGGCGCGGGCGTAGCCCCAGGCCACGGCGTCGTGCCGCACGGTGCCGCCGCGTTTTTGCAGCAGCGCGCCCTGGATCGGGAAACGGGCGTTCTCGTAGTCCAGGTAGGGGATTTTGCGTTTGAGGGTGGGCAGGTCCAGCAGTTCGGAATCGACGCCGTGCAGGCGCATGGCGTTGCCGCGGCGGGCGTAGGCGTCGCGCTGGACGTCGGAATGGAAGATGTTGAAGACGCCGCGCTGACTGACCATGGCGTTGTAGTTGATGTCCTGTTCCAGACCTTCCCACAGCTTCATGGAAAGTTCGTAAAACGGCAGGTTGCCGGGGAGCAGGTAGTTGGAGCGGACGATGGTGGTGTTGCGGCCAATGTTGCCGTTGCCGAGCCAGCCTTTTTCAACCACCGCGATGCGGCCAACGTTGTGGTTTTTGGCCAGGTAATAGGCCGTGGCGAGGCCATGGCCGCCGCCGCCGATGATGACCACATCGTAGTTCGGCGCGGGCGTGGCGTCGCGCCAGGCGGGTTGCCAGCCCTTATGGCCGGTGAGGGCCTGCTTGAGCACGGTGAGGGCGGAGTATTTCACGGCGGGGCGTCCGGCATGGGGATACTATTATTCCTGTGAGTTAAATACGGTTATGTACAAGAACTATTGCACTGTCAAACGGTATCACGGAAAAAAACTGAACCCAGGAGCGATTATGTCTAGCGATTATATCTCCAGCACCCCAGGCCGGTAGGTCTGGGCCGCCATGCCGTCATACAGCAGATAGCCACGGGGGGCGGAGGCCAGCCGGATGGTTTCCTCGATGCTCTCATGCCGGAAATGCGTGTGGCCGTGGATCCAGGCCGTGGGGACGTAAGGGGCAAATTCGGCCAGCATGTTGGAGGCGTAGGCGGGACCAATGGCGCCGGTGCGCGCGCCGAGGAAGCTGGGGCTGGGCGCATGATGCGTGACGACGAGATTTTTCGCGTGAGGTTGAGTTTGCCGCAGGTGCGCCAGCGTGGCGTGCAGCCAATGGCGGGAGTCCCGGTGGAGGGCGAGCACTTCCGCTGGAGCCAAACGGCCCTCCGCGCCATGGATCATGGCATGGTCATTCAGGCGCCGCGCCGCCGCCGCCATGGCGGCGGCCACGTCGCCGTGCAGCGCGTAGTCGGTCCAGAGCGTGCAGCCCAGCACATTCAGGCGATGGCCCGAAAAACTGAAACTGGCCACGGTGTTTTCTAGAAAATGCACGCGGCCGTGCGTCCGCGCGGCTGCACGGCGCAGCGCCGGGACGAGATGCGCGATGTCGTGCTGGTAGAATTCGTGATTGCCGGCGACGTAGATGGCTGGTGCCTGCAAAAACTTTGCTACCTGCTCGGCATACTCAATGCCGCGCACCCCGCCATGAATGTCGCCCGCCAGAACGATGAGATCCACGGCAGGAAGATCGTGCAGCAAGGGACCGCTCCGGGGCTGTGCGGGGAAAGCGCTGTGGCGCGTGCGGAAACGCGCCCAGCCCGGTATGGCAAAGCGAAAGCGGTCCATCTCCAGATGCAAATCGCTCATATAGAGAATGCGGATCATTACTTCAGGCCGCGGAGCAGCAGGAATAAAAATCCGGTGGCGAACAGGAGAGTGAAAAACTGCCATATCCGCAACGGCGTGAACGGCAACGTCCGGCGCGGCGTTAACGCCGGCTCGGACGCATTGATGAGGCCGAGTTGCAGGGCGCGCGCGAATTCGCCGGCATCGGCGTAACGCGCGGCGGGTTTGGGAGCCAACGCGCGGGCGAGACACTCACCGAGGAAGGGAGGCAGGTCCGGGCGCAGGCGGGATAGCGGCACGTTCTCACGCTGGCCGAACGGGTAGGCCCCGGCGGTGAACATGCGGTAGATCGTCACAGCCAGGGCGTACACCTCGGTGCGTGCATTGGCGGCTACCCCGTGCAACAGCTCGGGCGCCATGTAGCGGATGGTGCCGCCGGGTCTGGTAGCGTCCGCGGTGTCTATGCCGGGCAGATACGCCAGGCCAAGGTCAAGCAGCCGGACCTCGTTGGTTCCCGCCAGCAGCATGATGTTTTCGGGTTTGATGTCGCGGTGAACGATCTGGATGGCCGCCAGGTCCTGCACCGCCTCGCAAAGTTTTAGCGCAATGCCTATGCCTTCGGGCAGGGAGGCGGCGGGACCTCGATGCAGGCGCGCCTCCAATGTTTCGCCCTTATACAGCGGCATGACCAGATAGAGGCTGGAGCGGCGCTCGGGTGGAAGGTCCAGATACTGGGCGACGGAGCTGCCGCGCACGGTGGTGCCGATCCACGCCTCGCGCATGAAGCCGGCGGCGAAAATCTCGTCCTGCAGCATCGCCGGGAGCGGAATTTTTAACGCCACCTCGCGCTTGCCGATGGTGTCGTAGGCCGCCTTGAGCATGGTGTAACGGCCGCGATACAGGGTCTTGCCCAGCTCAAAGCCATCCCACACGTCGCCGTCACGTGGCGCGGGGCGTAACGGCAGGTGGGTCAATTCCTGGGTCTGCGGGGCGCCGGCGGGCGGGGTGATGACGATGTCCAAAACCATGAGGGTGATGTCATCGGCTGGCGAGGTGGCAATGGCGGCCAGCAAGGTTTGCGCGAGTTGTTGCGGGCCGGCCGGGGCGGCGGCAAGCTGGGGGGTTAGTTTGGCCTGGATAGCGTCGGCGGTTACATCCTCCACCCCGGCGATGAGGATGTAGCGGTCGGCGGGTTGGGCCTCCTCCTCGGTGAACTCGGCGATGAATTCAGCGTCTAGCCCGATGGCGCGGCGGGGGACACGGGTGCTGCCGGGCTGTGCATGGTCGCGCATGAGGGGGGTAAGCGTTTGCCCCCGGTAGCGGAAAAGCAGGCAGGCGCCGATCTGCGCCACACCGATCCGGCGCTGGTTGAAGAGCAGCGCGCTGAGTGAAACCGGCGCGGGCGGGCGGGCTGAATCCGTGCGGCTCTGGCTGAACAGCCAGTCGTTGATGGCGGTCAATGCCAGGCTGGCGGCGCGCGGGGCGGAGAGTGTGCGCTGTGCGCCGAAATACCCCTCGGCCAGCGTATGCACGGTCAACTGGGCGGACGTGGCGCCCCCCGTTTGCCGCGGCAATGGATGCGTGCTGGCCAGGGTGGCGAGGATGCCGCGTTCCTCATGGGCGAAGGCCGCGCCCTCGTAAACGGCGTAAAAATGCCGGGATGTACCGGGGGCCGTGGTGGCGGCAAAACCTGTGGCGATCCGCCAGCCACCGCTGGAAACTTCGGGATCAGGCATTGCGGGAGACGGCACGGGAAGGGCTTCCGCCGGATTTGACCATGGGCCGAGCGGACCATGAAACCGGCGGCCGGGCAAGAAGTCTGGGCATTATTTTGCCATGGCGGCCCGGAATGCGCGCCAGCCGCCGTGATGGGTGATGTCCTTGGCCCCTTCCAGGGCATAGGCCTCGCAGAGAAAGCCGGGGTGCTCGCTGCCATCAGCCAGCGTGACCTTGCCGATGCCCATGGGAGTGGGCAGCGCCGCGACAAAGCGGCCAAAATTCTCCGGGGACAGGGACCAGACCTCAACCGCGATGCCGGCACCCGCGAAGCCAGGGGTGCGTGCCAGCCCTGGCTTGGGCGGCGTGGTGGGAAGGGCGAAGAGTTTGTAGTCCGGCGCGGTGAGCGTGCTGGAGACAAGTTTGGCATCCAGCGCCGTGAGTTCGTGGTTGAGCACCATGCCGGAGAGATGCGCGCCCGCGACGACCAGTTTGAGGTCCTGCGCGGGCGGCGGGGCCAGGCGCGATTGGGGGATTGCGCGGTCCTTGCCGGAGCCGGTGGCCAGGGCGATGTGCAGGGTGTCGGCATAGGCGGCCAGCGAGGCTTCAGAAAAACCGGGACCGATGAGGGTAACACCAAGCGGCAGACCGTCCGGCCGGAAGCCCGCCGGTAGCGCAATGGCGGCGAGGTCAAGCAGGTTGACGAAATTGGTGTAGAGGCCGAGCTCCGCATTGGCCGCGATAGGGTGATCCAACATCTGGGAGACGGTAAAAATGGTGGGGGTGGTGGGCAGCAGCAGGGCGTCGACTTTGGCCAGTTCGGCCTGGGCGGTGCGGCGCAGCGCCTGGATGCGATAGATGTCCGCAAAAGCATCGGCGGCGGAGAATTTTTCCGCGCCAGCAATGATCGCCCGCACCACGGGATGGATGCGGGCGGCCGAGGTTTTGAAAAACGGCTTTATGGCGGCCAGGCGCTCGGCGACGAAGGCGCCGCCGTAGAGGGCTGCGGCGATGTCGCGGAAGGGGGTGTAGTCGAACGCCGCCAGCTCCCAGCCGAGTACTGCGGCCTGGGCAATGGCGGCATCGTAGAGCGCGGCGGCGGCGGTATCGCCCGCAAAATCGCGGTCCGGCGCGCGCAGAATGCCGATCCGGGGCTTTTCGGGCAAAGTGATGGTCGTCACGGCGCGGGAATAGGCATCGCCCGCATCCGGGCCTTCGGCGGCGTGCAGGACTGCCATGGCGTCCGCCGCGCAGTTGGTGAAGATGCTGATGCAATCGAGGCTTTTACAGGCGGGGACGACGCCGGTGGTGGGAATGCGGCCGATGGTGGGTTTGAGGCCGATGATGTTGTTGAAGGCGGCGGGGACGCGGCCGGAGCCGGCGGTATCCGTACCCAGGGAGAACACCGCCAGACCGGCGCCCACGGCCACCGCGGAACCGGAGGAGGAGCCGCCGGAGATGTAGTCCGGGTGGAACACCGAGCGCGGGGCGCCGTGGGGCGAGCGGGTGCCGTTCAACCCGGTGGCGAACTGGTCCAGATTGGTTTTGCCGAGCAGAATTGCCCCGGCGGCGCGGAGCCTGGCGACGGCGGTGGCGTCAACCGCCGGGGTATAAGCGAACTCCGGGCAGCCGGCGGTGGTGGGCATGCCGGCAACGTCGATATTGTCCTTCACCACGTAGGGGATACCGAACAGCGGCAGAATATCAAGATCGGCTGGCTCCAGCGCCGTGGCTTCGGCGAGGATCAGGTTATCGTTTGGCCGCGAGATGAATACGGCTTTGTCCGGATAGGCCTCGATGCGGGCAAGTAATTCCGTGACGAGCTGCACGGGCGTGAGGCTGCCGTTGCGGTAAGCGGCGTGGATGGTGGAGATTTCGAGCGGATGGGGGATCATGTGGCGATGACACCTATGCGTTGGCCGGCGCGAACGACCTGGCCTTTGATACCGGCGAGGCTTTGGACCGTGCCGGAAGCGGGGCTGCGGACTTGCACTTCCATTTTCATGGATTCGATAATCATGACTGGATCGCCGGCCTGGATGGTGTCGCCGGGCCGCACGAGAACCTGCCAGATGCTGCCGGGAACCGGGGCAGCGATGGCGCGGCTGCCTTGGGGGAGCGGCAGTTCCTCCGGCGGCGGTTCGCTCTCGGCTTCCTCGAAGGTGTTGAGGCCTTTTGCCGCCCAGTCCGCGCGCTCCGCGGCGAAGGCGGCACGCTGCATGGTTTGGAAAGCCTCGATGGATGATGCATTGGCGGAACAGAAGGCTTTGTATTCGTGCAGGGAGAAGGAGGTTTCCTCGATCTTTAATTCGTACTTTCCGTGCAGGAATTTCTCCCTCGCGTCGTCGAGTTCCTCGTTGGTGACTTCGAAAAAACGTATCTGGTCGAAATGACGCAACAGCCACGGATGACCGGGAGCGAACGGAGGGGTTTCCCGGTGGGTATTCCAGACCTGGATGGTGCGGCCGAAAAGCTGGTAGCCGCCGGGGCCTTCCATGCCGTAGATGCACATGTAGGCGCCGCCGATGCCCACCGCGTTTTGCGGGGTCCAGGGGCGGGCGGGATTGTATTTGGTCGTGACCAGCCGGTGGCGCGGGTCGTATGGGGTGGCAACCGGGGCGCCGAGGTAGACATCGCCCAGGCCAAGAACGACGTAGGCGGCATCGAAGATGATGCGTTTTACAGCCTCGATGCTCTCCAGCCCGTTGATGCGGCGGATGAACTCGATGTTGTCCGGGCACCAGGGGGCGTTGGGGCGGGTGGTCTCCTGGTATTTGCGCATGGCCAGTTGGATTTGCGGATCGTTCCAGGAGAGCGGGAGATGCAGGATGCGGCTGCGCACCACCATGTCCTCGGGCGCGGGCAGCGTGGGCAGCAGGGTGTTCACGGCATCCATGACCGCGTTGCGGGAGATGCGCGTGGAATCAAAATGAATTTGCAGGCTGCGAATGCCTGGCGTGAGGTCGATGATGCCGGGAATGGCGGCGGCACCGAGGGCATCGCGCAAGGCCTGCACGCGCAGGCGCAGTTCGAAATCCAGCTTCATCTCGCCGAATTCGATAAGGATGTCTTCGTCGCCGGCGCGACGGATGGCGATGCCGTTTTGTGATGTGAGAATCGCGGGTTCGTTGTCGGCGGCGATGAATTTTACCTTATCGCCAGGACGGAGTTGACCCATTTTCCAGAGATCGGTTTTGGTGATGACGGCGGGGCAGACGAAGCCGCCCAGCGAGGGACCGTCCGGCCCGAGCAGGATCGGCATGTCGCCGGTGAAATCTATGGCGCCGACGGCGTAGGCGTTGTCATGGATGTTGGAGGGATGCAGCCCGGCTTCGCCGCCATCAGCGCGTGCCCAGGCGGGTTTTGGGCCGATCAGGCGGATGCCGGTGCGGGCGGAATTGTGGTGGACCTCGTAAGTGGCGGTGAAGAGGGTTTCGATATCCGCGGGTTGGAAGAAATCCGGGGCGCCGTGCGGGCCGTAGCGTACGGCGATTTGCCAATCATGCGTGAGGTCCACTAGTTCAGGCAGCATGGAGGCGGTTGTGGGGGCGCGGGCGAGGCGCAAGGTGTCACCCGCGCGGAGCACGCCGCCGGTGTGGCCGCCGAAGCCGCCTAGCGTAAAGGTGGCCGTGCTGCCGAGGTATTCCGGCGCGGCGAAGCCCCCGGCGACGGCGAGATAGCTGCGCTGCCCGGGACCTTCGATGGTGCCGAGAGTAAGAACTTGCCCCGCCTGCACGGGAACGGCGGTGTTATGCGCGATGGCGACGCCATCCAGCGTTGCCTGCATCGCGGCACCGGTGAGCGCGATGCTTGCGGGCGCAAAAAATTGCAACGTCGGGCCGGTGAGCGTGAGTTCCAGCGCCGTGGTGCCGGGAGGATTGCCGAGCAGCATGTTGGCGGCGGCGAAACTTTTGTCATCCATCGGGCCGCTTGGGGGGATGCCCACTTCCCAGAAACCCAGCCGGCCGGGGAGACTTTGCAGGGAGGATTGCGCGCCGCCATCCAGCACCGCGACACTTTGCGGCTGGTAGGCGTAGCTGGCCAGAGTTTTGGTGGTCATGGTGCCGTCGCGGAAATCCGGCAGGTTCAGAATTTTATAGCAATAATCAGCGTTGGTTTCTATGCCGCTGATGTCCGAGGCTTGCAGCCCGGCGCGTAGATTGGCAATCGCGGCCTCGCGCGTGGGGCCGGTGGCGATGAATTTGGCCAGCATCGGGTCATAGAACGGCGAGACGGTGGCGCCCGATTCCACCCAGGTATCCACACGCAAGCCGGGCGGCGGGGTGAAGTTGGTGATGACGCCGCTGGATGGACGAAAATCTTCCGCTGGAATTTCCGCGTAAATGCGCGCCTCGATCGCCGCCCCATTGGCGATGAGGGAGGCTTGTGATGGAAGTGTGAATTCTCCCGCGGCCTGGCGGATCATCCATTCCACCAGGTCAACGCCGAACACCGCTTCAGTGACGCCGTGTTCGACCTGTAGCCGTGTGTTCACTTCCAGGAAGTAAAATTTTTGCGCCTCGGCATCGTAGACGAATTCCACCGTGCCGGCAGACTCGTAGGCCACGGAAGCCGCCAGGGCGACAGCGGCGGATTGAAGTTGTTCCAGGGTTTCAGGTAAAATATTCGGTGCGGGTGTTTCTTCTATGACTTTCTGGTTGCGCCTTTGCAGGGAACAGTCGCGCGCGCCAAGGGCGACCACATTACCTTTGCCGTCACCGAAAATCTGCACTTCGATATGGCGTGCCCTGGCGACATATTTTTCCAGGAACAACGCGGCGTTGCCAAAATTGTTTGCGGCAAGCCGCCTGATGCTCTCGAACTTCTCCTCCAGCTCCGCGGCCGTATGGCAAAGCACCATGCCGATGCCGCCGCCGCCGGCGGAGCTTTTCAGCATGACCGGATAAGTGATGTTTTCGGCCTCGGCCAGAGCCTCCGCCGCCGTGGCGATGAGGCCGGAGCCGGGGAGCATGGGCACGCCGGCTTTTTCAGCCAGGGCGCGTGCGGTGTGCTTGAGGCCAAACTCCTGCAAATGCGTTGGGCCAGGGCCAATGAACACAATACCTTCGGCGGCGAGACGCTGGGCGAACTCCACGCGCTCGGAGAGAAAACCGTAACCTGGATGCACGGCCTGCGCGCCGGTTTGTTTGCAGGCGGCTATAATGGCCTCGATGTTGAGATAGCTCTGCGCCGCGGCGGCGGGGCCGATGTGCACGGCTTCATCAGCGGCGAGCACGCCGGGGGAGAAACGGTCGGCATCGGAATAAACCGCCACCGAGGCGATGTTCATCGCCTTGAGGGTTTTACAGATGCGGAGCAGGATTTCACCGCGATTGGCAATGAGAACTTTGGTAAACATGATTTAACCGCCTGCGAGACTTAGGCTTCGGAGATGATGATACGAATTGGCGTCGGGTTGAAGCCGTTGCACGGATTGTTGACCTGCGGGCAGTTGGAGATGAGCACGAGCACATCCATTTCCGCGCGCAGTTCCACATAACCGCCGGGTTCGGAGACGCCGTCATCGACGGTGAGTTCACCGTTCGGGCGGATCGGCACGTTCATGAAGAAGTTCACGTTGGAGACGAGGTCGCGCTTTCCCATGCCGTATTTGCCTAGCTCGGTCAGGAAATTTTCGCGGCAGGCGTGCATGAAGCGGGTCTCGTGGCCAAAGCGTACAGTGTTGGATTCGCAGGAACAGGCGCCCGCATTGGTATCGTGAAAGCCGCAGGTGTCGGCGATGATGCGCACCATGGCGCGGCCTTCATTGGAGAGCAGGATGGAGCCGGTTTCCAGGTAGAATTTGCCGCCGGTGAGGGCTTGCGCCGCCAGGGTGTCCTGCGCGGAGTAGCGTTCGCTGGTGTCGTGCGCATTGTAGAAAAGCGCATCCACGGCCTGCTGACTTTCCAGATCGACGATGCGCATGATCTGGCCTGGTTTCAGCGTCGCGGAATAGGGGGCGCGGGCGGGAACGGTGATGTCGGAAAGAATGGTCATGCCGCGAAAGCCTCGTCGGTGTTGATGAAGCCGCGCATGCCTTCATCGGTGAAATGACGGCAGAGATCGGCCTCGCCGGGCGGTGAATGGCTAATGGCGAATTCGATGGCGCCCGTGGCCGTTGTGACAGGGCTGAGCGCGTGCGGCGTGTTGGAGAGGGCAACGAGCAGGTTCTGCTCGGCGCGTAGTTCCACCATGGCGCCGGGTGGTGGCGCGCCTTGATAATGCATGCAGCCTTCTGCATCAGTGCCTATTTTTGAGAACAGGCTGAGTGCGGGGCCGACGTCCTGCCGGGTGAGGCCGAACTTCGCGGCGGCAAGGCGCAGATTGTCGCGCCCGTTACGGCCCGCGCCGGATTGTGCCGGGGAGTTGGGGCCGATGATGCTGTCGTGCCCGGCGCCGGTGTCGGCGGTGATGGAGGCGAGGACGCGGCCCATGTCGGAGAACAGCACGCGGCCAGCGGTAAGGTTGGTGGTCCATTGCAGTTTCACGGTGTCACCGGCGTTATAGCGCTCGGAGATATCGTCGGCATTCCAAAGGAACAACGCGGCGCCGGGTGTGCCGGAAGAGTTGGTGATGCGGATTGTATCGAAGCGCTTGAGCCGCAGCGCAACGTAACAGCCGGGGGGGATGGAATCACTTTTTCGGATACTGGCAGGCGATAGCGGTTGAGTGTCTGGCGGTGCGGGCGGCATGGCTGCGCGGGCGCGGGCGGCCTCCTGCAAGGCTTCGTAGCGGGCGCGGTATTGCGCCGGCGTGAGTTTATCGAGGTCGAGCATAAGGCTACTCCAATTCAAGCAATTTTTAGTTTGTCCGGTGTTGCCGTCTGGCGGGCGCGCACGGGAATGTCATGCGTGATGCGGGCACCTTTCCCCGGTTCATCCGGAGAGGGGCGTTCCAGCACAATGACGCGGGTACCGAGGCGGAAGGCTTCGGAGATGTCGTGCGTCACCATCACGATGGTCATTTTTGTTTCTTCCCATAATCGCTTGGTCAGAACATGAATGTCCGCGCGCGTGCCGGGGTCCAGCGCGGAAAATGGTTCGTCGAGCAACAGCACGCGCGGCTTGGCCATGAGTGCCTGCGCCAGGGCCAGGCGCTGCTGCATGCCACCGGAGAGTTGTGCAGGATAAAGCGGTGCGGCGGCGCGTAGGCCGACATGTTCGAGCATGGTGCGGGCATCCTCGATGGCTGAACGCCGGC
Organism: Acetobacteraceae bacterium; assembly: GCA_003164135.1. Taxonomy (GTDB): domain Bacteria; phylum Pseudomonadota; class Alphaproteobacteria; order Acetobacterales; family Acetobacteraceae; genus Acidocella. The sequence continues at coordinate 16,451 of PLSD01000133.1, forward strand.
GCGCGCCGAAAAACTTACCACAGACGCGAGACGATCGCAGTTCCAGCGGCAGAAGAATATTGCCCAGCACGGTGAGATGCGGAAATACCGAATAGCGCTGGAACACCACGCCGCGATCAACCGTCGGCTCGCGTGAAAGCGGTTTGCCGTCCAGCAATATACTTCCGCGCGAGGCGTGCTCCTCGCTCATTAACATGCGCAGCAGCGTGGTTTTGCCACAACCGGACGGGCCAACGATAGAGACAAAACTACCTTCGGCGATATTGATGTTGAGCCGCTCCAGAACGATGCGATTATCGTAGATCTGCCAAACGTCCTTGACTTCAATGACATTCATTGTGACTTCGCTCCCGCGAACCAAGGAAACGCAATGCGCTGCAAGAGGCGGAGCAGGATATCGAACAGGAATGCGAGCAGCGTGATCCAGAGCACATAGGGAATGATGATGTCCATCGCAAAGTAGCGTCGTACGAGAAAGATGCGGTAGCCAAGGCCGTCCTGCGCCGCGATGGCTTCCGCTGAGATCAGATAAATCCAGGCTGGACCGAGAGAAAGCCGAAGTGAGTCGATGAGGCGGGGCAGCATTTGCGGCACCACGACGCGCAGTGCGATCTGCCAGCTCGACGCGCCCAGCGTCTGCGCCTTGATCAACTGCGCTTTGGGCATTTCCTCGACGCGCATGAAGAGATCGCGGATCATGTACGGAGCCGTGCCGATGACGATGAGGGTAACTTTCGCGGCCTCGCCGATGCCGGCAACGATGAAGAGGATGGGCAGAATCGCCAGCGGCGGCACCATGGAAAACGCCGCGATGAAGGGCACGAACATACGGCGCAGATAGGGCACCATGCCAACTGCGATGCCAACGACAAAGGCGATGCTGATGGCGATGGCAAGACCTTCACCAAGGCGCTGCAGGCTGGCGAGCGTGTCGCTCACCATCAGGTAGTCGCCGGTCGCCATGTCCTGCGTGAAGGCCATGAGTTTGACCGCGGCCACCATTTTGCCAATGCTCGGGAGCAGCCTGTCATCCGGGTTGGCCGCGAGCCTGATCGCCGAAGCGATCAGGTATAGCACAACCACCGTAACGAACGGGGCGGCGGCGAGCAACCGCGCGCCACGCCGGCCCGGATGCAGGTTGATGATGCGCATCAGAGCGACTTTGCGGCCGCCATTGCCATGTAGTCGGCGTTGAAGCGGAACATCACGTTCTTTGGATCACCCATGATGTGGCCGCCAGGAAACTCGATGCCGACGACATCTGGTGAGGTTGCCCCCTGCCCCATCAGGCCCTGTGCGAAGAGGAACTTGCGGACGTATTCCATGGTGGTGATGAGGCTGCTGCCGCGGGTGAAATCAGCCGCATTGGCGGGGTCCGAGAAAAGATGCGTGGTGGCCAGCTGGCTGGCGAATCCGGCGTAATCCGTGCCGGAAAGTTTGCCCATTTCCGTCTGCGCGGCTTTTGCTTTGTCTGTATCGGCGAGCATGATACCCAGCGTTTCGTACCAGATACCACAAAGTGCTTTGGCGAACTCGGGATGCGCGTTCAGCGTCTTGGTATTGACGATGACGAGGTCGAGAATTTCGCCTGGAATCTGCGACGAATTGAAGACGTTGTGCGCCGATTTGTTCTGCATGATCTGCTCGACAATCGGGTTCCAGGTGACGACGGCGGTAACTTCCGGTGTAAGGTATGCGGCTGCCATGTCGGCGTCTGATGTATTAACGACTTTGACGTCACGCTCGGTCATGCCGTGCAGTTGCAGACCGCGATCCAGCAAGTATTGCGAGACGGAATATTGAACAATGTTGATGCTCTGGCCTTTGATGTCGGCAAAGCTGGTTTTGTCCTTCAGGATCACGGCGTCGTTGCCGTTGGAATAGTCGCCGGTGATGATGGAGGTGGAATCCACGCCGCCGACGGCAGGCACGGCCAGTGTATCCATATTGGTGATGGTCAGAGCGTCGAAGCCACCGGAGGTGTACTGGTTGATGGAGGTGGAGTAGTCATTCACCTCCACGACGTCAATTTCTATGCCGTATTTGTCGGCCCATTTTTTCACGATGCCGTTTTCCGCTGCCCAGGGCCAGGGCATCCAGCCGACGTAGATCGTCCAGGCCAGGGTAAATTTCTTTTTTGCCTCGGAACGCGCCGGCGCAACGCCAGACGCAGCGGCGATGGAAGCGATCGCCGCGCCAGATTTCAGGAAGCTTTTACGTGTTAGCATATGTAATCCCCTATCGTTGAACCAAACGTCTTCACCGATCCGAGGGTACGTGAGAGAGCTGACGCGTACCCACGCATCCATGCTCTCCCGGGCTTTTGTCCCGCCGTGCATCAATGCGGATGTCTCCCGCATGACCGCCGCTCTCGGACCAGCACCGGGAAAACGTCCCGGCCGGAACCCTAGCGGCCTATGAGCTAGCCAGAGCGAAATTCGTGCCAAACTGTGGCACCATAGGTTTGCCCATAAATCAGCAACTTCCATCCGACACCTTTCCTGTATGGCGATTAACTGCACGCTGGCCGCCCAATTTTTAAGCAAGTACTGATTTGTTCGGCTCCCGTCTAAAACGAGCCTTGACGTGGCCAGACATCTTAAAGCCGCCACCCGCTCAGCCTGGGGGGATGAAGTTCATTTTCCTTAATAGTGGCTTGCCCCCCGTCGCCGGACCGCCGGAAGTTAGAGTTTTCGGCAGGATGACTACCGCCTTTCCTTCTCAATTATGCAACAGCCTGCCGCGCCCAGTGCACGATCTGACCGGCCGTCATCGCCCCGGCGTTTTGCTTCAGCAGCACGCCGTCCTTAAACAGCAACAATGTGGGAATCGCCCGCACACCATGGCGGCGCATGGTCTCCGGCGCGGTATCGCCGTTTAATTTCAGCAGCCGCGCCGATCACGGTAATCCGGTCATCCGGCCGCGACTGCCCAGATATTTCATACGCCATCAAAGCCCCCCTAATCCGGCGCCCCAAACAATGATTTCAACCCTGGAAGCACCTCCGGTCATGATTTTGCCCTTGCTTATATATTCATATATTCGTATATACGCAAATATGAAAGTAGATCCCGACCTGATGCACACCGCCGCCGGGCAAGCCAGTGAAATGCTCAAATCCCTGGCCAACCCCCACCGGCTGATGATCCTGTGCCAACTCATCGACTCTGAGCATTCCGTCGGCGACCTCGCTGCCTTCCTGGATCTGCGCAGTTCCACCGTCTCCCAGCACTTGGCCCTGCTGCGTCGCGACGGCCTGGTCGCCTCCCGGCGCGACGGCCAGACCATCTGGTACGGCCTCTCCAGCCCACAGGCGCAAAAAATCCTGGAAACTCTTTTCCTGCTCTACTGTGCCCCGCAGACCGCAAGTACGGAACCTGCCGGCAGCATCTGTGCCCCCAATTCCTCCTCTCCCCAAACCATTACCTAGAAAGGCTAAAAAATGTTCTTCGGCTCAAAAAAATCCGACCTGCGCGAATTCACCCCGGCGGAACTGCGTGACGCGATCACGGCAAACACCGTCACCGTGGTGGATGTCCGCGAGGCCGGGGAATTCGCCAGCGGCCACATCCAGGGCGCGGTGCTCTTCCCGCTTTCCAGCTTCAACCCGGCATCCCTGCCGCAGGACCCAGCGCGCCCCGCCGTCCTGCATTGCGGCATCGGCAAGCGCTCCCGCGCCGCGGCGGAAATGTGCAGCAAAGCCGGCGTTGAAATCGCCGGCCACCTCGCCGGCGGCATCTCCGCCTGGGCACAGGCCGGCCTACCGGTCGTCCGGGGCTGACCATCCTACCGAGCCGCGCCTAACATCAGGAAACGTCACATGCGCGTCATCTCTCTGGCACTCGCCGCCTGCCTCACGGCAGGCCCGGCCGCCGCCCAGGCTCCGGCCAATTTCACCGTTGCCACCGGGCTGATCACCGACCAGAAGGCAGTCTTCGCCACGGTGGAGAGCGCGCATGTGGTTCCCGCCCGCGCCCGTCTGGGCGGCACCATCGTCACCCTTTCCGTGCAGGATGGCGACACCGTTACCGCGGGCCAGACCCTCGCCCTCGTCGCCGCCCCAGCCATGGCGCAGCAGTTGCAGGCGCTGGACGCCAACATCACCGGCCAGCGCGCGCAACTGGCCCAAACCAACATCGACCTTGCGCGCGCCCAACAGCTTATCCATAGCGGCGCCATCGCTCGCTCCACCCTGGACCAGGCGCAAACTGCGCAAAGCGTCGCCTCCAGCAGCCTTAAATCACAAATCGCCGCCCGCGGTGCCCTGGCCCAGCAGATCGCCGAAGGCGCCGTGCTGGCACCTGTCTCCGGCCGCGTGCTGCTCACCCCGGTCACCCAAGGCACCGTCGTGGTCAGCGGCGACACCATCGCCACGATCGCCCAGCAGGATTACGTCCTGCGCCTCGACGTGCCCGAATATCACGCCGATTTTTTGCACGTGGGCGACCCTGTCCGCATCGATAACGGCAACGGCGGCACCCCCGCATTCGGCAAAATCACCCTGGTTTACCCGCAAATCCAAAACGGCCAGGTCGAGGCCGACGCCACCGCGCCCAACATCGGCAGCTATTTCACCGGCCAGCGCATCCAGGTCTGGGTTTTTGCCGGCCAGCGCCCCGGCCTCGTCATCCCCGCCTCCTTCATCGAATCCCGCTTCGGCCTGGATTACGTCGATCTGCAAACCAAGAACGGCCCGCCAATCGCGGTGCCAGTGCAGTGCGGCACGCCGCAGCCCACCCCCGCTTTGCCTGACGGCGTGGAAATCCTTTCCGGCCTGCATCCCGGCGAAGTCCTTACCGCCCCGGCCGCGCCATGAACCTCGGCATCTCCGGCGCACTGACCAAGCGCTTCATCCGCTCGCCTCTCTCCCCGCTCTTCCTCATCGCCGCGCTGATAGCCGGCATGATCGCGCTCATCACCATCCCGCGCGAGGAAGACCCGCAAATTCACGTCCCGATGGTCGACGTCATGGTCAACACCGACGGCCTGAAGGCCGGCGACGGCGTTGAACTCGTCACCAAGCCGCTGGAAACCATCCTGCGCGCCATCCCCGGCGTCGAGCATATCTACAGCACCAGCGTCGACAACCACGTCACCGTCACCGCCCGCTTCCTCGTCGGCACCAACGAGGACAAAGCCGTCCTCCTGGTCAACGACAAAATCCGCGACAATCTCGACCGTATCCCCATCGGCATCCCCGTACCCCTGATCGTCGGCCGCGGTATTGACGATGTCGCCATCGTCACCCTCACCCTCACGCCAAGACCCGCCGCCGCATCGCAGTGGGACGAAGCCGGCCTGACCCAGCTTGCGCAAAAACTCCAAGGCGAGCTCATCAAAGTTCCCAACGTCGGCCTCACCTACATCGCCGGCGAAGACCCCGAACAAATCCGCATCGAACCCGATCCGGAAAAACTCATGCTCTACGGCGTCACCCTGCAGCAGCTCGTCGGCCGCGTGCAGGAAGCCAACCAAACTTTTTCCGCCGGCATGATGCGCAACGATGGCCAGATGCAGGGCGTGGACGCCGGCCACACCCTCACCGGGGTGCCGGACATCGGCCTGCTCCTCGTCACCACGCGCGACAATCGCCCTATCTATGTGCATGACGTCGCCCAGGTCGTCTTTGGCCCCGCCCCACTGGAACAACGCGTCTGGGCGCTCAACCGCACGCAGGGCGGCTGGAACCAATCCCCCGCCGTCACCCTCGCCATCGCCAAAGTCAGCGGCGCCAACGCCGTCACCGTCTCGCAAGCCGTGCTCGCGCAGGTCAAAATCCTGCAAGGCCAGCTCATCCCCGCTGACATCAACGTCCAGATCACCCGCGACTACGGCCAGACTGCGACGCAAAAAGCCAACGAACTGCTGTTCCATCTCGCCGTCGCCACCGTCTCCATCGTCGTCCTCATCGGCTTCGCGCTCGGCTGGCGCGAGGCCGCCGTCACCGCCGTGGTCATCCCCACCACCATCCTGCTCACCCTCTTCGCGGCTGAAATGATGGGCTTCACGATCAACCGCATCTCCCTGTTCGCGCTCATCTTCTCCATCGGTATTCTCGTCGACGACGCCATCGTCGTGGTCGAAAGCATCACCCGCCATTGGGCGATGAATGACGGCCGGCCTCGCCTCCAGGCCGCCATCGAGGCCGTGGCCGAAGTCGGCAACCCAACCATCGTCGCCACCCTCACGGTGGTCACGGCACTACTGCCCATGCTCTTCGTCAGTGGCCTCATGGGCCCCTACATGTCGCCCATCCCGGCGGTCGCCTCCGCCGCCATGGCGTTCTCCTTCTTCGTCGCCCTCATCATCGCCCCCTGGCTGATGATGAAAATCGCCGGCAAGGAAGGAAACGCGACAGCCCATCCCACCGAGAGCCGGCTGTCACGCCTCTACATCCGCCTCGCCACGCCAATTCTGAAAACCCGCAAGACTGCGCTGCGTTTTCTGCTATTGGTCGGCGTCGCCACGCTGCTCGCCTGCTCGATGTTCTATTTCGACCTCGTCAAGGTCAAACTCCTGCCATTTGACAACAAATCCGAGCTGGACGTCGTCCTCAACCTTGCCCCCGGCGCCTCGCTGGAGGACACCGAGCGCACCCTTTTCGCAGCCGCGCGGATCGCCGGTCAGGTGCCGGAAGTCACCTCCATGCAGGTCTACGCCGGTACCGCCGCCCCCTTCGACTTCAACGGCCTGGTCCGCCACTACTACGCCCGCCAATCGCCCGAACTAGGCGAATTGCACATCGTGCTGATCAACAAAAACGACCGCTCGCGTGAATCCCACGCCATCGCCGTCGACCTGCGTAAAAAACTCGACACCGGCCTCACCCTACCCCCCGGCGGCGTCATCAAAGTCGTCGAAGTCCCGCCCGGCCCACCGGTCATCGCCGCCCTGCTCGCGGAAATCTACGGCCCCAACCAGGAAATCCGCCGCGCCGAAGCCGAGCGCGTAAAAACCATCTTCAAATCCATCCCCTTCATCGTCGATGTTGACGACAGCTACGGCCTGCCGCCGCCACGCCTCAACATCACCGTGGACCAGGACGAGCTCGAATATTTCCACGTGCAGCAGAGCGACGTGAACGCCACGCTGAAAGACCTCTTCACCGGCACCGGCATCGGCTACTCTTACCGCGGGCCAGACCGTCCACCGCTGGAAATCGCCATCGGCCTGCCCAAGTCCGGCCTCACCTGGAACCAGTCCCTCGCCGATACGCCCATTCCCGCCGACGCTCTCCCCGGCGCGCGCGGCGTCGTGGAACTCGGCCAGGTGGTCAATGTCACCGACACCCAAGGCTCCCCCGCCATCTACCGCCGCGACGGTCATTTCGCCGACATGGTCACCGGCGAACTCGCCGGCCAGTTCGAAGCCCCGATCTACGGCATGTTCGCCGTGGACAAGGCCGTCGAAAAAGCCAATTGGGGCGCGCTGCAAAAACCCGATATCCGTTTCTTCAGCCAGCCTAACGACGAATCCAAACCCTCCCTGCTCTGGGACGGCGAATGGCAGATCACTTACGTCACTTTCCGCGACATGGGCATCGCCTTCGGTGTGGCGATCCTCGGCATCTACGTCCTGGTCGTCGCCCAGTTCGGCAGCTTCAAACTGCCGCTGGTGGTACTCACCCCCATCCCGCTCACCCTCATCGGCATCATGTTCGGCCACTGGCTGCTAAACGCCGACTTCACCGCCACCTCGATGATCGGTTTCATCGCGCTGGCCGGCATTATCGTGCGCAACTCCATCCTGCTGGTGGACTTCATCCGCCACCGCCAAAGCTCCGGCCGCCCCCTGCGCGCCGTGCTGCTGGAAGCCGGTGCCATCCGCGCCAAGCCCATCCTGCTCACCGCACTGGCCGCCATGATCAGCGCCGCCACCATCCTCTCCGACCCGATCTTCCAGGGTCTTGCTACCTCGCTATTGTTCGGCCTGGCGTCTTCAACGCTTCTAACCCTGCTGGTCATCCCCGCCATCTACATCGTCCTGCGTGACGACGGAAAACCCGCCAATGCCAAATAACCCCACCGACCCAAACCTCGCCACGGCCACGCAACAAATTCTCCAGGCGCAACAAGCCCCACGTCTGCATGTGCAAAGCTTCTTCGACGAAGCCACCTTCACCGCCAGCCACGTTGTGCATGACCCCGCCACAATGCGCGGCGCGGTGATTGACTGCGTGCTGGATTTCGACACCGCCTCCGGCCGCACCTCCACCACTTCGGCCCACGCGCTCATCGCCTACCTCCGCACTACCGGCATCACGCTGGACTGGCTGCTGGAAACCCACGCCCACGCCGACCATCTCTCTGCCGCGCCCTACATCCAAAAACATTGCGGCGGCCAGCTCGCCATCGGCCGTGACATCATCACCGTGCAAAAAGTCTTCGGCAAAATCTTCAACCTTGGCGACGAATTCGCCCGCGACGGCTCGCAGTTCAACCATCTGTTCACCGACGGCGACACTTTCGCCATCGGCACCATTCCCGCCATCGCCCTGCACGTCCCCGGCCACACCCCGGCTGACCTCACCTACATCATCGGCGACGCCGCCTTCATCGGCGACACCTTGTTCATGCCCGACTACGGCACCGCCCGCACCGATTTCCCCGGCGGCGACGCCCGCCAGCTCTACCGCTCCATCCGCCGCCTGCTCGCTCTGCCCGCCACCACCCGGCTATTCCTCTGCCACGACTACAAAACTCCCGGCCGCGATACCTACGCCTGGGAAACCACCGTCGAGGCCGAGCGCAGCAGCAACATCCACGTCCATGACGGAATCACCGAGGACGCTTTCCACGCCATGCGCACCGCCCGCGACGCCACTCTGGACATGCCAAAACTCATTCTCCCCTCGGTACAGATCAACATCCGCGGCGGCCGCCTGCCCCCGCCGGAAGACAATGGCACCAGCTATCTCAAACTCCCGCTGAACCTGCTGTGATCCTCTCCCCGCTGCAATTCGGCCTGGGCGGCTTTTCCGGCATCCTGGTCGGCTTCACCCTCGGCCTGATCGGCGGCGGCGGCTCCATCCTCGCGGTGCCGCTCATCCTCTACCTCGTCGGCATCAAAAACCCGCACATCGCCATCGGCACCAGCGCCCTGGCGGTTGCAGCCAATGCCGCCACCGGCCTGTTCAACCACGCCCGCGCCGGCACCGTACGCTGGCAATGTGGCGGCGTCTACGCCGTGGCAGGTATCGCCGGCGCCCTACTCGGGTCCACCGCTGGCAAAGCCTTCAACGGCCAAAAACTACTGTTTCTCTTCGCTTTGCTCATGCTGGTCGTGGGCATCCTCATGCTGCGCGGCCGCCGCAATCCCGGCAACCCAGCCGCCCAATGCGAGCGCCGCAACGCCCCCAAAGTGCTAAGTTTCGGCTTCGCCACCGGCCTGTTCTCCGGCTTCTTCGGCATCGGCGGCGGCTTCCTCATCGTCCCCGGCCTCATCGCCGCCACCGGCATGCCCGTGCTCAACGCCGTCGGCACCTCACTGGTCGCCGTCACCGCCTTCGGCCTCACCACTGCCGCCAACTACGCGCTCTCCGGCCTGATCAACTGGCCACTCGCCGGCGTGTTCATCCTCGGCGGCTTCATCGGCAGTTTCGGTGGCATGCGCACAGCCAAATGCCTATCGGGCACCACCGGCCACCTCACCGTGGTCTTCGCAATCCTGATTTTCGCCGTCGCCGCCTACATGCTCTACCGCAGCGCGGCCGCGTTGGGGATTAACCTCTCAAGCTAAGCAAGGCCAAGGGGCGTGGAGCCACTTATATAGAACCAGCGGCACGAAGGTTCTGCGGCCGCTGGTCTGCTGCTCACGCTGCCGATCAGCCTTCCAGCAGCGGACAAACGCCGCCACCCGCCCATAGGAACCATCATAACCCAGCGCGGCAAGGTCAGCGTACGGCTGCTTCGTTGTGCGCCGGGGAGGTTAAAACATGGGTCAGTTCTCAGTGAAAATTTCCGACACTCCCGGGTTAGATCCCAGTGGAAATCAACAATCTCGGCCAAATTCGGAACGGGGCTGAAGATTCAATCAAACCAACCACATGCACCCCGCCTCACGGCGGTGCTTTTATCTGGCAATCGCGTCCAGTCCCGGTTTCCTGACCTGAGACCAATTTTCTGCGCCGGCATTTTTTCGCCGCCGTTGACACCCTTCATGTGGCGAACCATGACGGTCGGCGTTGAACCAGAGAACCTCACCGAGCGGGTTTCAGTCCGGGCCCTGAGTAACAAATCCGGACTCATGGTTAGCGGTCTGACCCAGGCAGACACGGTCTACGGCGGTGCGGCATTCATCCTGGTTAAGCCAGCGGCGCCTGCATGCGCATAACCAATGCCGGGTCGCGCCCTGCCCGCAGTAGCGCGGCCAAAGTCTTCAGCCAGGGCGTCACATGGTCGAGGTAATGCATGTAGCCCTCGCACAGATAATTCAGCCCCGCCTCGCCATCTTTGGTGGTGAGGAAACGGTGCTTGGGGCAGCCGCCCCAGCATAGTTCCAGATGCGCGCAGGATTTGCACTGGCCCGGCAGCGTTTCATGCTTGGCCTTGCCGAATTCCTGCTGGCGGGTGGAATCGATCATCGCCGCCAGGCCATCCGTGGTGAGGTTACCGAGCTTGTATTCGGGGTAAGTGAAATGGTCGCAGGAATAGACATCGCCGTTATGCTCGACGGTAAGCGCGCGGCCACACTCCTTCTGGTGCACGCAGACCACGCCCGGCTGGTTCATCAGCCCGGCCAGTGACCACTCGAAGTTCATGATGAACACGCGGCCGACATCGGTTTTGCGCCAGTCCTCGAAGACGGTGGCCAGGAAGCGGCCCCAGTCCCCGGGGGCCACGGTAAATTCGGCCAGTTCAGCCGTACCGCCGCCGGGGCCTTCGAGGTCAAATCCCTTGCCGGCGTAGTCCTTGTCCGCCAGGCGCTCGACCACGGGGGTGAACTGGATGAATTCTACGCCATGCTCCTTGAGGAAGCGGTACACGGCGAGCGGTTGCTGCGAGGAATGGGCATCGACGCAAGCGAGTACGTTGTAGTTGGCGCCATGGCGCTGCAGCCGCTCAAGCGCCGCCATCACCAGATGGTGCGAGGGCGCGCCGGAACGGTAGCGGCGGTAGCGGTCATGGATCTCGGCCGGGCCGTCCAGGCTCAGCCCAACGAGGAAACCGTTCTCGGCGAGGAATTTGGCCCAGTCCTCGTCGATGAGCGTGCCATTGGTCTGGAAGCTGTTCTCGATCTTGCGCCCGGCACCGTATTGGCGCTGCAACTCCAGCGCGCGCTGGTAGAAGGGGATGCCGAGCAGCGTGGGCTCGCCGCCCTGCCAGGGGAACAGCACGGAAAGATGCGCCGGCGTGGCGGCGATAGTGTTGCGGATATAGGCCTCCAGCACCTCCGGCGACATGCGGCGCGTTTCCCGTTTGGGAAACAACGCCTCCTTCTCCAGGTAGAAGCAGTAGGTGCAGTCCAGGTTGCAGGCCGGGCCGGAAGGCTTGGCCATGAGGTGGAAGGCGCTGGCGCTGGGGGGTGCAGTTTCTATATCACTCATGTAGTGTTAATAGGAAAATTGCCCGCCCCCGTAAAGAGGGCGGGCGGTGTGAGGGCAGGCTATTCCGACTTGTCCTCCGTCTCCTTGGCGAGGAAGAAGGCCGAGGACGCGTTCTTGGGCGGGGAGATGTCCAGGGTCACCTTGTCGATGGTGCCGGTGAACACGCCCTCGTGGCTGTAGTCGGTGGTTACCGGCGCGCCGGTGTCGCGGCCTACATCCAGCGTCTCGCCGCCATTGCCGATGAGCACTGGCAGCTCGGCCACCGTCTGCTTGGCCACCGGCACGCCGTCAGCCAGGATGGTTAGCACCCCGATGCCCGGCTTGGTCTCCGCCAGGTCGTACTCCAGATGGTGCGTGCCGGGGGTGAGCGCCTTGGCGGCCTGCACGCGGGTGTCCGAACCGGGGTAGTTGTTGGCGGCGGCATAGGCCGTGGGCACGCCGTTCTTCAGGTAGAAGCTCCAGCCGGAGAACAGCGAGCCACCGGCCAGGATGACGCCATTCGCCCCGCCCGGCGGCACCTCGATATCCGCCTTCACTGTGAAGGGGAAGGCGAAGACCGGCGGAATGGTGGCGGCGGGCAGATGCACGCCCGTGCCCCAGAACACGAAATGCGTGCGGATTGGCTGGTTGAGATACTTCGCCAGCTCCTGACCGCGATAGAGCGCGCCGCTATCCTGGATCGGATAGACATTGTTGGCGATGGCCTGCTGGTCGAACACCGCCTGCAGCTGCTTGAGCTTGTCCGGGTACTGTGCCGCCAGGTTATGGGCCTGGGTGGGGTCGTTGTTCAGGTTATACAGCTCCCACTGGTAGCTCGTCACATCGCTGTTGGGACGGTTGGTCATCAGCTCCCACGGCATGTTGCGCGGCGTGGTGTTGGCCAGCCAGCCGTCATCATAGATGGCGCGATTGCCGTGCAACTCGAAGTACTGGATGTGATGGGTCGAGGGCGCGGTGGGGTTGGTGAAGGTGTAGGCGAGGCTCACACCGTCCATCGGCATCTGCGGAATACCGTTGAACGAGCTGGGCGCTTTCAGATGCGTGATGTCGAGCAGGGTCGGCGCAATGTCTATGACATGGTGGAACTGGGTGCGGATGCTGCCCGGGTCGATGATATGGCCCGGCCAGGAGATGACCATGCCGTCACGCGTGCCGCCCAGATGCGAGGCGACCTGCTTGAACCAGGGCAAGGGCGAGTTCATCGCCATGGCCCAGCCATTCGGGTAGATCTCATAGCTGCTGGGCCCGCCCAGCACGTTGAGATGCTGCGCGAGATAATGGTCGATGGAGGCGTCGCTCTCGTCGGGGTGAGTCATCCCGTAGAGCTCGTTGACCGTGCCGTGCGGCCCGCCTTCACCGGAGGCGCCGTTATCGCCTTCGATCCAGATGACGATGGTGTTGTTGGCCAGACCCATGCGGTTGACCTCGGCAAGGATGCGGCCGACCTGGCTGTCCTGGTAGGCGAGTTCGGCGGCGTACACTTCCATGTAGCGCTCATCCACGGCCTTTTCGTCGGGCGTTAGGCTGTTCCAGTACGGTACGCCATCGGGCCGGGACGAAAGATCGGCGGTGGCGGGGAAGATGCCTTCCTTCTTCTGGGTCTCGTAGGTCTGCTCGCGCTGCACGTCCCAGCCCTGGTCGAACTTGCCCTTGAACTTGGCGATCCAGTCGGCCGGCGCCTGGTGCGGGGCATGGGTGGAACCGGTGGCGTAGTAGAGGAGGAACGGCTTGTTGGGCGAGGCGGCCTGCTCCTGGTGCAGCCAGGCGATGGCGTGGTTGGCGAGGTCGTTTTCCAGAATGTAGCCCTTGGGACGGTTGGAGCCATCCACCGCCGTCGTGTCCTCATAGAGTTCCGGCGCCCATTGGTCGTTGTCACCGCCCATGAAGCCGTAGAAATAGTCGAAGCCTATATGCGTCGGCCACAGATCGTAGGGACCGTCGGCTTGATCGTTGTTGGGGGCGTTGTGGTACTTGCCGAATGCCGCCGTGGTATAGCCATTGGCCTGCAGAATCTGCGCGATGGTGGCGGCGCTGTTGGGGATCGTGGCGTCGTAGCCGGGGTACGGCGTCACGATGTCGTCCACGGTGGCGGTGCCGACATGGTGGTGGTTGCGCCCGGTGAGCAGGGCAGCGCGAGTGGAGGAGCAGATCGCGGTAACAGCGAACTCCGTATAGCGCAGGCCGTTCTGAGCGAGTGCTGTGAAGTTGGGCGTGGGGACCGGACCGCCGAAAGTGGAGGTGGCGCCGTAGCCGACGTCATCGTCCAGGATGACGACAATGTTGGGTGCACCCGCGGGTGGCGTCACCGGCTTGGGCAGATAGGTGTCGGAGCCCTGGACGGTGGGGGCGAGATGGCCGGTGAACGGCGTGGTCGGATACGGTAGCGCCGGGCCGTTGGCCGGGGTGCCCTGGACGGTGGGTGCGGCGTTTTGCGCGTGTACCGGGGTGATGGCGGAAGTCGTCAGCAGCAAGGCCGCGAGCGCCAGTTTTGGACGTGGCAAGAACATTCTACTCTCCCTAGATGTAAAGGCTAAAGCCGAAGGCCGGCGGGGATGCCGCCGGCCTTCGTTTGGCAATCAGTCCGTCTTTGCTTCCGCCAGAGCGGGTGCCGAGAAGAAGACCGGGGCGATGTTCTTCGGCGGGTAGGAGTCGAAGGTCACCTTGTTGATGGCACCGGTGAAGACGCCCTCGTTGCTGTAGTCCGTGGTCACCGGCACGCCCGTGTCGCGGCCCACATCCAAGGCTTCCATGATCCCGCCGAGCGCGGCCGGCGTGTGGGCGATCGGCGTCTTGGCGATCTGCACGCCGTTATCCAGTATCGTTAGCACGCCCGTGCTGGGCTGGGTGGAGGTAAGGTCGTACTCCAGATGGTGCTGGCCGGGTGCGAGCGGCTTGGCTGCCAGCACGCGCTGCTGCTGGCCCGGATAGTTGGAGGCCGCGGCATAGGCGGCGGGAACGCCGTCCTTCAAGTAGAAGCTCCAGCCGCCGAACTCCGAGCCGCCCGCCAGGATGACGCCGTTCGCCCCACCCTGCGGCACGGTGATGTCGGCCTTGACCGAGAAGGGGAAGAAGAAGATCGGCAGGACGTTCTCACCCGGCAGGTGCACGCCCGTGCCCCAGAACACGTAATGGGTCCGGAACGGCGAGCCGCCTGCCTTGGCGAGCTCGCCCATGCGCGCGCCCAAGGCGCCATCCTGCAACGGATAGACGTTGTTGGCGATGGCCTGCTGGTTGAACAAGTCCTGCAGCTGCTTCAGTTTGTCGGGGAACTGCGCCGCAATGTTGTGCGCCTGGCTCGGATCCTTGTTGAGGTCGTATAGCTCCCAGCTGAACGTATTGGGGTCGACGCCATGCTGACCCGCACCCAGGCTCCAGGGCATGTTTAGCGGCGTGGTGTTGGCCAGCCAGCCATCCTGATAGATGCCGCGATTGCCGAACAACTCAAAATACTGGACGTGGTGCGGCGACGGCGCCGTGGGGCTGGTGAAGCTATAGGCCATGCTCACACCATCCAGCGGGATCTGCGGGATGCCGCTCACCGCGCTGGGGGCCTGCAGATGCGCGACCTCGAGCAGGGTGGGGGCGATGTCGATGACATGATGGTACTGGGTACGGATCGAACCCGGATCGGTGATATGGCCCGGCCAAGAGATGACGGCGCCAACCCGCGTGCCGCCCAGATGCGAGGCGATTTGCTTGAACCACTGATAGGGCGCGTTCATCGCCGAGGCCCAGCCGATCGGGTAGACCTCCTCGGTATCCGGCCCGCCCAGGATATTGAGGTGCTGGGCGAGATAATCGTCGGAATCCTTTTCGTTGGCGCCGGGGCCTATCAAATTATGCACCTCGTCGATGGTGCCGTTGGGGCCGCCCTCGCCGGAGGCGCCGTTATCGCCTTCGATCCAGATGATGATGGTGTTGTTGGCCAGACCCATGCGCTTGACCTCGGCGACCACACGGCCGACCTGGCTGTCCTGGTAGGCGAGCTGGGCGGCGTAGACCTCCATGTAGCGCTCATCCACGGCCTTTTGGTTGGGCGTCAGGGTGTTCCAATACGGCACCGGCGGCGGGCGGGGGGCGAGGTCGGTGTAGGACGGCAAGATGCCCTCCTGTTTCTGGCGATCCAGCGTCTGCTGGCGCACTTCGTCCCAGCCCTGGTCGAACTGGCCCTTGAACTTGGCGATCCAGTCGGCCGGCGCCTGTTGCGGCGCATGGGTGGTGCCGGTGGCGTAGTACAGGAAGAACGGCCGGTTCGGCGAGGCGGCCTGCTCCTGGTGCAGCCAGTCGATGGCGTGGTTGGCCAGATCGTTGTCCAGAATATAGCTCTTGGGACTGTGCGAGAGATCGACCGGCGTGGTGTCGGAATACAGCTCGGGATGGAATTGGTCGGTATCGCCCTCCAGGAAACCGTAGAAATGGTCGAAGCCGATGCCGGTCGGCCAGACTGTGTACGGGCCGTCGGCCAGGGTGGAGGACGGCACGTTGTGGTATTTGCCGAACATCGCGGTGGCGTAGCCATTGTCGCGCAGAATTTCGGCGATGGAGGCTTCGCTGGTGGGGAACTGCATGTCGTAGCCCGGGTAGGGCGCCTCGCCCTCGGTCACCGTGCCGTAGCCCGCGTGGTGATAGTTGCGCCCGGTGAGCAGCGCGGCGCGGGTGGAGGAGCAGATCGCGGTAACGCCGAACTCGGTATAACGCAACCCGTTCTGGGCGAGTGCCGTGAAGTTGGGCGTGGGCACCGGGCCGCCAAAGGTGGAGGTGGCGCCGAAGCCGACATCGTCATTGATGATGACCACGATGTTCGGTGCGCCCGTGGGCGGTGTCACCGGCTTGGGCAGATAGGTGTCCGAGCCCTGCACAGTGGGCGCGAGATGGCCGGTGAACGGCGTGGTCGGATACGGAATGGCCGGGCCGTTGGAGGGCGTACCCTGGAACGCGGGCGCGGTGCTCTGCGCATGTACCGGGGTGATCGCGGAAGTCGCCAGCAGCAGGGCCGCGAGCGCCGCCTTGGGACGGGGCAAATTCATGACAATGTTCCCTTTTACTAGATGGATTTTATAGAATTTATGGCAGCGGCCCCGCCGTTTCCGGCGGGGCCGCGCTTTGGTTAGAACTTGCCCGAGAGCGTCACGCCGCCGGTGATCGGATCGCCAACCAACCCATTGATGGTGTTGTAAGTCGGGAACGACCCGCTGGCGCTGCGGTACAGGTAGTAGTGGCTGTCGGTAACGTTATGGATCCAGCCGGAGAGATCCCAGCGGCCATCGGCCTCCTTAACGCCCGCCGCGACGTTGCCGATGCCATAGCCCGGCACCCAGCTGTACTGTGAGTTATCCGCTCCGGAGAAGAACCCGGTGCGCAGGATGGCATCCGCCGCCACATAGGCCACGACGTGATGGCCGCCCAACTCCGGCAGCTCGTGGTCGTACTCGCCGCCAACCGAACCGGTCCAGCTGGAAATGCCGGGCACGCGGCCGCCGGTGAGGTTGCAGGCCACGCCGCTGCCACCCAGTTCGATGGGGCACGGGGCGCTGGGGTTCGACTCATAATAGGCGTTGTCATAGACGCCGGAGAAGGTCAGGCTCAGCTCCTGCGTTGCCTGCACCTGGGTGTCGACCTCGACGCCACGCGAGCGGACCTTGGGGATGCTTGAGACATAGGTGTAGGGCAGGCCCCCCGAGAAACCCACCAACGTCGCTTGGTAGTCGGTGTCCTCGTCCCAGAACAGATCGCCATCGACCAGCGCACGGCCGCCGAACAGCGTGGTCTTGGCCCCGACCTCGTAATTGTCGAGCGTCTCGGGGTTCACGACCTTCGGCGCGATGCGGGAATTGATGAGGTTGATGCCCGCCGACTTGGCGCCATGCGAGTAGGTGGCGTAGGCCAGCACGCCCTCGACCGGCTTGTAGGACAGCGTGATCAGCCCCGCGGGCAAGCCGTTATCAGCGCTAACGTTATAGAGCGGCACAACCGGCGCGAAGGCATTGCGCAGGCCGATGACCGCCGGGCTGGCGGAGGCCGCGCCGCCTTCCTGCACCTCGTGGTAGGCGCCCGTCTTTTGCTCGTAAGTGTAGCGCAGGCCGCCGGTCAGATCGAGCTTGGGCAGGAGATGCCATGTCGCCTGGCCGAAGCCCGCGTAGCTGTTGGTGTCGTATATGCCGGTGCTGGCACCGCCAAAGCCATTCAGCGCCGTGTTATCCGTCTGCGCGGCGGCGCTGCTGGGCGCGGAGTTGGAGAGCCACGCACCAGCATCAGAGCCGTATTGGCTGACGATGGCACTGTTCAGCGACTGGTATAAATAATACAGGCCCGCCGTATAATCCACCGGTCCGCTGGTCGGCGACGTCACGCGCAGTTCCTGGCTCGCCTGGCGCTGGTATACGGTTGCCTGCGACTGGGTAAGGACCGAGAGCGACGTCAGGTCGGAGTCGTTATGCGGGTACCAGTTCCAATAGCGCACCGCGGAGATGGATGTAAAAATAAAGCCATCCAGATCATAGTCGGCCTCTGTCGAGATGCCGGCGCTCTCCTGGTGGTAGTGGACCGGGCTGTTATCGGTCGTGGTCCGGGCCCAGGCGTTGGTGGAGGGCAGCGGAACGCCAAGCGTGGTGTAACGCACCTGCGCGGTCTTGGCCGCCGGGATGGCCGCTCCGCCCAGATATCCGGGGGCGTAGTTGTTCACATAGCCAAAAATCTGATTGGCGCAGCAATTATCGTTATCGCTGTTGTAGTCGATGATGGTGCGCAAGGTCAGCGCCGGGGTCACGTTCGCCAGGAGCTGGGCGCGGATGCCCTTGTCATCCTGGTTGCCGAAGCTGCGGCCGTCATACAGGTCCTTCACGTAGCCATTGTGCTGCGTGCCCTGAAAAGACAGGCTGAAGGCCAGCTTGTCACTGCCAAACAGGGCGCTGGAGGCGCGGGCCTTGATCTGAAAATAGTTCTGGGTGCCATACGAGATGGAGCCCTCCGCCGTCGGCGTGAAGCTCGGCAGTGCCGTGGTGATGTTGACGGCGCCAGAGACGGTGTTCTTGCCGAACAGCGTGCCCTGCGGGCCGCGCAAAACTTCGATGTTTTGCAGGTCCGGAATGTCGAACACGTCCTGGGCTGGGCGCGCCAGCAGCACGCCATCGAGATACACGCCAACGCCACCCTCCAGCCCGTCATTGGCCAGGTTGGGCACGGCGCCCAGGCCGCGGATGTTGAGCGCGGTGTTGCGGGGATTGAAAGCTTCAACGGTGAGCGTGGGCACCAGCTCCTGGATTTTCGTTAGATTGGAGGAACCGACGATCTTGATCTGGTCCGCGGTGACCACGGTCAGCGAGACCGGCACGGATTGGGCGCGCTCGGCGCGGTGGCGGGCGGTAATGATGACTGGCTTCAGCGTGACCGAGGCATCCGCGGGCGGCGATGGGGGCGGGGGCGTTTGGGCGTGCGCGGGTACGCTCGCCAGCAACACCGCCATCGCCATTGCCGAGGCGCCCGCGAAACGGCGGCGATTGTGAGATGGGGTAGACATCAAGTCTCTCCTGTAGAGTGTTGGATTTTGGCTCGCGCGCTGCCCAACCTGGCGAAAACGCCAAAAGGCGTTCGGACAGCGGTGGAACGGCGCATGAACATGCAAGAACTCCAGACCGGGTAGAACCGCGATACGGGCTGATCCCGGCGGCGAGCACATGCAACATAGATTAAACAAAATATAGATTCAATAGGGTTACTAGCGTTACATATCGATAAGATTCCTGATGCGCATCGACATGCAGATACAGAATATTTTTCTGAAACATCACAGGATTTTGAAAGTTTTTTGTTTTATTTCAATGGACAATTCCTTTCAATCTCAACTTTGCGAGATAATCCTACTTAGAAATTGGAAATCAGGCCAAACGCGCTTTCCTGCTTACAACAGGCACATCTCCAAAACCTTCTTATTTATATACTTATCTTATGGACATTAATCTAGTTTGCTGTATGACACGCCCAGCCCCCAGGGGCGCCGCATTTTGTTTCGGAGCACGACGTTGAGCTATCCGTACCAGACATCCTCGCCACGCCGCTTCGGGGGCATCGCCTTTGTTGTGCTGCTGCATGTGGCGATCATCTACGCGCTGGTGAACGGCCTCGGCAGCGCCGTGGTGGATGTGCTGCGCGCGCCCTTGAAGACCGAGGTGATCCAGGACGTGAAGCCGCCGCCGGAGGCGCCGCCACCGCCCCAGCCACCGGTCATCCATCCGCCGCCGCCCTATATTCCGCCGCCGCTCATCCAGTTGGCGCCGCCACCGTCGCCGCCGCCGGTGGCGAACGTGACGACGGTGAGGCCACCCGCCCCCACGCCGGTGGCACGCCCCCCCATCGCGCGCGCCGCCGGGCTGGACCCGAACCAGAGCTGCACCGCGCCGGAATATCCCGAACAGGCCGAGGACATGGGCCAGACCGGTACCACGCTTCTGCAATTCCTCATCGGCGCCAATGGCAGCGTGGAACAGGCGCGAATCGCCACCTCATCGGGCCATGACCAGCTGGACCAGGCGGCGCTGCAAGCGCTCTCCGCCTGCAAATTCAAGCCCGCGCTCAACGCCAATGGCCAGCCGCAAGAGGCGTGGACGAGCATTCCCTACGTTTGGACATTGAATTGACGGCCGCCCCTATTTAAAAAATTGGAGTAAGTATCATGAAGTCTACCAAGTTCTTCGCCGCCGTGCTGGTGGCCGGCGCAATCCTCGCCGCGCCGCTCGCCGCTTCCGCCCAGCCCGATCTGTCCACGGCCGCCGCCGAAGCCAGCGCCCCGTCCGCCGCACCCGTCATCCCCACGGACGCGACGGCCCCAGCCACGCTCGACACCAGCACGGCCGCGCCGGCCACCGCCACCATCGCCAACCCCTACGGCCTGAGCGCCCTGTGGGGCCACGGTGACTTCATCGCCCGCTTTACGCTTCTGGTGCTGGCCGTCATGTCCGCCGCCACCTGGTACATCCTGGCCACCAAGCTGCTGGAGCAAACCCAGCTCTTCCGCCAGGTCAAGCAGAGCCGCGGCTTCTGGACCGCCAGCTCGGTGAAGGACGGCGTTGAGCTGCTGCCCAAAAACTCCCCGTTCAAGGCCGTGGCCGAGACCGGAATCAGCGCACTTGAGCATCACGAGGGCTCGCTGGTCGAGAACATCGACCTTAACACCTGGATCTCGCTGTCCATCCAGCGCACCGTCGGGCAAATCGTCTCACATCTGCAGGGCGGCCTCGCGGTGCTCGCCACGGTCGGCTCCACGGCGCCGTTCGTCGGTCTGTTCGGCACCGTATGGGGCATCTACCACGCGCTCACGGCCATCGGCATCGCCGGCCAGGCGAGCATCGACAAGGTCGCCGGTCCGGTCGGCGAGGCGCTGATCATGACCGCCATCGGTCTGGCCACCGCCGTGCCCGCCGTACTCGGCTATAACTGGATGGTACGGCGCAACAAGGTGGCGGTGGAGGAGGTGCGCGGCTTCGCCAGCGATCTGCACTCCGTGCTCATCAGCGGCAAGGTCGCGGGTCTGCGCGCCCCCGCCCCCGCCCAGCCGGCCGCCGCCCGGCCCATCTCTGTGGTACAGACGGCGTAAGCCATGGCGCTCCATATCGCCCAGGACGGAGAGGACGACCTCCTCTCCGCCATCAACACCACGCCGCTCGTCGACGTGATGCTGGTGCTGCTCATCATCTTCCTCATCACAGTGCCAGTGGTTACGCACACCGTGCCGGTTCAACTGCCGCAGGAGCGCAACCAGCCCACCCAGACGGCGCCGCGTAACATCAACATCTCGGTGGACGCACAGGGCGGCATCTACTGGAACCAGCAGAAGCTGAGCGGGCCCGATAGCCTGCAGAAACGCCTGCTGGCGGTGAGCGGTGACGTGCCGCAGCCCGAGGTGCATATCTTCGGCGACCAGAATGCCCATTACGAGGCGATCGGCGAGGTGCTGTTGGCCGCCCAGCGCGCCGGCATCGAGAAAGTTGGCTTCATCCTGCAACCGCCCGCCGCGGGAGGCCCCTGAGCCATGGCCCTTGATTTCTCGGCCCACGAGGAGCCCCAGGTGATGGTGGACATCAACACCACGCCGCTCATCGACGTGATGCTGGTGCTGCTGATCATGCTCATCATCACCATCCCGGTGCAAACTCACGCGGTGAAGCTGGACCTACCACGGGCCGACGCCCCGCCTGTGAAGGTGCTGCCGACCGTGGATGAGGTGGATATCGACTTCGACGGCACCATCCTGTGGAACGGCACTGTGCTGCCTACGCGCCAGGCGCTGGAGGCCCAGCTCTCCGACCTCGCCGCCCAGCCTGACCAGCCGGAACTGCATATCCGCCCGGACAAGCTGGCCGGCTACAAATACGTCGCCGAGGTGCTCGCCACAGCACAGCGCCTGGGCGTGCAGAAGATCGGGATCGTTGGCTATGAGCAGTTCGCGTTGTGAGGAGGAGCATGAAGTCCCTGCTTGGTGCGGCGCTCCTGCTGCTGCCGTGCTCTGCTGGCGCCGCCACGGTGAGTCCTGCCGTGGCAAAGCTGCTGTTGCCGGCGGAGAGCGAGCTAAACAGCCACGCCTACATTGCCGCCTTGTCGGCGGTGAACCGGGCGGCGGCGCTGCCTGGGCTCACGGCGTATGACAGGCTGGTCATAGCCCAGTTGCGCGGCGCCGCCGCCGCCGGGGCCGGGCAGTACGCGCTGGCCGCGCAGTCCTACGCCGCGGTGCTGGCAAGCGGTCAGGCGCCCGAGTCAGAGAAACTGTCGATGACCCAGGCCGTGGCCAGTTACTACGCCAGCGCCGGGGATAACGCGCAGACAATCCTCTGGGTGGACAACTACATCGCCGCCGGCGGCACCGACGCCACCACCCGCGCCCTAGCCGCGCAAGCCGACTACGCCACCGGCAACTACGCGGCCGTGGCAAAGGATGTGCGCCGCGACGGGCGGGACGCGCCGCAAGCCGAGTTGCAGATCGCTGCTTCCGCCGCGCAGAAGGCGGCCGACAATCAGGCATATTTTGATGCTCTGCAGGCGCTGCTGAAGGTCAGCCCAAGCCCCTCGTACTGGAACGAGGCCATCGCGCTGGTGCAGGCCCGGCCGGGGTTCCCGGACGTGCTGATGATCGACGTCTACCGCCTGCGCTTTGCCACCAAGACCATGAAGGAGCCAGGCGACTTCGAGGACTACGCCGAGCGGGCGATCCTGGCCGGCGATCCGGAGGAGGCCAAGCGCGAGCTGGATGCCGGCTTCGCCGCCGGGATCCTTAGCGCCCAGACCGACGGTGGCCACGCCGCCAGCCTGAGAAATCTGGCGGCCAAGACCAACCCGCCTCCCGCACCGCTTTCGCCCCCCACGCCGCTCGATATCGCCATTGCCAAGGGCACCGGCTTCAACGCCGTTCCGGGCTATGCGCAGGATGGCGTGGGTGATGCCCAGGCCGCCCTGGCGAGGCTGTGGGCGATCCACGCCGCCTCCCGGCCCTGAGTGTCCGTCCCGAAACATCTTGAATCTATAGAGTCACTTGTAATTTGATGCTTCTGGCCCGATTCGCAGGAGCAGGCAGATGTGGACGAACGAAAACCGCGTTTCTTATGACTGCCGTGATTTGCGGTATCCGAGTGATCTGACGGGTGCTGGTTGAGCCATTGATTCGGCCGACCAAGCGTGGCGGCAATACCCCATTGCGTTACGGGTGGTTAATGGCGGAGGTGCCATCGCCATCCAGGACTATCTCCCCGGATCGACGACAGCACCGCGAGGGACAATCTGGCCCAGGGGAAGATTACCCCGAAGGGTCAGAGATCGGTAACCGCCGCCAGGTAGCTTTTGCGAATACGATCGGAGCGGATGTCCCACAGAACCGTCGTCCCCTTGGCGATAATCCAGCTATCACCGGGACCGTAAATCACTGTTTTGCCGTCCGTCTCATCGGTCAGGGCCAATTGGCCGTCAAGCAAAGTGGCGTGTTCGTGGAAGGCATAGGTCACCCGGTATTTGCCGTGGCTGGCGGCATAAAGACCGCCCGATACCGCGCTCTCCAGGCTGCCGAACAACAGCTTGCCGGAGACGGCAACAGCGCCTTCGACGGTGGTGGCGCCGATGTCCTCGGGCGTTCCCCAGTCATCCAGCGCGATACGGTCCATGTCCAATTTAAAAGCAAGCATTTGAAAATTCCTCAGAGTGGGGCGAACCAGAAGGCCCGATCGGGCCTTCCGTTTGTCAACAGATCCTAGCCGCGGGCCGCGATCTGTTCGGCCAGATAATCGGCATCGTGCCAGACGCCCCAGATGAACGGGGACGCGCGGCGCGACAGCCAGGCGAGGCCCAGGAAATACAGCCCGGGCACGACCGAAACACCACGCTGATGCAGAGGATTCCCCTTGTCATCGAAGGCATCCACCTTCACCCAGCCGAAATCCAGGGCGTAGCCCGTCGCCCAGATAATCGAAGTGACGCCGGCATCCGCCAGATTCAGCTGGAGCAAGGGATCGGTCACGCATCGCGGCGCCGGGGCCAGCTTGCGGGCTTCAGGCTCCTCGGGCAGGTCGAGCCCTTCGCGGGCGATATAGGCGTCGGCGGCGTCCAGCATGGACAGGTAGTTCGCATCTCCCTCCGCGATGTTCTTCGCCAGATCGGACGCGAAATGCATCGCGCCATCCTTGAAAGTTTCGCCCCGGCCGACCAGGGTGATCCCGCTCGCGGCAAGGTTCCGGAAGTCGATCGTATGGCCGCCCTCCGCGCCGCTCACCGCGATCGTGACATGTGCCATGGAGGGTTCAACCGCCTTGGCATTCCATAGGCCCAGAACACCTAGCCACCAGACGAAATCATGGCCGCGATACTTGCGCGGCGGCCGGTCATGCGGGCCGACCGAAAGGTAGACTTTCCGCCCCGCGCGACGCAATTCATCGGCGATTTGCACCCCCGAGGAACCAGCCCCAACCACCAGCACCGCGCCTTCGGGCAACTGGCCGGGATTGCGGTAGGCGGCGGAATGAATCTGCATGATCCCCGCCTCCTCCGGCACAACCGTGGGGATGATCGGCTTCTGGAACGGCCCGGTGGCGGCGACAACATTGGAGGCTTCGATGACGCCCTGAGACGTTTCGGCAATGAAACTATCTCCTTTTTTGTAAAGCGCCGTCACCTCGACGCCGCAGCGGATCGGGGCCTTAACCTGTTGCGCATACTCAACGAGATAATCCACGATCTGCCCGGCGGGAGCAAACGCGCCGGGATCGCACTTATCAAACGTCTTGTTTGGAAATCTGTCGTGCCAGGCAGGGCCATTGGCAACAAGCGAGTCCCACCTCTCCGAGCGCCAGCGCTCGGCAATCCGATTTCGCTCGATGACGAGATGCGACACGCCGCGTTTGCTGAGCTGCTCGCTCATCGCTATTCCGGCCTGACCGCCACCGATGATGAGCGTCTCGACTTTTTCAACTGGCATGCTCGGCGTCCTTTTTACGATGTCCGTGAAGTTTCAGCCGGCTCGGCTGAAACTCATGAGTGCTTCTATTGAAGGGGTTGGTTTTGGAAAATAATGATTTCAAGTGGTCTTGATTAGGTTTTACCAAAGACGTGCCGCTAAAGCAGCGCCGTGATCTCCCGGCGGAACGGCAATGTGCCCGGCGGCAAGGGCGGAGCGTCCAGCTCCTCGGCATAGCGCCGCCCCGCATACACCGCATGGGCGATAGTGGCCGGCGCCAGCGCATCGCCGATGGTGATGACGGATTCGATCCCCGCCCCGGCAAGGTCCATCCCCCGCAACGCCTGCGCCAGCCCCTCCTCCGGCAGCCGGGCGGTCACGGGCAGCACCGCGTCCACCGCCAGCACCTTCTGGCGTCCGGTGAACACACATTCCAGCACCGCATGGTCCGGCGCCACGGCGGCGAGCGCGTGCGAGACGATAATCTCCACCCTCGCCTCCAGCAGCCGCTTCTGGATGAAATGCTGCTCCATGGTGTTGCGCGTCCAGGTGGAGGCTTCCGAGGCCGGGGTGGCGTAGGTCACCGCATAGCCCTTGGCGGCCAGCGCCTCGGCGATCACCCCGCCCATGTAATAATGCTCGTCATCCCACACCAGCACGCGCTTTCCGGGCGGGAAGGCGCCGTCCATGATGTCGTCGGGCGTGAAAACCACGGCACCCGGCGCCACCGCCAGCGGCCGCGTATGGTGGTGGCCCACAAAGTCCCGCCGCCACTTTGCCCCGGTGGCAATAACCACGCGCGGAAAGCCAAATTCCAGCACCTCCGGCGCGCTCAGGCGGCTGGCGAGGTAGGTCTGCACATTCGGCAGCTTGTGCAGCTGCAACTGCCGGTAATCGCGTACGCGGCCCCATGCGGCCAGGCCCGGCAGTTTCGCCTCGCGGCTCACCCGTCCGCCCAGCTCGGTGCCTGCCTCGGCCAGCGCCACCTCATAGCCGCGCTTGCCCAAAGCGTGCGCCGCCTCCAACCCCGCCGGCCCGGCGCCGATGATCAGCACCGGCTTTTCGCTCTCACGCGCCCTTATGCGCTCCGGGTGCCAGCCCTTGCGCCATTCCTCGCCCATGGTCGGGTTCTGCGTGCAGCGCAGCGGCGACATGGTAAAATCGCCCGAGACGCAGATATTGCAGCCGATACACTCGCGGATGTCCTCGATCCGCCCCTCCTCCAGCTTTTTCGGCAGGAACGGATCGGCAATCGAGGGCCGCGCCGCGCCGATGAGGTCCAGCACGCCCTTGCGCACCAGGGATGCCATGCGGTCCACCGAGGTATAGCGCCCCACCCCCACCACTGGCTTATTGGTGAGCCGGCGGATGCCGGAGATGAACGGCTCCTGCGCGCCTTCCTCGGCAAAGCGCGAAGTACGGCTGTCGTTTTCCCACCCCGCGAGCGTCACGTCCCAGAGGTCCGGCAAATCGCCGAGCATCCTGATCATGTCCTCCACCTCGGCCTTTTCCAGCCCGCCATCGCCAAGCAGTTCGTCCACCGAGATGCGGATCGGCACGGCGCAGACATGGCCGACCGCGGCCTTGGTCTCCTCGGTAATCTCGCGCAGCAGCCGCACGCGGTTCTCCAGGCTGCCGCCGTATTCATCCGTACGGTCATTGTACCGGCGCGAGAGGAAATGGTGCAGGAACCCCAGCGCATGCGCGGCGTAGACGTAAATCAGGTCGAACCCCGCCTTCTGCGCCCGCTTTACCGCCGCCAGATGCCAGCCGCGCAAATTGACGATATCGGTCTTGTCCATGCGCCGCGCCTGCACCGGATCGTAGCTGAAAGTCGCCACCGGCAGATGCGCCGGCCCCATCGGCACCTCGCGCGAGTATAAATTAGGGCCGTTCATGCCGTTATAGGCCAGCTCCAGCCCCGCCAGCGCCCCGTGCTCGTGGATCTTTTCGGACATGCGCGCCAGGGCGGGAATGTCGCGGTCGTCCCACAGCCGCAGCTCAATGAACGGCGTGATGTCGGAGGAGTAATGCAGCTCCACCTGCTCGGTGCATACCACCGCCCAGCCGCCTTCGGCCTTCACCCCGCGCATTTCGGCCAGCGCCGTGGGGTCCCGGTAGCCCATGCCGTTGCAATGCGGCACCTGGTAGAAGCGGTTGCGGGCGGTGAGCGGGCCGATTTTTACCGGCTCAAACAAAATGTCGTAGGCGGCGGGCCGTGTCATGCGAACTTGATCCAGGTGGTCTTGAGGCTTGAGAATTTGTCGAGCGCGTGCAGCGAGAGGTCGCGCCCGAAGCCCGAGCGCTTGTTGCCGCCGAACGGGGTTTGCGGGGAGAGCGCGTCAACCGTGTTAACCGAGACCGTGCCCACCCGCAGCGCCGCCGAGACGCGCAAAGCGCGGTTAATATCGGCGGTCCACACCGAGGCCGCGAGACCGTATTCGGAATCATTAGCCAAAGCGATCGCCTCATCCTCGGTATCGAACGGCACCACCGCCAGCACCGGGCCGAAAATCTCGTCGCGGGCCAGGGCCGAGGCGGGGTCGACGTTATCGAATATGGTCGGCTGCACGAAAGCGCCGTTTGGCTGCAACGGCACAGCGGCGCCGCCCGTCACCAGCCGCCCATGCGCCTTGCCGGCCTCAATGGCCGCCAGCACCTGCGCCTGATGCGCGCCGTCCACCAGCGCGCCCATGCGCGAGGCAGGGTCCAGCGGATCGCCCGGCTGGTAGGCCGCGGCCTGCGCCACCAGGCGCTCCACGAACGCGGCATGGATGGAACGCTCCACCAACAGCCGCGAATTGGCCGAGCACACCTGCCCGGCATTGAAGAAGATGCCCATGGCGGCACTGGCGGCAGCGGCGTCGAGGTCGGCATCGGCGAACACCAGGTTCGGGCTCTTGCCGCCCAGCTCCAGCCACACCTGCTTGAGGTTGGACTCGCCCGAATAGCCCATCAGTGTGCGCCCGGTGCGGGTGGAGCCGGTAAAGGCCAGGCAGTCGACATCATTATGCAGCGCCAGCGCCTTGCCCGCCTCGCCGCCAAACCCGGTAACGACGTTGAACACGCCATCGGGAATCCCCGCCTCGCGCGCCAGCCCGGCGAGCATCAGCGCGGTGAACGGCGAGCGCTCAGACGGCTTGAGCACCACGGAATTCCCCGCCGCCAAAGCAGGCGCGCATTTCCATGCCGCCATGTCGAACGGGAAGTTCCAGGGCACAATCGCCCCCACCACGCCCAGCGGCTCGCGGGAGACGATGGCGAGGTTGCCGGCATTGGTGGGGGCAACCTCGCCACCCACCTTATCGATGGCTTCGGCATAATAGCGCCACACGGCGGTGGCGGCGGGAATGTCGATGCCCGCGGCCTCGGCCACCGGCTTGCCCATGTCCAGGCTCTCGGCGATGGCGAGCGTCGCCGCATTGGCCTCGATCAGCGCCACCAGCTTCAGCAATATGTCCCGCCGCGCGGCCATGCTCTGGCCGCGCCAGCGGCCATCCTCATAGGCGGCGCGGGCGGCGCGCACGGCGCGGTCCACATCCTGCCCCGCGCCGCGCGCCACCTGGCCCAGCACCGCGCCGGTGGCGGGGTTGCGCTTGGCGAAAATGGCATCGCCCTCGGCGGCGCAATAGGCGCCATCGATGAACAGCTGCGCCGGCAGCACCGTGGAGTCAGCCAGGCGGCGCCACTCGGGATAAGTCTTCTCGGTCATGGATATTCCTCGTTTATTCGGGTGTGACGGCGAGCATCTCGCCCTCCACGATATATCGGCGCGGGCGGAAGAACAGCACACCGGCCAGCAGCGTGCCGATGCCCACGCAGGCGGTGGTGAGGTTGAAGGTGGTGATCGCGTAGATGCCAACGACGATCAACCCCACGGCGCTAAGGCCGGGGAACACGCCGTAGAGCAGGAACTGCCGCCAGGAGGTCCGGAATGCGTCGCGATGCACCCAGGCGGAGACCAGCCCGGCCATGCCGAAATAATACGCCACCTGCAGGCCGGTGGCGGCGACGGCGTCGGCGAGGATGGAGCTGACCGAGGGCATGAAGCCAGTGACCAGGATGCCCGCCAGCCCGGTGCCGATGAGCCACCAGGTCGCCGTTGAAGGGTTGCGGGTGCGTGGATGCACGGTGCCGAAGGAGAACGGCAGCGCGCCGTCGCGCCCCATGGCGAAGAGCGTGCGCGTCACCTGCAGCATGCCGGTCTGCACCGTGGCGACGGAGGAGAAGATCACCGCCACCGAGACGATGAGCCCGCCCGTCCGCCCCAGCCCCGCCGCCAGCGCCAGGCTGTAGAGCAGGTTGCCGGAATCAGTGGCCGTATCGGCGGCGCTGAGCAGCACCAGCGTGACGGCGGCGTACAGCGAGTACAGGAAAATGGTGACAAACACGCCCGAAAGCCCGCCATTGCCGGCGGCATGTTCGCCATTGGCGGTCTCCTCGCCCAGGTTCGCTGTCACGTCCCAGCCCCAGTACAGGAAGATCACCATCAGCGCCGCCGCCGAGAATTCCGGCAGCGTGGCGGTGGAGAAGAAGAACCCCGGCGTATAGTCGTGCCACGACAACGGGTTGGCGAAGGGCGCGCCATGCGCATGCACCAGCGCCGCGATGCCCACGCCCAGCAGCACCAGCATCTCGAAGGCGACCATCATGATCTGCAGATAACTAGTCATCTTGATGCCCAGCATGATGACCCCAACGATGGCCAGGAACCACAGCGCCGAGAGCCCGGTGGTGAGCGGCACGCTGCTGGCCAGGGCCGGGTTGATAAAATCCAGCACGGCGGTGGAGAGCGGCACCACGCCGGAGATAATGAAGATCATCTGCGCGGTGATGAGCGCCCAGCCGGACATGAAGCCGTGGAACTTGCCGAAGGCGAGGCCGACCCAGTTGAACGCCGCGCCCGCATGAGCCACGCGCCGGTTCAGCGCCTTGTAGGCCAGCGCGATGCCCAGCATCGGCACCGCGAAGATCAGCACGTAAAGCGGGCTGCGCAGCCCGGCCGTGCCGATGAGCGCGCCCATGGCCAGCGAGATGGCGTTGGCTGGTCCCGAACCCGCCACGCCGAGCGTGAGGGACTCAAAGAACGATAGGGAATCCTTGCGCAAGCTATGGGTCATTCGCGTCTCCCGGTGGTGAGGGTTGAGGTTGCGTACAGTTCCGGCCGGCGTTCGGCGCGGTAGGGGAAGGTGGCGGCGCAGGCCGCGATCATAGCCGGGTTGAGGTCGGCGATGAGCAGCGCCTCGCCCGCCCCGGCGGCGGCCAGTTTGCGCCCATTGGGTGCCGCGATGCAGGAGCCGCCCATATAGTCGAGCCCCTCCTCCGCCCCGGCATGGTTGCAGTAGGCGACGAACACCTGGTTCTCCAACGCCCGCGCCGGCACGATCAACTCCGGCACCACGGCGTATTCCGGCGTCAGCGCCGTGGGGATGAGGATAAGGTCGGCCCCCGCCAAAGCGGTGGCGCGCACCGCCTCGGGGAACTCGACATCGTAGCAGATGAGCAGCCCGAGACTGAACCCGCCCAGGCTGAACGGCTGGCAAAAGCTTTTCCCTGGCGCATACGCCGCGCGTTCGAAATCACCGAACAGATGCGTCTTGCGATACTGCCCCAGCACCGTGCCCGCCGGCCCAATGACGGCGGCGCTGTTATACACCTCCTTGCCATCGCGCTCGGCATAACCATAGGCGATGGCAACGCCGGTCTCTCGCGCCAGCGCGGCGATGGTTACGGCCGAGGGCCCGTCAGCCTGTTCCGCGCCCGCCGCCACATCCACGTTATAGCCGCCCAGCCAGCACTCGGGGGTGAGCAGCAGCGTGGCGCCGGCGGCCGCGGCGGCCCGCGCGGCACCGGACAAGGCGGCGAGATTCGTCCCCTTGTCCGCGCCAAACCCCTGCGTCTGCCAAAGCGCCAGCCGCATCACTCACTCCGCCGGATTGGCCGCGACCGCCGTAACGGTGCGGCGCGCCAGCAGGTAGTAGATGGGGCTGACGGTCACCAGCCCGACGATCCAGGAGATGTCGACGCCGCCGAGCATATTGGCGATGGGGCCAGTATACATCGTGGTGTCCACAAACGGCAGTTGGATGAGAATACCGAAGATGTAGCAGGCGATCGCCGCCTTGTTGAAGCGCCCATACACGCCGCCCTCAGCGGTAAAGAAGGCATCCACATCGTAGTCGCCGTGGCGCACCAGATAGAAATCCACCAGGTTGATCGCCGTCCACGGCACCAGCACATAGAGCAGCAGCAGGATGAAGTTGGTGTAGTTGGTGAGGAAGTTGCCCGCCGCGAACAGGGCAATGCCGAGGCCGATGATGCTGATGATAATCGCCGTGACCATGCGCGCCATGGCGCCGGCCTTCCACGAGGGTACAAAAGTGTGCAGCAGCGTGATGGTGGAGAGCACGCCGCAATACAGGTTCATGGCGTTGGTCCCGGCGATGCCCACCGAGAAGATGATGATAATCGGCACCGCCGCCGCGCCCGTGAAGGTCGTGAGCCCGCCCACCGGATCGCCATTGGCCGCGACGAGGCCGAGCAGCGCGCCAAGGATCATGGGGAAGATGGAGCCCAGCGAGCAACCCCAGTACGAGGCCCAGAAAGCCGGCTTGGCGCCCGTGTCATGCGGCATGTAGCGGGTATAGTCCGACACATAGGGCGCGTAGGCGATCTGCCAGAGCGCGCCTACGGAAATCATCGAGCAGAACCCCGCCAGGGTGTACCCGTTCATGGCCATCACACCGGCCGGCAGGCCGTGGATGAACACCATCCAGACGAAGGTGAGCAGCAGCGCCCCGCCCGAGGCGATGGTGAGGAAGCGCGCATAGGCGTGGATCAGGTCATGGCCAAAAATCGTGGCGACGACGCTGATCACCGCGATGAGCGTAATCAGCACATCCTGATTGACGCCCGGCATGATCGTATGCAGCGACTGCCCACCCAGCACGATGTTGGAGGCCAGGAAGCCGACGTACATGACGATGACGATGGCCACCACCAGCACCGCGCCCATGGAGCCGAACTGCCCGCGCGTCTGCACCATCTGCGGCACGCCCAGCTGCGGCCCCTGCGCCGCGTGCAGCGCCATGAAGATGGCGCCGACGAAATTGCCGATCGCGATGGCCAGGATGGAGGACATGAAATCCAGCTTGAACACCGTGGTGGCAAGCGCGCCGGTCACGATGGTCAGCATCATGATGTTGGAGCCGAACCAGATGGTGAACAGGTCGCGGAACGTACCGTGACGCTGGTCATGCGGTATCTGGTAGATGGTGTGCTGTTCGACAGCACCCGGTTTTTCGGTAGCCATGATCGAGCTCCTTTCTGGAGGTTAATGCGCCAGGATGGCGTTGAGGTCGAAGGGTAGAAGCTCAGCGACTTCGCGCCGGAAGGGTAGCGCGCCGGGATCAGGCGTGGCGCCCAGTTCCTCGGCATAGCGGCGGCCGCCAAACACGGCGGCGGCGATGGTGCCCGGCGCCAGCGCATCGCCAATCACGGTCACCGATTTCAGCCCCGCCGCCGCCCACTCCCCCGCGCGGGCGCGCAGGGCATGGGCCAGTTCCAGCCGCGGCAGCCGGGCGGTCACGCTCACCAGCGCGCCCGCCGCCATCTCCTCCGTGCGGCCGGTAAAGGCGCAGGCGAGAGTCGCACTACCCGCCTCAATCTTCTGCAATATGGCGCTGCATTTGAGGCGCACGCCCAGCTCCATGAGCCGTGCCTGGATCTTGTGCTGCTCCATGGTGTTGAAGCTCCACGCCGAGGCCACCGCGGCAGGCGTCACGAGCGTGACGCTGTAGCCTTCCTTCACCAGCAGCTCGGCTAGCACGCCGCCCATGTAATAATGGTCGTCATCGAACAGCAGCACGTCGCGCGCCACGGGCCGGACACCTGCCATCAGATCATCGGGCGTCAGCACTTCTGCTCCACCGGTTTCCAGCGGCTTTAGCAATGCGCGCCCCACACCGTCGCGCCGCCAGGTGGAGCCGGTGGCGAGCACGACACGGTCGAAGCCAAAACCCAGTATGTCCTCATCGGTCAAGGCGCTGGCATAGAAGATTTCGACATTGGGCATCTTGGCGAGTTGCCCGGCCCGGTAATCGGCCACACGCCCCCAGGCCGAGAGCCCCGGCAAGCGGCGTTCGGCCACCAGGCGGCCACCAAGCTGCGTGCCGCGCTCGGCCAGCGCCACCTCGTGCCCGCGCTTGCCCAGCATCATCGCCGCTTCCAGCCCAGCCGGTCCAGCGCCAACCACGAGGATTCGTGATTCATCCTCGCGCGGGCGGATATATTCCGGGTGCCAGCCGCGCCGCCACTCCTCGCCCATGGCCGGATTCTGCGTGCAGCGCGAAATGGATGACGTATGGTCGCCCGCCACGCACATGTTGCAGCCGATACATTCGCGGATATCCTCCAGCCGCCCCTCGCGGATTTTCTCCGGAATGAACGGATCGGCAATGGAGGGCCGCGCCGCGCCGATGAAATCCAGCACCCCCTGGCGCACCATGCGCACCATCGTGTCCGGCGAGGTGAAACGCCCCACGCCCACCACCGGCTTGGTGGTGAGCTGCTTCACCCCCAGCACGAACGGCTCCTGGTAGGCTTCATCGGCAAAGCGCGAGGTCTGGCTGTCATTGTCCCAGGAGGACAGCGTAAGATCCCAAAGATCCGGCACTTCGCCCAGATGCGCGATGATGTCGCGCGCCTCCGCCGCGTGCAGCCCTTCCTCGCCGATCATTTCGTCAACGGAAATGCGGCAGGCAACCGCCATGGTATCACCCACCGCGTCCTTCACATCCTCGATCAGCTCTTTCAGCAGCCGCGCGCGGTTCTCCATGGAGCCGCCATATTCATCGGTGCGCGTATTGAAGCGGCGGGAGAGAAAGAACATCGGCCCGCCGAACAGCTTGCCGGCATACACGTACACAATATCATACCCCGCCCGCTTGGCGCGCAGTGCCGCGTCGCGGTGCCATTTGCGCAGATCACGGATGTCCTGCTTGTCCATGGCGCGCGCCTGCACCGGTTCGTTGAACACCGAGAACACCGGCAAATCTACCGGCCCCATCGGGATCTCCCGCGAATACATATTCGCCGCGTTCATGCCGTTATGGCAAAGTTGCAGTGCGGCCAGCGCGTCATATTCATGGATGGAGTCCGCGATGCGCGCCAGCATCGGGACGTCCTGCTCGCTCCACACGCGCAGCTCAATGAATGGGCATATTTCGGCGCTGGGATGGATTTCCGCCTGCTCGGAGCACACCACGCCCCAGCCGCCCTGCGCCTTCACCGCGCGCATGGTGGCCAGCGCCGAGGGATCACGATAGCCCATGCCGTTGCAGTGCGGCACCTGGAAAAAGCGGTTCTTGGAAACCACCGGCCCGATGCGCACAGGGTCGAACAGAATGTCGTAACGGGAATCCCGCGACATGCCAGATACACTCCACATAAATTTCTTGACATGATGCTTACACAAACTCCT
This sequence comes from Acetobacteraceae bacterium, assembly GCA_003164135.1. Taxonomy (GTDB): domain Bacteria; phylum Pseudomonadota; class Alphaproteobacteria; order Acetobacterales; family Acetobacteraceae; genus Acidocella. Next base: position 50,904 of record PLSD01000133.1, read on the forward strand.
CGGGGCGTCGCATCGATTTTCCCGAGGCAGCGGCCAGCGTTCCCCATAGCTGCGATGAAAAATTAGGCATGCTGCGCCGCATCACGCTCAATGCACAAGCAGCGGCGCGGCGCGTGGACACAGGCGCCTGATTTGCTACAACGTGCCGATGCCCGATACCGTAGCAACGCTGGCCGAGTTGGCCGCCTTCCCCACCATCAGCGCCGACAGCAACGAAGCCCTGATCCGCCACGCCGCCGCGCGGATCACCGCCGCGGGCGGACGGATTCACACACTTGCAGGCGCCAAGCCGGGAAAATTCAACATGCTGGCGAGTTTCGGCCCCGCCACCGGGGCCGGTATCGTGCTCTCCGGCCATAGCGATGTCGTGCCCGTCACAGGGCAAAATTGGCAAACCGATCCCTTCACCCTCACCGAGCGCGACGGCAAACTCCATGCCCGCGGCGCTTCCGACATGAAGGGCTTCCTCGCCGCCATGCTCACCGCCGCGCAACGTTGCGATGCAGCAAAACTGACGCGGCCGCTGCACCTGATTTTTTCATATGACGAGGAAATCGGCTGCATCGGCGTGCGCGACCTGCTGGAGCGCCTGCGCGCGGAGCATTTCCAGGCCCAGGGCTGCATCATCGGCGAGCCGACGGAGCAACGCGTCATCACCGGCCACAAGGGCAAGATCGCCGGCTGCGTCTGCTGCCGGGGCCGGGCGGCGCATTCGGCCAATCCGGCGCTGGGCTGCAACGCCATCATGCTGGCCGGGGAAATGCTGCACGAGATGCGGGACCTGCAGGCGGAACTGACCAAGGGCCGTCGCGATGACGCCTACCCCTTCCCCTTCACCAGCCTGCACGCCGGCACCATCAAGGGCGGCGTCGCGCTCAATGTCGTGCCGGATTATTGTGAGATTGAATTCGAGATCCGCCACATTGCGGGCGAGGATACCAGCGCACTGCTCCGCCGCCTTGGCGCGGCAGGCGAACGCCTGGGCGCGGCCTCCAATGGCGGGACCGTGGAGGTGCGCGTCACCAACGACTATCCGGGCGTGGAAACGCCTAGGGGTGCTGCCATCACGCAAATCGCCCTGGCGGCGGCGCACACGGAAGAGACCGGCAAGATCGGTTTTGGCACCGAGGCCGGGCTGTTCACCCAGGCGCTGGGCATGGAGACGGTGATCTGCGGCCCCGGCAGCATCGACCGCGCCCACAAGGCCGATGAATACGTGACACGCGATGAACTTGCCGCCTGCGACTCCTTCCTCGACCGCGTGATCGCCACGCTTTATTAGCTATCTGGTCCCGGGCAGCGGCTTGTCCTTCAGTAATTCGCGGCACAACTCGATGAACGCCTCGGCCGTCGGCGTACGCCGCATGCCGCGGAACAGCGCAATGCCGTGGTTGAGCGGCCGCAGCGAATCCTCCAGCGCCAGGTATGAGAGTTTGCGGCCATCCAGCGTGGACTGGTTTTTTGGCTGCGCGTTGGCCAGACTGTAGCCCTCCCCGCGCCCCACCAGGCTGCGGATCACGTCAATATACGCGTAACGGCCGGTGATATTCGGGTTCACCCCCGCCTGGCGGAACAGCGAGAGAAAATAGTCGCGGCTCATCGGCAGGTCGAGCAGCAGAAAATTATCATACGCCAGCTCGCGCAATGTCACCGAGCGCCGGCGCGCGAACGGATGCGCCGCGCCGACAAAGGCATACGGCGCCACCGGCGCCAGGGGCAAAAACTCAAAATCCGGCGGGATCGCCATGTCATAGGTCAGCAGCAGTGAAATGCGGCCCGATCGCAAATGCTCGAACAACTCCGTCTGGTTGCCGGCCAGGGCGGTGGCGCGAGTGGCCTCGTGGCGCTGACGGAACACGGTGAGCAGCTCGGGAATTACCAGAGGGAACAGCGTGGACAGACAGCCGATTTCCACCGGCCCGGCGACGCGCGAGGACATCACCAAAGCGGCGGTCTCAACCTCCTCTGCCTGCAGCAGCAGGGCGCGGGCCTCGCGCAAAAAGCGCTGGCCGTCGGCGGTCAGCGAGAGTCCCTGCGCGTGATGACGGATGAAGAGCTGAATGCCATAGGATTCCTCCAGCGCCGTGATGGCCGAGGAGATCGAGGGTTGCGAGATGTTTACCCGCTCCGAAGCCTGCGTAATGCTGCCGGTTTCCGCCGTGGCGACAAAATAGGAGATCTGCCTGAGCGTAAAGCGCATTGGTTACCTCTTTCCGAAGCAAAGCCTTGAGAGATTATATTGTTCCGAACCAAGGCGGCTGGCAACATGGCGCCGCATCACAACAGGAGTCCCGCCGTTGACCTTCTCCCTTGCCGCCCGCTGCCCGCGCACCGGCCAGTTTGCCGTGGCCGTCACCTCTTCCTCACCCGCCGTGGCGGCGCGCTGCGCCTTTGCCCGCGCCGGGGTGGGTGCCGTGACAACCCAGAACATCACCGATCCGCGCCTCGGCCCGGCGCTGCTCACGGCACTGGCCGCGGGGCTGGACGCCGAGTCCGCCCTCGCCCGCGTGCTGGAAGCTGCGAGCTTCCCCGCCTGCCGCCAGCTCACATTGGTCGACTCCGCCGGCCGCACCGCCGCATGGTCCGGGGAAAAAACGCTCGGCGTACACGCTCAAGCGCTAGCGAGCGACGCCGTGTCGGCCGGCAACCTGCTGGCCAATCCCGGCGTGCCGCAGGCCGTGCTGGCAGCCTTCGCGGCCACCGATCCAGCGCTGGAACTTGGGAGCCGCGTCATCACCGCGATGCAGGCCGGGCTGGAGGCGGGCGGTGAGGCAGGGCCGATCCGCTCGGCCGGGCTCATCGTGGTGGACCGCGAGGCATGGCCTCTCGCCGATCTGCGCGTTGACTGGCACGGCGAACCCCTCGCCGAACTGGCGGCGCTATGGGACGTCTGGGCGCCCCAAATGCGCGACTACGTGACCCGCGCCCTCAACCCCGAAGGCGCACCAAGCTACGGTGTGCCGGGGGACGAGTGATCCCCCGGCTGTTTGCCGCTATTCGAGCTCGGCGATGACATCGACCTCCACCAACCATTCCGGCCTGGCCAGTGCCACGACCACCAGACCGGTGAACACCGGGTACACGCCCTTCATCCAGCGCCCGAGCACGCGGTATACCGCTTCCCGGTAGCGGATGTCGGTGAGATACACCGTCACCTTGCAGATATTCTCAAGCCCCGCCCCGCATTCGGAAAGCAGCAGCGCGATGTTCCCCATCGCCTGCTCGGCCTGGCCGGCGGGATCGCCCACCGCCACGCTCTCGCGCGTGTCGAGATCCTGCGCCACCTGACCGCGCAGATAGATAGTCTTGCCCGTCACCACGGCTTGGCAAAGGTCGTTGTCCAACTTCTGCTCGGGGTAGGTATCCTTAGTGTTGAACGGGCGGATGCGCTTGTGAATCATGTGCTTACTCCGCCGCCTTGTGGACCGCGCGCATCGGCCCGGCGCAGCCAAAATTGCGGTTTACCCATACCCTGCGCCCACCGCGGATCAAATCCCGGCATTGCTGTCCCCTGCGGCTCATATTTTGTCCTCGCTTGAATACACTCACTCTCGGCCCCAGGGCCGCGAGAAGTAGTGGCATTAGCCGCTAATGATATAAAGCAGATACTAACGGCGACTTGCTTCGGAATTTTCAAACCAATTGACATCAGCAACAAATTTGGAGGTACGTCAGCCCGTCGCCAGCCAAAACTACTATGCCCCAGACGCACAAAAGGGCGCCGGCGAGGCTGGCCATATGTTTGATTTAGTTATATAATTTAGTGGTTGCGGGGGCATGCAAGCACCGACAGCTAACAACTTTAAGAACATTCTGCTAAAAACATAGCTTTGTGCCGGGTCTGGTCTGCGCCCTAGAAGTAGGCCCCGTTGGTGTCGTTTTAGACGGCCAAATCACTAAAGTATGCCCGCAAGTAACTTAGCGGGCAATCAATGAGCAGCTGTCTGGATCGAGGCTCGGAAGCTTCGATCCAGACAGGTCACATCTTAACTGGCACTGGCCACTCTCAGTGGGGGCGTCTGCGCCGATAACACGCCCGGCCCTACGGTCGAGACATAATCAGCGATCGGCGCCGGCTCCACGCCACCACGCGGGCTGGTGATGCCAAGATACGGGAACAGCAGTTCAGCCACACGGTAGGTTTCTTCCAGATGCGGGTAGCCGGAAGTGACAAAAGTATCGATGCCGAGGTCCGCGTATTCCTTCAACCTGGTGGCGACGGTTTTTGGCGAACCAACCAGGGCCGTGCCTGCACCGCCGCGTACCAGGCCCACGCCGGCCCATAAATTCGGGGCGATTTCCAGTTTGTCGCGGCGGCCTTGGTGCAGAGCGGCCATCCGGCGCTGGCCCTCGGAATCCGATTGGGTGCGGAAGGCGGCCTGGGTACGGGCAATCGTTTCGTCGGACAGGTGACTGATCAGCTTCTCCGCCGCCGCCCGTGCCTCGGCGTCAGTTTCCCGCACGATCAAATGTACCCGCAGGCCATAACGGATAGTACGGCCAACCCGGGCGGCACGCGCCCGCACATCGGCGATTTTTGCTGCCACGTCGGCCACCGGCTCGGCCCAGCTGAGGTAGGCGTCGAGTTGCTCGGCAACCAGTTTGTGGGCGGCGTCCGATGAGCCGCCGAAATACAACGGCGGATGCGGGCGCTGCACCGGGGGGAATATCTGGCGGCCACGCTCAATGTGAATATGCTCGCCGTGGAAAGTCACTTCCTCGCCTTGCAGCAGGCGCTTGAGCACGGTGCAGAATTCCGCCGCGTGGTCGTAGCGGGCGTCATGGTCGAGGAAGATGCCATCGCCGGTCATTTCGCTGGCACTGCCGCCGGGAACGATATTGGCCAGGATGCGCCCGCCGGTGAGGCGGTCCAGCGCCGCGAACTGGCGTGAGAGCAAGGCCGGTGTGTAAAGCCCTGTGCGTACAGCGAGCAGGAAGCGCAGCTTTTCGGTGAACGGCGCGATGGAAGCGGCGGTGATCCAAGGCTCCTCGCAATGGCGGCCGGTCGGCACCAGTACGCCAGTATAACCGAGACGGTCCGCCGCGACGGCAATTTCACGCAGGTAACGGTTGGAGACGGGACGGTGGCCGATGTCTGACCCCAGGTACGGGCCATCACCGCTGGTGGGGAGAAACCAGAAAAACTCCGGGGGATTCGAGAAGATGGCAGTCACGGGTGGTATTCCTTGTGTCGGTTTGTTGGTTTGTTCAATGCACGCCCAGGGCGGCCAGCAGTGCGGTGCGCAGGTGGTCGAATTGCGGGTCGGCATGGCGGCGGGGGCGCTCCAAAGACACCGGCTGGTCCACGGCGATGACACCGTCTTTCAGCACCATCACGCGGTCGGCGAGCAGCAGCGCCTCGTCGACATCGTGCGTCACCAGCAGCACGGCCGGGCGGTGGGTCAGCCACAGCGCGCCGACCAAGCTTTGCATGCGCAAGCGGGTCAGGGCGTCCAGCGAGGCGAAGGGTTCGTCGAGTAACAGCAGCTGCGGCTCGCGCACCAGGGCGCGCGCCAGTGCCACGCGCTGCGCCTCGCCGCCCGAGAGGGTGAGCGGCCAGGCATTGCGGCGGTGGCCGAGTTCCACCTCATCCAGCGCCGCCAGGGCGGGGGTTTTGGCATCGGCACGGCGCAGACCGAGGCTAACGTTGCGCCAGACACGCTTCCAGGGCAGCAGACGCGGCTCCTGAAACACTACGGCACGGGCCGGGGGCACGGAAAGGGTTTCGGGCGGGGCGGCATCCAGCCCGGCCAGCGTGCGCAGCAAGGTTGATTTGCCCGAGCCGGAACGGCCGAGGAGTGCGACAAACTCCCCCTGGGCGATGCTGAAGGAAAGGTTATTGAGCACCGTCTGGCCGTTGAACGCGCGGGTCAGGCCGCGCACCACCACGGCAACGCCTGTGCTGGTCAGGGGCGGGATGGCGGCATCTGCGAGGGGTGAGAGCATGTTCATTTGCCCTGATCCTGATCGAGGTAGCTTGGCCGCCAGACCAGCAGGGAACGTTCCAGCAGGCGAACGCTTTGGTCAGTAAGCAGGCCCAGCAGCGCGTATAGTGCCAGACCGACGAAGATAATGTCCGTGCGCAGAAAATCCCGGGCGTTCATGACCATGTAGCCGATGCCGGCGGAGGCGTTGATCTGCTCGGCCACCACCAGGGTGATCCAGGCGATACCGAAAGCCTGACGCAACCCGACCAGAAATCCGGGCAACGCGGCGGGAAGGATGACGTGGAGGATTTTTTCAATACCCGTAAGACCAAGCGTATCGGCGGCCTCGCGCAGTTTACGGTCGGCACCGCGGATACCGGCGAACAGGTTGAGGTAGATGGGGAACATCGAGCCCAGCGCGATGAGAGTGATTTTTGGCGTCTCGCCAATGCCGAACCACATGATCATCAGCGGGATCAGCGCCAGATGCGGCAAGGTGCGCAGCATCTGCACCGTGGAATCCACCGCGTCCTCGCCCACGCGCGACAGGCCTGAAACCACGGCGAGCGTGGTGCCGGCGGCGATGCCGAGGCCGAGGCCAAAAAACACCCTGGCGAGAGAAACGAGGATGTTGCCGACAAGCTGGCCGGAGACAAGCAGTTCCCAGAAACTGATGGCGATGGCGCTCGGTGGGGGGAATGTCTGCACGGAGGTAAGCCCGGCGAAGGAGGCCGCCTGCCAGATTGCCAGCAGCCCGAGAGGCACCCACGCACGGCGGAGTTTTTGCGCCCAGCCTCGCCACGGCGCGGCGCGGCTAGCCCGGCCGGGTAAAACGGCGGCGGCTGGGCTGCCTGAAATTGTGGCGGACATGCGTAAGCTCCGGGCTGCTTCAAGTTCGTTTGCTACTAATAGCGGCAATCACCCTATCATAGCAATAGTATTGAGGTATTATTGCTTTTTTCTGTAAAAGTTAGACTACAGCAAAAGTCTTTCTCTATTGGCACATTATATAAAAGATCACATTTTTTGGTCGCTTGGATAAGTTTTTCTAGGATGCTTTGTCCTTATACGGTGAGCGGGTTGGTTCGATTTATACTATTTTTGAGATTGACATAATAGAGAGATAGCGTTTACGCCTCCGGCCTCGCTGCCTTCCTGAAGGACATGAAAAATGAAACGCCGCACCCTCCTCTCCGCCGCCGCCGCCGCCATACCCGCAGCGCTGGTTCTGCCCACTATCTCCCGCGCCGCCACCGCCGGGACCTTGAAAATCGGTTACCAGAAAGCCTCCACCTCGCTGGTGCTGCTAAAAACGCGCGGCTGGCTGGAGAAGAAACTGGCACCGCTGGGCTATGACGTGAGTTGGGCGGAATTTCCCTCCGGCCCGCCGATCCTGGAAGCGCTCAGCGCCGGGGCGGTGAATTTTGCCTATACCGGGGAGACCCCGCCGATCTTCAGCCAAGCCTCCGGCACGCCGATTGTCTACATCGCCGCCACCGTGCCGCACCCGCATGAAGAGGCAATCCTAGTGAAAGCCGGTAGCCCGATTACCAGCGTGGCCGGTTTGAAGGGCAAGAAAGTGGCGGTCGCCAAGGGCTCCAACGCGCACTACCTGCTGGCCGCAGCCCTGCAAAAGGCCGGGCTGGGCTTCACCGATATCACCCCGGTCTACCTCGCTCCGGCCGACGCGCGCGCCGCCTTTCAGACCGGCGCCGTCGATGCATGGTCGATCTGGGATCCGTTCTTCGCCGCCGAACAGGCCGCCACGCCGGTGCGCGTGCTGGCAGATGCGAAAAACCTGGTGCCGAACCATTTCTTCTACCTTTCGCGCCGGGATTTCGCGACGCAGAGCCGCACCGCGCTGGAAGCGGTAATCGGCCAGGTGCAGGCGATCGAAGCCTGGATACCAGCCAACAAACAGGCGGCCGCCACGGAAATTTCCGCTAGCATCGGCCTGCCGGCACCGGTACTGCTAACGGCTTTGGAGCGCGGCACCTTCGGCGTGAACAAGGTAACGCCCGCGATTCTCGCCGACCAGCAGAAAATCGCCGATCTGTTCTACAAACTCCACCTGATCCCCGCGCCGCTGACCGTGGCGGACGCGGCCTGGGGTTGATAGCATGAGCGTAGCCCCCGCTGAATCCGCTAATGTCCTTTGGTTCCTGCCAACGCATGGCGACGGCCGTTACCTAGCCACCACGCACGGCGCGCGCGAAGTGGACCTGGGTTACCTCACGCAGGTCGCCCAGGCCGCAGACCGGCTGGGCTATTACGGCTGCCTCATCCCCACCGGACGCTCCTGCGAGGATAGTTGGATTATCGCCTCGGCCCTCGTGCCCCTGACGCAGCGGTTGAAATTTCTCGTCGCCGTGCGGCCTGGGCTGCAATCCCCCACGGTCTCCGCCCGCATGGCCGCCACACTGGACCGCATCTCCGGCGGGCGGCTGCTGGTGAACGTGGTGACCGGCGGCGACCCGGTGGAAAACAAGGGCGAAGGCATCTTCACCCCACACGCGGAACGCTATGAACTCACCGACGAATTTCTCACGGTCTGGAAAGCCCTGTTGTCCGGGGAAACCGTGCACTACAACGGCAAACATATCAGCATCGAGGACGGGCGCGTATTCTACCCGCCGGTGCAAACCCCGCACCCGCCGCTCTACTTCGGCGGTTCTTCGGAGGCAGGTATCGCCGTCGCCGCCGAGCAGGTGAATACCTACCTCACCTGGGGCGAACCCCCCGCTGACGTCGCCGCCAAACTCGCCACCGTCGACGCCGCCGCCACCGCGCGCGGCCGCAAGCTGAACTACGGCATCCGCCTGCATGTCATTGTCCGCGAAACCAACGAACAAGCCTGGGCAGCCGCGCGCGACCTGATCAGCTTCGTCGATGATGCCGCCATCGAAGCCGCGCAGAAAACATTCTCGCGCATGGACTCCGAAGGCCAGCGCCGCATGTCCGCCCTGCATGGCGGCAAGCGCGACAAACTGGAAATCTCTCCCAACCTTTGGGCCGGCGTGGGCCTGGTGCGCGGCGGCGCTGGAACCGCGCTCGTCGGCGATGCGGAAACCGTGGCCGAACGCATGCGCGAATATATGCGCCTGGGCATCAGCTCGTTCATCCTCTCAGGATACCCACACCTCGAAGAAGCCTACCGCTTCGCCGAACTCGTGCTGCCCCGCCTGAAACTGAACCACCAACCCCATGGCTTCAGCAACGCCGCCAACGAAGGCCCCTTCGGCGAACGCATCGCTAACACGCACGCACCGGCGCGGGGGTAGTAAGCAAGGCCAAGGGGCTCTGCCCCCCCTGGCCTTACTTACTCCTCCAGCCCGAGCAGTCGCGTCGCGTTGGTGGCGAAGATTTTTTCCAGCACGGAGTCGCGGAAGCCCAGGCGGGTGTAGTCTTCGATGGATTGCGCCATGGCGCGGAAGGGGTGGGAGGAGCCGAAGGCGATCTGGTCTTCCAGGGCGCCGTTGCCGGCTTCCACGTAGAGCGAGCTGCCGGGCTGGAAGACGTACATATCGGGCACGAGGGTGACGTTGGCGTAGCGGAAGGCAACGCCCATGATTTCCGCGACGCGTGGCCAAGCGCCGTGGTGGACGGCGATTTGCAGTTGCGGGAAGGCGCGGGCGACGCGGCCGATGGAGTCGGGGTTGTTGTAGGTGAGGTTGGGAGTTGTTGGACCGGTCATCAGGAAGACGGGAATTTTCCAGTCCTGCAGCGCGTCGTAGAGCGGCAGCAGCAGCGGGTCGTCGAAGTGGCGGGCGGGGGTGCCGAAGCCGGGCTCCAGGTTGATGGCTTTGAGGCCGAGGGTTTTGACGGCGCGTTCGGCTTCGGCGATGGCGCCGGCGGCACCTAAGCGGTGGGGATCGACCGAGCCGGCGCCCACGAGTTGCGCGTGGCGCGCGACGAGGCTGGCGATTTCGTCATTATCGTTCTGGATGGCGGGCGTGTCGCGGCCGATGACCACGGCGGTGGTGATGCCGGCGTCCTGAATTTCATCGATGTAGCCTTGCTCGGTTTGTGAGCGGGTGAAGTGTTCGATATTTTTCGACCCGGTGCGGCCGTTCAGCCATTTTGCGGCCTCAAAGTCCGGCGTGCCGCGCCGGGCACCGTAAAAATCGTGCAAGAATGCGGGACGGTTGCGGATGTCGACAATTTTACGAGGCATATTTTACTCCTTGTGCGGGCGCTCGTTCGGCGGCCAGGTGGCGCATTGGCTTGCCGGGGAGGACGCCGTTGAGCAGGTAGTCTCCGGCGATGTGGTAGCGCCAGTGGTTGGCGTCATGCACCGAGTGGGTGCGGGCGTTACGCCAGTGGCGGTCCAGGTTGAGGCTGTTATCAGTGGCGCTGGAGCCGGAGAGGGCGAAGATGTCGTTGGTGATTTCGATGACCACTTCCTCGGAAAAGCCTTTGGCCTCGGCCACGGCGACGGCAGCATGCGCGGCGGTTTCGGGCGTTAGGTTGGCGGTTGCCGCGTCCAGCAACTGGGCTGCGCGTAGCAGCAGCAGTTCCGCCGCGTGAAATTTGGTGGCGAGCTGACCAAACCGCAGGATGACGTGCGGGTCCTGCGTTGCCTGCGAAACTTGCGCGCCCAGCCTTGGACGTTTGCGCGCACGCACGGTAGCCACTGCGTCGGCCAGGGCATTCTGGGCGATGCCAACGTCGATGGCCGTGTGGAGTTGCGAAGCGTAGGCGTGAAAAATGCTGACGCGCTCAAACAGGCGCCAATGCGGGATGACGTATTCGGCCTGGACCGCGACATTCTCCAACGTCGTGGTGCCGCTGAAGGCGACGCGCTGGCCCATCGCATCCCAGTCGGCCAGCACGGTGACGCCCGGCGCCGTGCGCGGCACCAAGGCGAGCACCAGATGCTCCTGCGGGTCGAAGGCGACAACGGGCAACCAATCCGCCAGCAGCGCGCCGGTGCAGTAATATTTAGTCCCGTTCAGGCGGTAACCCGCATTGCCGTCATGGGTGAGGCGGGTTCCGAGGTCGAGGGCGGAGGTGCCGCCCTTTTCGGCCTGGGCGTTGCCGAGCCGGGCGCCGGCCAGCACGTGGCCGAAGAAAAATGCCTGCTGCTCCGCCGTGCCGTCCTGGCGCAGCGCGTCGAGAAACAGGAAGTGACTTTGCACCATTTGCGTGACGGCCGGGTCGCCGGCAGCGAGGGTCTGGAACACGCGCGTGACGGTCTCCAGCGAGACCTCGGCACCGCCAAAGCGGCGCGGCACGGTGATGGCGAGGATGCCGCTAGCGGAAAGCCGTTCCAACTCCGCCAGCGGCGGCTGTGGGTTGCGGTCGCGTGCTGCGGCGCCGGTGGCGAGATAGTCGGACAGCTCTTGCGCGGCGGCGAGCGCTTCTGCCTCGGATGCAATAATATGCGCGGTCATTGGATAGTCCTTGAAGCCTGTGGGAGTGCCGGAACGGCAACCCCCCGGAAGCGGCCGGGGGGTGAAGTCTCCCCCGCGCATGCGACGCGGGGGGATTTTGCAGTGAGCTAGTTACTCTTCGCCCAACACCTCGGCCTCGACCGCCGCGAGACGTTCCGGAGCCAGGATGCGCAGGGCGAGGAAGTACGCGACGCCTACCAGCAGCAGCGCGATGAAGATGTAGGGCAGCACGTTGTAAGGCCAGCTCGGCACCGGGTAGACCGTGCCGACCACGACCACCAGCAGCAGCACGACCGCCGCGATGGTTGAGAGGATATGGCCGATCTTCAACTCGCCGCGACGGAACAGAAACACCGGCGCCGCAATGGCGATGAGGCCGTAGGAGACCAGGAAGCCGTAGGTCGCCAGCGAGCCGAGGATGCCGTATGCGTCCAGGATCGCCCAGTGGCTGAACGTGAGCGCCAAGGCGAGGCCGATGGCCACCACGGTGACGACGGCCAGCGCCACATGCGGCGAGGCGTGGGTGTCATGCGTGGAGCGTGCCGAGGAATGGAACAGCCCGTGGTGCGAGAGCGTGAACAGCACGCGCGCCGCGGCGTTGATGCTGCCCAGGATGCAGGCGAAGAAGCTGAGCGCGACGCCTATGGAGATGAGCAGGCCGATGCCGCCGAAGCCGAATGCCTGCGCCACGACGGTGAGCGGTGCATCGGACTGGTTGAGTGGGGTTGCGGCGCCATGGAACGCGGCGACCAGGCCGTACGCGCTGATGACAAAGATGATGCCGACACCGGCAACACTGGCGATAACCGCACGCGGGATGAAGCGGCGCGGCTGCTGCGACTCAATACCCAATACCGTTGCGCTCTCAAAGCCGACGAAGCTGAAGAACGCAAGCACGAGGCCCAGGCGAAGCTCACCGGGGTTGACGCCCTGCAACTGGGTTTGCGCCGTGTCGACGATGGAATGATGATGCAGGAACCAGCCGGCGACCGTGAGGAGAATCAGCGCCAGGGTGGTGAATTCGATCGCCAGCGTGGTGCGGCTGGACAGGCGGATGTCCCGCCAGCCGAGCGCGAAGGCAATCACGGTGGCGATGACGCTGAAGGCGATCAGCACGGGAATGGTGCTGGTCTGGAAGCCGAAATTTTGGAACACGGCGAGCGAGGTACTGACCGTGCCGTCGATAACGGCGGCGGCGGTGAAGACGTAACCGATGAGAAGTGCCCAGCCGGAAAACACCCCGGCCAGACGGCCGAGCCCGTGCCCGGCATATACATAAAGTGAGCCCGGTGTTGCCACGCGGGTGGCGAACACGTTGATCTGCAGGCTGACTATGAGCAATGCGATGGTAGCGAATGCATAGGCCAGCCAGGTGCCATTGCCCGCAGTGGCAAAAACCACCGGAATGACAAGACCCGGCGTGCCCGAGGGGGCGATGACGCCGATGGATTGGGCAACGACCTCAATGAAGCTGAGGTGGTTGGTTTTTAACCCAGGTCCGGAGGCGGCGCGGCCGATTGCGGGCACTGGGCTGGCTGTGGTGGTGGCTGGTTGACTCATGGTGACCCCATTAAGAGATGTTGTTATAAAATTATTCTCTATCTATCTAGTATTATATTGTCCACCCCCACAGAAACCGCTGCCCCCATAATCTGAGCAAAGACTCAGTAATAAAGTTTTTTCTACACAAGTGACTACAGTTTTTGATATTAGGCGTAATAATCTGTTATTTAAGAATATTATTCCATTTATTCCAGATTTTTCAGGGAGGCCGGCACTTGATGTGCCAGACCATATGACAGGATATTTTACTTCATAAAAAATTTTTTTTCTTTTGAAGGCTAGTCATGTGCCCAGAAATAATGATAAACCTCTTTTCTTAATAGGATTACAATATTAAGTAGAGCGCTTCACACACCGATGCACACAGATCTTCCACAAGTTTCCACACGCTCCCGCCGGGTGCGTCACGTCCTGGCCGCTGGGAGCTGTTGCATTAGCCGGAACATGCCGGTGCCGTGCCTGCCCTGACAGGTCGGCCGCCACGAACCAAAGCCGGCCGGTCGCCCGCTCTCACGCCAGATAACCAGGCCATCAACCCATCGCCATTATAAGCAGAACAGGTCATCTTATGAGTACGATACAGCTTACCAAACCGCCGCACGAGCCCGCGGCATCCGCCTATCCATTTACCCCTGCGCATCTGATCCGCGACGCGGCCGAAGCCGCGGCGGTAGCGCACCGCGTGGCGGCCGAGCTCGCCGTGGGCGCTGCGCAGCGGGACCGGGAACGCAGCGTTCCCGCGCGTGAACTCGACCTTTATTCGCAAAGCGGGCTATGGGCGCTGAACGTGCCTAAATCGCACGGCGGCGCGGATCTTTCCTGGGCGACCATCGCGCAGGCCATCGCCATCATCTCCGCCGCCGACCCATCGGTCGGCCAGCTGATCCAGAACCACCTCGACCTCATCGACACCATCCGCGCCGTGGGTACCCAGGAGCAGAAAGATTTCTTCTTCACGGAAATTCTCAAAGGCCTGCGCACCGGCAACGCGTTTTCAGAATTTAACAGCCGCACGGCCGGTGACTTCGAAACGCGCATCACCCCAGATGGTGAAAACTACCGTGTCAACGGCCGCAAGTTCTATTGCAGCGGCGCGTATCTGGCGCATGTCGTGCCGATTATCGCCGCTGACGAGGCCGGGCGCCTATACATCGCGGTGGCCGACCGCAACGCGCCGGGGCTAACGGTGGATACCGACTGGACGAGCTTCGGCCAGCGCACCACCATCAGCGGCACCTCGGTCATCGACAATGTTTTTGTGCCGGCCAACCGCGTGTTCCTGCTGCCGCAGGGTCCCTCGGCCAACGGGCCGCTGTGCCAGATCGTGCATGCCGCCGTCGATGCCGGCATCGCGCGCGGCGCGTTTGAGGAAACCTTGCGCTTTGTGCGTGAATTCGCCCGGCCCTGGATCGACAGCGGGCAGGAAAAGGCGACGCAGGACCCGCATACCATCTACCAGCTTGGCGACATCGCCGTTCGCCTGCGCGCAGCGGATGCGTTGCTGGCGGTGGCTGGGCGCGCCGTGGATGCAGCGGTGAACAACACCAACGCCGAGACGGTGGCGGCGGCTTCCATCGCCGTTGCCGAAGCAAAAATTCTCTCCACCGAGGTTGCGATTTTGGCCACCAATAAATTGTTCGAACTCGGCGGCACTAGATCAGTGCTGGAACGCTACAATCTGGACCGCCATTGGCGCAACGCGCGCGTGCACACGCTGCACGACCCGGTGCGCTGGAAATATAACATCCTCGGCAATTTTTATCTCAACGGCATCCGCCCGCCGCAGCATTCCTGGATTTAAGCATATGACTCAACAGATCCGCCTCAACGCCTTCAGCATGAACTGCGTTGGGCATATTTCCTCCGGCCTCTGGCGCATTCCCGGTGACCAGTCATACCGATACACCGATCTCGAATACTGGATCGACCTAGCCAAAACGCTGGAACGCGGGCTCATCGACGGGCTGTTCCTCGCCGACGTGATCGGCGTGTACGATGTGCATGGCGGCAACGCCGACCAGGCGTTCCGCTCCGCAGCACAGGTGCCGGTGAACGACCCGCTGCAGATCGTCCCCGCGATGGCCGCCTTTACCAAACATCTTGGTTTTGGCGTCACCTCTTCGGTCGCCTTCGAGCATCCCTTCCCCTTCGCGCGGCGCATGAGCACGCTCGACCACCTCACCAAGGGCCGCGCCGGGTGGAACATCGTCACCTCCTATCTGGACAGCGGCGCGCGCAACCTCGGCCAGGACCGTCTGCTCAACCACGACAACCGCTATGACATCGCCGATGAATATCTCGACGTGTGCTACAAACTTTGGGAAGGCTCCTGGGAAGACGGCGCGGTGATCCGCGACGCGGCGGCGAATGTATTCGCCGACCCCCGCAAGATTCATGAAATCCAGCACGCGGGCAAATATTTCAAGGTGCCCGGCTACCATGTCAGCGAGCCTTCGCCGCAGCGCACGCCCGTGCTGTTCCAAGCCGGCGCGTCATCGCGCGGCAAGGATTTTGCCGCCAAGCACAGCGAATCCGCCTTTGTCGCCGCCCCCTCCAAAAAACTGCTGGCCAGTTATGTCTCCGACCTGCGCCGCCGCGTGGAACTCGCCGGGCGGCATCGCAACGATGTGCTGACCTTCGCGCAGTTCACTTTGGTGCTCGGCGAAACCGATGCCGAGGCGCAGAAGAAGCTGGATTCCTACAAGCAATATGTCGACCGCGAGGGCGCGCTGGTGCTGATGTCCGGCTGGACCGGTGTCGATCTCTCGCATCTCGACCAGGACGCGCCCATCACCGAACTGGACGGCAATGCCATCCAGTTCACCGCGCAGGCATTCAGCTCCGCCGACCCTGACAAAGTGTGGACGGTACGCGAAATCGCTGAATATTGCGGCATCGGCGGCGACGGCCCGGTAATTGTCGGCTCGCCCGCCACGGTGGCCGATGCGTTGCAGGAATGGCAGGCAGAGACGGGGCTCGACGGCTTCAACCTCGCCGCCGCGACCAATCCCGGCACCTTCCGCGATGTCGTCGACCTCCTGGTGCCCGAACTGCAACGCCGCGGCGCCTACAAAACCGCCTACACCGAAGGCACACTGCGCGAAAAACTCTCCGGCCGCGGCCCCCTGCTCCCCACCTCGCATACCGGCGCCAGCCATCGCCGCGCGCAAAGCTGAGCCAAAAGGAAAATCCTATGCCCAAAGCCCATGTTATCACCAGCGAGCAGGAGGCGATTAATATCGCCCGCACCCTGGCCGCGCGCTTCCGCCTGGAAGCCGGAACGCGCGACCGTGAGCGCCGCCTGCCGTATCAGGAACTCGATGAATCCCTGCAAAGCGGCCTCTGGGGCATCACCATCCCGCGCGAATATGGCGGCGCCGGCGTGCGCCAGCGCACCGTCGCGCAGGTGTTCAAGGCACTCGCCAGCGGTGACTCCTCACTCGCACAAATTCCGCAGAACCATATCGAAATCATCGACCTGGTCCGCCAGACCGGCTCGGACGCGCAGAAGCGGTTGATCTTTTCGCGCGTGCTCGCAGGTGCCCGCCTCGGCAACGCTTTTTCCGAGTATAAAGGCAAGAACGTCGAGGATTTCCAGACCCGTATACGCCGCCAGGGCGACGGCTATGTGGTGAACGGCGAGAAATTCTACGCCACCGGCGCACTGTTCGCGCATCTGGTGCCGATTGTCGCCATCAGCGAGGATGACGGTCGCGTGTATGCCGCCATCGCCGAACGCAACGCGCCAGGGCTGACCGTGATCGACGACTGGTCCGGCTTTGGCCAACGCACCACGGCGAGCGGCACGGTGAAGATCGAGAATGTGTTTGTGCCGGCCGAATATGTGCTGCCTGCCTATCTCGCCTATGAAACCCCCAGCCCGGCCGGTCCGGAAAGCCAGGTGCTGCATGCGGCGATTGACCTCGGCATTGCCGAAAACGCGATCGAGACGACCATTCAGCTGGTACGCAACCACGCCCGCCCCTGGATCGACAGTCACCAGGCGCATGCCTACGAGGACCCCTACACCATCGCCGCCATCGGTGATTTGAAAACCCGCTTCAACGCCGCCGATGCGGTGCTGGCGGAGGCGGCCGATGTGGTGGACGAATGCATCGCCAACCCGGATGGCCAAACCGTTGGCCGCGCGAAAATCGCGGTGGCCGAAGCCAAAGTGCTGACCACGGAAATCGCCATTCTCGCGACCAACAAACTGTTCGAGCTGGGCGGCACGCGCTCTACTTTGGCGCACCATAATCTCGACCGTTTGTGGCGAGATGCGCGCACGCACACGCTGCACGACCCGGTGCGGTGGAAGTTTGATGCGATCGGAAAATATTACCTGAGCGGCACCGAGCCGCCGGTTCATTCCTGGATTTAACCGCCATGACATGGCACGCTCACGCTGCTGAACTGAAACCTTGCACCTTAACCCCCGCAGGAGATCCGTTATCGTGAGCGTGTTTACCCTCCCCGACCAACGCAGACTGCATTACCG
This sequence comes from Acetobacteraceae bacterium, assembly GCA_003164135.1. Taxonomy (GTDB): domain Bacteria; phylum Pseudomonadota; class Alphaproteobacteria; order Acetobacterales; family Acetobacteraceae; genus Acidocella. The sequence continues at coordinate 68,285 of PLSD01000133.1, forward strand.
GCAAATCGGCGAGACCGGCACGCCGGTGGTGCTGCTGCATGGCTATCTCGACTCCAATGTCAGCTTCTTCCGGCTATTTGATGCACTGGGTAGCGCGCACCGGCTGTATGTGCCCGACCAGCGCGGCCATGGCGACAGCGATCCGGCTGCTGACTACGCCATTGCCGGTTTCACGCAGGATGCCATTGTCTTTATCGAATCCATCGGCGTCGGGCCGGTGCATCTCTCCGGCCATTCGCTCGGCGGCATCGTCAGCCAGCGTGTCGCGGCGCTACGGCCCGAGCTGGTGCGCAGCGTGGCCTTGATCAGCACCGCGCGCCATTCCGGCGGCAACCAGACGCTGCTGGAAACCGCGCCGCTCCTAACTAATCTAGCCGACCCGGTGCCCGAGGCGCTGGCTCGCGAGTTCCAGGGCTCCACCACATTCGCGCCCCTGCCCGAGGATATTTTTGTCCACTACCTAGACGAGACGAAAAAAGTAAAAGCTGATGTGTGGCGCGGCGTGCTGGCCGGGCTGCTGGACGAGCCCGCCCCCACCGATGCGCCATCCGCCATCCCAACGCTAATCTTCTGGGGCCATGACGATGGCATTTTCCCTAATGCGGACCAGGCGAAACTGCGCCGCCACTTCACAAATGCAAAATTCATTGAATACGCCGAAACCGGCCACGCGCCCAACTGGGAACGCCCCGCTGAAGTTGCCCCCGCGCTGCTGGAATTCTGGCGTGATGTCGAGAGCAAGGAGCCCAAAACATGAGCACGCCGAACGCCGTATTTGACAAAGCTCTCGGCGAATATCTGGGCCTAATCGGTGACCCGGTCGCCACACTATCCGCGGCGGTGCAGGCCGATCCGGATTTCATCATCGGTTACACCACCATCTCGGCCCTCAACAGCCTGGGCGGCGTGCCGGGGGATGCCCCAGCGGTGCATGACCCGCTGGCCGCCGCGCAGGCGCTGAGCGACAAAGCCAACCCGCGCGAAAGACTCCACATCGCCGCCGCCAGTGCCTGGGCCACCGGGGACATTGAAGGCGCCGCCAATTACTGGGAAACCGCACTGAAATCCGACCCGGCGGATATCCTCTCGCTGCGCCTCGCGCATGACACGCATTTCTTCCTCGGCGCCTCGCAGAAACTGCGCGACGTGCCGGTTTCCGTGCTGCCGGCCTACGCCCCCGGCTCGCGCGAGCGCGGCTTCGTGCTCGGCATGGCCTCCTTCGGGCTGGAGGAAACCGGCGAATACGCCGAAGCCGAGAAGGCCGGGCGCGAGGCCGCCGAGATCAACCCTACCGACACCTGGGGCGTGCATGCGGTCGCCCATGTGCTGGAAATGCAGGGCCGGCCGGAGGAGGGCATCAAATGGCTGCGCGGGCTGGAGCCCTACTGGGCCCCGGCTACCGGGCTTGCCGTGCACCAATGGTGGCATCTGGCGCTGTACCTCACCGAAGCGGGTCGGTTCGACGAAGTGCTGGAAATCTACGACGCGCATATCCACGCCACCCCAGCCTCCATAGTGCTCGACCTGGTCGATGCCGCGGCACTGCTGTGGCGGCTGGAACTGCAGGGCGTGAATGTCGGGGACCGCTGGAAGGATCTGGCGCCGTTTTGGGGCGCGCATGCGCAGGAGCATGTGCTCGCCTTCAACGATGTGCACATCTCCTTCACCTTCACCGGCGCAGGGAACGAAGCTGCGGCCGACCAATTGGAGGCGTCGATCCGCGACTATACCGCGCGCGCGACTGGCACCAATGCCGAGGTGAGCAAAGAGTACGGGCTACCGCTGATCCGCGCCTTGCGCGCCTATCGCAAGGGCGACTACGCCACGACAGTCGCCATACTGGCGCCGCTGTACAAGAACCTCGCGCCGATCGGCGGCAGCAATGCGCAGCGCGACCTGTTCGTGCAGACGCTGGGAATTTCCGCCTATAAAACGGGTAATATCGAACTGGCGCGCGAAATTGCCGCCGAGCGCCGCAAGCTCAAAGCCGGCAGCCCGCGCTCCTGGGCGCCATATCCGGCTTTGCATTAACCATTTGCATCCGGGTTGCAGCGGAAACGCTTCAACCCGGATTGCGCATGATTTTTTGCCTGTGTCGAGCAACGAAATAACATTAAATTAGTCTAATTAACCAAAATCGCCTCTGCCAACACGTACCCCAGATACGCAGCCATAGTCGCCGCCTTAAAAACCGGCAGCAGACCAACCCGCCCTAAAACCCTCCGGAAAAAGCGATTTCCGCAACAGGTTTGCGCGGACTTGGTGCCTCACGCGCTTGTAACGCCTCCGGCAACGAGGTTTTGTCCCCGCGCTTGCCGATTGCAATCCCCGCTTCGACATAAAAATCCTCAGGTACATTCAATTCCACGCGAATGCGGTCATGGTCGATTCCCGCCATGCCATGCGTCGACCAACCGAGGTAGGTGGCTTGCAATGCCAGATAAGCCCAAGCCGCGCCAGCATCAAAGGAGTGGCTTCGAGCCGGAATTTTTGCATCCTTACCCGAGACTACCATGGTTTTCTCGGACACAACAAAGACGAGCGCGGACGCCGTCTTTGCCCACGATTGATTGAACTCGTTCAACAGGCCGAGAAACTTATCCCAATGCGCATTGTCGCGTGTCGCATATAAAAACCGCCAAGGCTGTGAATTATAGGAAGACGGTGCCCAGCGCGCGGCTTCAAAAAAACTGAACAACAGCGCCTCGGGAATGCTCTCGCCGGTGAAAGCTCTGGGCGACCATCGGTCGAGAAATACCTGCTCAATCGGATGGTCGGCGTTCCGCGGATTTTCTGACATTTCGATCGTGCTCCCAATGTAATTTGAATATACCCCAAATGCCATTTTTCGTGCACCGGAGGAATCCCCTAGTCTTTTGCACCTGGCTGCCAACCGGCCGCAATCTCCGTCAGCACCGCCGGCTCCAAGATAATAAAACGCTGGCGGCGCGCACTAATGAGCGCCCGTGCCCTTAAACGCTCAAGCGCGTGGGAAGCCTGATTGCACGACAGCCCGGCCGGGACCGCTATTTCTTCCAGCGATGCCGCACGGGTAATGGCGATCGTATTCCCAACCTCGACCTCGAAACTCACCAGCAAACCAAACAATGCCTGCGCGACCCCCGCCAGAGCGAATCTCCCGACAGGATCGATCTCCTCAAACCAGTCCGGTAAGGCCACAATGCCGTAACCATTACTTATGTTCAGGTCCATTCCCACCGTCAAGGGAGCACAGGCCGGCAAACTTAACCGCATCGGTTCCTCCAACATGACGTATCTTGTGTACCTCTCGTCCTTTTCCCACTCACCTGGGGACAATACGCCGCAAGTCTACAGTTTAACTATTCTTTTTGTTTAAGCAACCCCGTCGGACAGATGAAAGCTGGTCAACAACAACCACGCCTCCTGGCACGGCGTCTGTGCTCCCTAAGCCATGGAGGTTGCAGGCAGTGGCACAATCTGTTCCGCGACTACCACGCCGATCTGCTGCGCCTGCACACGGATGTCCGGGACCGCCAGGCACTCCCAGAATACGCCCCGCACTATCGGGCCGAGCGCCCACATCCGCGGGGCTGGAACGCCCTGTGAATTAACGATCTCCAGCGCTTCGGTAACTTCCAGCCCCAATCCCTGCTGGTCGGTTCGGACCAGGCCGGTATCGAGCAACCGGGCAACCAGGCCGTGATTGGCCCTGGCACCTTCGAGCCCCGTGGCGAAAATGACTCGTTGCACGGTAAGCGTTTCCAGCTGGCCACCCGTATGGCTTTCAAGTGTGACGGCGGCTTGGCCATCCGCTGTCCGCACATCACGCACTCGGCCGCGTTTTAGCCGCAGCGCCCCGCTCGCGATCATGGCGTCAAAAATATCGGCGGCGGAGGGGGCCAGGCGGTGGCGATGCACGTCCCAATAAGGGCGCGCGTGCCGCAGGAAGCGTTGGCGCTGCTCAAGCGGCAGACCGCGCCAGAGTTCGGCTGTCACCGGACGCAGGCCGTCGATGACCGCACGCCAACCAATGCCCTGTGCGGCCGCCTCACGCACCTGCACTCGTACCCGGCGCAACAGCGCCAACGCGGAATGGCGCTCCTCGGTAGTGAAAGCCGAGGCGGGCCAGGGCCGGTCAACCACGTCATGCCGTTCCGGAATCAGCCCGCGGCGCGAAACCGCGAAAATCGGGCCACGAAATCCCTGGCCGTGCATGCCCAGCGCAAGGTCCACCATGGTCAGCCCGGTGCCCACGATCAGCACCGGCTCACCGGGGTGCAGGCTGGCGATGGCGCTTGGTGTCCAGGGGTCGTAGAATACCACGCCGTCGCAGGGGCGGTTGGAGGGTAGATTTCCCGACGCCAGAACGACACCAGCCGCTACAATATCGTGCCCGCTGGCACATAGCAGCCGCCACCCGTCCGGCAACTGATCGAGCCCCACCACCTCGTCGGCTATCAGACGAACACGCCCGCCTGATGCACGCATTTCATCAAACAGCAGCGCGCGCAGATAGCGGCCGTAGAAACGGCGGGTGGCAAACGTACCGGCCTTGGTGCGGCGGAGTTCACCGGGAAATTTCACAGACTCCCGCTCAACCCAGCGGTCGAAATGCCCCGGATCTTCCGGAAACGCGCTCATATTCGCCGCCCGTACATTCAACAAATGCGGCGCGCTGGACTCAATATAGGCAAGACCACGGGCGAAACGGCCGGTGCGCTCAATAAGATAGATAACGCAATTGGGAGGTAATGCGCGCCGCAAACGTATCGCTGCCATTGTACCCGAAAACCCGGCTCCGATAATGGCAATCGCGTGAGACTGCTGCCCAGCTTGGCCTTCGCATTTTCCCGGTTGGATAGCAGTGTTCGGTTTATCCGGGAATTGTTTTAGCTCTGGCATCATTTCTCACCCTCTTTCTTGCCTCCCGGCTCCCAGCGCTGCCCGGCACCTGTCGCACGAACCTGCCACTCCGCACTCTAATGTAATATCTTTTCTATGGTTTTAATAGTGTTTAAAAATAGAATCTCTGCCATGCGGCAAAACCCTGAACATCCAGGCAAGCCGGACCGGCGCTGGGTTGCGCCGGTTCCAGCTCTCATCGTACCGGCTGCTCTGAATGGGCCGTGCCGGGAGGCACCCAACTGTACGGTACCGGCTGGGCGCGGTAGACCCAATTGGAAACGGTATTCACTTCACCGGCATAGGGGCCTGAATAAGGGCTGATATATTCCCACACGATTTTGGCCGCCGGCATAACCTGGAAGAACCGTCCGTTAATCCCCTCATCGATCAACGTATTGCCATTGGGCAGCCGCCGTGCGCTGCTGATGAAAGGGCCGTGGAAACTCCAGCCCGGCGCGCCAGAATTTTCTGCCCGGTATTCCCAGACGATCAGCTTAGTTTCGGGGTTGATTTCCAGCACTCGCGCGCGCCGATCAATCGAGAGCAGCGCCTCCGGATACCGGAATGAATTGTCCTCTGGTTCTAGTGGTGGATCAGGGTCAACAGCTCATCTCACGCCGCCTCCACATAGGATTCGAGGTCGCGCAGTAGGCTCGCTTTCAGTGACACAAAGCCTGCCGAATCCCGGACACGCGGCCGCGGCAGATCAACTTTGACGATATTGCTGATCCGTCCGGGATGCGGTGCCAGAACCACGATGCGATCAGCAAGAAAAACCGCTTCCTCGACATCGTGCGTGACCAGCAGCATCGCTGTTTTCTCATACGCCCAAATGGCCTGCAGTTCACTTTGCAACCTTGTGCGGGTGAGCGAATCCAGCGCACTGAACGGCTCATCCAGCAGCAGCAGACGTGGCCGGTTGACCAGCCCGCGCGCAATTGCCGCCCGCTGTGCCATGCCGCCTGAAAGCTGTCTGGGAAAGGCATTGGCAAACGGCAAAAGCCCGACAAGTTCCAGGTGTATATCGATCAGCCGTTTGCGTTGGACGGCGGGAAGCTTGGATTGCGAAAGTGCCAAGTTGATATTCTGCGTCACGGTAAGCCATGGCAGCAGGCGATGATCCTGGAAGATCATTCCGCAGCTCAGCGATGGCCCGGTTATCTGCGCGCCATCGAGCGCTATGCTGCCGGAATCGGCGGTTTCAAGCCCGGCAACAAGACGCAACAATGTAGACTTGCCGCAACCGCTGGCGCCGATAAGAGCAACAAACTCACCGTCGTCCAAGGTAAGGTCGATCCCGCGCAGCGCCTGCACATGGCCGCCACCGTGAACAAAGCTTTTACCAACACCTTGCAGGGTTAAAAGGGCCGAGTCCGTCATGATAAAGCCCTTTCCTGCCAGCGGAGAAGAAATCGTTCGGTATTGCCGGCAGCAAGGTCGAGCAGGACGCCGACCAAACCGATCGCGATCATATCCACGACCACGAGGTCCAGCCGGTAGAGTTCACGCGCGCCCATGATGTTGCTGCCAATGCCGCCGCCGGCCTCGAATAAATACTCAGCTCCAATCGTGGCGAGCCAGCCATAGAGCAGGGCCAGATGGACACCGCGCAGAATGCCAGGCATGGCACCAGGGAGAACAACCCTGCGCAATGTGACCAATCGCCCCAGGCAGAGGAGGCGCGCCAGTTCCAGATACCGGGGCTGGATCGAGAATACACCTTCGAGCGTACTGAACACCACCGGAAGTGCCGCGGCGAGCGCTATGAACGTGACCTTGCCCTCCTCGCCCGAACCGACCCAGACCGAGAGCAGCGGTACCCAGGTAAAAATCGGGATGGCCTTGGTGGCGTCCAGCACAGGAACAAACAACCCTCGCACAAGTGCTGAGCGCCCTAGCGCCAGCCCAGCCGGAAGGCCGAGAAGTATACCCACGCCCGTACCCTGCGCATCACGCAGCAGGCTCGCGGAAAAATCCGACCAGAACTGCGGGTCACTGAGTTGTTGAGACAATGCGTGGCCAACCAGCACAGGCGAAGCCCATTGCGTGGGATCAATCAGATTAAAGCTGGCCGCAGCCTGCCAGGCACTCGCGACGGCAAATGGCAAAGCCATCGCCAGTGCGAATGTGGCAAGCCGCGTTCCTGGGCGGGTCCTGGCACGGCTCACGCCACACCTCCGAACCGGCGTATGAGGATAAATTCGATCCGGGCAACGCCACGATCGAGGATAAAGCCGATCACACCGATAACCAGCATCAGCGCCACCATGGTATCCAACTGGAACAATTGCCTGGACATTGCGAGTTCAAACCCCAGCCCACGCGAGGCAGCCAGCAACTCCACCACCACCAGAGCGGCCCAAGCTTGCACAAGGCCTAGGCGCAGACCGACAAAGATGGGAGGCAGAGTGGCGGGCAGCAAAATACGCCGTAGTGCGGTAAACCAGGAAAGCCGGTAAAGCCGACCTAATTCCACCCAGCCACGTGGAATGGCAGCTATGGCGCGCTCGGTATTCATCGTCACCGGAGTCAAGGCAGCCTTGGCGATGATGGCCAGCTTCAGGGCCTCGCCAATGCCAAAAATAACCATGAGAAATGGCACCCAGGCGAGCAAGGGTACCCGTGCAACGGCATAAAAACTCGGGGCGATGAGTTTCCGGGCCAAAGGGGAGACAGCCATGAGCACCCCTAGAGGCAGACCGATGCCGATGCCGATACCGTAACCAAGAAACAACCGTTGCAGGCTGATTTCAATGGAGCTGAGCAGCAGACCGGAGGTAACGAGTACATGCAGCGCCTGCACCACCTGCCACGGCGAAGGCAGAATCAGGTTCGCAACGATACCCCGCGCGGAGACAAATTGCCAGATCCCAAGCAACAACACCGGCACAATGGCGCCACGTAGCACCGATAACCGCGGCGTTGGCAGTTTCCATCTTCTCGGCGAAGGGATAACCCTGGGCAATATCTGCGTCGTCTGTGACATCAGCTGACTCTCGTCAGACCATCGGCGCCGAATTGCGGCCAATAATGCTGTAAGCCAAGACTCGCCAGCGCCCGGTCCAGCGGGCCACGATCGAGCCATTGCGCGGTATTCACCTGGGTGCGGATGAGGCCGAATTTATACGAATCCGCGGCAGAGCGCGCGAGCTGCGAAGCCGCAAATGCGTCCCAAAGTGGGGAACTGAAAACCAGAGGGTCCTGTTGGTCGAACATCGACTTGATAAAGACCGGCGGGTAGCCTGTTTTGCCGTAAATTGCGTACAGTGCTGGACGGTTTTGGCCGAGCGAAGCCCAATGCGCGGCCCCAACGGCAACACGCACGACACGGTCCACTGTGTCAGGATAGGCCAGCGCAAAAGCCTCAGTGGTGATAAAGCTGGTCTGTGGCGATAGCTCGGGCTCGCCAGGTCCACTGCGATAGATAATTTTGAGCAATTTTTCCGTCTGCGGTGTGAGACCGAATTCTATGAAACTGGCGTCGATCTGATGTTGAGCCACGGCCTCAGACGCGGTGACCTGATCGAGGTTCACCATTTGCATATCCTGTTCACGCAAACCTGCCGTGGCGAGGATACGGTCCACCGCGAGCTGCAAGGTGGTTCCCTGGAAATTAGCGACGGTTTTGCCTCTTAGATCGGCAAGGCTTGCAATGGAGGAATCCTTCGCTACAGCCACGGCAACAGGAAAGCGGTTGCCCGCGACAAAAAGCTGTTTGGTGGCAAGCCCGCGTGAGCGTCCGACGATCTCCGCCATATCCCCCTGCCAGGCAAAATCTAGCGCGTTATTTGCAAGAGCCTCATTCACGGCTGGACCGGCGCCTGCAAAAAAATGCCACTCTACCGACGTGCCGCCCGATGCAAATTCCTTTTCCAGTAAGCCCTGCACGTGCATGACAGCCACAGCGCCCGCGAAGGAATACGGGCGGCCGCCAAGCCCTGCCATGGCGACGCCAATGCGCAGGCGCCGCGGCACCGCACCAGCGCGCCCTAGGCCCGGCGCCGCAAGCAAAGAGGCGGCGGCCAAGCTGGCAGTAAGGCGGCGGCGTGTCAGCATTTTTATCATCTCCAGGAAACCGGCGGGAGGTTACCCTCCCGCCTTGATCTTCAGGCCGCTTGTTTCTTGGCCGGGTTCTCACGCACGGAAAGCGTCTTGCTGCGCTGGCCATCCAGCCCCACCGGCACATCGCCCGCTATGGTGACGCGATGCACCACGCGGTGCTGTGTGCCGTAATCGTTGATCGCCTTATGCTGCGTAGCGCGGTTGTCCCAGATCGCCACGTCGCCTTCCTGCCAGCGCCAGCGGATGGTATTTTCCTCCAAAATCGCATGGCTCTGCAGGAGCTCAAAAATTAGTTTGCTGTCATGCGAGGAAAGACCAACAAAACGCTGCAGGAAGTGGCCCAGCAACAGCGAGGGTTTGCCGGTTTCGGGATGCACGCGCACCACAGGATGCTCGGTCTCATAAATCGTTGACGCAAACACATCCGCGTAGCGCTGAGCATCTTCGGCTGGCGCCTTTGGCCGCCGCGCCGCATAGTCGTAAAGGTTGCTGTGAATTGCACGCAGATTGTTGGCCAGCTGCTTCAGCACCTCCGGGAGATGCTCATAAGCAGCCTCGGTGTTCGACCAGATGGTGTCGCCGCCAGCTTCCGGCACGGTAAGCGCGCGCAGGATGGAAGCTTGCGGATAGGCATCCACGAAGGTGACGTCGGTGTGCCAAGTATCAGCGCGGCCACCAAATTCGCTGTCCAACTCCAGCACGTAATCGGTGTTTTCCGCCGTCGGCACAGTAGGGTGCGCTACCGGCTCACCCAAAAGTTTCGCGAAAGCTTCCTGGCTCTGGTCAGTCAGTTGGTGCTGCCCGCGGAAGAAAATAACCTTGTGCTCCAGGAGCTGCTCGCGGATGGCTTTGATGGTCGCGGGCTGCAGGTCCGGCCCAAGATTGATACCAGAAACCTCCGCGCCGCCGCGACCAGTAATTTTACGGATTTTTAGACCAAAATCAGTTGTAACATCAGCGCCCATGGCGCATCTCCTTTAAGAGTTTTCAGGGTTGTTTTGGACGAAGCAAAGACTGGCAATCCGCCAGGGGACGTTCAGCGCAGGGAAGCGAAACAATTCGGTTTACACATGGTACCAACTCTCTTCGACGATTCGAACTGTATTACAAATAATCTCTATCGGCAAGCTATTGTTAAAGCCTAAACGACAATATTTTCTGTGACACCTGTGATTTTCTGCTAATTTAAAAAAATTATTCCGCCACACCCGCGATGCCCACCGCATCCCAGGCCAGTTCATGCAAGCCCAGATGTGCCCGCAAGGTGCGCCCGGCATATTCCCTGCGGAACAGCCCGCGCCGCTGCAACTCAGGCACGACCAACGTGGCAAAATCATCCAATCCGGTAGGAAGAATCGGCGGCATCACGTTAAACTCATCGGCAGCACCATGCTCAAACCAGAATTGCAACTGGTCCGCGATCTCTGTGGGCGTGCCAACGATAGTCCAATGCCCACGCGCACCGGCAACACGCAGATAATCGCCACATGCAGCAACGCCACGAAAGCGATGCCCGCGATTCGGCGGGTTGAAAGCGGTGGGACTGCGTAGCCGTAGTCCGTGGTAATTGCCAGGCGCCGCGAACAGAGCGGCAAGTCTCGTTTGCTCAGATACAGCGACAAAAGTATTTATTATCTATCTGATTTCTAGTTATAATAGAAGCGATCTACTGGCCTGCTACAGAAATTCAATAAACAATTATATAACAATGTATTATACAAAGCATTAGCAGACTTCTCTTGAGAGTCCACCTCCGTTCAGGAGAAAATATTGTCATATTTGACAGGGATTCCGAATATCTCTAGATTATTTTTATCATTCCTATAGGACTAAACGACTCGTAACCAAACACGGCGTCCAGCCGCCATTCTCCGCAACCATCCAGGCAGACCGAAAGCAGCTTATGAGCGAACATCTCCCTACCCCCACGGCCCTTGGCGACGTCGCCGCGCGGCAACTTGCAAATGCAACCAAAACCACGCCGCAAATGTCCAGCATCACCCCGCGCTGGCTGGTGCATTGCCTGCAATGGGTGCCGGTCGAAGCCGGTATTTTCCGCCTCAACCGCGTGAAAGACGCCTCCGCCATTACGGTGGATTGCTCCGCGCGCGATGAGCGCGTGCTGCCGCAGACCTTCGTCGATTACGATGAAGCGCCGCGTGAAATCCTGCTCAGCGCGGTGAACTCGGTGGTGGACATCCACACCCGCGTGTCCGACCTGTATTCTGTGCCGCACAACCAGATCGCCGAGCAGCTCCGCCTGACCATCGAGGCAATCAAGGAACGCCAGGAAAGCGAACTGATCAACAACCCCGAATACGGGCTGCTCGCCAACACCACGCCGGAACAGCGCATTTCCACCCGCACCGGCGCGCCCACGCCGGACGATCTCGATGAATTGTTGACCAAGGTATGGAAGGAGCCGGGCTTTTTCCTGGCACATCCCGCCGCCATCGCCGCGTTCGGCCGTGAGTGCACCCGCCGTGGCGTGCCGCCCCCTACCGTCTCGCTGTTCGGCTCACAGTTCGTCACCTGGCGCGGCATTCCGCTTATCCCGTCGGACAAGCTGGCCGTAACCAACGGCAAGACCAATATTGTGCTCCTGCGCACAGGTCAGGCGCGCCAGGGCGTCATCGGCCTGTTCCAGCCACATCTTCAGGGCGAACAGGGCCTGGGACTCTCGGTCCGCTTCATGGGCATCAACCATAAGGCGATCGCTTCCTACCTCATCTCGCTCTACTGCTCGCTCGCCGTGCTAACCCCGGATGCCATTGCAGTGCTCGAAAACGTCGAGGTCGGGAAATACCATGTCTACAACTACCCAGCCTGAGACCTCCGCCCCGTTCGACGTGGTCGAACTGGCAAAGCTGGCGAGCGCGATCTTCCGGGAACTTCCCGGCGGCGCGCAGCCGCCTGCTGGTTTGGGCGGCGCGCAGCCGCAACTGCCTGCCGCCGCGCCAGTGACCTCGCTGGCCGGCTTAGGCCCGCCCGCGGGTGGTCCGCCGCCGCTAGGCGGCGCGGGCGTCACTGCGCCCCTTCCCGGAACTTTCCCGGATTTTGCGCCGCATTCGCTAGGCGTCCCATCCTCGCCGCCCACGGGTGGCCTGCCTGGCAACGCGCCGCAGCCGGGGTTTTCGCTGGATAACATCCCTCCCCTATTGGCCTCGCTGCCGAACGAGGTGGAGTTGCACGCGCTGCTGGCGCCACTGCTCAAATCCCCCGCCCCTGCGCCGCAGCCGGGTGCGGTTCCCGGTGGACTTTCGGGCCTGCCGGCGCAGACAACCCCCCAAGCCCCCACCTACTATTTCGTGGACGACAATTTCGGCACCACGCCACAGATACCCGCCAGCGCGCATCCGGCTTTCAACGCCGAATCGGTGGCACGGGATTTCCCGATTCTCTCCGAGCGCGTGAATGGTAAAAAGCTGGTCTGGCTGGACAACGCCGCCACCACGCAAAAGCCGCGCGCGGTGATTGAACGTCTGAAATATTTCTATGAGCACGAGAACTCCAACATCCACCGCGCCGCGCATGAACTCGCCGCACGTTCTACCGATGCCTATGAGAAAGCGCGCGAGACCGTGCGCCGCTTCATCCACGCCGGCTCAGTCGAGGAAATCGTTTTTGTGCGCGGTGCCACCGAGGGCATCAACCTCGTCGCGCAAAGCTGGGGCAAAAAGCACATTCGCGCGGACGATGAGATCATTGTCACCAACCTCGAACACCACGCCAACATCGTGCCCTGGCAGATGCTATGCTCAGAATCCGGCGCGAAACTGCGCGTGGTGCCCGTGGACGATTCCGGCCAAGTGCTGCTAAACGAGTATGAAAAACTTTTGAACGACCGCACCAAACTGGTCGCCTTCACCCATGTTTCCAACGCGCTCGGCACCGTGACGCCGGCGAAAACCATGATCGACCTGGCGCATCGCTACGGTGCGAAAGTGCTGCTGGACGGCGCGCAGTCGATCTCGCACATGCCGGTTGACGTGCAGGCGCTGGATGCGGATTGGTTCATCTTCTCCGGCCACAAGGTTTTTGGCCCCACCGGCATCGGCGCCGTCTACGGCAAAAAAGCCATACTGGACGACAGCCCCCCCTGGCAGGGCGGCGGCAACATGATCCGCGACGTGACGTTCGAGAAAACTGAGTACCAGCCTGCTCCCTTCAAGTTCGAAGCCGGCACCGGCAACATTGCCGACGCCGTGGGCCTCGGCGCGGCGCTGGAATATCTAGAACGCATCGGCATGGAAAACGTGGCGGCGCATGAACACGCGCTCATCGAATACGCAACCAAGCTGCTCACCCCCATTCCCGGCCTGCGCATCATCGGCACGGCCACGGAAAAGGCGGGGGTGATTTCCTTCGTGCTCAACGGTATTCCCGCTGAATCCGTCGGCAAAGCCCTGAATGAGGAAGGCATCGCGGTGCGGTCCGGCCATCATTGCGCGCAGCCCATTCTGCGCCGCTTCGGCGTGGAGGCGACCGTGCGTCCCTCCTTCGCGCTGTACAACACGTTCGCGGATATCGACGCGCTGGCAACCGCCGTGCGCCGGATCGCCGCCGGCACGGTAGGCTGAGCATGGCAAGCCCGGAAAGTGCAGCCTCGCTGCGCGCCACCCTCACCCATCTGCGCGAAGTCGCGGCCAGCGGCACTGGCGGACGGATGGACAGCCAAGTGCTGGTCGATGTGCTGTGGATCAAACTGCGCCAGGAAGCGCAGGAGGCACTTGCCAAGACGCCGATGCTGGCACCTTTGTTCGTGGAATCCATCCTCAACCGGCGCAGCTTCGAGGCCGCGATTTTCCACCGCGTCTCCGCGCGGTTAAAAAACGACGTCGTCGGCCTGGGCGTGATCGTGGACGCCTTTTACCGTGCGACCGAGGCGGAGCCAGGTCTGATCGGCGGCTTGCGCGCTGACATCGCCGCGGTGGTGGAGCGCGACCCGGCGACCGAGCGGTTCATCGAACCGTTCCTGTATTTCAAAGGCTTCCACGCGCTGCAGACCCACCGCCTGGCGCATTGGCTCTGGGTCAACGGCGAGCGCGATTTTGCCCTCTACCTGCAAAGCCGCTCGTCAGACGTTTTCCAGACCGACATCCACCCGGCCGCGCGCATCGGCAAGGGTGTGTTCCTCGACCACGCCACCGGGCTGGTAGTGGGCGAGACGGCTGTCATTGATGACGACGTCTCGCTGCTGCAGAACGTCACACTGGGCGGTACAGGCAAGGTGGCTGGGGACCGGCACCCGAAGGTACGCAAAGGCGCGGTCATCGGCGCCGGGGCGAAGATCCTCGGCAATGTGGTAATCGGCGCCAACGCCCGCATTGCCGCCGGCGCCGTGGTGCTGGCCGACGTGCCGGAGAACGCCACCGTCGCCGGCATTCCGGCGAAAGTGCTGAAAATCTCGGAAATCGCGCGTGTGGCACAGGATTTCCCCGATGTCAGCGCCCACACGCTGATCGATTCGTTCGACTTTTCGATTTAACCAGTTCCACCTAACTGCACGCGAGGATAAGGCTCAAGTCGCTTATTCGGCCGAATGCCCGTCCGCGATTGCCGATAGCGCGGAGAGCTCCCGCAAAATGAAACATTGGCGGCGGATATCAATCAGCACCACGAGCGCTGACCAGGCAGCCTCGCCAATATTTGGCTGTCCTGGAATTCTTGGCTTGTGCTGTGCCAGCCAAGCCTGTGCAATAGCGGCAACGTCAAGCATATGAAATGCTGCGGGATGCCATCGGACAGCAAGCGACCAGCCATCTTCGCCGCGGGCGGCTTTCTCCCAGAACGATAGATACGGCTTTGTTTCAGACATTGTGGTCACGTTAATCTAATCTAATGGCACTTATATCCAACTGGATTCTCTGAGGCACCCAGGTCGCCAATTTAAAGAACAAGCAATACAAGTGCCATTTTGCTGAAGCGGCATTTAACTGAAAAGCGCGGATGGGTCTCGTTCCGCTGCCCGCGTTCAGTAAAAGACCGAACGCGGGCAGCCTTTCTGAGTGGCCTGTCACGCCTCCACCGAATTCAGTTGCCGAGTGTGTCAGCGTCGGTGATTTCGAATCGACCTCCTTAACGTCTCACTTCGAACGATAAAATACCTTAAAGACAAATACTATTGTATTCCAATGTATTATCGAATAATTAAACCGAAGTCGTGACGGAAAATTTCAAGGGTGACGCGGTAATCCCCAAAAATATCCCCCCGGCCCGTTAGAGGCCGTAGGAAGAATGCCGACATAAAAACGTCAGAGGGGTCGGTTTTAGACGCGAAAACCACCCCTCAGGGGGTCAACATTGCACGCGATTTTACAGGTTGATCTATTGGAACCTGCCGATGGGGGTGTCTGCCATCATGTATAGCGTGGTGTTTTTGTATGTTTTGGCGTTGACCGTGCTGGTACCATTCGGTAGGCGGCGTGGGGGTGGCGGCTGATTTCTACGGCCCGGCGACCCTAACATTACAGTTGCAA
>PLSD01000105.1 GCA_003164135.1 Acetobacteraceae bacterium
CACATATGATTTTCGGTGAGATCAGGCGCGTGCGGCAGAGCCCAATCTCCATGGCACAAGTTCGACGATGCGTGCCTGTGGCGCCCCGCAGTTGGAGCCGATCGGAACCGGGCCGTTGGTCAACTGGTTGGGAACAATGCTAGCGGCCCGTGCAGCTTCCGGTACCATAGTGAAGGGGCCCACAAGTCCCAGTACCAGAGGCGAAGTCCAAAATCGCGTCTGGATTGTGTGTTTTCTGTCATATTTCACGGAAAGGTAATCGGATTATGGCCGGGCACATGCGGGATGCCCGTGAGGAGGCCGAGACCGCTATTGCCCGCTATATCGACGGCTTCTACAACCCCGTCAGGCGCCATTCAGCGCTAAACTACGCCAGCCCAATTCAGTTCGAAAACAGGCAGGCTATTGAGCTAATGCCTCTCCACTAAAGCGGGACAAGTCCATCTGGATGAGGTTCCGTGTTGTCGCGTGGCAGTCAGCGCCAAACCGCAAATGGATCGCTGATTTCACTTACATCTGGACCGCGGAGGGCTGGTTGTATGTGGCGGCGGTGATTGATCTGTTCTCGCGCCGCGTGGTCGGCTGGTCGATGAGCGCCACGATGACGGCCCAGTTAGTCACCAATGCACTGGTGATGGCGATCTGGCAGCGTGGCGGACCCGACGCGCTGCTGCATCATTCAGACCGCGGCAGCCAGTACACGTCCGAACAATTCCAAAGGCTCATGGCAGATCATGGCGTGGTTTGCTCCATGAGCAGGTCCGGCAATGTCTGGGATAATGCTGCCATGGAGAGCTTCTTCTCCTCCATGAAAACCGAACGCATTGCGCGCAAGGTTTATCGTACCTGGGACCAGGCACGCGCCGACGTGTTCGAATATATCGAGCGGTTCTACAATCCGCGCCGGCGCTACTCGACGATCGGCTATATCAGCCCTATGGAATTCAAACGACTGGCAGCTTCGGCTTAAGGTCCGTGTCCATCAGACCGGCAGCAGCTCATTAATTCAGGTCGTACGCGCCTAACTAACCTAGCCAATGATTGAAGGACGTGAATTTGGCCCCTGAAGCTTCACCGGTGGAAAAGCGGACGACTCCTGCTTTGGCTCTTGCTGCGTTGGGGATCGTTTATGGCGATCTCGGCACGAGCCCGCTTTATACGATGCAAACAGTGGTGGATGAGACCGGCGGTCATATTGATCCGCATCTGGCGTTAGGCATCCTTTCTCTGATTTTTTGGACGCTTATCATCACGATTTCTCTGAAATATTGCGTCTTCGTGATGCGCGCCGACAATCACGGTGAAGGCGGTATCCTGGCGCTGATGTCCTTGATTGGCCGCAACAGCTCGGAGACCGGGCGTTTCCTCGTTTATTGCGGGCTGTTTGGCGCGGCACTCATCTATGGCGACGGCATCATCACGCCGGCGATTTCGGTGCTGAGTGCACTGGGTGGGGTCGATGTCGCCACAAATGCGCTCGACCCGTACATCATGCCGCTCGCAGTGGTGATACTGATCGCGTTGTTCGCGGCACAACGTTTTGGCACCGCCAGTATTGCCCGGTTTTTCGGACCGATCATGCTTACCTGGTTCGCCGTCATTGGTTTGCTGGGTATCGCCGGCATCGCCCGGCATCCGGCGGTGCTGACGGCCATCAATCCATATTATGGCGCCCACCTTCTGGCCACCAAAGGCTGGGCCAGTTTTGTGCTGCTGGGCGGGGTTTTCTTGGCCGCCACCGGCGGCGAGGCGTTATATGCCGATATGGGCCACATCGGCCGCAACCCCATTCGCTCCTCCTGGTTTCTGGTCGTACTACCGGCTTGCCTACTAAACTATGCGGGCGAAACGGCGCTGATGTTTGGCCCGACGAAGGCCCGCGATAACCCATTTTTCCTGCTGGTCCCCAGTTGGGCGCTGTATCCGGTGGTCGCCATCTCAGTGGTCGCGACAATCATTGCCAGCCAGGCGATCATCACCGGCTCGTTTTCTCTCACGCGGCAGGCCATGCAGCTCGGCTGGTTTCCAGGCGTGTACATCCGCCAGACATCTGATGCCGAATACGGACAGATTTATGTTCCGTTCGTGAACTGGGTCATGATGTCACTGACCGTGCTGCTGGCCATCACCTTCCAAACATCGAACCGACTGGCCGGTGCTTATGGCACCGCGGTCTCCACCACCATGCTGCTGACCACCGTGCTACTCTACACCACGATGCGCGAGCGCTGGGGTTGGAGCACGCTCCGCGCCATTTCCGTCGCAGGTCTGTTTATGATCGTCGATCTGGCCTTTTTTAGCGCCAACTTGCTTAAGATTGCCGCCGGCGGCTGGATACCCCTGACGTTTGGTGCCGTCATTTTTACTGGCATGGTTACATGGCGGCGCGGCACCGTTCTGCTGCGCGAGCAGTTGGCGAAGTTGACCGAAAAACCGGGGCCGTTTCTGCAAAACCTTGCCGAAGGAAAAATTCCTCGTGTCCAGGGTATGGCAATTTTTCTCAGCCGCTCCAGTGCGCCTGTACCGCCCTTGATGACCCGGCATGTTACGCAATTTGGCGTACTGCCGGAGATAGCCATCAGCCTGACGATCAAATTTGAGGAAATTCCCCGAATCGCCGCGGCAGACCGCGTTCAGTTCGAAAAGATCGCTGATGGGGTCTGGCACGTCACGGTACATTTCGGCTTTATCGAAGTGCCAAATCTGCCTCTCGCGTTAAGCCAGGCGCATGCCCAGGGATGCCCGGTCGACCCTAAAAAGGCGCTTTATTTCGGTGGGCGGGATGATGTTGTGCGCGCCAGGGAGAGACATGGGCTGATGATATGGCAACGCCTCCTTTTCGGCTTCATGTACCGCAACAGCGTTCACACTGTTGACCGCTTCAGTCTGTCGCCCGCTCAGGTCGTTGAAATTGGCCGGCAGGTTGAGATCTGACCGCCTGTCGGCCGCCGTGGTAATCCGGGGCTTCAATAGCATAGTTGTTCCGGACATGCCCTTATGAATCCCCTTGACCAAAAGTATGCGTGTTCCGTCGCCGCGCTCCAAAGCAACTGCTTGCTCCCGGACTGCTTTGGCCAATCTAGGCTGGTTGCACTGGGGCTACAGAGGACCGCCTAACATTACAGTTGCACTTTA
>PLSD01000085.1 GCA_003164135.1 Acetobacteraceae bacterium
GCAGTTGAACTGGCCGCTGAGGATGGCGGCATTGGCGAGCAGCACGATGAAGGCGAGGGCCAGCAGGGGCCGCCAGTGGGTGCGCAGCCATGTTCCGTCCGTTGCGGGCGGTGTGGTGGGGGTAGGTTGCGTCATGGCTGGTTGGGGGGCGTGCCGGTTTGGGTGATGGTGATGCCGATGCACGCTGAGCGGTGGGTCTCCCGTTGCTCTAGCGGGTATTGTTCCAGCTGCTCGACCTCCATCCGTTCCGCTCCGCTTAAACCACGCGCCTAGCTTGGATAGAGCATGTTTCAGGGGGCTTGGGAACGAAGGCGGCTTTCCGCCGGGCGGGGCTATGTTGTAGGGCCGCGCCGCAGGGTGATCGCCCAGGAGATTGATTTGAACCTGTTTTTTGCGTTTCACGCGGCGGCGGGAAGTTTGGTGGTGAGTGGCAATATGGTACTTTGGTGATCCGGGGGAAACCCGGTAGAGCAAACTTGGAACAAGGTATGATCTGAGGCAGGAATGACGGTTTGGTTTGGACGTTGGCAGCATTGTTTGGGCAAGACCGCCGTCATTTTATGCTTTATCCTTTGCGCCCTGCCCGTTGGGATGATGACGGTGCTGCTGACGCCGCCGGGACAGTCGCCCGATGAACCGGCGCATATGGCGCGGGCGGAAGGGTTGCTGCATGGGGGCATTTTGGCCGTGCGTAAAACCGATACCGATGCCAACACCGGCAAGCCCGAGCCGATTACAGGGGTGAAGGTGGATTGGGGGCTGTTTCAGGCCTCGTTTGGTATGATTACGGAGATCGATAACCGCCCGGTCGTTACCCAGCAGGATCTGGCGGCGGCGCGCGCGCAAATCTCTGACCATCATAAATTTTTTGCGAACTTGCCTAACACAGCAACATATTTCCCGGCGGCCTATATTCCGGCGACGCTGGGGCTGGCGCTTGGCGTGGCTGTGAAAGCATCGCCCTTGGTGTGCTTCACGATAGCGCGGTTCTGCATGCTCGCGGCGTTTCTGGGGCTGGGTGTGCTGGCGTTGCGGATCGCGGCTTTTGGCGAGGCTGTGCTGTTAGCGGTGCTGCTGTTGCCGATGACGTTGTTCCTGGCCTCGACGCTGAACGAGGATGGCGTGCTCATTGCCATGGTGTGCGTTGCCTGCGCGGCGCTGACGCGGGGGACGCGCGGCTGGCGGGTGCTGGGGCTGGTGATGTTCGCGTTATTTCTGGGCTCTAAACCACCCTATATTTTGCTGCTGGGGGCATTTTTGCTGCCGCTGTTTGGTGCAGGCTTTTGGGTGCGCGTGCGCGATGCCGCCGTGGCCTGCGTGCCGGTGCTGCTATGGGTGGTGCTGATCTCGGCTTTCGTGGTCGTGCCGTTCGGCAAGCCGCCGTATCATCCGGGGCCGCTTTATGCCGGGGACCATAGCGTGCTGATGGACCACACCGATCCGGCGGCGAATTTGCACATTCT
Source organism: Acetobacteraceae bacterium (assembly GCA_003164135.1). Taxonomy (GTDB): domain Bacteria; phylum Pseudomonadota; class Alphaproteobacteria; order Acetobacterales; family Acetobacteraceae; genus Acidocella. The sequence goes on from PLSD01000085.1 coordinate 1,464, forward strand.
GCTGGCGCAGCCGTCGCGGTTCTTCACACTGCCTTGGCATACACTTTCACTGTTCGGCATGGATAAAATTCACGAGATGGTCGGGGTGCTGGGTGTATTGCAGATATCGCTGCCCGAGGGCTACCGTGAAGCTTGGTATGTAGCGGGGGCCTTGGCACTGGCGGGGGTGATGTTTGTCCGCCGGCCGGTGGCGGCACCTGGGGTGGCGTTGGTGAGTTTTGCCTGGATCAGCGGGCTGGTGCTGCTGACCTACTGGCTGATGATGATTGTGTTTTACCTCAACTGGAGCAATGTGGGGATTGACTTCATAGATGGCATGCAAGGGCGATACAGCCTGCCGTTGCTGCCGTTTTTGTTGCTTGCCGTTCCGGGAGTTCGCGCACGCATTGCCCTGCCGCCACTGGTGCCGGCGTTGCCGGTCATTGCCCTTGGCGTGGTGGACATTGGCTACCTGCCGATAAAACTTGTGTGGAATTATTATCTGCATTAGGCGGAATGGGATATGAAAACCGCAACAATCGCTGTTCTTGTCCCATGCTTCAACGAGGCAGTTGCGATCGGTAAGGTGGTGGGTGATTTCCGCGCGTGCCTGCCTGGTGCGGTGGTTTATGTTTACGATAACAATTCGACTGACGGGACGGCGCAGGCTGCGGCCGCGGCTGGGGCGGTGGTGCGGCGTGAGGGGTTGCAGGGCAAAGGCCATGTGATACGGCGGATGTTTGCGGATATCGAGGCTGATGCCTATGTGCTGGTGGACGGCGATGATACCTATGACGCCAGTGCGGCGCCGGAGATGGTGCGCCTGCTGCTGGATGGGCAGTTGGACATGGTAAACGGCCAGCGTAGCGAAGTGGACGGAGAGGCCGGTGCGTACCGGCGCGGGCACCGGCTTGGTAACCGCGTGCTCTCCGGCCTGGTGCGGGCGGTGTTTGGGGACCGGATCAAGGATATGCTCTCGGGATACCGGGTGTTCTCGCGGCGGTTCGTGAAAACATTTCCGGCCCTGGCCTCGGGGTTTGAGACCGAAACGGAATTCACCATCCACGCGCTGGACCTGATGATGCCGCTGGCCGAATTGCCGGTGAGCTACCGCGAACGCCCGGCGGGGTCGGCCTCGAAGTTGCGGACTTACTCGGACGGGCTGCGGATTCTGCGCACCATTATCGTGCTGGTGAAGGAAGAACGGCCGTTGCAGTTTTTTGCCGCCGCCGGGGGATTGCTGATGCTGCTGGCGATCCTGCTCGGTATCCCGGTGGTAACCACGTACCTGCAAACCGGACTCGTGCCGCGACTGCCAACCGCCGTGCTGGTAACGGGAATTATCATGATCTCGTTTCTTTCATTTGCGTGCGGGCTGATTTTGGATTCAGTGGCGCGGGGACGCAAGGAGGCGAAGCGGCTGGCGTATTTGGCGATACCGCGTTGGGGGGCGTGATTGCGAAACGCGCGGTCAAGATGAATTGCTTCGCGTCGTGCGAATGCAC
>PLSD01000111.1 GCA_003164135.1 Acetobacteraceae bacterium
AGAAAATTCGGCGGCTGGTATTACAAGGAGAAAATGGCGCGCCCGAAGAGATTCGAGCCCCTAACCTCAAGATTCGTATAATGTTATTATAACCGAATCATAAGGTCGTTGTCTTCACAGTGGCGGGCACCACCAGCAAGTTTGAAACGCGTGCCGCCCGCCAGATCACCCCTCTCGAAACCAGCCTTAACCAAATGAAATAGCAATGTTTATTGCAACTTCCGTTCCCGGTTCGATCTGAAGCCCTGCACCGAATAACATCCTGTATTGCAGTGAATCCGGCATTGCCTACTTGTCGCCAGAATTTCACCCCCTAAGAAACAAGAATGCTACTTATGTTTAATGCGATTTGGGAGACGCGGCTCCAAGAGACAATCAGCGGGTTTGGCGCCGCTGGTTCCCGTAGGGAGCAGGCTTGGTTGTGGCCATTGCGGTATGGAGCCTTGGTGTGAGAGTTCGCGCAATTATGGCAAGGCTAGGAATTGGGGCCTGCCTGACGGGCCTATGCTTCCCCGTGGTGGCCGAAGCCGCGGCAGTTAGTCCGTACACAATAAATGTTGATCCGTCGTATTTTGGCGGTAAATTTGGAACGTCGAACACGGTTCAAGTTTATGAAATTCCTTTGGCCGTTGAGTATCATGGCACAAGACTCCGTTTGCGGGTTGAAATTCCTTATGTCGCGGTCTCGGGAGCGGGGCTGATCAGCGGTGGGGCGGTTATCCAAACCAATGGCCGTTCCGTATGGCGCACTGGCCTGGGTGATATTTGGGCAGGGGCGGATTATCGGGTTCTTGATGAATCTGGGTTTCAACCTTCAGTCAGGCCGTCCGTAAAATTTAAAATACCTACCGCGTCACGGGCTAAGGGGCTGGGGACGGGACAACCAGATATTGAGTTTGGCAGCCATTTCGAGTGGAATATTTATGGGAAGCTGCTTCCCTATGCGCGGATCGGCTATCGCGCGGTCGGACGCGCGCCGGGGCTAAAACTCCAGAACACCTTGACCTATGAGGCCGGCGTAAGTGTGGTTTTGCCTCACCAGCAGTATGCGACCGCGATGTTTTTGGATGGCGGCACGATCCAGCGTGGAACCGGACCCGCGGAGGAGCTGATTGCGGCTTACACTGTCCAGATTGGTGCCAAACTTGAATTCCAGACTTATTTGGCTCGTGGTCTGACCTCTAACAGCCCCGAATTGGGCGGGGGATTGGGAATAACCGAGAGGTTTTAATCCCTTTTTGCGCCGGGGTCGCACGTCTTTCCGGCTGGACGATCCGTCTCATATAGCTGCCACTTTGACGCGTAGGGTACCGGATCGCCAACAATTCGAGCGGTGGCTTGATGCCGCTTTGGTGCTTCTTGGGAGTGGCGCTGAGACCAAAGGGCAATCTACCCGAGAGACACGACACTTGACTGTGGAACTTTCTTCCGCAATAGTCTTTTGACGATTTGTGGGAGGAAGGATGAATGGGGCCGGCGCGTCGCGGCCTGATTTTTAAGTTTGCTCTGAAGCTGTCGTTTGGCTTTCCCGGACTTCTACCGGATTGGGTGTATTCAATGCTTGATGGTTGCTTTGATCCTAGGTGGATAAATGCTCGTGGCTGCCCCATTTGCGAGGATAGCACCGACGGTAAACGTGACCTTGCATATGCGCAGGGCGAATGGAATCTCGTTGAATGCGGCACTTGCCGATTTACCTATGGCATAAGAGCAACGGATTCACCAAGAAAAAGCAATGCCGGCGCTGGGGCGCAAATGCGTAGGCAGCCGGCGATGCTGCGTTTGATTGCTGCGAAGGCTTGGTGGCGGCCCTTAAGATTGCACACGACAGAACCCCATGAGATCTTGAATGAGTTGGGTCCCGAATTTGGAAATGTCGTTGATATAAGCTGCCACGATAAATATCTATTTTCAATTTCAAGCCGATTTTCAGTCTATGGCTTCGAGACATTTTCGACACTTTCTGTTGCTGGACGTAATGAAGCCGCGCAATTAGGGGTAACAATTCTGAGAGTGAGCGCGGTTGACGGACTCTCCAGATTTGCCGACCGTTCGCTTGCCGGAGCTGTTGTTCACGGGCACCTGGAACGGGATACCCAGGCACGGATAGTTATGGAACTGCTTGGCCAGAAACTACAGTTTGATGGTATTGCCGTACTGATGCTGCCGAATCATGGATCCTTAAGTCGATGGATTTTGGGGAGGCGATGGTACAAATTCCGTTTTCCAGAGCAGGTAAATTATTTTAGAAAACGTGATATTGCCGTGCTGGCAATGCGATTTGGTTTGGAAGCCTCGTTTCCATTTAGGCCTTCTTTTCCGATCGACGATAATTTTATCGCTATTTTGAAGCGGAAAAAACAGATGGAGATATACTGAGATCCATCCGGACCGGTTCTTTTGCTGGCTTTTCTTTTTCTCGATACTGACCATTACAGTTAATTTATCTCGCCACCTCGACCGAGAGTCAAATTTTATCAAGCGAGTAAGTTACAAGTCGCAAAGCACGAGGAGGGTTTAAAATTGGTTTTTCTATTTCGGTTGCTCAGGTCACTCTCGATCGTTGATTGGATTTGTTTTGGAACAATTGGAATTTTTTCGTTGTCGGCGGCGCGGATAATAAGCCATGACATTTCGTTGCTGGGAGATTTTCTGGTTATAGGTTTTCCCGCTTCGGCATTTTTGTTGATGCTTATACCAGTCAAAGTTGTTGCGGATGCAAAATCCTGGCTGCGGAGCATAAAAATCCCAGCCGGGGCTCGATCTGTGCGGGCTGGATTGAAATAGGTAGGCGCATAAAGCGAGCGGGACAACATCGTTACAAGTGTCCTAAATTGGTCGAAGATTAAGAAAACAGAAGACAAAATGAAGCTCTTATCCATGGCTCATTGGCGGCTGCACGTGCCGCTGTTTTCAACGAGATATCTTCGGACGGATTAAGATGAGAGAGCAATAAAATACCGGGTAAAATGAGAAAGACTGATGCCGGGCCTATAGAATTTCAGCGATCTTCTGAATGATATGGGCTGGGACGAATTTCCCCCTTGACTGTGGGTAAAAGTTCCACAATAAAGGAGTGGTGAGATCTGCCGCGGCTATCTACCGGCTGCGACGGGATTATTCTTGAATGGAGAGTTGATTGCTTGAAGTTTCGTTCAACTCCGACACGGGTGGCTGCGGAACCTTGTATATGGACCGGCACCGGGTACGAAAATTGACCAATTTCGTACCATCGGCCATTTCCGTCACCAGCTGGTATCAGCCGGAACAAGAACCCATCAGGGATTTTATTGAAGGCGTTTATGCGCGCCGCTATGGTGCGACCTTACGGCGCCATTATCCGACATTGTTGTGCGTTCAAGATGAAACCGGACGCATTGCAGCCGCCGCTGGTTTGCGGCTTGCTGGTGAGGAGCCTCTGTTTCTTGAAGCGTATTTGGAACGTCCGGTGGAGTTGGCGCTGCGGGAAGCCGCGGGGGAGCACATTTTACGGAATAAAATTGTAGAAATAGGCAATCTCACGTCCTCAGGCAATGGTGCTGCCACCTACCTCATGGTGACGCTGGCAGCCTATCTGCATGAGCAGGACCTTGATTATGCGGTTGTGACGGCAACGAAGGGGTTACGGCGTTCCTTGTCTACGTTCGGGTGCGCGTTTTGGAATTTGAAGCCCGCCGTGGCGGCGGCTTTACCGGACCAGGGCCATTCCTGGGGGAGTTACTACGGGCAGGCCCCTTGCGTAATTGCGGGCGCCATCCGGCCCGCCTGTGCGCGGTTGGAACCTTATATGCCTAGGGCATGGAATAGCGATTTGAAACGTATATTCTCCAGCCTGCCGTATGCCGGAGCGTTGTTAACGCAATGACTTCCATACTTGAGGCCGTTAAAGCTACCGCTGCGCTGCGTCCCCAGGCGCTTGCTTTGATTGATGGCAAAATTGCCGTCAGCTACGAGACGATGTGGTACGAAATTGCGCAAGTAGCCGGCAGACTGCGCAGTCTTGGGGAGGCCAACGGCGCGGTTGGTCTCTACATGGATAATTGTCCGGCCTGGGCCGTACTTGATCTTGCCTTTGTCAAACTTGGCTGGCCATGCGTGCCGTTGCCCGTTTTTTTTACTGAAGCGCAACGCCAGCACGCGGTGAACCAAGCCGGCGTGCGGTTTCTGGTGACCGATTGTGAGGTTCCAGGCTGGCGTGGCGCCGTTACATTCAGGGTTTTTGATTCTCTTTACTATTTCTATTCCATTGAGAGGGAGGCCGCGAAGTTACCCGAGAACGCCGCCAAGGTTACGTTTACTTCGGGAAGTACAGGCCAACCCAAGGGGGTCTGCCTGCCACAAGCCAGATTGGAGCAGGTAGCCAATTCACTGGTTGCCGCAATAGGTACTAACTATGCAGGGGTACATTGTGCTGTTCTTCCGTTGCCAGTTTTGCTGGAGACTGTAGCGGGCTTGTATCCGGTTTTGCTGGCGGGAGGCACCTATTACGTTCGACCCCAGGCGCTCCTTGGGTTTGAGAAAGGGCTTGCGCCGGATTTTTCGATGCTGGTACAGGCACTTATTGAAAGCGATACGACAAGCGCCATTCTAGTACCGGGGATTCTTCGCGGTCTTTGCCAGACGCTGGAGGCAGAGCGGCTATCCCTGCCGGCACTAAAACTTCTGGCAGTGGGTGGCGCGCGTGTTGATGGAGCACTTTTGAAAAAGGCGCAAGCTTTGGGGCTTCCCGTGTTTCAAGGCTATGGCTTAAGCGAAGCGGGCTCGGTTGTGGCGCTTAATACGCCGCACGCGAACAGGCTGGGGAGTGTTGGGCGGTCATTGCCCGGTGCCGGTGTGGAGCTTGCCGCTGATGGCGAAATTCTGCTGCAAAAACCGGCGTTCGCCGGGTACCTCGGACAGGAGACGACGCCAGAATGTTTTGCGACCGGTGACATTGGGCATTTCGATGCCGATGGATATCTCTATATCGATGGCCGCAAATCGGCGCGGCTGATTACAGCATTCGGCCGTAATGTGTCACCCGAATGGGTTGAGAGTGAACTCATATCGCAACCCGAAATCAGTCAGGCACTTGTGTTTGGTGAGGCGGCACCCGCTTTGGGTAGTTTACTTGTGCCGTCTACCAAAAACGTAACAACCATGCAGATCGAAGAGGCGGTTGCGCGCGCCAATGGCGCGTTACCGGATTATGCGCGTATCCAGCATTGGTCGAGGGTTGAGCCGTTTTCGACGGCGAATAATCTGCTCACGGCAAACGGCCGGCTTCGCCGGATGGCGATCCATGAAAAATACCAGGATCTGATGGTATGCAGCCTGGAGATACAAGGATAATATATGGAATTTTTTGAAAGACTGGTTGCGGAGACTGCGGGTGAACGCGACTATCTGTTGGCAACACCGCAGATACGCGACGGCCTTCTAGGCAAGATTTCGCAGGGGTCCTATCTGGCGTATCTTGCGGAGGCCTACCATCACGTAAGGCACACAGTGAGCTTGCTGAGTCTGGCCCGCGATAAACTGCCGCCAAATAAAGCCAATTTGGCGGCGGCGCTGGATGAGTATATCGCTGAAGAAACTGGTCATGAGGAATGGATTCTTGACGACATCACCAATGCCGGTGGAGATGGCGAAGCAGTCCGTAACGGAGCACCGCGCCTGGAAACGGAGCTTATGGTTGCCTATGCCTATGACTCTGTTGGGCGCGTGAATCCGGCGAGCCTGTTTGGTATGATATTTGTTCTGGAATCCACCAGCGTGCAGCTTGCCGGGCGGGGCGCGAACGCACTTGCTGACTCATTGCAGCTTCCGGAAAACTGTTTCCGCTATTTTCTCTCGCATGGAACGCTGGATGTCGATCATATGAAATTCTTTCAAAGGTTGATGTCGCAGGTTCAGGATTGCGAGGATCAGGCAGCGATTATCCACATGGCAAAGACGATGTTTATTCTCTACGGTGGCGTGTTCCGGAGCATCCCTCATGTCGTTTGAAGGCAGCAGTATTGTTGTAACTGGCGGCAGCGGCGATATAGGCCGGCTGGTGGTAGAAGAACTCACGAAAGCGGGAGCCAGTGTCGTGGTTGTGCGGCGCAAGGTGCCAGAAGCAGGGATCGCGGGTGGTGATGAGGGGGATCTCTCGACGCTGGAAGGCATTCTGGCAACCGCATCCAGGATCGCTGCGATAGCACCCGATATTTTGATCAATCTGGCGGGGTCGCAATATTTTGGTCCATTTGTACAGCAGGAACAAGGTGATACCCACAAGGCCTATATGGTCAATCTGATTGCGCCGGTGCTGCTGAGCCAGGCGGTACTGCCCGCCATGCAGGCGCGGTCCGCGGGACAGATTGTGAATGTTGGGTCGATCTTTGGTTCGATTAATTATCCGCATTTTGTAACGTATTCGAGTGCCAAGGCCGGGCTGCACGGGTTTAGTCAAGGGTTGAGGCGCGAACTTCATGGTTCAGGTGTTGGTGTTACCTATATTGCGCCCCGCGCGGTGCGAACGCGGCTTCACCATGCCATGGTCAGGCGGTTTTGTGAGATGGCGAACATGAAACTGGACGAGCCGGCGTTCGTGGCCCGCCGGATCGTGCAGGCGATCAGCCGGCGCAAAAAGGATGTCTATATCGGTGCCGCGGAGAAGATATTCGTGAAGCTGAATGCGCTTGTGCCAAGTCTTGTAGATGCCGCCCTTGCCAAGCAAACCATCAAGGCCAGAGAGCTTTTTTACTAATAACGATCAGGAAACTCCACCATGCCCATTCGATCCAAAGTTTGCAGCGTTGGCTTGCTTGCCGTCATTCTCGCATTCACCACGGGCACCGCGCGTGCCTCGGATAATCCAGCGATGGACCAGGATGTTTTGCAAATTGCCAATGACTGGGCGCGTATCAGATACCAGGTAACCGGCCCGGCTGAGCAGCGGCGGGAAATAGAGGCCTTGGCGGTGCAGGCGAGGGATATTTCGGCGCGTTATCCTGGACAGGTGGAGCCGCTGCTGTGGCAGGGCATTGTTACCAGTGAGGAAGCGGCGATGGCGAACGTGCTGCACCAATTGGGGTTTGCCATTGCGGCGCGCAATATATTTGAGCAGGCGCAGGCGATTGATCCGCACGGCGCAAATGGCTCCGTGATTATGAGCCTGGGTGTTCTGTATTACCGGGTGCCGGGTTTCCCGATTGCTTTTGGCAATGACAAAATGGCGCGGCAGGATTTGGAGTGCGCCCTGGCCATGCAGCCGGATGGGTTGGATGCAAACTACTTCTACGGTGATTTTTTGGTGCAACAGGGAGAATACGCCAAGGCGCGGGCCGTGCTTAGCCACGCTTTGCAGGCCCCGGTAGATGCGCAGCGCCCGGTGTGGGATGCTGGGCGGCGGGCGGAGGTGCGGAGTTTGATCGCCAAGATAGATCAGCGGGCGGCCAGTTGACCGCGCAGGGGGCAGGAGACGGTGCCAATGCCAATTTGGCACGCGATTGGCCAGCAGTTACAGAATCCTCGAGGTATTTTGGGGGTTTTAACTGGGATGCTCATGCGGGTCGTCAACGCCACGCCAAACCATATGGCCGTGGAGGCGCTCGAGATAGAACCGCGCGACCGAATTCTTGAACTGGGGTTTGGTCCGGGACATGCAATCCGGCTGATGGTGCCAAAAACGCCGGCCGGGTTTGTTTATGGTATCGACCAGTCAGCCGTGATGCTACAGCAGGCGGCGGCGAGAAACCGGGCGGCGATACGGGAAAACCGGGTGCGTCTGTATCAAGCGCAATTCGAGAATCTTCCCTTCGCGGACGCCTCCTTCGATAAGATACTGGCGGTGAATGTTGTGTATTTCTGGGCTGACGCGCCGGCAGTAATGCGCGAAATTCGCCGGGTCTTGCGGCCTGGTGGACGCTTTTGCATTTACGCGACGGAACGCGCGACCATGCGGAACTGGAAGTTCGCGGGCTCGCAAACGCATCGCCTCTACGATGCGGCTGCGTTGACGTTGGCGTTGCGGCAAGCCGGCTTCGAGGGCTCGCAGATTTCGGTCAGGAAAATCCGGCTGGCTGCTGGCGTTCAGGGGTTGCTCGCAACCGTATCGTAATATGGCGTGTTGCACGTGCCGCGCGCATGCGGAAAGATTACGCTGGAAGATGTGCCGTGAATTTGCAAGCGTGTTGCTGGCTTGGGAAAATGGCTGTGTCGTGGGGGAGGGAGATAGGAAGGCCATCTGTGGCTAGCATAGCGTTTTGCCGGAAAATACTTGATAAAATTAGATAGTTTAGCGGCATCGCTGGTCGCGCATTATGGCAGATCGGCTAATGCCGTGGCGGCTTCGGCCATGCCGGCTTGCAGTGCCTTGGTGAGCCAGTATTTCGCCTCCCGCGGATTGCAGGCCACGCCATGGCCTTTGGCGAGGAGGCAGCCGTACCAGTATTGCGCCGCCACCACGCTCTGCGCCGCGCGGTGGAACCAGGTCGCGGCGGCAGCTTCGTCACGCGCGACGCCCAGGCCCTGGAACAGGCAGATGGCGTAATTATACGCCCCTGGAAGGTCGCCGGCTTGCGCCGCGCGGGCGAACCAGTTTGCAGCCTCGGCGGGGTCTCGCGCGTCCGCGGCGCCGCTGAGATAGAGGATGCCGAGTGCCCTGGCGGCCTCGCCGCTGCCGTTTTCGGCGGCGCGGCGGAACCAGAGCGCGGCCTCGGCATGGTTGGGTGGTAGTTCGCCGGGCTGTGCATAGATATTGGCGACGGTGAGGGCCGCCTGCGTGTCCCCGGCGAGGGCGGCGCGGCGCAGCCAGGTTTCGCCATTCACGGGGTTGGCTTTTACGCCAGTGCCGGCGAGCAGCATGTGGCCGTACCGGGCCTGGGCATTGCGCACGCCGGCCTTGGCGGCCAAGCCATGGTGCAGTGCCGCCATTTCCGGGTCGGCGGCGGTGCCGGTGCCGGTCTCATGCATGATCCCGAGGTAGTAATGCGCTGAACCGAGTCCGGCATCGGCGGCCTTGCGCAGGTGGAGGGCGGCGGTGCGCGTGGCTTCAGCCGTGCCGCCCCGCTGCAGCAGGGTTACGCCGAGGCCGAGATGGGCTTGCGGTGCGCCATGGCTGACGGCTTTTTCGAACCAGAACTGGGCTTGTTCCAGGTCGCGCAGATGCGCCGGGCCGATCATGAACATGGTGCCGAGAACGGCTTGCGCTTCGGCGTCACCCGCCTGGGCGGCAGGCATCGCCCAGCGCAGGGCGGCATCGTAATCGGTACCGCTGTTTTCAACGCCGGCGAAGAGGGACTCGGCGGCGCCCGTGACCTCGCTTTCCCGCAGGCCGGATACATAAAGGCTGGCGAGGTCGCGCTGGCTGGCGGTGTCACCCTTTTCGGCGGCCCGGCGCAGCCAGCGCGCGGCTTCCACCGGATTGCGGAGCACGCCTTGCCCGTTCAGGTAATGCCGGCCAACGGCGGCTTGCGCCTCGGTTACCCCGGCTTGCGCCGCGATAGCAAAAAGCTGGAACGCCCGGTGATATTTTTGCGCAGCCTCCAACGCCTTGGCGCGCGCCAGGGCGGTTTGCGGACGGCGTGCCGCCAAGCGGTCGAGGAGGGTCAGGTTCATGCCCGCGCCGCTGCCAGAAAGATTGTGGTTATTTTGCTCACGGTGCCCTCTCTAGAATTTCGGGAGTGGCGTGTCGATATCTATTGGTGCGATCCGTTGGCGCGGGCAACAACGCCTGTTGTTGGAAATAATAATCATTGTCAACTTGTTAAGTTTAAAATGAGGCTGCTTCCAGGCACGGATTTTGGCCTGAAATTTTTGATGCGTTTGGGGCGTAGGGGATTGACCGTGGAATAAAGTATCACATAAAGCGTTTTAACGGTTGGGAGGAGACGCCGGGCTGCGAAGTCAGCCGGGTGGATCGATCTGGCCGCGGCTTACCGGGACACGAACAACGCATCGCCCAAATGCAACGAACGCAATCAACCGAGGTAACAGCATGAGCAGCAGTCAATGGATTAACAGCACGGGTGGCGATTGGTCGGCGGCTGCCAACTGGAATCCTGGGGTGTTGCCGGGCGTGCTCGACACGGTGCAGATCAACGCGCCGGGAACCTATCAGGTGACGCTCTCCACCACCGCCGCAGTGCAATCCGTGCAGATGCTGAGCACGGGAGCCTCGCTTCTCGATACCGGTACGCTCGACCTGGCGGGCGCGTTGAGCCTGGGCGCTGGATTGTTCACTTTGGCCAGCGGCGGTGAGATTGTTGGCGGCACGCTTTCCACCAGCGGCGGCAGTTTTGATTGGGCCGGCGGCACGCTGAGCGGCGCGACCTACCTCGGCACGCTGGATCTGACCGGCACGGGCGAGAGCCTGACCATCGCCAATGGGCTGAGCGTCACCGGCGCCGGCGGCATAGGCACCATCAACGCAGCGGGCGGGGCCACCGCGCTCGACTTCATCGGTACGCAGACCCTCAATAACGCGCTCGTCGACATGGGCAACACGGCCGGCGGCGCCACGGCGCTGAATTTCGGCACGCTGACGCTGGGCGCCAATACCACGTTGCAGCAACTCGGCGGCAGCACGCTGGCCAGCTCCTGGTCCATCGATCAGGGCGCTACGCTCATCAATGACGGCACCATTGCCGCCGGGGCGTTCAATGCCGGGGCGGATATCGTCGTGACCTCGCTGGTCAATGCCGGGCTCATCTCGGCCACCAGCCCCTATGGCGGGTTCAGCCTGCAGGCCACGGACTTCACCAATAGCGGCACCCTCGACGCCGGGGGCGGCGTCGGCATCAGTGCCTCGGGCAGCTTCGTGAATACCGGCGTGATTAACGATACCGGGGGCGTCGCGGTCGGCTCGCCGAACTTTGTGAATGACGGCCAGGTGGTCCTGAGCGGCTATAACGACTATTTCGCCTTTGAAGGCGGAATCGGCGGCGGCCCGGGGCAGACGATCAGCGGCGCCGGCACCATCGAGCTGACAGGCACGTTGAACCAACTGCGCTTCCTCGGCTCCGAGGATTTCACGCAAGGGACCATCCTGCTCTCCGGCAGCACCGAACAGCTGACCAGCTCGCAGCCTTATCCGCTGACGACTGCCTCGCTGCTGACCTTCGGCAGCCAGGTGGTGATTGAGCAGACTGCGGGGAGTGCCGTGCTTGGCGGTGGCGGCTATGCGGGCAGCGAGCTGCTCAATAATGGCCTGATCAGCGCCCAGGGCGCGGGCGGCACGCTCGCCGTCAACGACACGAATTTGGTGAATGACGGCACCTTCGCCGCCAGCAATGGCGGCCTGCTTGTGGTGCAGAGTGCTCTGACCGGCACCGGCATGCTGGACATCGGCTCCGGCGGCAAACTGGAGCTGCTCTCCACCGGCGCTGGGGAGACTGTGAACTTCCTTGATACCAGCATCTCGACCCTGAAGCTCGACAGCCCCAGCGCCTTCGCCGGCACGATCAGCAACTTTGGCGCGGGCAATGTCATCGACCTGGCCAGTCCGAATTTTTATACCAGTGTGAACGCCACGGCGGCGAATTGGAGTGCTGGGACACTGGCGGTGACGCTGAGCGGCGGCAGCGTGATCGACCTCAACATGGCGGGCAATTACAGCACCGCGACCTTCGGCACCAAGAGCGACGGCGCGCTGGGTAGTTACATCACGCTGGCCAGCGGCGGTAATACCGGCGGCACGGGTGGCGGTACCGGTGGCGGCACCGGTGGCGGCACCGGCAGCAACGCCGATGGCGCGGTCTCGGTGCTCTCGGTCTCCGAGACGGGCGTGGGCGTGTTCGGCGCTGTGCCGGCCAACCTCACCAACAATTCCAACACGGCTTCGGGCAGCGGCATCACCAGCGTCACCGCCAGCAGCTCGTCCTCTTCCACCTACGCGCCCAATTCAGCCTCCGTGGGCGTGGGTCAGACGGTGGACGCCGCCTGGACCGGCAACCTCACCGGCACGGCCACGTTCAACGACAACTGGTCGACCAGCAATAATGTGAACGGCAACGCCATGGAGAATTTCGGCCTGGGTATCAACACGCCGGGCTACTCCAATGCCAGCTTCACCTTCACAATGGCCACGGCGGGCACGTTCGGCATCACCTGGAACGCCGCGGAATCAGGCACCGATACGTTCGGCTTCCTGAACATGGTCGCGGTGGTGGATGGCGGCACGGCCATGCAGGTCTCGCCGGTGAATGCCTCCATCGCCACGCCCACCGGCAGCTTCACCGGTACTTTGTCCGCCGGGGTGCACACCATCACGCTGCAGGACTGGTCCAACTATAGCGGCGCCATGGGTACCGCCAGCGGCACGTTTTCGGAGGCGCTGAACCTTACTGTCACGCCCTCTGGCACTGTCCCACCGGTCACGCGCAGCTATGGTGGCACCGGCGTGGCGCTGAGCGGCACGGAAGGTTCCACGCTCGCCAATGTGGTGGCGAACTTCACCGACAGCGTTGCCGCCGACACGGCAAGCCAGCTCTCGGCCGTTATCGCCTGGGGCGATGGCACCACCAGCGTGGGGACCATTACCGGCAGCAACGGCGTGTTCAGTGTGAGCGCCGCCGGGCATAGCTATGCCAATGAGGGCAGCTTTGCGACCAGCATCACCATCACCAACAGCGCCGATGGTTCCAATAAGGTGCTGGCGGGTAGTGCGACGGCCACCGAGGCGGATGTGTTCACGGCCAGGGCGGCGGCGCAACTTTCCGCGACGGCGGGCAATGCCTTTTCCGGCACGGTCGCCAGCTTTACTGACACCTACACCGCCAACAGCGCGGCGGATCTTATCGCCACGATCAATTGGGGTGACGGTACGACCAGCACCGGCACGATAACGGATGTGAACGGCACAATCAGCGTCGCCGGAACGCACACCTTCGCCGCCGCTGGTACGGATACCGTGAGCATTACCTTGCAGGATACCCAGGGTACGGCCAGTGCCACCGCAAGTGCGACGGCAACTGTGGCGCCGGCGGTTACCGCCGGCAAAACTTACCACCTGACCACCGGAGACGACACCATGCAGGGCGGTGCCGGCAATGACATCGTGATTGCCACCAATGGGGCCCTCACCAGCGGCGATGTGATCAACGGCGGCGGCGGCACCAACACGCTGCAGCTCAGCGGCGGTGGCATTTTCAACCTCAGCGTACCGGACATATTTACCAACATGCAGGTGGTGACCGTGCATGAGGGGAGTGGTACCGCCGCACAGACGGTGACCCTGCGTGATGGCACCGCCATGGCGGTGAACGTGGCGGCGGCCGCCACCAGCCCAACAACCGCGGGGGTCACCATTTACGGCGCGCAGAACAAGGATGTGATCAGCCTGGGTGCGGGTAAGGACCTGGTGTATCTCGGGGTTGGCGAAACGTTGAAAGGCGGCAGCGGCGCTGCCACCGTGCATGTTACGACTGACACCGCCGGCAACAGCATTTCCGGTGGTACCGGTAGCATGGCCCTCGTGGTGGATGGCGGTGGCGACGTTATTCTTGGCAAGGCCGTGACCAAGGCCAGCACGGTGACGCTGGCAACGACGACGAACTTTACCGCCAATGCGCTGGCGGGGATGAAGATTACCGGCTCGGCGGCGGGTGGTGACCACATTACCCTGGGTGCCGCGACGCAAAGGGTGGTTGGCGGCGGTGCGAATGAAACCGTGCTGGCCACGGCGGCATTCGGCGGCGCGGCGGTGAGCGGGCTAGGCGCCAACAGCACGCTGGAAATTATCACGGCCGGTAAAGTGAAGCTGAATGCCGCCACTTCGGTGACGCAAGTGAAGATGGATGCGATCGGACAGCTGACGCTGAACGGCATGCAGTTCATTACCGCCATTGGCGGCTCCACGGGTGACACCATTTTGGCTGGTGGTGCCAACCAGACACTTACCAGCCTCCAGGGCGGCGATACGCTGGTTGGATATGCCGGGGGTGGCGATATTTTCAGTGCCACCCCCGCAGGGTTGAGCAGCGATCTGATCCGGAATTTCACTTCCACGGACACGATTGATATCACCAACCTGGCGTGTACCGGCGCGACGCTGAAAAGTGCGATCAGCGGCGGAAATACGGGGCTGCTGCTGACATCGGGCGTCACCAGCACCAGGTTTATGCTGGCAGGCTCATTCGCCGCCAACGGCTTCCGTCTGGCCAGCGACGGCATGGGCGGGACACTGATCACGCACGCCTAACCGGTACGGGCGTTTCCTTACCGTGGAGACGCCCGCCGGGATGACATAAAGAACCGGGGGCGCGGCAAACGCCAGTATTATAGCTGGCGTTTGCAGTTCAGGACTTGCAAAAGATTCTCAAACAGCTAGTGTGGAACAAATGCGCACGCCTTGGTGGCTGTGGCGGAAAGTTACGCGAGAGGGTTTGGGGAGCGATAGCTCCACGAGCCGTATTAGTGAACCAGACTCGTTTGTGAAGAAGAATTTAGAACTTAATGGACGCAGACGTAGAAACCATGTTGCGGCGATTGTTGAGCCCGCTCATCTCTTATTTGATGCGGCGGGGCCTAGGTTATATCGCGCTGCGCGATCTGCTAAAAAAAATCTATGTCGAGGAAGCTCTTTGGCGCCATGCCACCGAGGAAACGCCGACAGATAGCAGCATCAGCCTGGTCACCGGCATTAATCGCCGTGAGGTCAAGCGCTTGCGTGACGATGCGCTGCAGGCCCGGGCCAGCGAGACCCGCGACCCTATGGCCGGCGTGAATATGGCGGCACGCGCGGTGGCGACCTGGGTATCGGCGCCGGTGTTTCTCGATGAAGCTGGTGAACCGCGCCATCTGGGCACACGCGGCAGCGATCCTGAACCGAATTTCGAATCCTTGTTGCGGGCGGCAAAGGTTGACGTGCGAGCACGTACGGTGATCGAGGAATTGCAGCGGGCGGGCATTGTCGAGCGTGATTCTGATGATAAATTATGCCTGCTGCGCGCAGCCTTCACGCCGGGCACGCCGAAAGAGAAAATGCTTTTTCTAGCAGCCAATGTCAGCGATCATCTGCGTAGCGCGCTACATAATCTCAACCCGGATGAAGTGCCGTTTATTGAACGCGCGCTGTTTCATAATGCGATTAACGCCGGTCAGCTGGACGCGTTGCGGCCTATGATAAGCGACATGGCGGACAAATTGCTCAGGCGTGCGAACGAGAAACTGATGGAGAGCAGTTTGGCGGGAACCGACGCGCCGGCTGATGACGACGGCCGGCCGCTTAAGCGGTTGCGGCTGGGCGTTTATTATTATGAAACTGACGCCGACGATCGCCCCTGATATGGCAATTTGCCGTCCAAGCCATTTAAAAAACTCTGGATATTCCAGGGCAATGCAGGTTGCGTTTGCGCTGTTGCTCGGTTGCGCGGCGGCCATGCCGGCGCAGGCGCACAGCGGTGAAACCGGTGGCATTGGTGGCACGGGGATCAGTCCTGAAACGGGTGGTATCGGCGGTACCGGAATTAGTCATGAGACGGGCGGCATTGGCGGCACGGGCATTGCCCGGCGTGGCGCATTAATTACCGGCTATGGCCCGATCCAGGCTTTTGGCAGCGTGTTCGTCGATGGCCGTGAATATGCCATTGATGCCCGCACGGTGGTTACGATTGACGGTGCTCCGGCCACCGTGTCAGCGCTGCGCGTTGGCGAAATTGCTACGGTAAACGGCGCCGTTACCACTCCGCGCGGTGGCTATGCCAGTGAGATCGCCGTGCTTCACCCGATTATCGGGCAGGTTACGCAAGTCTCCCGCGACGGCGCCAGCGCCAGCGTGCTTGGCCAGCGCGTGGTCGCGTCGGCTGGCCAGGCGCCCTTTACCGGGGTTGCCCCGGGTGCACGGGTTGCGATTTCCGGACTGCTGCGCCCGGACGGCAACTGGGTCGCGCAGCGGGTAACGCTGTTACCGCCGGGTAATATGTTCCAACTTGCCGCGGTGGTGACGTCAATGGCGCCAGGCCAGTTGTCCGTTGCGGGCACAACAGTGCAGGCCAGCCCCCAGTTGACCGCGCAAATATCCGCGGGTGAACGGATTATTGTAACCGGCAGTATCAGCCCCCAAGGTTTGCGGGCGGCGGCTATTGCTCCGGCTCCCGTAATGTTAGGGCAGCCGGGAACCGTGGTTGAAGTGGAAAACTACTTCCACACCAATGGGCATGGGCAATTGACAGCGGCTGACGGCACAGTGGCATCCGGTGCGCCTGCGGGGCTGGCACTCAGCGGCCAGCAACTCGTGGAAATTCAGGGCGACCTGAGTGCGGCCGGTACGATCAGCATCGAACAGATTGATACCGATACACTTGGCGCGTCTGATTTCAGTGGCCTGCCTGGACAGGCAAAATTGTCCGAACCGGCGGAAATGACGCCACAGCCGGCTGAGGGAACCGCTGCGGATTTGGACAAAGCGGCAGCTGGGGAAGCGCCGTCTCTGGCGACGCAGCAGGGACCGGAGGTGCGCGAGCCGGCGGAAACGGTTCCGGAGATCGACCTTCAGGATTTGCATCCCGAAATTCCGGAGATTGAAGCGCCAGAAATTCGAGGCCCGTCAGGAGATTAGAGGGGCCCCCAATTTGGCTCCGAGCCCGCGTATCTGGGATAATTTCATGGCTCAAGAGGACCGCTTCGAGGGCAGTCCGGCGGAAAAAGGGCCATTTGGTGGGAATGGGGTAGGCAGGAGAAACGCAAGCCCCCTTTGAGCCAGGCTGGCAGCAGTGCGGTGCGCCTTCAGGTGCGTCGCGTCAATCATGATTCGTTCGGGCTTCCCACCCTGCGTGGCCAGAGCCGTGAAGATGCGGTCGAACACGCCTAGCAGGCTCCAGCACACAAACCGATTGTATAAGGTCTTGTAAGGGCCATAGGGTTTTGGGGCGTCTTTCCATTGCAGCCCGTTTCGGATCACCTAGATTAAGCTCGACCCATCCCATGCTGACCTCCAATCCAGCATGAAGCTTGAATCAGATTTTCTGCCGAGCCAGAATCCCTAAATGATTCATATCAAACGAAAACGACTCTAGCCATTGGTATCAAGCCCGCCGTCATCGAAGACTTCGAAGAATGGAAAGCCACCCATCCCGTTATTCGCCAATTGATTGACGTTAAAGATCTCATCGAAGGCGAAGACGACAACGACAACGACGAGGAAGGCGAAAATTAGTTACTATTCTGTTGCGAGTTTCGTGGTAGCACTATTGTGGGAATAAGTATCCCAGGTAGGCTCATAACTATCATCTGCTTGGGTGCCCCACACGGTCCAACCCTTTCGGACGCCCCTCGAAAACATTTCGAGGCGTGGACCAGGGCTACACGCCTCGATGAGCTCATATTGCTCATCTGGCTTGCGGCTGTGTTCACGCTTTCGCGTGCCAATATAGTTTACCTGCATGCGGCCGGGCTAAAGCGTCCGAGCATTTTTGCCGCGCACTCCAAATAATATTATTTCCGTTACGTTTCAGAAATAGAAGCCAACACCCCGCCCATCAGATCCGCCATCTTTGCGAAGCTTATGCCAGATCAGGTTTGATTTATATTGAAAGCCCCAGGCCTTCATGCCCGCCAAACCATCCGGCAGCAAAGCATTGGGAACCCACAGATACAAATGTGCCGTTGCCGCCAATGCCTCTTGAACTGGTAATACCAGCCGACGAATATTCTGACTCTCCGGGGATACCCCCGACGCGGTGAGTTATGATTCGATGTTTCCCGTTGATTTGATTGATGGGAGGCGGTGATGGCTGTGGC
>PLSD01000053.1 GCA_003164135.1 Acetobacteraceae bacterium
AATCTTTAGGGCTGCTGGTATTAGTCCGTTTGCCGCCGTAAGTTTGTCGTAAGGCCTAAATTAAGCTCAGCGGCTATTCATCTTTTCGTGCCCCATCATTCCTTTTCCGACCCAAACCCACACAAATTGGGGTGCAAGTAAAAAATAATTTTTTATTAACAATGCGTTATAAGAAAAACTTCACAAGTGCTCCACGTGGAGCACCCCCGCCATTGCCGTGGACGCGGGGGACACAATTTGCGGGATGATCGTTTTAGGGGACGGCGCGGGCGTGGGTGGCGCCGGTGCGGAGCCAGGTTAGCCAGGAGTCTAGGCCTTCGCCGGTGCGGGCGGAGAGGGTTAGGGTTTTGATGCGGGGGTGGATCTGGCGGGCGTAGGTGGCGGCTTTTTCCACGTCGAAATCGACGTAGGGGAGCAGGTCGGATTTGTTGAGGATCATCAGGTCCGAGGCGTGGAACATGTCTGGGTATTTGAGGGGTTTGTCCTCGCCCTCAGTCGTTGAAAGGATGACGACTTTGTGGGCTTCGCCGAGGTCAAATCCGGCGGGGCAGACGAGGTTGCCGACGTTTTCGATGAACAGGATGCCGTTTTGCAGGGGGGGCAGGTGCTCCAGGGCGTGGCCGACTGCGTGGGCGTCGAGGTGGCAGCCTTTGCCGGTGTTGATCTGCCAGGCAGCTACGCCAGTGGCGGCGATGCGGGCGGCGTCCAGGCCGGTTTGCTGGTCGCCCTCTATGACCGCGAGGGGGAGCTCGCCTTTTAGGGCCTCGGCGGTTTTGACCAGGAGGGAGGTTTTGCCGGAGCCTGGGCTGGAGACGAGGTTGACGACGAAGAGGCCGCGGGCGGCGAAGGCGGCGCGGTTGGCGTTGGCGTAGGATTGGTTTTTCGCCATGATGTCCTGCTCGATCTGCACCATGCGGGTTTTGGTGAGGCCGGGGGCGTGGGCGTGCTGGGGTTCGTCGTGGTGGTGATGATCGTGGTCGTGCGGGTGATCATGGTCGTGATCGTGGTGCGCGTGATCGTGGTGCGCGTGATCGTGGTCATGCGCGTGGGCGTGATCGTGAGGATGGGCCTTGTCTTCGAGCGTCTGGGTGTCGCCGCAACCGCATATGCCGCACATTATGCCACCTCTAATTGTTTGATCCGGATTTGCTGGCCGTCCAGGATTTGCAGTTGATAGCTACCACATTGCGGGCAGCCTTCGCCATGGCGTTTTACCGGCACGTTTGTGCTGCATTGCATGCACCAGGCGTGGCCGTCGACTTCGGCGATTTCCAGCGTGGCGCTATCGGCCAGGGTACCGTGCATGACGATGTCAAAATTGAAACGCAGCGCGTCGGGCTCGACGGTGGCCAGCGCGCCGATTTCCAGCCAGACGGCGTGGACTTTTGCGAAACCTTGGGACTGCGCCTGGTCTTCCAGGGATTGCAGCAGGCCTTCGCACAGGGCCATTTCATGCATGGTTTTGCCTACGCATCGGTCTGGTCCGTGTCGATGAGGAGGAATTGCACGCGCGGGGCTTCACAGTTGGGGCAGCACCAGTTCTCGGGCAGTTCATCGAACGGTGTGCCGGGTTCGATCTGCGCGACGGGGTCGCCTTGCGCGGGGTCGTAGACGTACCAGCAGATGCGGCACTCGAAGCGGGCGGTTTGCGGGTTCATTGGTAGAGGCCGCGCAGCTCCCGCAGGCGCTTGGCGGAGTCCGCGATGTCCTCCGGGGCGGCGCAGGCGACGGCGGGGATGGGGGTGATTTCCAGGGAGTTGAGGATGAGGGCGTCCGACGCGTTGGAGTATTGCACCCACCAGGTGCCGGCGAGCTTGGTGCTGCGAATGCGGCAGGCGCCGTAGCCGGCGGAGATGATGACCACTGGCCCCTCCCCCAGCATGTTTACCAGCCAGGTGAGTTCGGTGTCGCTCATCGGCACGAGGTCTAGGTTCAGTTGATGGGTTTTGCCGGTGGCGGTGTAGACGGCGCTGCGGGCGATGAGTTCGGCGAGGACGTGCGGGGCGTTGGTGACGGTCTCGGGGATGGATTCTGGGTCCGGCAACGGTAATGGCCCGGTGGCCGCGCGGGTGCGCAGGATGGTGGGGATGTCCGCGGCTTCCAGGTAGTCGGTGAAGCCGGGCTGGCCGCGCTCGCCGCCGCGGATGCGCCAGAGGCCGGCGAAAACGGTTTCCTCGGCTTGCAGCAGGGGGGTGCCGAAGGCCAGGGCGCTGACCTCGCCGGAGCGCAGGACTTCGTCGAGGAAGCGGCGTTCGTCCGGGGTGATGGTGGTGAGGTTTATGGTTTGCGGCGGGCCGCCGGGGGTGCAGGAGTCCAGGAGGGCGGCGAGGCGCTCGATCCAGCCTTCGCCGGCGGCACGCAGGGCGGGGTCGTCTGGGAGCTGCGGCGGGGTGTAGACGGCGACGGAGTGGGGGAGCGGCAGGTACTCGGGGCCGGGTTCCGGGACGATGCCTGGCGGGGGGTTGGGGGAGCCCAGCATTACGATACCTCCGCGGCGGTGGGGGCGAGCAATTTGGAAATTTCGTCCAAATAGACTGCCCAGTCGCGCATGCGGGGCAGTGTGCCGAGGATTACGCCATTGCGCAAAAATACCAAAGTGGGGCGGATGGTGATGCGGTATTTGACGGCGAGAGGGCGGGCGGTGTCGGGGTCGATAACGCCGAGGCGGAATTTTTGCGGGAACGCGGCCATGAGTTCGGGGAGGATTGTGGCGAGGTCGTCGATTTCAGGGTAGCGGGTGGCGTTGCCGGTGAAAAAGATCGCGGTGGGGCCGTGGGCGGTGAAGGCGTCCAGCGTGTCCGCCGTGAGGGCTTCCACGCCGGGTTTGGCGAGCAGGCGGGTGATGGCGGGGGTCATGCGGCGCGGCCTTGTTCGTAGGCGGCCAGGGCGACCGGGGTGGGGCCTAGTGGCTCGGCGTGTTCGCCCGGTGGGCGGGGGGTGGCGGTGATGCCGTTCTGGCCGAGGAATTTCAGGGTTTCGGCGATGGCGGGGTCGATTTGCGCGCGGACCGGGGGGGTGAGGCTGCCGCCGTAGTTTTCGAGGTCCAGCGGCTGTACGCCGATGAGGCGCAGGCGGGCGGGGAGTTTGCCGGACAGGCGGGCGAGGCCGAGGACGTCGAGCATGTTGGTTTGGTGCAGGCTCATTTTTTTGGCGGTGAGGCGGCGGGGGACTTCGTCGTCGTCGGCAAGGTGCAATGTGCCGGGGGGGAGTGCGAAATCGACGGCGTCGAGGATGACGAGGATGTCGGCGTCTTCAACCATGGGGAGGAGGGAGAGGCCCTGGGTGCCGCCGTCCACTAACGCGACGTTTGTGGGGAAGGTATAGCGGGCGTGGAGGGCTTCGACGGCGCGGACGCCAAAGCCTTCATCCGCCCAGAGAATGTTGCCGACGCCCAGAACCAGAATCTTGGTCAATTCTGTTTGTCCTTGAAAAAACGCCAGCCGTTTATCATGGTGCTGATCATGGTCTGGCGGGACATGATGTCCTCACGTAGGGCGATGTAGATGTGGACCATGACGAAGATGAGCAGGTACCACATGCCGAGGTGGTGCGCTGTGTGCACGTCCTCGCTGTCGCCAAAGAGGGGGATGACCCAGCTGGTGAACAGGGCGTGCGACCAGGAGCCGGCGCCCTCGCCGTACATGGCGAAGCCGGTGATGATCTGGAAGGTGACGCCGAGAACGAACATGAGGAACATGGCAGACTGCGCCAGCGGATTATGCCCGACCTTGCGGCCGGAATCGCGTTCCAGGAACAGATACCAGCGGATGGTCTGCACGAAATTCTGGCGCCATTCGCGCTGCCAGAATGGCGGCATGAAGATTTCGCGGGCGTATTTGTTGCCGACGATGGCCCAGTAGATGCGGCCGATGAAACCGATGGCGAGGATGTAGGCGGCGGCGAAGTGGATGGTGCGGATGTCGCCCATTAGGTAGTGCTGGCTGGGCTCGCCGTCGACCTGCGGCCAGAGCGGGTCGGCGATGAGGAAGCCGGTGACGGCCAGCACCAGGATGGAAGGTGCGGTGATCCAGTGCCAGATGCGGACCGGTAGCTCATAGACGTAGACCGGGGCGGCAACATCCTTAATCTCAGTGGCTGGCGTGCTCATGGCTAACGCACCTTTACGGCGACGAGTTCATCACCGTCCGGCGCGATGACGTGGGTGGAGCAGGCCAGGCAGGGGTCGAAGCTGTGCAGGGTGCGCAGGATTTCGAGCGGCTGCTTGGGGTCGGCGAGCGGGGTGCCGAGCAGCGCAGCCTCGAAGGCGCCGATGGAGCCGGAGGGGTCGCGCGGGGAGCCGTTCCAGGTGGTGGGGACCACGGCCTGGTAGGACTCGATTTTGGTGTCCTTGATGTGGACCCAATGGCCGAGCGCGCCGCGCGGGGCCTCGGAGAAGCCGACGCCTTTGACCTCCGCGGGCCAGGTGGAGGGTTCCCAGCTGGTGGTGTTGGCGGTTGAGGAGTCGCCCGCGGCGATGTTGGCGATGAGCTGGTTGTAGAAGTCGCGCATTTTATGCGCCGCCCAGGAGGCTTCCAGGCCGCGCGCGCCGGTGCGGCCAAGGGTGGTGAAGAGGGCGCCGATGGGGAGGTTGAGATCGGTGAGGAGCTTGTCCACCGGGTCCTTGAATTCGGCAATTCCCTTGGCGTAGCCAATGGTGAAGCGCGAGAGGGGGCCGACCTCCATGGCATGGCCGCGCCAGCGGGCGGCTTTGATGAAGGAGTATTTCGCACCTTCATCAAGCTGCTTGATGTTGGTTTTGGTGCCGACGGTGTTGGGGCCGAGCACGAAGTTGGGGTCGGTGACGCCGTCCCACGGGTGCAGGCCCTTGGTTTCGTCCGGGTACTTGTACCAGGAGTGGTCGACAAATTCCTGCACCTGATCGGGGTCGGTGAGGTCGACGTCATGCACCTCGTTGAGGTTGCCATTGATGATGGCGCCGCGCGGCATGGCGAGGCTGTTGTTGGTATAGTCGTTGGCGATGAGCGGGAACTCGCCATAGGCCAGGATGTTTTTGCCGGCGAGGCCGCCGCCAAAATCCCAGGTTTTGTAGAAGCTGGCGATGGCGGTGAGGTCGGGCAGGTAGACTTGGTCAATGAACTGGATGGTGCGGTCGATGATGTCCGACACCAAGTTGAGCTGGACCATGTTGACCGGGGCGCCGGCGGCCATGGGGCCGTCGATGTTGATGGCGCAGGCCATGCCGCCGACGAGCCAGTTGGGGTGCGGGTTTTTGCCGCCGAAGACGGTGTGGATTTTGACGATCTCGCGCTGGAAATCGAGCGCTTCCAGATAGTGCGCGACGGCCATGAGATTGGCCTCGGGCGGCAGCACGTAGGCGGGGTTGCCCCAGTAGCCGTTCATGAAGGGGCCGAGCTGGCCGGAGTCGACAAAGCGTTGCAGCTTGGCACGGACATCGGAGAAATAGCCCGGCGAGGAATTGGGCCAGGGGGAGATGGATTGCGCCAGCGCGCTGGTGGCTTTGGGGTCGGCTTTGAGGGCACTGACGACGTCTACCCAGTCCAGCGCGTGCAAATGGTAGAAATGCACGAGGTGGTCATGCGCGTAGAGCGTGGACTGCATGAGGTTGCGGATGATGTTGGCGTTGCTGGGGATGAGGATGCCCAGGGCGTTTTCCACGGCGCGGACGGAGGTGAGCGCGTGGGTGCCGGTGCAGACGCCGCAGATGCGCTCGCAGAAGGCCCAGGCGTCGCGCGGGTCACGGCCTTTGAGGATGATTTCCAGGCCGCGCCACATGGTGCCCGAGGAGACCGCGTTGCGGATGATGTTGTTCTCGTCGAGATTCACCTCGCAGCGCATGTGGCCTTCGATGCGGGTTACCGGGTCTACGACCATGCGGCGGCCGGAATTGTCCAGGCTGAAGCCGTTCGGGGTGGCGATGCCGGTCATGGCTGGTCTCCAGCTTTGGGTGGTGCCGGCGGCGCCGGTGGGTCAGTTGGGGGCTTGCGGGTGAGGTGCGCAACCGCACTCACGCCGGCGTGGGCAACGATGCCGGCACCCACGACGGCGGCGGCGGTGAGGCCGATTTCATCGGCGGTCGCTTCGACGCCAAAAGTGGCGCCGACCGCGGCCAGACGGGAGTAGAATGGCCCGTTGTCCCAGAAATTTTCCTCCGAGCAGCCGATGCAGCCGTGGCCGGCCTGGATGGGGAAGGAGACGCCGCCGTTCCAGCGGATGGTGGAGCAGGCGTTATAGGTGGTGGGGCCTTTGCAGCCCATTTTGTAAAGGCAGTAGCCTTTGCGCGCCCCGTCGTCGTCCCAGGACTCCACGAACTCGCCGGCATCAAAATGCGGGCGGCGGTAGCATTTGTCGTGGATGCGCTGGCCGTAGAACATGGCCGGGCGGCCACGGCTGTCCAACTCGGGGAGGCGGTCGAAGGTAAGGATGTAGGAGATGACGCCGGTCATCACCTCGGCGATGGGCGGGCAGCCGGGGACTTTGATGATGGGCTTGTCCGTGATGACTTTGTCGATGGGGACCGCATTGGTGGGGTTGGGGCGGGCGGCCTGGACGCAGCCCCAGGAGGCGCAGGCGCCCCAGGCGATGACGGCTTTGGCGTTGGCGGCCACCTGTTGCAGGCGCTCGACGAAGGGCTTGCCGCCGACGATGCAATACATGCCGTCCTCGTTGAGCGGCGGGTTGCCTTCCACGGCCAGGATGTATTCACCGGGGTATTTGGCGGGAATTTCATCGAGGATTGCCTCGGCGTCCGCGCCGGCGGAGGCCATGAGGGTGTCGTCGTAGTCGAGGGAGATCATCTTTAAGATGACGTCACTGGAGAGCGGGTTGCCGGAGCGGATGAAGGACTCTGAACAACAAGTACATTCCAGACCGTGCATCCAGAGCACCGGCAGGCGGGGCTTGGTTTCCATGGCGTGGGCGATCTGGCCCGCGTAGGCGGGCTCCAGACCCAGGGCCGCGGCCGTGAGGCTGCAGAATTTTAGAAATGAGCGCCGGCTGGTGCCCTGCGCACGCATCAGTTCATAGAATGTCGGATTTAACAGTGCCACGCCTGCCCCCGGTTGTTGGAGCCGGGCACCGGGAGTGAGATCTCGAGGTTCAACGGCTCAATTGCGCGGAGTTGGGGCGGGTTTCACGCTTTTTGCATTGATCTATGTCAAGAGTGCTGGGCTAGCTCCTCATGCAGCCGCGACAGGAGTTCCGGCATGGCCGCCGCTACCTTCGGGGTCAGGGGGGCGCCAAAGTCGAAACTTTTTCCCTCCACGGCGTAGATGATGAGTTGGGGGGGCAGGCGGCCCAGGGCGGTGGCCATTTGCACGGCCTCGGCGATGCCCAGGCCGTGGGTGGAGTTGCTGGAAAATCCGGGGGGGAGTTTTTGTTCGGAGAGGTTGATGCGGTGGATGTGGCCGGGTTGGCCGCAGGGGGCCGCGGCGTCGAGCAGCAGCACCGTGTTGTAGCCGTTCCAGTCGTCGAGTAGGCCAAGGCCGCCGCCGTCCCGCTGGATGATTTTGATGCCGGGCTGGGGGTTTTCCGCGAGGCGGCGCGCGGCCTCGCGGCCCAGGGCGTCGTCGCCACGGTCGGGGTTACCTAAGCCAATGACCAGAACATGCGGGTTCATTCACGTTGCACCGAGAGTTTTAAGAAGTGGCACGAGCAGGAAATGCAGGGGTCGTAGTTACGGATGGTCTGTTCCAGCAGGTCGCGCAGGCCCTCGTCCGGCAGGGCGAGCGAGGCGTTGGCAACGTCGCACAGATCTTCCTCGATGCACAACTGATTTTGCGAGGTGGGCGGTACAATGTTCGCGTGAAGGATGCTGCCGTCGGCGGCGATTTCGTAGCGGTGGTAGAGGATGCCGCGCGGGGCCTCGGTGGCGGCGTGGCCGATGCCGGCGTGGGGTGTGAGGGGTACGGCGGCTTGTTCGGGCGGTTCGTAGGCGGCGATGATGCGCAGGGCTTCATCGCAGGCGTAGACCAGTTCCAGGGCGCGGATGATGATGCTTTGGAAGGGGTTGCGGCAGGTGGCGCCGAGACCCGCGGCGTGCGCGAGGGTTTGGATTTCTGCTGGCAGACGGTCAAAGTTCAGGTTGTAGCGGGCCATGGGGCCGACCAGGTAGCTGCCGCGTTGCTTGATGACGGCTTGCAGCGAGGTGGAGTGGGAGACGTGGCGCTCCTCGAACTGCGTATCGAAATCCGCCACCGCGATGTTGAGGCCACGGCTGGAGACGATGCGGCCTTCGTTGATGGGGTATTCTGAATCGTGGCGCAGGGCGACGAATTCGTAGTCGCGCTGGAAATCCGGGAAGGTGAAGGTGGCGACCCAGTGCAGGAGTTTGACGGCGAGGTCGCGGGCGGTTTTTAGCTCCTCGGCCACGGGGGCGAATTCGCGGATTGTGGGGAGGCGGTAGAAGCCGCCGACTTTGACGTTGACGGGGTGGATTTCGCGGCCGCCGAGGAGGCGGAGCAGGTGGTTGCCGGCTTTTTTGATGGCCAGGCCTCCAGTAACCATGTCTGCGTGCGCGGCTGCCATCTGGATGCCGTCCGGGAAGCCGAGGAAGTCCGGCGCGTGCAGCATGACGATGTGGAGGGCGTGGCTTTCGATCCACTCGCCGCAGTAGAGTAAACGGCGAAGTTCGCGTAGCTGGCCTGTGACTTTGATGCCGAGGGCGGACTCCATCGCGTGCACGGCGCTCATCTGGTAGGCGACGGGGCAGATGCCGCAGATGCGGGCTGTGATGTCGGGGGCTTCGGTGTAGTCGCGGCCGCGCAGCAGGGCTTCGAACAGGCGCGGGGCCTCGAAGATGCGTAGTTGTGCCGAGGTGACCTGGCCGTTTTTGATTTGCAGGTTGAGTGCGCTCTCGCCCTCGATGCGGGCGATGTAGTCGACGTTGATGGTTCTAGTCGTCATGGGCGTCGCTCTCCTGCGCGAAGGGCGCTGCCGCGGCGTTGAAGGTGCGGAAGACGCGGTGGATGTCGCGGTTGGTGGCGCCGAGGGCGGTCCAGCCGGCGGCGAGGGCGGCGGTGTTGGGTTGTTCCATGGGGCCGAAGCAGCCGTAGCAGCCGCGGCGGTAGGCGGGGCAGATGGCGCCGCAGCCGGCCTGGGTGACGGGGCCGAGGCAGGGGGTGCCCTGGACCATGACGCAGTTGTTGCCGCGCAGTTTGCATTCGATGCAGACGCTGTGGGTGGGGATGACGGGTTTGCGGCCCATGAGGTGGGCGCTGACGACTTCCAGCAGTTGCGATTTGTTTAAGGGACAGCCTGCAAGTTCAAAATCGACTTTGACGTGGGCGGCGATGGGCGTGGAGGTGGCGAGGGTGGAGATGTATTCCGGCGTGGCGTAGACGGCGGCGACATATTCTTTGACGTCAGCAAAATTGCGCAGGGCCTGGATGCCGCCGGTGGTGGCACAGGCGCCGATGGCGATGAGGAATTTGGATTGGTTGCGGATGGTGTGGATGCGCTCGGCGTCATGCGGGGTGGTGATGGAGCCTTCGACCAGGGAGAGGTCGTAGGGGCCTTCCGCCATGGTGCTGGAGGCTTCGGGGAAATAGGCGATGTCGATGGCGTCGGCGAAGGCGAGCAGCTCGTCTTCGCAATCGAGCAGGGAGAGTTGGCAGCCGTCGCAGGAGGCGAATTTCCAGACCGCGAGTTTTGGTTTGTGGGAGGGCATGGTTACAACTCCCTGATGGCGAGGCGGGGGGCGACGAGGTCGTAGCGGAAGACCGGGCCGTCCTTGCAGATGAAGTCGGCGCCGAACTGGCAGTGGCCGCATAGGCCGATGGCGCATTTCATGTTGCGCTCAAGCGAGACGTGGATGCGCTCCAGCGGCAGGCCGGAATCGTGCAGGGCGGTGGCGGAATAGCGCATCATGATTTCCGGGCCGCAGACCATGGCGGTGGTGTTGAGCGGGTCCAGCCCTAGGCGGGGGATGAGGCGGGGGACGACGCCGACGTTGCCGTGCCAGGAGGGATCGGCGTGGTCGACGGTGATGTGGATGTCGACATCTAGCAGGGTGCGCCAGTGTTCGAGTTCGGTGCGGTAGAGCAACCCGGAGGGGTCGCGGGCGCCGTAGAGGAGGGTGACGCGGCCGTAGCGGGCGCGGTTGGCCAGGGTGTGGCGAATGGCGGGGCGCAAGGGGGCGAGGCCGAGGCCGCCGGCGATGAAGATTATGTCCTGGCCCTCAGACGCGGCGCAGGGCCAGGCGGTGCCGTAGGGGCCGCGCAGGCCGAGCGTGGTGCCGGGTTGCGTATTGGCCAGGGCGGCGCTGACGGCGCCGACGCTGCGGATGGTGTGGATGAGGCGGGTGGGGTCGGCGGGGTCACCGCTGATGCTGATGGCGGCTTCTCCGACACCGAAGGCATAGAGCATGTTGAACTGGCCGGGCTGGAAGGCGGGGATGGCGCCATGCTCGGGGGTGAGTTCCAGCGTGGTGACGTCAGACAGTTCCTGGCGGGCGCTGGTGACGCGGTAGGGGGTGGGGAGGAACGGGTCGCTCACCGCTTGGGCCTTGCGTAGACGTCGAGCATTTGCAGGCGGGCGTCGTCGAGGCGCTGGGAGATTTCGGGGAGGAAGCGTTTCAGCATTTCGTAGCCGAGGTGGTGGTCGGCTTCACACTTGTTACGAAGGCAGGTGGCATCCAGGCTGATGGCGCGGACCGGGGTGGTGGCGCGGGCGTCAAAATTCCAGCGGTAGGGGGGGACGAGCCAGGAGGTGCCAACGATGTCGCCGGTGGTTTCCGTGGCGTAGACCACAGGGGGTTGGCCGGGGGGTTGGATTTCGAGCGCCACGGTGCCCTCGCGGATGAGGTAGAACTCGTTGGCGGGTTCGCCGGAGCGGAAGAGGTACTGGCCGGCGGTGAAGCGGAGGTTTTTCGCGCAGCCGGCGATGAGGGGGCCGAGCTCGGATTCCAGCCCCGCGAAGAAGGGGTGGGCCATGACGATGCGTTCAAGTGTTTCCATTTTCGCTTCCTATGGCGGCGGCTTCGGCGGTGATGTCTATGCCCACGGGGCACCAGGTGACGCAGCGGCCGCAGCCGGTGCAGCCGGAGGTGCCGAACTGGTCCCACCAGTTGGCCAGTTTGTGGGTGAGCCATTGGCGGTAGCGCGAGGCGGGTTCGGCGCGCACGCTGCCGCCGTGGATGTAGGAAAAGTCCAGCGTGAAGCAGGAGTCCCAGCGGCGGGTGCGGGTGGCGGTTTGGCCTGAGAGGTCTGAGTGGTCCTCGACCGAGGTGCAGAAGCAGGTGGGGCAGACCATGGTGCAGTTGCCGCAACTGAGGCAGCGGGCGGCGACGTCGTCCCACTGCGGGGCGGTTAGGTTGGCTTGCAGGCGGTCTTTGAGGCCGGTGGTATCCAGGGTGCGGCCCATGTTGGCGGCGGTGTGGGCGATGATGGCGTCGGCCTGGGCGATGTGGTTTGGGGTGGCGGGTTGGGTCGGGAGGGTGGCGAGGATTTCGGCACCTTCCCGGGTGCCAGCTGTCACTAAGAATTCATGGGCGCCGGGGGTGATGAGTTCGGTGAGGGCGAGGTCGAAGCCGGATTGCGCGGCGGGGCCGGTTTGCATGGAGACGCAGAAGCAGGTGCCGCCGGCAGTGCCGCAGTTGACCGCGATGAGGAAGTTTTTGCTACGGCGGGATTGGTAGGAGGTGTCGGTGTAGGGGCCGTTTAGCAGGACTTTGTCCTGGATGGCGATGGCGGCGAGTTCGCAGGCGCGGACACCGAGAAAGGCGAATTTTGGTGGCGGCGGGGCGCGTTCGGCGATAGCGAAGCCGTCGGCTGTGCGGTGGGCCGTGAAAATGGTCTCGGTGGGCGGCAGGAGAAATTTTTTCCAGGATTGCGGGCCGACGGCGTAGCCAAATAGGGCGTTGTCATCGCGGCGGGCGAGTTGGTAGCGGCCGGCGTCCTGCTGGTCGGTCCAGCCGGCGGGGAGGTCCGCGAGGGTGGTGATTTCGTCGTAGATGATGGCGCCATCGCGCAATGCGGGGCCGAGCACGAGGTAGCCGCGTGTTGCCAAAACCTCAATTAATGCCTGCAAACCTGCCAATGGCAGCAGGTATTTACACCCGATCGACAGTTCACTTCCGGTCATCGCCGCACCCTGCCCTTCCCGTGCCATACTACCTGGAGGCAGTGTGGCACGGGCAGGTTAGCGTGGCTTTGACTTCGATCAAGTAGTGTTTTTAGGCGGCGCGGCCCCGGGAGACGAGGCGGTGCAGGAGCTGGCCGGGGTGGGCGGGGTTTTCCGGTGAGGTGGCGGTGGGCAGGCGCCACTGCGCGGCCGGGTGTTCAGGCGGCGTGAGCAGGGTGGAAAAGCCGCAGCGCAGCAGGAAGACGAACTGGTCCGGGATGAAATGGCCGACGGCGCGGATGTCGCCCGTGTAGCCGTATTTTTCGCGCAGGGTGCGGGCCAGAGTGAAGCCGCGGCCGTCGCGGAATTTGGGGAATTCGATGGCGATGAGGGTAAAATCGCCCAGGCGCGCGGCGATGCTTTCGGCTTGTGTCTCGGGGGGCAGTTGCACGCCGAGCGGGCTTGGCAATGGCTCGCCCGCCGGTGGCAGGGCGGCCAGGGGCACGATGACGTGTGGGGCAAGCGGGGTTTCGGCTTGGCCGTAGGTCCAGGTTTCGGGGATTTCCTGGCCC
The DNA here is from genome assembly GCA_003164135.1 of Acetobacteraceae bacterium. Lineage (GTDB taxonomy): Bacteria > Pseudomonadota > Alphaproteobacteria > Acetobacterales > Acetobacteraceae > Acidocella. The sequence continues at coordinate 12,612 of PLSD01000053.1, forward strand.
TGCGCGTTAATGATTGCCATAGACTGCCTCCTTGAACGGCGCCGCGCCAAGCCGGCGGTAGGTGTCGATAAATGCTTCGCCTTCCGTGCGGTTGGCGATGTAGGTATTCACGATGATCTCAACCGTTTCCGGCACTTTTTCCGTGGGGACGGCCGGGCCGATGATGGTGCCGATGGAAGCTTTTTCGTCGGAAGCGCCGCCGAGGGTTATTTGATACACTTCCGTGCCGTTTTTATCGACGCCGAGCAGGCCGATGTGGCCGACATGGTGGTGGCCGCAGGCGTTGATGCAGCCGGAGATGTTGAGGTCGAGCGGGCCGATGTCCTGCTGGCGTTGCGGGTCGGCGAAGCGCTCGGCGATGCGCTGCGCGACGGGGATGGAGCGCGCCGTTGCCAGGGCGCAATAGTCCATGCCAGGGCAGGCGATGATATCCGTGACCAGACCGATGTTGCCCGAGGCGAGGCCGATGCCGACGAGTTCCGACCACAGCGCATTTAGGTCGGTTTTGCGGACATGTGGCAGGACCAGGTTTTGTTCGTGCGTGACGCGCAGTTCGCCGAACGAGAATCTGTCGGCGAGGTCTGCAATTTTGTCCATTTCGTCGGCGGTGGCGTCACCGGGGATGCCGCCTGGGGTTTTGAGTGAGATGACCGCCGACACGTAGCCGGGCTGGCGGTGCTTGTGGGTGTTGGTGCGGGTCCAGGCGCGCAGGGCGCGGTTTTCCTGCAGCGCCGTGGTGAATTGCGCTGGTTCCGCCGGGAGGGTTTCCAATGCGGGGGCAATGAAGCGGGCGGCGACGGCCTGCACGATTTCTGGTGCGAGGTCGCAATAATCTGGCGGCAGGCCGGCGAACTCGTCGTCGACCATTTTGATGAAGTGTTCCGGCTTCATTTCACGGATCAGGATTTTGATACGCGATTTGTACATGTTGTCGCGCCGGCCTAGCGCGTTGTAGACGCGCAGGATGGCTTCGACATAACGCAGCAGCTCGTTCACCGGCACGTCGTCACGCAGTTTGACGCCGATGACGGGGGTACGCCCTAAGCCGCCGCCGGCGAAGATCTGGAAGACCGGCTCACCTTGCGCGTTGCGGCGGGCGAGGATGCCGATGTCGTGCACGCGCACGGCGGCGCGGTCCTGCGGGCTGCCGGTGATGGCGATTTTGAACTTGCGCGGGAGGTAGGTGAACTCTGGATGGTCAGTGGACCACTGGCGCAGGATTTCAGCGTAGACGCGCGGGTCGACGATTTCGTCAGCTGCGGCGCCGGCGAATTCGTCAGTGGTTACATTGCGGATGCAGTTGCCGCTGGTCTGGATGGCGTGCAGGTCGGCTTCGGCCAGCAGGGCCAGGATGGCGGGGGTGTCTTCCAGCCGGAGCCAGTTGAACTGGATGTTCTGGCGGGTGGTGAAGTGGCCGTAGCCACGGTCATAATGGCGGGCGACGTAGGCGAGCTGGCGCAGTTGCGAGGCGCTGACAATGCCGTAGGGGAGTGCGACGCGCAGCATGTAGGCGTGGAGTTGCAGGTAGAGGCCGTTCATCAGGCGCAGGGGTTTGAATTCGTCTTCGCTGAGCTCGCCTGAGAGGCGGCGGGCGACCTGCTCGCCGAACTGGGCGGCGCGGTCGCGCAGGAACTGGCGGTCGTAATCATCGTACCGGTAGATGCCGGCGAAGGGGGAGGTGGAGGTGGCCGAGGGGAGCGGCGGCAGGATCGCGCCGGTGGCGCCCCAGGTGCCGGCGGGCAGGTCCGGGCGGACGGAAGGGCCGGTGGCGCGGATTTGTTCGCGCTGGGCGGTGGGCACGGGCGCGCCGCCGGGCTCTTGGGTTACTTCGACCTCGTGGATGTCCACCACGGTTTGCGGCTGCTGCGCGGCTTCCAGCGCGGGTGCCAGGGCGGCGGCATCGAGCACGGCGGCGGTGGCCAGATGTTCAGCCCACTGGCCGTCCTGCGTCCACCAGACGGTGACGCCATCACGCAGACGATTGGCGGAAATAATACTTGAAGACATACTCAACCCACTCGCTTCCCTAACCTTGGCCTCTGGCACCCCTGGCGCAACCGGCCAGGGCGCGCCACGCGGCGCCAGGCTGAAATAGGGTATGGGCGGCAAGATTGAAACCCGGCAGGCCGGGAGCGGGCGGAGCGGCGGGGAGAATGCCCAGCGGGATAGTGGAATGTTGGAAATCGGCGGGTGCCGATATTCTCACTGCGCTGGGGGAGCTGGGTAAAATTTACTCCCAACAATGCGGTGGGGATTGCAAAACTCTTCCATCCGGCGGCGCGGGTTTTGTACTTGGGTAATCTTGCAGGGCGGAATTCCGGCCGGATGGGGGAGGGAAAAATTTTTACATGCCTGCCCTGAAATTGCCCCGGCGGCGGGAAGAATGGGCGAATATCCGCGATTTTGGCTTTGGATGGGGTGTGCGGCGGCCCGTTGGCCGGACAAAAAAAGCCAGCGCCTGAGGGTTGGGCGCTGGCTTTGGTCGAGATAAACCGGGCTGTTACTGCAGGAGGGTCGGCTGGCCGCTCATGAGCATGCCGTCCATGGGCATGGTGCGCGCGTAGAGCGAGGAGAATGCCCAGACGGTCAGCCCGATGGTGACAATGAACAGCGGGATGGCCAGGAACAGCGAAATGCTCTTCCAGATTTGCGCCTGCGAGGCGTTAAGCCCGAAGAACAGGAACAGCTGCGAGACCAGGGCCGCCAGGGACAGCACGGCCGCCGTGGCGGCAAACTCCACAAGCGGGAGCTTCTGGGTGGAGGCGTAATACGCCCCGCCCATGAGTGCCGCCGACGCGACGAAGGCGGCGAGGTAGCGCCCGGCCGAGCCTTGCTGGACTTCCGGATGCTCCAAGGGATCGTAATGAGTAGACATTAGACGGCACCTCCAAGCAGATAGACGTAAAAGTACACGCAGACCCAGATGGTCGCCTGGAACTGCCAGAACAGGCGCAGGTTGAGCAGGCGGCCCACAACGTCCTTGGTGAAACCGAAGACGCTGATCTGCACTAGCATGATGACCATCCAGAGGAGGCCGATGACGATGTGCAGGCCGTGGGTGAGCAGCAGAGTGAAGAAGATCGACAGGAAGGCGCTGCGCGTTGGCCCGTTACCTTGGGCGGCGAGCGCCCAGAGGTCGGCGCCGCTGATGTAAAGGAAGGCACCGCCAAGCACCATCGCGAGGATGATGCCGAGGGTCAGGCCGGCCTTGTTGCCGTTTTTCATCGACACCGTGGCAAGGCTGTAGGCAAGCACGCTGGCGAGGATGATAAACGTCTGCAGCAGGCCGTGCGAGACGTTGATGGCCCCGGCAGCCAGCGGACCACCGGCTGCGTTGCTGGGATTATCCAGCACCGCGTAGGATGCGAACAGGCTGGTGAAGATCAGAGCGTCGCTGAGCAGATAGAGCCAGAACCCGTAGGTCCGGGCCGAGATTGGATCGTGCTCGTCGGCGCTTGGGTTCCAGAGGGCGGAAGGCTCCGCCTTTGCGTAGTTAGTAGCCATTAAATTGCCTCCACATGAGCGAGCGAGGAGCGTTTCGGCTGCTCGGCGATGATGCTGGCCAGATCGGGCCGGCTTTCCAGTCTCGCGATTTCCTCGGCACTCAACACATAGCCCTCGTTTTTGTCGAAGGACCGGATGATGATGATGATGACGATCGCCGCCAGCGAGGCAATCGAGAGCCACCAGATGCGCCAGGTAATGGCGAAGCCGAAGACCGCCGAGAGGGCACCGATGAGGAACGGCACCGCGGTGCTGTTGGGCAGATGGATCGGCACGTACTGCGTTGGCTGCACGTTCTCCACACCGTTTGCTTTACGCCACGCCAGCTCGTCGCGGGAGTTGATCTGCGGCGTGACGGCGAAGTTGTAGAACGGCACAGGTGTATGCGTGAGCCATTCCAGCGTGCGGCCGGTGCCCCATGAGTCCGAGGCAGCGGGGATTTGGTCCCGCAGCGAGATGTAGAGCATCTTCAGGAAGAAGAAGAGTGAGATGAAGTACACCCCGATACCGCCTTCCGACACCCACAACAGCGACTTCAGGTCGGGGTTGTAGATGTAGTCGAGACGCCGGGTGACGCCGGCGAAGCCCAGGTAGAACAGCGGGACGAATACCAGCAGGCTGGCGACCACGAAGGTGAAGTAGTAGAGGCGGCCGTTAACTTCATCCAGCTTGAAGCCGAACACTTTCGGCCACCAGTAGGTAACGGCGGCGAACAGCGCGGAGCCGATGACCAGCACCATGCAGTGGAAGTGAGCGACCACGAAGAGGCTGTCATGCACGGTGTAATCAAACACTGAAGCGGAGAGCATCATGCCCGTGAGACCACCGACAAGCAGCAGCACGAGGCCGATGATCGCCCAGAGCATCGGGGTCGCGAAGGTAATGCGGCCGCGATACATGGTGAACAGCCAGTTGAACGCTTTCACACCCGTGGGGATACCCACGATCATGGTCGCGGCGCTGAAATAGCCGTTCAGTTGCGGGCCCATGCCCATGGTGAAGAAATGGTGAGCCCAGACGACCCAGCCGATGCCGCCGATGGAGAAGGAGGCGGCGACCATGGTCGCGTAACCGAACAGCGCCTTGTTGGAAAAGGTCGGCACGATTTCGGAGAACAGGCCGAAAGCCGGCAGCATGAGGAAGTACACCTCGGGGTGACCCCAGATCCAGAACAGGTTGATGTACAGCATGAAGTTGCCGCCATAGCCCGCCGTGAAGAAGTGGGTGCCGAAGTAACGGTCGATGCCCAGCATGGTGAGGGCAACAGTGACGACGGGGAAGATGGTGAGGCCAATGATGTTGGTGGTCAGCGAGGACCAGCAATACACCGGCATGCGGAACCAGCTCATGCCCGGGGCGCGCATCTTCACGATCGTCGCGATCATGTTGATGGCGTTGAACGTGGTGCCCAGCGAGGAGAGCTGGAAGGCCCACATCCAGTAATCGACGCCGACGCCGGGGTTGAAGGGCATTTCCGAGAAGGGCATGAGGCCCACCCAGGTGGCGTTGGAGAACTCACCCACGAAGAGCGAGATCATGCAAAGCGCGGCGCCCGCCATGGTGAGCCAAAGGCTGGTGGCGTTGAGGTAGGGGAAGGCCATGTCCCGCGCGCCGATTTGCAGCGGGATGATGATGTTGCCTAGACCGGCGACCAGCGGTGTTGCCGCGAAGAACAGCATGAGCGTGCCATGCGCGGTGTAGATCTGGTCAAAGTGGTAGGGGGGGAGATAGCCGTGCTGGGCGCCGAGGTAGCCCGGCGAGGCAGGGCCGTCGGCGAGGAGCTGCTGGGTGCGCATCATCGCGCCGTCCATGAAGCCGCGGAACAGCATCACCAGGCCGAGGATGATGTACATCACGCCGATCTTTTTGTGATCGACCGTGGTGATCCACTCACGCCAGATGTAGCCAACCTTGCCGAAGTAAAAGGCGGCGCCGACGATGACGGCCGCCAGTACGACGACAATGGCGAAGGTGGTTACGAGGATCGGATTATCATAGGGGATCGCCGCGAGCGATAAGCGCCCGAGCAATGGCGACCAAGGACCGTCTACTGCAACTTGCACGATTGAAACCTTTCCTTATTGCGGGCTGGCAGGGGTTTGGGCGCCCTGCGCGGGATTTTCCGACACCTTCTTGGTCAGTGAATCAGGCACGGGGTAAACCACGCCCTGCATCGCCGCCATTATGACCTCGCCGAACAGCCCTTTGTCAGGTGCTGCGAAGTACGCGGGCTTGGCACCGAAATTCACGGTTGGCTGCGCGATTTTCTGGAAGGCGGCGTAGGTGAGCTGGTTCGGGCTTGCCTGCGTGCTCTTTACCCAGGCGTCGAAGTCAGCCTGCGGCACGACGCGGGTGGAGAACTGCATCCAGGAGAAACCGGCGCCGGAGAAGTCGGTCGAGAAGCCGATGTAGGAAGCGGGCTGATCGAGCTCGAAGGCGTCCTTGGATTCCATTGCCGGCATGACATCGACCATCGGCGCCACTTGCGGGATGTAGAACCCGTTCATGTTGCCGGTCGAGGTCATTTGCAGCTTCACGATGCGCCCGGCGGGGACCACCAGGTCGTCGATCGTGGCAACGCCTTGGTCAGGGTAGACGAACACCCACTGCCAGTCGGTCGCGATGACCTGGACCGTGATGGGCGGCTGCGAGGCGCCCGGCGCGTTGACCAGAATCCCCGGCCCCCACGGGTCTACCGCGTAGACACCCTGGATGGTCAGATAGGCGAGGTACGCGACGATGACGAAGGGGACGCCCCAGGCCGCCAGCTCGATGCCCAGCGAGAAGTGCCAATCCGGCGTGTACTTGGCGTTGCGCGAGTGATGGTAGCGCAAGGGGAAGACGATTAGCATGACGAGGGTCGGCACGATGATGACCGACATCGCGATCACCAGCAGGACGATGTAATGCGTCTCAGCCCGTGCTACGAGGCCGACGGGGTGGAAAAGACGAAGATCATCCATGGTGCAGCCCGAGAGAAGCAGAGCCGGCAGGGAGACGAGTGATTTTAGAAGCAGAGAGACTCTGCGCTGCTTTGGCGGTTTCATTTCCAGTCTATCCAAATCAGTGGGGGTTGAGGGCATCCAACGTCTAGGGCGAGAGGGCGATGGCTGTGAAACGCGCCAGAACCTTCCGACAAAAAAGGGGACATGACTAACCTTCTCAGTACGTGATGCGAGAACTTAATTGAGTTTAATAAAGAGAATTCCTCAATCTGGGAAGGCCCAATTTCATTTATTTCGGTGTGTTTCTTTAACAAAGACGATCTGGAAAAATTGTAAAAAACGCTCCGAATACGCCCCTTACGGGGAGCATTTAGTAGGCTTTCGTTCCCATGACGATTTCGTGAAACTAACAATCTCTCCGCTATCCGTTCAAATGCAGAAACCATATAATCCGTAATATTGTTGAATTATACTGCATATTTATGACTATACTGAGGTATCTCTTTAGTCTATCGCCTTTGATTCCTTACAAAAGACTCCACATTGAGTTATTATTAATAACTATAAAATTGCGACTAAGAATATTTCGCAGCATATTTACACCGGCAGTAGATTTAATGAATTGATCTAGATCAATTCTCACCTTATGTTAGTATCGTTAATTATCATTCTCAAAATTACATATTCTGATAATAAGAATTATTCTCAATTCCAGACGGGATGGGGATCGGCGAAGCTACCCGATGGGGTGCGCGGCAGCACACGGGCGACACACGCACATGACAACGGCCCGGAAGGATACCCCCCGGGCCGTTACGGTGTGCTCTATTGAACTTTAGGCGATGGCCCCTGCCCCGTTTAGCGCAGCCCGGCGTTCAGCTTTTCCAGCGCCGCGGAACCGGGGCAGAGCTGCGCATCGGTAAGCGCGTTCAGCGGGGTTGCCGTGGTTTTCAGGTAGTCGTGCATCTCTTCGGGCTCCGGGTCGCGGTAGAGCAGCCCGGTGACGATTTCACCCTTGCTATGGTGGTGCTGCAGGAAGCCGAGGGCTTCCGCGCGGCTGCCCACGTCGTAATCGCCGGCGAGCTTGCGCAGGCGCAGCAGAGAGCCGTCGTGCTGCTTGACCACTTCGACCGCGCCTGGGGCGTAGTCAACGGTGATTTCCTCGCGTTCGGTGATGAAGTCCAGGGAGTTCACCGCCTCGTTGTGCTCACGCACATAGTCGAAGCTTTTGGTGGAGCCCTGGTGGTTGTTGAAGGTGACGCAGGGGGAAATGCAGTCAATGAAGGCGGCACCCGGATGCGCCAGGGCGGCCTGGATCAGCGGCACGAGCTGGCCTTTGTCGCCGGAAAAGCTGCGGCCGACGAAGCTGGCGCCGAGTTGGATGGCCATGCTGACGAGGTCGATCGCCTCGTCGTTATTGGCCACACCGCGCTTGCTCTTGGCACCTTTGTCCGCCGTGGCGGAGAATTGGCCCTTGGTGAGGCCGTACACGCCGTTGTTTTCGACGATATACACCATGTTGACGCCGCGCCGCATGGAGTGGGCGAACTGGCCGAGGCCGATGGAGGCGGAGTCACCGTCACCCGAGACGCCTAGGTAGATGAGGTCGCGGTTGGCGAGGTTGGCGCCGGTGAGGACCGAGGGCATGCGCCCGTGCACGGAGTTGAAACCGTGCGAGTTGCCGAGGAAGTAGGTCGGCGTTTTGGAGGAACAGCCGATGCCCGAGAGCTTGGCGATGCGGTGGGGCTGCAGGTCCATCTGGAAACAGGCGTGCACGATGGCGGCTGAGATGGAGTCGTGGCCGCAGCCGGCGCAGAGGGTGGAAATCGCGCCCTCGTAGTCACGCCGCGTGTAGCCGAGCGCGTTGGGGACCAGGCCGGGGTGGTGCAGCTTGGGTTTGGGCAGAAAGCTCATGACGCGCTCCTTTCGAAGACCTTGGCTGTATGCGGGAGGTGACCTTTGATCTTTTCCGCAATGCCACGCGCGGTGATCGGTGAGCCGTCGTAGTGCAGGATTTTGGGCAGGCGGGCGGGGTCGATTTCCAGCTCGTTGACGAGCAGCGTGCGCAGTTGGGCGTCACGGTTCTGCTCGACGACGAAGACTTTGTCGTGGGCCTCGATGAAGCCGTTGACCACGTCGCTGAAGGGGAAGCCACGGACGCGCATCAGGTCGATTTCGATGCCGTCCTCGGCTAGCAAATCAGCGGCTTCCAGCATGGCAGCCGAGGTGGAGCCGTAATAGATGACGCCGAGTTTGGTGGCTTTGGCGGCCGGGCGGACGACCGGGGCCGGAACCAAGGTTGCGGCGGTGGCGAACTTGCGCAGCAGGCGCTGCATGTTGTCCTCATACGCCGAACCGGATTCGGTGTAGCGGGCGTAGCGGTCTTTCGAGGTGCCGCGGGTGAAGAACGAGCCGCGCGTGGGGTGGGTGCCGGGGTAGGTGCGGTAGGGGATACCGTCGCCGTCGACGTCCAGGTATCGGCCAAAGTCCTTGCCGGATTCGAGTTCCTCGGCGGTCATGACCTTGCCGCGATCCATGCGTTTGTTGTCGTCCCAGGTGAGCGGGCGCGTGAGGCGCTCGTTCATGCCGATGTCGAGGTCGAGCAGCACGAAGACGGGAGTTTGCAGGCGGTCGGCGAGGTCGAACGCCTGGGCGCCGAAGGTGAAGCACTCGTAGGGGTCCTCGGGGAAGAGGAGGACGTGTTTGGTGTCGCCGTGCGAGGCGTAAGCGCAGGCCAGCACGTCGCACTGCTGGGTGCGGGTGGGCATGCCGGTGGAGGGGCCGGCGCGCTGGACGTCAAAGATGACGGCGGGGATTTCGGCGAAATAGGCCAGGCCGAAGAATTCCTGCATCAGCGAAATGCCGGGGCCGGAGGTAGCGGTGAAGGCGCGGGCACCGTTCCAGGAGGCGCCGATGACCATGCCTATGGAGGAGAGTTCGTCCTCCGCCTGCACGATGGCGAATTTATTCTCGCCGGTTTCCTTATCGACGCGGAAGCGGGCGCAGTATTTCTGGAAGCCCTCGACCAGGGAGGTGGAGGGGGTGATGGGATACCAGGCTGCAACCGTGGCACCGCCGTAGACGGCGCCGAGGCCGGCGGCGGCGTTGCCCTCGATGGCAATGCGGTCACCCACGGCATCGGAACGGCGGACCCGCAGGCCGATGGGGTATTGCATGTGGCTCCGCGCGTAGTCCCGGCCCATGTGCAGGGCATAGATGTTGGCGGAGATCAGCTTTTCCTTGGCCTTGAACTGCTCGGCGATCAACGTTTCCAGCACGGCAATGTCGATATCCAGCAGGGCCGCGAGGGCGCCGACATAGATGATGTTCTTGAAGAGCTGGCGCTGGCGCGGGTCGGTGTATTCGCGGTTGCACAGCTCGGTCAGGGGCATGCCGATGACGACGATGTCCGTACGCAGGCGGCTTTCCGGGACCACGCGGCTGGAGTCGTAGAACAAATAGCCGCCGGGGAGGATGGAGGCGAGGTCCTGGTCCCAGGTTTGCGGGTTCATTGCGACCATCAGGTCGGTGCCTTCGCGCGCACCCATGTAGCCGGCCTCGGAGACGCGGATCTCGTACCAGGTGGGAAGGCCCTGGATGTTGGAGGGAAAAATGTTGCGCGTGGCCGCGGGGACGCCCATGCGCAGGATCGCCTTGCCGAACATCTGGTTGGCGCTGGCTGAACCGGAGCCGTTGACGTTGGCGAATTTGACGACGAAATCGTTGACGCGGATGAGGCCGTCAACCGGTTTTACGACTTGGAGCATGATGTTCCTGCCTGTGCCATATCGAGAAGAAAACGTTGCATGTCCCAGGCACCGGTCGGGCAACGCTCGGCACACATGCCGCAATGCAGACAAACATCCTCGTCCTTGACCATGACGCGGCGGGTTTTGAGTTCACCGGATACGTAAAGGTCCTGGGTAAGGTTAATCGCCGGGGCGCTGAGCCGGCCGCGCAGCTCGGGTTCATCGCCGTTGGCGGTGAAGGTGATGCAGTCTTCCGGGCAGATGTCGACGCAGGCATCGCATTCAATGCAAGCGGAGTCGGCGAAGACGGTCTGCACATCGCAGTTGAGGCAGCGCTGGGATTCGGCGAGGGCCTGGCTGAGGTCGAAGCCTAGCTCGACTTCGGTTTTGATGTTGGCCAGGGCCGCGGTTTTTTCAGCGTGCGGGACGGCGTAGCGCAGGTCGTTGGAGATTTCGTTGTCGTAGCTCCACTCGTGGATGCCCATTTTCTGGCTGGTCATGCGCACGCCGGGGGCCGGACGGTCCTCGATGGAGCCGCCCTGGCAGAGACGGTCTATGGAAATCGCCGCCTGGTGGCCGTGGGCGACGGCCCAGATGATGTTTTTGGGGCCGAAAGCGGCGTCGCCACCGAAGAACACTTTTTCGTGAGTGGAGCGGTGGGTGGTCTCGTCCACCATCGGCATGCCCCAACGGTCGAAGGCAATGCCGATGTCGCGCTCGATCCAGGGGAAGGAATTCTCCTGGCCGACGGCAACCAGCACGTCATCGCACGGGATATGCACGTCCGGCTCGCCGTTGTTCACCAGCTGGCGGCGGCCCTTGTCGTCGTAAACGGCATGCACCGTTTCGAACACCACGCCGGTGAGGCGGTTGTTCTCGTGGGTGAATTCCTTCGGGACCAGGAAGTTGAGGATGGGAATATCCTCATGCATCGCGTCGTCTTTTTCCCACGGGCTGGCCTTCATTTCCTTGAAGCCGCTGCGGACGACGACTTTGACGTCAGTGCCGCCCATGCGGCGGGCCGAACGGCAGCAGTCCATGGCCGTGTTGCCGCCACCGAGCACGATAACGCGTTTGCCTATGGAGGTGATGTGGCCAAAGGAGACCGAGGAAAGCCAGTCAATGCCCAGGTGGATGTTGGCGGCTGCCTCCTGGCGGCCGGGAATGTCCAGATCGCGGCCGCGCGGGGCGCCGGAGCCGACGAAAACGGCGTCGTAGCCCTCGTCGAGCAGGCTCTTCAGGCTGTTCACACGGGTGCCGAAGCGGGTTTCGACGCCGAGGTCGAGGATGTAGCCGACTTCCTCGTCGATGACTTCCTCGGGCAGGCGGAATTTGGGAATCTGGGTGCGGACCATGCCGCCGCCCTTCTGGCCCTCGTCGAAAATGGTGATCTCGTAGCCCAGCGGCGCCAGGTCGCGCGCCACGGTCAGCGAGGCCGGGCCGGCACCGACCAGCGCGATGCGCTTGCCGTTTTTGCTGGAAGCGGGGGCCGGCATGCGGCCGGAAACATCGCCTTTGTAGTCAGCGGCGACGCGCTTGAGCCGGCAGATTGCCACCGGTTCTTCCTCGACGCGGCCGCGCCGGCACGCCGGTTCGCAAGGGCGGTCGCAGGTGCGGCCCAGAATGCCGGGGAATACGTTGGATTTCCAGTTGACCATGTATGCGTCGGCATAACGGCCCGCGGCGATCAAACGGATATATTCGGGAACCGGCGTATGTGCCGGGCAGGCCCATTGGCAATCCACGACTTTATGGAAATAGCCGGGATCTTTAATATCGGTCGGCAGCAAGTCCAGTTCCCTCCAATACCAGCCATGACCTGCCAGCTTGGTTCTGGCATCAGGGCTGCTACAGCTTCATCATGCTATCACGGCGTCGAACCCTACCGTGTGGCGAGTGCTTTAGGCGGAATAAACCACCCCAGCAACATCGCTCGCATGCACTGGACGCATAGCCCCCGCGCCCCCGGCCCAAGGATGCGGGCGTGGTTTGGGAAAGGAAGGCTAAGGGGCGCTGCCCCTGGCGTCTCATTTATAGAACTCACAAACTAAGGTGATGGCATGCATGGATGGCGTTTGCGGCTCCTTCGCAGGCGCTAGACCGCCAAGTGCATGCATGCTTGCGGCTGGATCGTGGCCAACTCGCGGCGGCGTGCCTCGGCGGCTCCGGCGACGTCCTCGGGTGCCATCAGCTGCTTGCCGAGCATTGGGAGCATATGTGCCTCAACCTTCGGCAGCCTTAAGCATCAACTAGGGACGGCGCTCGCTGGCGCTGAGACGGATTTGTGACCTTGCTCCTAGCTGGGCCTTTCAGACGCCGGTCTCAGAAAAAAACTCAAGGGACATATTTTCAACCTGCTTCCACAAGGTTATTGGCTAACCAAAAGGGGAACGGGTGAGGCCGATGCGGTAATCAATCCGACATAATACGGCCCCGAAAAACTCGCTGGCATATAATGTTAAGTTGCAGAATTTTTTCTTGCTCGCGGCTTAAGTTATCGCCATACTGCAGTGCACAATAGAGAGGTCAAGCAGCATGAGTCAGCTCGCCAATCTCATCTCTGCCGCCAGCCAACAGCTGGATTCCGCTTTTGCCGTGACTCCCGTCATTCTTTCCGGCGGCACCGGTTCGCGGCTCTGGCCGGTTTCACGTCCCAGCTTTCCGAAACAATTCTGGCCTCTTGTTTCGGAACGATCGCTGATCCAGGACACCGCACTGCGCTCCATTGGAGACGGATTTGCGGCACCGATCGTGGTCTGTAACGAGGATCACCGTTTTCTCGTCGCCGAGCAGTTGCGGGATATTGGTGTGGCCGGGAGCCGCATTGTTCTGGAGCCGGTTGGCCGCAATAGCGCCCCGGCCGTTGCCGCGGCGGCATTGCTGGCCGCGGAGGATGATCCGCTTACCGTATTGTGGATGATGGCGGCGGATGCCGCCATTGAAGATACCGAGGCGCTGCACGGCGCCCTGGCCAAAGCCTATTTGGCGGCTCTTGCCGGCCATTTTGTAACCTTCGGCATTAAGGCGGACAGGCCTGAGACCGGCTATGGCTACATAGAGGTCGGTCCGGAGCTGGAGTGTGTTGCCGGCGTGCATGGCGTGAGCCGGTTTCTGGAAAAGCCGGAACGGGCTGGGGCATTGGCCATGCTCGAGGCCGGGGGGTATCTGTGGAATTCCGGAATGTTTGTCTTCACAGCAAAGACGCTGCTGGAGGAGATGGAAATCCACGCCCCCAAGGTTCTGGCCGCGGTGCGCCCCGCCCTGGCGGCCCGCCGCGCCGATCTCGACTTCATCCGGCTTGACCCTGACGCTTTCGCGGCCTGCCCAGATGTCAGCCTGGACTACGCCGTTGCCGAACATACCGAGCGCGCGGCAGTCGTGCCCACGGATATTGGGTGGTCCGACGTGGGAAGCTGGAGTGCGTTATGGGAGCTTGGCGCCAAGGATGCCGCCGGTAATGTGACGCATGGCGATGTGCTGTTGGAGAACACCGCCAATTGCTACGTACGTAGCGATGGCATGCTGACCGCCGTGATGGGCCTGACCGACGCGGTCGTTATCACAACGGAGGATGCGGTTCTCGTTCTGCACCGGGATTATGCCCAGGATGTGAAACAAATTGTTGAACGGCTGAGGGCGGCAAAGCGACATGAGGGGGTTTCGCATAACCGGATTTACCGGCCATGGGGATTTTACGAGCAGTTGATCCAGGGTGACAGGTTTCAGGTGAAGCGCATTGTCGTAAACCCTGGAAACAAACTGTCTCTGCAGAAGCATTTCCATAGGGCTGAGCATTGGGTGGTCGTTGCTGGTACCGCGCTTGTGACGCGGGACGACGAGCAGTTGCTGCTGCGGGAAAATGAGAGCGTGTATTTGCCACTTGGCTGCGTGCACCGGCTGGAGAACCCGGGGAAGATTCCGCTGCTGCTGATCGAGGTTCAGTCTGGGGGGTATTTGGGTGAGGATGATATCGTACGGATTGAGGATACTTATGGCCGTCAATAATTTGCCAGTGTGATCACTCGATTGTCCGCGCCGGGCTGGTGAAGCCGTTTTATCCGAAGGGTGAGACTAGCTGGTGCAGGCCCACTTTTTTGCCGCAGGACGCGCTGATGCGGAGATTGCGGCAGGGCAGAACGACGCTACATCGGAAGACCTGCGGTTCCGTTCGGCGGAAGATGGCATCTTGACCTTGTGTTCGACACTGTGCCGGCTCCTCAACGGGAATAATCGTCGAGAATGGTGGAAAGGTACAGCCAGCTCCAGTCAAAACCCTTCAGATTTGTGAGGCGGGTCTGCGAAAGCCGGTTGGGGTAAGAAAATTGCCCAGGACGCTGAGCGCGCCGGGCGGCCGTTGGTGCAGGCTGTTATTGCGACTTGCAAACATTTCGCCGGACAAAATCCGTGTCAGTATCAAATCTTCTTGCATTTTCTTGGCGGCTTTGCGCATAGTGTCTACCATCTGGTGAAGGACGGAAGGTACGGCGTCCTGCGTGATGACGATGCCCAGGTGAGTGGCTTTCCCATAATTCGAGGCGCATGGCGATGCAACGTGTATCCTATCTGGATGGGCTGAGAGGATTTGCCGCGCTGCAGGTGGTGCTGCTTCACTATCTTACCGCCTTTGCTCCTGCCATTGCCAATGTAAACCCGGCGATTCCTCACCCCGGATGGGAGGACAGATTCATCCATTCGCCGTGCTTCTTCCTGGCAGACGGCTATATGGCCGTATCGATCTTCTTCCTCATCAGCGGGCTCGTGCTGACTTACTCTTTTGAGTCCAGCGCTGATGTTTTTGGAAATCTTCTGGCCCGGCGCGTGGTGCGGCTTGGGGTTCCGATGGCGGCCTCCGTGCTACTGGGGGCGCTGTGGTTCCTGCTGTTCCCCGGCGCGCACGCGGGTGCCGCAGCCTGGCTGGGCGGCAATGACTGGCTGCGCAACACGGGGCCGGCGCCGGTGACGGCGGGGCTGGTCGCAAAGGAAATCCTGTTGTGCGGCCTGCTGCTGGGGCATGCGCATTTTTCGCTGATTCTGCCGGGTAGTTTTGGCGAACGGGCAGGGCTACTGGAATTGTCGCAGTCGCCGAACGCGCCGTTGTGGACGCTGCATCTTGAATTATACGGTTCGCTGCTGCTGTTGGGGCTGGTAATGCTGGAGCGCCGTTTGAGTGCGGGTTGGTGCACGGCACTGCGCGTCGCCCTACTGCTGGTTCTGATCGCACATCCGCTCGGGCTGTTCATCATCGGCCATTGGGCGGCGAAAATGCTGCAGGCGGAGGCATGGCGCGCGCGGTTGAAGGGGCGCGTAGCGCGCGTGCTGGCGGTGCTGGCGCTGGGCACGGGAATTGCGATGTCCGCGCATCTTGTTCCTGCTGGGGTTATCCATGGCTTCCTCGCCGCCACGCGGTTTGAGAAACTGCCGATGCGGGTTGATGAATTCCATTTCTATTCGCATTTCGGCGCCATCCTCATTTTTTTCGCCGTCCTTGCACTACCCGGCGCGCAGAGCCTGCTGGGCTCGCGCCTGGGGCTGCTGCTCGGGCGGTATTCCTTCAGCCTCTATCTCGTGCATTTCCCCATCCTGCTCACCGTGACGATGGCGTGCCTGTTGCGGTTGCATGACGCACCGCCAGCGCTCGCGATTGGCACGGCCAGCGCCTGCGGCCTGGCGGCGACGGTGGTGGCGGCTCTGCTGTTTGAGCGGCTGGTCGACCGGCCCGCGATTTCCCTCAGCCGTTTTCTAAGGATTTTTGGACGACGCACGCGCGCTCTGCCCGTGGAGGTGGCGCGTGCGCGGTGATATTGTCCATGATGGCGGACGCCGGCTCCCCTATCTGGATGGCTGGCGCGGCCTGTGCATCCTCGTCGTGCTGGCGGGGCTGGCCGTGTATGTGGCGTTCTGCGCGGTGTCCTTCACGGCGCCGGGATATAAGCATGTGCGGCCCTTGGACGTTGCCGCGGCGCTGCTGCTCCTCAGCAGTTACCGGGTGGAATATTTTGGCCAGAGCCAAGTGCTGGACCATACCTGGTCGCTCTCCGTCGAGGAACGTTCCTATCTGATGCTGGGGTTGTTGGCTGCATGGCTGCGCGCCCGCACCGCCGCCCTGGCCCGCTTGGTGATCCTCGCCCTGGCGCTGGTGATGGCCGTGAAAGGGCTTGTGCAGACCTACATCTTTCCCACTAATGACCTCGTGCTGAATGTGCCCGCGCGGCGTTGGCATGAATATTTTGACGTCTATTGGCGTTCCGACATTCATGCCGCCTCGGTGTTCGCCGCCGCCTTCGTGTATCTGAGTTTC
Source organism: Acetobacteraceae bacterium (assembly GCA_003164135.1). Classification (GTDB taxonomy): domain Bacteria; phylum Pseudomonadota; class Alphaproteobacteria; order Acetobacterales; family Acetobacteraceae; genus Acidocella. Next base: position 29,108 of record PLSD01000053.1, read on the forward strand.
CGCGCCCGGGGCGGTGGCACGCTGCCGCCCGCCGCCGTGACCATGCTTGCACTGTGCGGCGTGCTCAGTTTTCTTACCGTGCTGCCCCAGCCAGTTCGTTTTACCATAGGCACCGCCTGCCTCGCCGTTACCGTCTGTGCCCTGGATGCGCCCTCCAACCCGCTGCGGGGGGTTCTGGCCAGCCGCATCCTCATTCTGTTTGGCACCTGGTCTTATTCGATTTATATCTGGCAGCAGATATTCTATAAACTTTTCCAGTCGATGCGGGCCTCCGGCGCGCTGACGGCGGTGGAGGGCGGGCTGTTGCGGCCAGCTTTCATGCTTGGCGCCTGCATGGCCGGAATTCTCTCCTACCATCTGGTGGAGCGGCCGGCACGGCGCTACATCAATGAACGTTGGACGAGCCCTATGCTGCGGCACGTGGCGGTCGTGCCCATGGTGGCGCTGCCCGGAGATCGGTAGCGTGTCAGGTTTTTTCGCGCTTCGGGCCAGGGCGTGCCTTGTGGCCTCCGTTCTGGGCGGGCTGGCGCTGGGTGGCAGTGCCGTGCTTGGCGCCGCGGGTCAGGCAACCGCGCCGTCGCTTGATCTTAGCGGTTACAGGGTAAGTTTTGATGATGAATTCAAAACATTTGACATCTCCGCGCAGGGGCCGGACGGCGTGTGGAAGGCCCACACGCCCTGGCACGGCGATTTCGGCGATGCCGCGTTCGGCGATCCGGGGCCGGGCGGGCCGTTCTCGCTCACCGCGCAGGGGCTGGCGATTACGGCCACGCGTCAACCTGATGGCAAATGGGTTTCGGGGCTGATCTGCTCGGTGGACAAGGATGGGGCGGGGCAGCACGGATTTTCGCAGCAATATGGCTATTTCGAGATGGAGGCGATGCTGCCCAGTGGCCCCGGCACCTGGCCGGCCTTTTGGTTGATTGGTACCGACAAGACCAGCTCTGCCGCTGAGATCGATGTAATTGAGTATTATGGAAGTTTCACGAAATATTTTCACACCACCGAGCATGTCTGGGTAAATGGTAGCAACAAATTGCTACGCACGCGGATGGTCGAGGTGCCGGCAGGGAGTCTGTCATCAGGCTATAATAAATTTGGCGTACTCATCACCCCGCAGATGACGAGCTTTTATCTGAACCGTCACGAATATTGGCGCACACCGACACCGCCGGAATACAGGCAACCAATGTATATCCTCGCCAATCTGGCGCTGGGTGGCGGCTGGCCCATTGCTGGGCTGACCTCGCCGCAGGTGATGCGAATTGGCTATATCCGGGTGTACCAGAAATTGTCCGCGCCCAAGGATTAAGTTTAGAGCCGGATGACTTCAGATAGAACCGAAAAACGATTCCATCCGAAGTCATCCGGCTCTAAAACCCCAGCGCACGGCGCAGCTTCATCACTGAACGGCGCACGAGCTTGCGCGGCTTCAGCGCCGCGAAAGTGCGCGCGACCGGATGTGGCTTGGGCGTTGGCGGCGGGGGTGGCACGGCAGCAGGCGTGGCAAAAATCTGCGCCATGTCCAGCGGGACCGGCGATTGCAGGATGACGGGGCGCAGCGCCGTGTCGGCATGGAGGAGCAGGAAATCCTGGCGGTAGAAATCCATGACGAAGCTGCGGATGATGTTACAATTAAGGAGCGAGGACAGGCTGGCGGTCGTCATGTTGAGTGGCTTAAGCGGCGTGGCGGGCAGGCCGAGCAGTTCCAGCCCGTGGCGGCCAAAGCGCCCATCGGCGAGAATCGGCAATATATGTTTGGCTTTCCGCGTCGGCCCGAGGGTAAGGTACCAGGATTGCGGCGAGAAATGCACATAGCGGAAATCCGTCTGGATGCACGGCAAGGTGAGTTCGTTGCAGATGAAGGATCTGACGATTTCCAGCTGTGCGGGGGCCGATAGTTCCAGGAGTTTCGCCTCTGGCCGGTATTGTTTGAAATGTTCGCTGATGGCGGAGAGGAAACGCTGGAACGGGTTGCGCACGAAGGCCACGGAATTATAGGTCTCGAAAAGCGCCATCAGCTCCGGGAACAGCGCGGCCAGTTCCCAGAGCCGCAGATGCGCGTAATCCACGTCGCGCTGGAAATAGGATTCATGATCGACACCCCAGAAGCGCCGGGAATGGTCGTGATGGGTTTCGATCGCAGCCCTGAAGGTGGTTCCAGCGCATTTTGGATTATGGATGAAGATGAACTTCTTCTCGTGAGAGATGATCAATAATCCCTCCAGGTTTTGTCGGCGTTCACGTACACCCCAGTAAAACATAAGAGCACTGCTGAATACAAGGATATATAAGCGTACGGGGCCGGTAATTTGCGTGCCGCTGATTAGTCCGGCGCACCCGGATTGTGTACCGGCACCAGAAATGAAGAATTTGAGATAGACAGGCTTTGCACATGCAGGTTTATCTTCCTGTGCCGGAACATATAGGCTAGCGTGCAGGGTAGAGCCGACTGATGGGTTTGAAGTGATGGTGGCACCATGAGAATATTGGTGGTGGGGGCCGGGTTTGCCGGAGCCGTGTATGCGCGGACGCTGGCGGAGGCCGGGCACGGCGTGACCGTGATCGACAAGCGTCCGCATATTGGCGGCAACGCCTATGATTTTGCCGATACGAACGGCGTGCGGGTGCATCTGTATGGACCGCATCTGTTTCACACCAAATTGCAGCGCGTGATCGACTGGCTGACACGCTTTGGCAGCTTCATCCCGTATGAGCACAAGGTGCGCGCCATACTGCCGAACGGAAAACTGGCGCCAATGCCGATCAATCTCGATACGGTCAACGCGGTGTTCGGCACCGGCTACTCCACGGCGGCGGAGGTGGAGGCGCATCTGGCCCGCGTGGCGCTGAAAATAGCCGAGCCCCGCAACGCCGCTGAACATCTGCAGTCGCGCATTGGGGTGGAGCTGACAGATCTGTTCTTCCGCCCCTACACGAAGAAAATGTGGGGATTCGATCTGGAGGACATGTCGCCATCGGTGGTTAAGCGCATCCCTTTGCGCACCGACCGCGTGGATACGTATTTTGCCTCCGACGAAACGCAGATGCTGCCTCGCGATGGCTATACCGCCTTGTTCGCGAGCATGTTCGATCATCCGGGCATCGAACTGGGGCTGGGCACCGGATTCTCGCGCGACATGCTGAAGCAGTATGGATTCTGCTTCAACGCCATGCCAATCGACGAATATTTCGGCTTCCAGCTAGGCGATCTGCCCTATCGCTCGATCCGCTTCCATGTCCGCACGGAAATGGACGGCGCGGCATGGGAGGCGCCGGTGACGAATTTCACCGACTCAGGCCCCTACACGCGTGAAACAAACTGGGATGCGCTGCCCCGCCACCGCGTGGAGGCGACGGGGCGGCGGACGATCACCAGGGAGGAGCCGTGCGACTATCGCGACAATGGCATGGAGCGCTATTACCCGGTGAAGACGGCGGATGGCCGCTACCAGGCGCTATACGAGAAATATCGGGCATTGGCGGAGGCCGAGCCGGACATGGAATTCATCGGCCGCTGCGGCACCTACCAATATCTGGACATGGATCAGGTCATCAATCAGTCGTTGGCCGGCGCGGAACGCTGGCTGAAGCAGCAATGAGGGCACGATGCGCCACGCGGATGTGAATGCGCTTTCGGAATTGTCCGGTGCCGGCTGGGATGTTTGCATCATCGGTTCCGGACCGGCGGGCGTGGCGGTGGCGGCGGAGCTCTCCGGCAATGGCTTGCGCATTGTGCTGCTGGAGAGCGGTGGACATGTGCGCCAGGATTTTGCGGATGCGCTGGATGAGGTGGAAAATGTGGGTTGGCCGAGGGTCGAGGATCAGTGGCTGGTTCGAAACCGGATCGTTGGTGGCACCTCGCACACTTGGTCCGGGCGCTGCGTGCCGTTTGATGCCATCGACTACGAAGCCCGCTCCTGGGTGCCGGAGTCTGGCTGGCCGGTGACGGCTGAGGAGGTGCGGCCCTATCTCGACCGTGCCGCGCCCTATCTCGGCATCAGCCGAGGCACGGGTTATAATGATGAAGGGTTCTGGAAGATCGTGCAACGCCAGCGCCCGGTACCGATGTTTGATGAGTCGCGCTTGCGGTCGTACTATTGGGCCTTCAGCCGTGACCCGGACAATGCGCGCGAGCACATGCGGCTTGGCAATCATCTGCCCCGCTGGGCGGGGGATGATGTGATGCTGGTGACCAATGCCACGGTTTGCCGGATCGCGGCGAACGACGACGCCACACTGGCGGACGCGGTGGAGATTGCGGCGCCAGATGGCACGCGCTTCCGGCTTGGTGCACGTTTCATTGTGCTGTGTGCAGGTGGAATCGAGACGCCGCGGCTGTTGCTTTGTTCCAACACCACGTTGCCGGCCGGGCTGGGCAATGCGCGCGGCCAGGTTGGGCGTTATCTGATGGATCATCTGCGTGGGCCGGTGGCCTCGTTTCCGCTTGCTGGTACGAAGAACTTGCGCCGCCAGTTCGGGCATTACCGCATCGCCGGCGGGCAGGTTTTTGTGCATGGCATGCAAATGAGCGAAACGATGCAGCGTGACGAGACGCTCATGAATACCACGGCCTGGTTGGAAGGGCGGATCACGCCGGATGATCCGTACAACGCCCTCAAACGCTGGGCACGGTTGAAGCCGGAACTGCCCGGCGATGCGCTAAGCGTGCTGCGTAATCTTGGACTGCTGACGAGCGGGGCGCGGGATTATTTCGTTGCGCGCAACGGGTTGCCGCGTAAGATTGAGCGGCTGAATCTTGTGGCGATGTGCGAGCAATTGCCCGATGCCGAGAGTCGCGTGACCTTGTCGGACCAGCGCGACCGGCTTGGCCTACCGCGTGCGCGTATCGACTGGCGCGTTCATGAGCAGGAGGAACGTTCCCTGCGCCGCATCACGCAATTGGTGACGGAGGAGTTTTCGCGCCTCGGGCTGCCGGTGCCGATTGCCGACGACTGGATCAGGGACGATGCCCCGTTGCCGCAGGATTTCCGCGACGTTGCACATCCAACCGGCACCACGCGCATGGGACGCGATCCGGCTCGCGCGGTGGTGGATGAAAACTGCCTCGTGCACGGAATGAGAAATCTCTACATAGCGGGTAGCGCGGTGTTTCCCACCTCCAGCCACGCCAACCCCACGCAGATGGTCGTGGCGTTGGCGATCCGTCTGGCCGACGAGCTGAAACGCGCGGCGCACCGGAACATGAATATTTGCACAGATATTCATGCATCTGTTTGATTCGATTCCATTCATCTTGTATGAAGGATGGCATTACGCTCATCTGGGGAAGTGAGGCAGGATTTGCGCTGTCTTTTTCTATCGCTGTCGAGGCAAGGGTTGGCTGGGACCACGCGTGATCTGGATGTTCGCGGGTGAGCCGGAATCTTGTCATCGTCCGGGCCGGAGACAATTCCCTGCATCCGGAATGGCTGGAGGGCGCGGCCTTGCGCTCTTGGGACCTGGTGGTGAATTATTATGGCGACAAGCCGGATCTTTACTGCGTGCCAGGCGTGGAGCGGATCGACAGCAAGGGGCCGAAATGGCCGGCACTGCATGAACTGATTAACGCCAACCCGCGATTCCTGCAGGATTATGACTATGTCTGGCTGCCGGATGACGACCTGCGCACCAACGCCGTGCAAATCAATCTGCTGTTCGAGATCATGGCGCAGTACCACTTGCAAGTGGCGCAGCCGGCGCTCACCTGGAACAGCTATTTCGGGCATCTCACGACGCTGCGCAATGCCAGATTCCGGCTGCGCTATACCAATTACGTGGAGGTGATGGCGCCCTGCCTCTCGGCAAAGATGCTGGCCGGGGCGTTGCCGTTGTTCAATGCCAATCTCAGCGGATGGGGACTGGATTTCGTGTGGACCAAATTCGCCGCGCGACCGGAGACCGAGATCGCGATCATCGATGCGGTAACGGTGCAACATACGCGCCCGGTGGGCGGGCCCAACTACAAGGCGCTGCGTGAGCGCGGCATCTCCCCCTGGGATGAGCTGCGCGCCTTCTGTAAATCCAATGGCATCGAGGAGGAGCCCGTGATTTTCACGCACCGCGCCATCTATCGCGATGGAGCGGTGATTGATGCCCTGGCGAAGCCGCGGCGCTTCACGCTGAGCGCGATTGCCGGCTATTTGCCGGCCTTGCAGCATTCGCCCGAGGCACGGCGGATGCTGCGGCGCATGGCCGGTATGGCCTGGAAGGCACTCTATAATCTGCCCGATCGTGTCGCTGAAGAATCGATAACCCAGAAACTGGTGCTGCGGCGCTGAGGGGGCGGCTCAGGCAGGTTGCGCGGTAACGCCAAAGCCGGGCCAGTCCGCCGTGCCGTTCAGACTGTTCTCGTAACTGAGGATGCGGTCGCGGCGCTCGTTCCAGGCCCAGGTCAGGGTCTCCAGCCCGCGCTTGAAATGCTGCTGGAAGACGTAACGGAATTTTTTAGCGTTGGACATTAGAGGCAGATACGGCGCCAGCTCCGGGTATTTCGCTATGATGTCGAGATAGGGGCTGTGGGCCGCCGCATCCCAGGGCAGGAAGCTGCCGTGCCAGGGTTTGGGGCTGCCCATAAAATGCCGGATGCGCGGCGCGATGCGGTCCGTCACCCCGGCGTTGAGCATGAAGATGGGAAAATTCCAGCACAGCGACATCGGGATTCGCCGCGCCATGCCCGCGATATTCAACACATCCTGATCTGGAAAGCGCGAGCGGGCGCCCTGGGACTTGAACAATCGCCAGGCTTCCATGCCGATCTCGTCCCAGCCATCGCGGTTCACGCGCAGCACCCCGGTGTTGAAATACAGATGCTGTTCCTGCGGCGGGATGCCTAGTGAAGAGAAATAGGCGGTGATCTCGCGGCCATGCCGGTCGGGGCCCGGGGCGGCGAACGTCATAGGGTCGCTGGTGGCGAGAAACTGACCGCGCGGCACTGGATAGTTTAGCAGTGGGTCCAATGCGCCGGTGATCTGCGTATCCCCGTCGATGTAGAGAAACTGCTCATAATCGGCGGGCAGCAGGCGGCCGAGGAACAGCCGGGCGAGCATGGCGTTGGCGCCGTCGATCGTTTTGCTGTCGAGCGGAACGAATTCAATGGCCTCGGCCTCGCAGACGTGTGCAAAAATCCGGTTCATCGCGGCCGGCGCATCGAGGCAATAGATGAGCACATCTGCCGTTCCGGCGGCACTGTGGCGGCGGGCCTGCACGGCACTGACCAGCGTCGGCAGCAGATAGCCGGGGTCGGTCGTGTAGCAGATGCAACTGGATGTTCTCAAAGGCTGCCTCTGAATTCTGGCGGTGACGATACGACGCGGTCGTGCTGAACCTATATCATCCAGCGCGCGTGGGGGATAGCGAATTCCCAAATTCTCATCGGTCATTTTCCGCAAGGCTCAGGCGGAAGGCGTGACGATTCCGGCTGTACGGACGAGGCGCTGGCGGAGTCTTGCCAGCATGCGCAGCGCCAGAGTCTCTAGCCCCTGCGGCCGGCCCTCGATCCGCCAGAGCAGGAACAGGCAACTAGTGTAGGCGGCGGCGCCGAGCGTGACACTCGCGCCAAGCTGCGCCGCTACCCAGGGGGGCGCTATCCCCCAATCGAAATAAGATGTGAAGGTTTCGAGAATGACGGCCATGAATGCGACCGCGGCCACGCTGCGCCAACAGCTTACCAACTGCCGGGCAACAGAAAGTCCGCTGAGCCGGCGGATGATGACCATGCAATAGACCGCCGTAATCGTCTCCGAGATGATACGGGCTGCGATGACACCCATGAAACCGTATTTCAATGCCCCGACGATGACCAAAGGCAGTTTGACGCACATCTGTAGAACGTTACGCCAGACCATTGCCCTGGTTTCACCCAGCGCCATGCTCAATGGCGTGAGCAGCATGCCGAACAGCAACGGAATCAGGCTGAGGGAGAGCAGCGACACGGCAGGAATCGCGCCGAGCCACTTTTGCCCCAGCAGCAGCCGCACCATGGGGGCGGCGACGATGCTTTGCCCGACCAGCAGCGGCAGCCCAATGGCAATCACGGCGCTGGCCGCGCTTTGGAAACTGTTCTGCAGCCTGGTCCGGTCCTCGCGCAGCATGCTGAAGGCAGAGAGAAGCGGGCGCAGCAAAGGTGAAAATAATGATGAAAGGGGAATATTAGTAACGTTGTTGGCCAGGCTGAACAGACCGAGCTGGGCGGGGCGCATTAATTTTCCCAGCAGCAACTGGTCGGATTGCCAGTTGATGGCAAGCACGATTTGCGACAGGCTGATCCAGCCAAGGAAATCCACAAAAATCCGCCAATCCACCAGGGTGAGGCGCGGGCGGAAGGGAAACAGCGCGTAGGATTGTGCGGCGATGACCAGCGGTGCTGCGACGGTGCAGACCGCGATGGACCAGTAGGAATGGGTGAGGAAGACGGTGACGATGCCGGCTATGAAGGCGGCAAGCTTGCCGATCAGTTCGAACATGAACTCGTATTTGAAATTGAGATCCTTGGCGAATTGCGCGAGGCGCGGATTCAAAAGTCCCCTGGCGGCCGGTGCCAGGCTGAGGAATTCGATTAGCGGCACTAGCTCGCGATGTTTGTAAAAGCTGGCGAAGGGCACTGCGATGATATAGACGGCTGAGCAGAGCAGGACGCCGCGCAGCAGACCGAGGGTAAAGGCGGTGTGGTAATAGGATTCCTTGATTTCTGGCAGCCGCACCAGCGCCTGGCTCAAGGGCATTTCCAGCGCCGCTTCGAGAATCAGGATCACTGTCATGGCGATGGTGACGAGACCGAAATCAGACGGCGAGAGCAGGCGCGCCAGGATCAGCATCGTCAGAAGGTCCATGACGCGGCTGATCAACCTGGCGAGCACCATGAGTGCGCCGCTGAAAGCGGTGTTGTGGGCTAGCACGGCGGCCTCATTCCCCGGCCTCATTCGGGAGAAGTTCTTGTGTATTTAAAGGAAGTTCTCGTACAAGCCGTGCAGGGCTGCCGGCATAGAGTCCATCCGGCTCCGTGGATTTGGTGACCACGGCGCCGGCGGCGATGACGCAGCCGGGTGCGATGGTGACGCCGGGCAGAATGATAACGCCGCAGCCGATCCAGCTTCCCTGCCCGATCTCCACCGGCTTGCCAACCACCTCGACCAGCCCGCGCTGGTGCGGCGGCCCGATCTCGTGGGTGGCGGTGATAATGCGCACATACTGGCCGATGCGGACATTGCCGCCGATCCGCAGAGCCTCGAAGCCGTCGTGGAAAAACCCGACATTGATAAAGACATTCGGGCCGATACTGAGTTTTTTGGAACGCAGCACCGCGCCTGCCCATAGGCAGGAGCTGGGTGCGACATCGTAGCCGGTGAGGCGCATGACGCGCATCCTCACGCCCACGGGGAGCAGCTCGCTGCGCAGAAGGGCATCTGTGACCCGGTGTACGAAATCACCCATGAGCGCTGCTAGCCCTGGTCGAGCTTGAACCAGCCGGTGAATTTGTCGCGCCGCGTTGTCTCGGAAAGAAAATAAGCATCGTTACCGCCATAGTATTCCGGCTCGACCTCGTTGATAATGATGCCATGCGGACGGTTCAGAGTGTCAATCAATTCATTATGAATGTTTAAGGCCCGCCGTGACGTATGCGAAATACTGATGACCGAGAGGATGAGATCGGCGAAGCTGCCGAGGATCAGACCGTCGGACACGGTGGGCAAAGGCGGGCTGTCGATGACCACGTAGTCGAAATCCGCGCGCAGGCTCCGAAGTACCATCTGCAGCCGCTCCTCATTGAGCAGCTCCCGGCCAGGCAGAGACCTCGTTCCGGCGGAGAGAAATTTAAAATTCTCTTCTGGCCAATTGTGAAGTTCCGGGCAGACGCCGCTATCCAGCCAGTCGAGGAGGCCGGGGCTGTTGCCAAAGCGCAGCAGCCCCCGCAGGCGGCTGAGATGCGGATCGGCATCCACGAGCACGACGCGCTTACCATTGCCGCACAGGCCTTTCGCGAGATTGGCGGCGATCGTCGTCTTGCCGTCCTCCTTGCTGGGAGAGATGATGAGGATCACCATCGGCTGGCCCGGCGTGCCGGTGAGGGAGATGGAGCGGCACAGGATGCGGAATGATTCCGAGAACGGGCTGCGCCCCACGGCACCAAATATGCTGGCGGTGATGGCGCCTTTGGTCTGCCGCGGTATGGCGGCATAGACTGGACGCGAAACGGCGAGGCGGATCTGCTCCTCGCTCTCGAACCGGCCGGAGAAGGCGCGGCGCCCGAGCGTGAGGCCAACGCCGATGACGAGACCGGTGAGCGCGCCGAGCAGCACTGTCACCATCACTTTCGGAGAGGTCGGTCTCAGTGGCATGTCAGCCGGTGTGACGATGCGGGTATTGATGATGGTGGCGGCCTTGGAAACCTGCGCCTCCTCCTGCTTCTCCATCAGCAGCACGTAGAGCTGGCCAAGCACTTCGGTGGAGCGTTGCAGGGAGATGACCTTCAGCGATTCTGCCGGCATCTGCTTGATCTGGTCCTGGAACTTACCGATGATCTGGTCGAGATTGGCGAGATTCTTGTCGGCGGCGGCCAGATCGTTGTTAACCGTGTCGCGGATAGCGTTCTTCAACTCAATCACTTGCGCCTGCTCGATCTGCACATTCTGCGAGGCAGCGGTAAACTGCGCCTGCAGATCGCTCAGCTTCAACTCCTCGTTGGAGAGGCTGGTGGTGAGCGCCGAGAGCACCGTGTCGTTGGTCTGACTGACCAGATAAGGATTCAGCGTGCCGTGGGAGTCCCGCAGCTCGCCGGCGAGTTGTTTCAATGCATCGCGCTGCAATTGCAGGGTAGTTTGCTGTGTCTGGTATTGCGCCAGCTGGTTGAGAAGGCTCTGGGCGTTCTGCGGCACGTCGAGGATGCCTGTCTGCGACTGGTATGTGGCAAGATTCTGATCGGCCTCGGAAAGCTCGGTGCTGACATTTTTCAGCTGGTCGCTGACAAAATCCTCGGTCGTTGAGGCGGATTGCGTCTTCCAGGAGAGCTGGGTGGCGATATAGTCCTGCATCACCTGGTTGACGAAGAGCTGCGCCTGATACGGATTGGCCCAGCGGAATTGCAGGAAAGCAATCTGCGTGGGCTGGATGGCAGAGCCGCCGGCATCGACGGAGAGGGCGCCGCTCTGCAGCGCCTGGGCGAGCGCGGTGGGAGAGATGATGGTCAGGTCATAGGTTTTTCCTGGCATGGGCTGATAGCCGGGGCCGGCTGGCTGGATCAGCATCTGCACACCGTTGCCGGCGGCAGGCTTACCGAGCTGGCCGGCGAGAATGTGGCGAGCATGGCTGAACCAGGAAGAGGCTGAATACAGATCGTAATTTCCGTTCTCGCCGATAACGAGCCGGTAGCTGCCGGGTGTGGAGGCGTAGAGCGCCTGCAACGTGTCCGGGCCAGGAGCGAAGCCGGTGGTGTTCCCATGGTCGTATAGGCGCCAGCGCCAGTAGGTGAGCGGCGGCGTGCCGGCTGGGTTGATCTGCGCATTGAGCCCGGTTTCCAGCACCGCGTGTTCCACCAGCGCACCGGCGGTGATCAGCTCGATCTGCGTTTCGACATCGCTTTCCGTTGCGTAGTCGCTGAGGAAATTCAGCCCGTTGCCATCGCCCGGCGCCGCCGCCGCTGTGCTGTGCGCGTCGCCCAGATAGAGCGCGCCGTTGGCGGTGAATTGTGGCGTCGCTAGCAGCGTGTGCAGCAGCGCCATCAGCGTGGTCGCGGCCACGATCGCCGCGATGAGTCCCGCCTGGCGCCTCAGGCTTTGCACGATCTGGGCAATGTCGATCGTGTCGTATGTGGCAGCGGGCAAGGTGACCGGCAGTTTGCTGGACAATTCGGCCTCCTAATTATGGCGCGACAGATAGGCGATGGACACGAACGGATTCAGCACGCCCGAGATGGTCTGCAGCGAGGGCAGCAGATCTGTGAGCACCTGATTCCAGGTGCCGACGCCGTTGGGCGGTACGAACACGATGTCACCAGGCTGCAGTGCGAAAGGTACGGCCTCGCCCCGCAGGATTTTCGCGGCATCGACGATCATGAAATCCGCGCTGGCGCCGTGCGAGCGGATCACCCGCACCTGCGAGAGTTCCGCGATGGTGTAGTTCTGCAGGTCGAGATCAGCGACGCTGAGTGCCTGCAGCAGCGAAAGTGCGCCGGACTGGAACGGCACCGCGCCGGGCTTGCCGACGGCGCCGAACACGAACGCATCCTCGGCGCTGGAAGCGGGAATCACCACCGTGTCGCCAGGTGCCAGCGTGATGTCCTGCGAGAGATCGCCCTCGGCCAGCAGTGCGTGGAAATCGACCGGCAGTTTTTGGGAATCCTGCACCACATAGGCTTGGTATAAATCGGCGTTGGTGAAATCAACGCTGCCGCCAAGTGACAAAGCGTCCAGCAGCGAAAGCTCATGGCCGGGATATTTGACGCCGGGTGAGCTGAACGCACCGAGCAGATAGTAGCGCAGGCTTTGCGCGGCAACGAGTTGGATGGTAACGTTGGGATTATTGACATAAGCCGCATAGGCCGTGTTGATCTTCTGTTGCGCGTCGCCGATGGCCAGGCCCCCGACATTAATGTTGCCGACCAGCGGCAGGCTTACCGTGCCGTCGCTGGTGACCATTACACCGCCCAGCCCGCCGGTGACGCCCTGCTGCGGCGCCGACAATTCCGGATGCATATAGACGGAGACGGAAATGATGTCATCCGGCCCGAGCTGGTAGGGGGCCTGCGCGCCGGCATTCGGCGGTGGCATTTGCTGGCTGACGGGGAGTATTTGCTGGTCCGCCGAAACGACTGCCGAACTGGCCAATGCTGAGGCGCTGACGCTGTGCGGTGCCAGCGGTGCGCCGTCACACGCCGAGAGCACGGCGCAGGCAAGAAGAACAATCAGGACGTGCAACAAAAGGCGCTGCGCGACAGAAAGGTAATTGAGTGTGCCGGATGTCTCAAAATTCATACTGATACCGCCGCTTTTCCGTATGTTACGGGAGAGCATCGCATAGTCCGTTGCGGCAATAAAGAAAAAAATCGTACCGAAGTATAAACATTTAATGATTTCTGCGGGAAGCGAGTCATGAATTTTATTGAAGTGCCAGCTTAATCTTGTTAAGCCTGCCCTACGCGTGCAGCTGCTGGGCGGCTCATGTTACATCTCTATTTTGGCAATGTTACCTGCCTGTTGGGTGAAGCGGTGGATAAGCCATTATGACCGCGTTCGGACTCTGTTTTCTGCCGTTCTGCCTGTATTTTTGGCGCCAGCCCGTGCGTCTGCTGGAGCTGGTGATGGTGGGCGCGGTGTTCGCGGCAGCCGCAGTGGTGGTAATGGGCGGCTATGGCGTGATGCCGCCGCTCGTGCCGGCGGCCTTGTTCCTCAACCTGATCCTGCTCCAACTCTGTTTGGGCGTGCGTTATCCGGCGGAGCGTACCGTGCTGGCGGTGATGGCGCCGTTCATCGCCGTGGTGGCCGGCGCCATCATCAGCTCCTTCCTCATGCCGCGTCTGTTCGAGGGCGAGATCCTCGTCTGGCCGCAAAAAATGTCGGGCTTGCCGGCGCTCACGCCGCTGGCACCGAATTCCGGGAATTATACGCAGGACATGTACTTGCTCGTCAACGCCTCACTGGCGGTAGCGGCGTCCTTCTATCTCACGCGTGATGGCTTCGCGCCGCGACGGCTGCTGGATGTATATTTTTTCAGCGGCCTGCTGGTGGTGTTCATCGCCGTCTGGCAATTCGCGAGCAATACACTACATGTCTGGTATCCAACCGACTTCTTCCTCTCCAATCCAGGCTGGGCGCTGCTTTCCAACGAAAGCTTGGGGTCGCTCACGCGCCTCAACGGCCCGTTCAGCGAACCGTCGGCGCTGGCTGGTTATCTGTGCGGCTCCGTAGCCGCGGCTGCTTGGGTGATTTTCAATGGCGACAAGGCACTCCTGCCTCGTTTCACGCTGGTGCTTGGTCTTGGCATCATCCTGCTCTGCACCGCCGCTACCGGCTACCTGACTCTGGCCATCTTGTGCGGGCTGCTGCTGCTGCGCACCTTCTTCGCCGCCAGCCCGGCAACGCGCAGGCGTGTGCTGAGCGGCACCGTTATCGCCGGCGCGCTCGCGGCACTCGCGATCGCAACGGTTCCGCTGGCAGCACCAGGCGTGGCGAATGAGGCGCAGACCATCTTCACCTCCACGGTGAACAAGCAGCAATCCGACTCCTATGCCGACCGCACCATGGCTGACCGCGACGCGCTGCGTGCCATGGTGGCCAGTGACGGGCTGGGGGTGGGCTGGGGTAGCGACCGCTCCTCCAGCCTGGGGCCGGGGCTGTGCGCGGCCATCGGCGTCTGGGGTATTCTCGGTCTGCTTTGGTTTTCTGTTGGTATTTTCAGGCATGTTGCCATCGCCCACCGGCTGGCAGATGACGGCAGCCGGGCCGTGATGCACGGGTGCAGCGCCGGGCTGCTGGGCACGCTGACCGCAACGATGCTCTCGGGCCCCACTTTGACCTCGCCGGATTTTTATCTGCTATTGGCTTTGCTGGTTGCCACCGCGGCGCGGGTGCGCCAGCAGGCGCGGGCGGTACCGCGGCCGGCGGAGCAAACGCCGCGCGCGCGATTCGGTATCGCCACGACGATGAAAGGGTGAAGCTGTGCAGCCACTCTACGTCAATGGCAGATTCGTCACGCAAGGCCTCTCCGGCGTGCAGCGCTTTGCCACCGAGATCAGTCGCGCGCTGCTGGCGCTTGAAGGCGCCGGCGCGCGGCTGCTGGTGCCGGCGGGGGGGGCGCAGCTCTGGCCCGGTGCTCGGGAGACGGGGCGGCTGCACGGCCAGGCTTGGGAGCAATGCGAGCTGCCATGCCAGGCGCGCGACGGCATCCTGGTCAATCTCGGCAACACCGCACCGCTGCTGGCGCGCCGCCAACTGCTCGTCATCCACGATGCTGGCGTGTACAGCACGCCCGAGGCCTATTCCTGGAAATTCCGGACCTGGTACAAAACCATGCAGGTGGCGCTTATCCGCTGCGGCATGCCCGTCGTCACCGTTTCGGAATTTTCCCGAGCGGAAATCATGCGGCACCTGCCGGTGCGGGCGGGGCAGGTCAGCGTGATGCCCGAGGGCGCCGACCATGTCCAGCGCATCGTGCCGGACGCCGCCACGCTGCACCAGTTCGGGTTGGTACGTGGCCGTTACGTGCTTGCGGTCGGCAACCTCGCCGCGCACAAGAATCTTCCAGCACTGGCGCTGCTTGCCGAACGGTTGCGCGCGCAGGGGATGCGGCTGGTGGTAGCCGGCAATGTGCTGGGCCGTGCCTTCAGCGCCGCCGGCGGGCAGCATCTGCCGGCAGCGGCGCATTATATCGGCCGTGTTACGGATTCGCAGCTCAAGGCGCTTTACGAGGCCGCTTGCTGTTTCGTGTTCCCCTCGCGCTACGAAGGATTCGGCCTGCCAGCAGTGGAGGCGATGGCGAGCGGTTGCCCGGTGGTTGCCGCCAGCATCCCGGCGCTGCACGAAACCTGCGGCGAGGCTGCCTTGTATTGCGATCCCGCCTCGCCGGACGATATCGCCGCGCAGGTTCTGCGGGTGTGTAACGATCCTGCCCTGCAGTCACGCCTCCGTGCAGCCGGAGACCGCCAAGCGGCCGGCATGACTTGGCTGCGCGCAGCGCTGGTGCTGCGGGACATCATTTCATCGCGTTACGGAGGTACGGCATGAAAGTCGCGCTCGTGCATGAATGGCTGGAACATTATGCCGGCTCCGAGCGCGTGCTGGCGCAGATTCTGCGCTGCTTTCCGCAGGCGGATATCTTCGCCGTGGTGGATTTCCTGCCGGACTCCGAGCGCGGCTTCCTGGAGGGCCGCGCGGTGCAGACCAGCTTCATCCAGAGACTCCCGTTCGCGCGGAGACATTTTCGGAATTATCTGCAACTGATGCCGTTGGCCATCGAGCAGTTCGACCTCACGGGCTATGATCTTGTGATTTCCAGCAATCATGCGGTGGCCAAGGGCGTACTGACCGGACCGAAACAGGTGCATGTCAGCTACGTGCACTCACCGATGCGCTACGCCTGGGATCTGCAGGCGCAATATCTGCGCGAGAGCGGGCTGGAGCGCGGGCCGAAAAGCCTGTATGTGCGCTGGCTGCTGCATAAGTTGCGCCTGTGGGACGCGAATTCCGCTAATGGCGTCGATCAGTTCATTGCCAATTCCAGCTATATCGCGCGACGCATCCGCAAAACCTACCGGCGCGAGGCGCTCGTGGTTCCCCCTCCGGTGGCGGTGGAGGATTTTACGCCGGGGCAGGGCAGACGCGAGGGATTCCTCGTCGTTTCTCGCTTTGTTCCGTACAAACGCGTGGAGCTGATCGCGCAGGCGTTTCGCGAGATGCCAGAGCATCAGCTCACCATTGTGGGTGCCGGCACCAACGCGCCGCTTGTCGCCAAGGCGGTGGAGGGGGCGCCCAACATCACGCTGCGTCCACCGGTACCGCACGCAGAGCTTGTGTCGTTGATGCGTTCCACCCGTGCCATGATTTTCGCCGCCGAGGAGGATTTCGGGATTACTATGGTCGAGGCGCAGGCCTGCGGTACGCCAGTGATCGCCTTTGGCGAAGGTGGCGCACGCGATATTTTCAGCGCCTCGACAGCAACGTCGCCGACCGGAATCCTGTTCGATGAACAGAGCGTGCCGTCGATCATCGGCGCGCTGTATCGCTTCGTGGCACAGGAACCGCACCTCACCGCCCCGCTCTGCCGCGCCAACGCGCTACGCTTCTCGGAAGATGCCTTTCGCGAACGTTTCATGGCCGCCGTCATGGCCGCGGCGGAGGCCAGCCGGCCGCGTGCAGGGATGTATCATGCAACCCCCGGTGCTGATGCGGATATGGAATATGCCGCAGTAGGCGAGTGAAGAATTCCATTTTATTTAGTGCAATGTTTCGACAAATACGTTAATACTGCTGGAGAGAAACGGGATTGTCTGGCCGCGTGGAAGCTGCTGCCGGCGAGCCCGGAGGGATTTGGTTGTTGATCTTCTGAAGTCGTGGAGTACACCATGCCCGCCGATTCATTGAAGTCCGAAGCCGAGCTTCGCGCCGGCGTCATCGACCGGCTCATCGCTGCCTCGCTACGCGAGGGCGGACCAGCGCGGGAAGCCATGCTGGAGAACTGGCGCCGCCTCGGCACACCGCCCCATTTCCGTTCCGACGCGGCAGGAAAAGCCTGAACCGATTTTACGCCGGCGCGGCGGCAGGATCGGCTGTGGCACGCACCTTGGCGCGACCGGTGAGCTTGCGCAGCCAGCTGTCGGCATGCGGGTCACCAAAATGGAACAAGGCGGTCGCGCGGATTACCTTTGGGTCGCATGGCTCGTTGGCATGCAGCGAGCGGTATCCCCAGAACAGATAGAGATTGCCCGGAACAATCCGCACTTTAGTGAAACCCCCTTGGAGAGATTTGGCTTGGCAGCGGAAATGTTTTTGCGCGAATTGGTTGTCAACCAGCATCTTGTCAATGAGATTGGCGAGATAAGTGGTGCGCACGCGGCGGTGATTTGGTTTCATCACGAGATCACCAGTCAACCCTTCTTGCGGGATGATAATGGGCAGCAGTGCAGTGACGACATAGGAATCGTAATGAAAGAAATAGGCCTGCCGGAGTCCGGAGGTGCCACTCAGGCAGCGCAGCACTTGGTACATGGATTGTGAGGGTGCGGCGTGGCCGCGTCCATTTTCATAGACACGGTGCATGAAATTCAAAAAGCCGGGCGCAGCCCCGATGCGCTCAAGCAGCGTATCGGCAATCTCCGCTTTGCCGGTGAGCACGGCATATTCGCCGCCATTGCCATCGACGATTTCAACCACTATCTGGCGAAGCTGGGCGAGCGTGGTATCGTCGATATACGATGGAATCACCGCGACGCCCGTGTGCTCGATCTCCTGAGTGAGCCGTGCCACGTCGTTGTCAGAAATATCCGGTATTTTCAGAACTTGGTCTACTTCAGTGACGGCACTGGAAATTTCGTTCATATGATACCACGCCGGAAGAATTTTCCGCCGCCGCCGGCATAGCGGGGGGGGGGGGGGGGGGGGGACGATGCATGAGGCCACGCGTGGACGGCAAAGCCGCCATGCGGTTGTGAGAGGAGTATATTTTAGAGCGGCTTGAAGATCAATTGATATTCGCAATTACTTGCCGCTTTCTCCTTTCTGCCGCGCCGCGCTTATGGTATGGTTTTCTTGGATGAAGATCGTCCGATGATTTGCCGGCCACGTAGGCCAATTCTGGTGGCAAGGAACCCGATGCGCATTCTGCACCTAGTCAATCATTGCGGAAAAGCCAATGGACATGTCAATGTTTCCGTCGACATGGCCTGCACCCAGTCGCGGAACGGCCATGTCGTCGGCTATAGCTGCTCGAAGGGCGATTTCATCCCGCTGCTTGAACAGGCCGGCGTGAGAGTCTTCAACGTTGAGGAACCACACCGCAACGTGCGGCAGTTCTTCAAGGCACAACGCGAACTTTGGTGGGCGGTGAAAACTTTTTGTCCAGATGTCATCCATGTCCACATGGCAGCGCAAAGCGTGCTTATCCAGCCTTACCGTGTGTTGGGCTACAAGGTTGTCACCACCGTGCATAACGAGTTCGACCGTTCCGTCTGGCTCATGGGGCTCGCCTCGCGGATCGTCACGGTGAGCAAGGCTGGGTACGAGGGTATGGTCCGCCGCGGGTTTAGCCGTAAAAAAATCAGGATCGTGCTCAACGGCTCAGTCGGCTCGCCGCGCCTGAAGCAGGAGTTTGCGCCGGCCGAGATCCAGCATCCGGCCATCGTCACTGTCGGCGGTATGCATCCACGCAAAGGAATCAGCGATCTTCTTGAGGCTTTCAGCATCGTCAGGGAAACCTATCCCGAGGCACATCTCTATCTACTCGGCGAGGGGCCATGCCAGGAGGAGTATGAAGCGACCGCCAAATCCCTCAATCTCGAGTACAGCGCGCATTTTCTTGGCTTTCGCGACGATCCGCGCGAATATCTCTCTGCGGCGGATATTTTCGTGCTCGCCTCTCATTCAGATCCCGGTCCGCTGGTGATTGCGGAGGCGCGCAATGCCGGTTGCGCTATTGTTGCAACGAATGTCGATGGCATCCCGGAGATGCTTGATCACGGTGCGGCGGGCCTGCTGGTGCCGCCCAGAGACCCCATGACCCTCGCCGCCGCCATCGAGGGGCTGCTGGCAGACCGTGCCAAGCTGAAGAAATATTCAGATATGGCCCGTAGGAATGTCGAGCGCTTCACTATCTCCCGGGTCTGCCAGGAAATGGACGAGGTGTATCGAGAACTCGTCTGACTACAGCGCTAGCACACGCTCCGGGTTGCACCGCAGGCGCAGAATGTCGAGGATGGCGAGCCAGTTTCCCTTGCAGCGGCCAGCGCGGTCGATGAACGGTTCCGGGTAGATGAGCCTGGCATGGTTTGCCAGAAAATTCTTGGCCATCAGGCGCAATGCCTTCGCGGGGCGCATCGTCCGCTTGCGCACCAGATAGATGGGATTGACCATCTGCGAATAGCCGAGCGCGATGCCGCGCGTGC
This sequence comes from Acetobacteraceae bacterium, assembly GCA_003164135.1. Classification (GTDB taxonomy): domain Bacteria; phylum Pseudomonadota; class Alphaproteobacteria; order Acetobacterales; family Acetobacteraceae; genus Acidocella. The sequence continues at coordinate 48,696 of PLSD01000053.1, forward strand.
GCCCCTTGTTGACGCCGCGATGGATGCCGGCGAAGGCAGTCGTTTTCACCGTGCGGCCAAGTTTCATCATTTGTCCTGTGAAATCCACATCCTCCTGCCAGCCGTAGAGCGGCAGGGTCTCGTCGAAGCGCAGGCTTCCGACCGCTTGGCTGCGGAACGCCATATTGCAGCCATAGAGTTCGCTGGTCGGCACGATCTCCGGCGGTAATCTAGCTGCACTCTCATGCGCACGCACCGCCGTCACGGCATCGCCATAGGGAATGCCGCCCTGTTTCACGCCATCGCGCAGCACGTGGCCGGTGGTGCCAACTATGTCAGGATATTCCTGAAACAGCCTAGCGATTCCGGCGAGTACGTCATCGGCGGGCACAAAATCATCGTCGAAAAATACCACGACGTCGGAAATCGGCAAGGCGCGTTCCAACCCGCGGTTACGTTGCCGGGTCAAGCCTTTTGGTCCCATGACGATCTCGGCATTGGCGGGGAGGTTGAGCGGCAGATCGGCTGGAATTTCAACGGAGAGGATGACGGCGGATGGCGCCAGGCTTTGGCTGGCCAGATGCGTGAGCAGCTGCCCGATCTCCTCGCTCCGGCGGATGGAGGCCACGATCACGGCAACGCGCAGCGGTGCAACCGTGCTCACTCTGGCCGGCGCGCCGGCTAAGTGTTCAGGGCTAAAAAGCATTTTTGCCGAAGAACCCGACAAAGGCCGTCTTTACTAGAATCTTGAGGTCGAGGATGAAGGACCAGTTGTCGATGTAATAGAGATCATGCGCCACGCGCTGCTCGATCTGCTGCAGTGTCTCAGTTGGGCCGCGCCAGCCATTCACCTGCGCCCAACCGGTGATGCCCGGCTTTACCCGGTGCCGTGCCGCATATTCCTGCACGGCGTCGAAATAAAGTTGCCCCGCCGCCGTTGCTTCCGCCATGTGCGGCCGGGGCCCGACCATGGACATGTCGCCAAGCAGCACGTTGAAGAGTTGCGGCAGCTCATCCAGGCTCAGCTTGCGCATCAACTGCCCGAACACGAAAATGCGCGGGTCGTTGCGCACGGTCAGCTTACCGGTATTGCAAGCGGTGACGTGCATGGAGCGGAACTTGAAGACATTGAATTCGCGGTTGCGGTATCCGATGCGCGGCTGGCGGAACAGCACGGGGCCGGGGCTGGTGAGCTTGATGCCTAGCGCGCAGCCGAGCATCACCGGCCCAAATAGCAACAGTGCCAGCCCTGCCGCCAGTTTGTCGAACACCGCCTTGACCAGCCGGCCGGAACGCTCAATCGGCAGGTCGCGGATCGACATCAGATGCACACCCGGCAGTTCGCCCAGCGGCGCGCGCCAGCCGCGCGGTGTCTCCAGTGCCAGCGGGCCCGGCAGCAGGGCAATCTTCAGCGGCTGCGGGCTGAGCCGCCGCACCAGGCCGCGCATGACCTCGTTGTTCTGCAACGGTAGCGCCACCACGACCGTGTCGATCTCGTGACGTTTATGATAGGCGAGCAGATCGTCAATATCGCCGCACACCGGCACGCCGGCAATCATGCGTGCCGGTGTGGCTTGCTCCTGCTCGTCGAACACCGCCTTCACGCGCACCCCGAGCCGGTCGGCCCGAACGCGCGCGATGAACTGCGCGGCCAGCTCGGTGGCGCCAACCACCACGACATCATGCACCAGCAGTTCCTGTTCGACCCCGTACCGGAACAGCAGCGTCAGTGAGTAGCGCGCACACAATAGCGCGAGGCCGCCAGCGGCGCACCACAGGATTGTTGCCTCCAGGTTGTTGCGTATATGAAAATGAAAATCAGAGGTTGTATTCCGGGTCGATACCGCATCGATCACCAATACCGCCGTGAGCAGGTACGCCCAGGCCTTCGCGAAGGCGCGCAGAAGCAACCGAAAATTGCCGAGGACCTCCACGCGGTACATCTCAACATTGTACAGCAGCAGCAGCGCAATCAGGATCAGGCCGCTCTGCGTGGCGAGATCATCCTGTAAATATAAGGAGGAAACGAAACCAAGCCGGCCCAGGGAGATGTTGAGCCCGGTAAGCACCACAAGATCCACGCCCGCGGCCAGAAAGGCGAAGACATGCGGCGAGACGGCCGGCAGATAGCGCCCAAGCCCGCTCGCGCCGCTGGCGGTAAAGTCTGGTGGTGCATTAATGAAAAGCGTTCGTGCCGCCGAATTCTCGCTCATGACCACACCCCAAAAGCCAAGACAGCGCCAGCCGGGCAATATAACCTTGTCGCAAAAACCTAGGTAGAGATCTGAATTATTCAGAAGTCATCAAATCAGCCAGACGTGAGTGACTTCGCAAGTGCAGCAAAGCCGATAGAATGGCCGGGAGTCAAGCATTTTTTAAGGAATAAGAGGCGGGTGGATGGATGATTATATAACTGAACCGGATCAAACCTATGATTCTTCAATGAATAAGGTCTCAGGCTATCCAAAATTATTTAACACGGCTGAAAAATTTTTGTGTTATTTAGTAAGGCGACTTACACATTGTGAACGGATCATGGTGATGGCTTGGAGGTTTCCTTACGTAACGGTAATTCACGGCTCCGCGCAAGCTTACCGTGCGTCCGCCCGGCCCCGGTTTCACCTGGTACCGTGGTGGCTGGAATCTTCCGGCACGCCGTTTCACTCGTGCCGTGGCCAAGAGCGAATTTATCCAGGTCCGTCCGGGTCTGTTACAAATTCTGCCGAGATGGCCCGATGACGCAGACGCGCCATTATCTCGCGCTTGACGGGTTGCGCGGTATCGCCGCACTCGCGGTGGTTTCATTGCATGTCGCGGAATATTTCCGCCTGCCGGTGCAGCCGGGCCACGCTTATCTCGCGGTGGATTTCTTTTTCATGCTGAGCGGCTTCGTCATCGCCCATGCCTATGAGTCCCGGCTGCGCCGCGGCATGGGCGTGGCGCGTTTCCTGGCCGTCCGGCTCATCCGTTTGCAGCCGCTGGTGCTGTTGGGCGTGGCACTGGGCACCGGCGCCTATCTGCTGCATGGCGGCACCGGTGTCGCCAGCGTACTGCTGGCGGCGGCCGCCAACGCGCTGCTACTGCCCTCGCCCTTCCTGCTGTGGCTGCGCCCTTGGGCCTTTCCGTTGGACACGCCGCTCTGGTCGCTGGCCTTCGAGATATGGATCAATCTTCTCTACGCGCTTTCATTCCGCCTGCTCACCCGCCGGACGCTCGGCTTGGCGCTGGCGCTGGGCGCCGGGCTCGTGCTCGCGGTGTCGCTCACCCATGGCGGGCTCAATGTCGGCTTTGCCTGGCAGGATTTCCCGCTCGGGAGCGCGCGGGTGCTGTTTCCCTTCGTCATGGGCGTGATGCTCTCGCGGTACGCCGGCATGGGTGCGTGGCGCCCGGCCTGGGCGCATGCGCTATGCGTGCCGCTGCTGGTCATCCTATGCGCCCCCGCCTTCGGCGGCGGTTGGTACGATTCCGCTGCGGTGCTGCTGCTGTTTCCAGCCCTGCTGCTGGCGGCCGCCCACGCCCCCGCCAGCCGGCACCTCGACCCGCTCTGGCGGTGGCTCGGGCTGGTCTCCTACCCGGTCTACGTGGTGCATTACCCGTTCGTGGTTGTGGTCTCCAACCTGCTCAAATCGGCCCATGCTGGTCCCGCCGCTGCTTGGGCTGGGGCAGGGGCGACGATTCTGCTGGTCGTGGTTTTCGCGGCGCTGGCCGAAAAATTCTACGACGCGCCGGTGCGCGCCTGGGCGTCACGACGCCCGTCCGTGTCCACTACCGGTGCAGGATATGATAAAGCAACCAGATGATCCCCGCCCACAGCACCAGCGAGGCCAGCGCCATGACGGCCAGCGCCGGGCCGGAAGGCAGGTGGGGGCCGGCAAGAAAATCCCGCCAGCGCCGCGCCACAGGGCCCGGTGCTGTATCCTCCCGGCCGGTGCCAGGCGCGGCTTTATAGCCAGCAACTTTGCCGTCCGCCTTCCGGGTGCCGCCAAGCTGCTGTACCATGTGCCGTGTCGCCATTTCCATTGTGGCCGGAGGAAAAATTTCTATCAATTCCGGGTTTAGATAACGTTAACACCATGACACCAAAGGTTGAATCCTAGTGGCTCAGGCTCGGCGAACTATAGGGATGTCACATCATTCACGTCAAATCACGGCTGCGTGCGGCAAATTCGTGAAAAAGCAGTAATAAACGCAAGAATTGTTGTGAAGCATTGCCGCCGTGAGATAAACATCTCAGGCGCGGCGCTCGGCCGTGCCGGACCGGAAATCCTGGGGGTGAAGATGAGCGGGACCTCCTCTCTCGACAGCGTTATGGCGACCGTTTCAACGGGCAGCGGCAAGACCCAGGAGTTGGTGCCGCTCTCCTCGGCCTCCGGCATTAGCGGCACCTTCGTGCCGGTCAGCCCGGTGGGCAGCATCGGCGCCAGCCCGCTCGCCGTGTATAACTGGGACCCTGCCACGCAGCTCGCCGGGTTTCTCGCATCACTTGCCGCGAGACAGGGGGCGCGCATCGTCACGGTCGGCGATTCCACCACGCTCGGTTTTGGCAGCGCGGCAGAGGGGTTCCGCGGCCTTTCCTATCCGGCCGAGCTGGCGCAGGCGCTCACCGGCCTCGGCGTCTCCGCGCAATCCGACAATTTTCTCGGCCAGGGCAACGAGAACGGCGATACCACGGATGAGCGGGTGAGCCTCTCCGGCGGCGCCGCCTATGTTGGCTTGTACGATGCCGGCGGCCAGGTCATCGAGACCACTGCGGCGGGGCAGGCCATCAGCTTCACGCTCAACACGCCGGGCGAATACAACCAGCTCTCGGTCTCCTATGTCGATGCCGGCAGTGGCTCCATCACCGTCTCGGTGGACGGCACGGCGGTGGGTACGCTGCAATTTGGCAATTCTGGCAACACGCTGTCGCAGACCATCGCGATCCCAGCCGGGCTGCATGGCGAGGTCACGCTCACAGCCAATTCCGCAAGCCCTACCTATATCCAGGGCGCCGCCTTCTCCAGCAGTACTAGCAATCAGGTGCAGATTTTCAATGCGGCCATCGGTGGCTGGGGGGCGGGCAACGCCAACACCAGCGTGTTCAACGGCCAGGTGCTGCACGGCTCCGCGGAAGGATTCGGCCAGGTGGCCGGCACTGCCGCACTCTCCCCCAACCTCGCGCTCATCGATCTCGGACTCAACGACATCACCGGCTTCACCAATAACGGCGTGCCGGTGCCAGCCGCCACCATCGCCGCCAACATAGAACAGATCATCGCCACCTACCGCGCCATCGGCTGCGATGTCATCCTGGTCCTTCCCCAGCCCTTCTCGGACCCCACCTACGCCGCCGGCCTGCCCGCCCTGCGCGCCGCGCTGGAGCAGGTCTCACTGGCCGATAACGTGCCCATCATCGATCTCTCCGCCACCTATGGCAACAATTTCGCCGCCCTGAACGCCGCCGGGCTGATGTCCGACAATCTCCACCCGGACGCCACGCTCTACGCAGACATCGGCACGCAGATTGCCAACCTGCTGGCCAACGCCATCAACGGCACCGGCACTCCCACCGCCGCCACCGTGCAGGGCACCAGCGGCAACGACACGCTGAGCAGCAGCGCCGCCACCAGCACGCTCATCGGTAATGGCGGCAGCGACACCTACAATGTAGCCGCCGGGGCCAGCGCCACCACCATCATCAACGGCGCCAGCACGCTGCCCGCGGGCGCGCTGGATTTCAGCGGCCTCTCCTACAACCAGCTCTGGTTTGGACAGTCCGGCGAAAACCTGGCCATCACCGTGCTCGGCACCGGCCAGTCGGTGGTGGTGCAGAATTGGTTCCTCCAGGCCGGCAGCGAACTGGCGGACCTCACCACCAGCGACGGCACGCTGCTGGCCGCCAATGTCGCGGCGTTGACCACCGCCATGCAGGCGTTCCTCACGCTCAACCCAGGCTTCAACCCGGCCACATCCAGCGCCACCAGCCTGGCGGATTCACTCTTCGCCGGCACGCTCGCCAGCGCCGTGCAGGCCAATTGGACCACAAGCGGCATCAGCCCGCCTTGTTTCTGTCCTGGCACCCTCATCGCTACGCCGGGCGGTCCTGTACCGGTGGAAAATCTCCGTGCCGGTGATCTCGTCACCACCATGTATGCCGGCCGGCAACGGATCAAATGGATCGGGCGGCGCACTTACAAGGGCGCCTTCGCCAATACGCCTCTCACGTTGCCCATTTGCCTCCTGCCCGGCGCCATCGCGGATGGGATTCCGGCCCGCGAGCTGCGTGTGTCCCCAGGTCATGCCATCGTCCTGGAGGGTTGGCTGGTCTATGCCGCACGGTTGGTCAACGACGGCGCCATCTTTCAGCACGCTGCCCAGGAGAGCGTTACCTATTTCCATATCGAGCTGGACACCCACGAAATCATTTTCGCGGAGGATTGCCCGGTGGAGAGCTATCGGGAGGAAGGCCAGCGCCGCCAGTTCGAAAATGCCGGCGAGTATGAGCAGTTGTATCCCGGCCCCGAGACCGCGCTAACTCTGTGCCTGCCGCGCCTGGAAGGCGGCTTCGCGCTGGATGCCGTCCTGCGCCGGCTTGCCGCGCGCGCTGGCGGCGTTGTCCCGGGGGCGGGTGATGGTGGCCTGCGCGGCTATGTGGACGTCGCCGGGCCACGCCGCTGTGCCGGCTGGGCGCAAGCCGAGGCAGCGCCGGAAGCGCCGGTCTGCCTCGATATTTTTGTGGATCAGCGCCGTGCCGGGCGGGTGCTTGCCAACCGCTACCGCGGGGACTTGCGCGCCGCAGGGCTGGGCAGTGGCAACCATGGCTTTGAACTGGACTTGCCGGACGGCATTCGAGGCACCAGCGAGGTGCGCCGCGCCAGTGACCAGGCCGTGCTGCGCTTAAGCACGGCCGCTAGCCAACCATAAGGAGTGGCTTAGGCAGCGCAAGTTGCTCGTCGGAAAATCGTCCCACTTGTCCCAGCCGGATTCCGGCGCGCAAAGCATCCCGCCGCTGGCGCTGCGTCGGCTGATTGCGTCCGTCGGGGCCGGCGATGCGCGCACCGCTTTCGCTGCTGCTCTACAGGCTGTACGAGGCGCGTCTGGCATCAGGTCACCGCGCGCGCGTATTGTTGAGAAAGGCCGGCTGAAAGGCGGCATCTTCCCGCAAATCGCAACAAACGGCAGAGAGACGGCCGCCGGAAACACGGAAAATGATAGACTCGCCAATGTCCCAAACTCAAAAAGTGGCTATTTCCTTGGCAAAAGGAGTAGATTAGCCGTTCATCGGGGAAATCTCGAATTAAATAATTCAATCGAAATCAGAAGTCTGATCGCCATAATAGATAAGGATGCCGGCTTCGAGTCTCTGCCGTATTTTGTGTTTCTAGCATTGACCCTTGCGCTGATGGTTAGTGCCAGGGAGTCGCAAGCCTCACCTTCCAAACCACCGGGGCAGCAAGGGCGGAGTTCGTTTGCACATATGCCGCGGTATCCCGTGCCGGAGAGTTACAAGGCGGCGACCCGGCAGCGGCATGAGGTTTATAGCCGGCTTTTAAGCCAGTTGCATGGGCATGCGCAGCGGGAGTTGGAAAGTGAGGAACGAGCCTGGAACCATGACCGTCACAGAATTTGCGCCAAGACCACCAATTATGGTTGCGCCACGACGCTGACCGAGATCCGAGCTTGAGCTACACTTTCTTGTAGAGCCGCCGCTTTTTGAAATGCCTTTCCATCGATTCAAGCTCAGGGGTGGAGATCTTGGAGATGAATATGTCTGCGTCGTGCACTACGTTACGCGGGCACGTCAGCGCGATCCCATCGGTCTCAAGAACCGGGCTGACTGGGATAAGAAGTTCATGGCGTTTCCCGCCCCCTTTTGCCCGGTGGACGTCGGCGGCGCGATCATAACGGCGGATGGCATCTGTTACGTGACCGCGCCGCTAACACCGTCGCCCGCTGAACACGAGTGGAGAACTCTGAAAAGGCTTCTGCCGCTCGGCGCACCTTACCCGTGCTGGCCGCATTCGGAAACATCTCCAGGCTGTTGCATCGACCGGTTGAACCCACCGGGGCTATCTTTTGATGCGCAAGCGCCAGGCGAAACTGGGCATTGATATCGCCGCGCTCACGCCCCTGCCCGTCATAGCCTATCCAGCGTCTCAGGCGGGCGGAAAGTGGCCAAAAGGAGCCCAGTTCACCACCTGGGGGATGTAGCCGTGACGCCCCCCCCGAGGCAGTAAGGTTAGCCCCACAGAGAAGGATGAAAGATCAACTAAGCAGCCACGATCTTTCGCCGCGTGTGACTACCTGCGCACGTATCCGCGCGAGGGGGTAAAAAGGCATCACGAAGTTGTGATAATAGCCTATCTCCCGGCAGCCGATGTTGCTGTTTTGTAGCTATCTCGCCGGGCGGTCGATTTTTTTGCCTGTAACCCATTGAAATCATGGCGGACCCGACGCGATTCGAACGCGTGACCTTTGCCTTCGGAGGGCAACGCTCTATCCAGCTGAGCTACGGGTCCGTATGGCGGAGCTTCTATCTGAAAACCCCTCACCCGGCAACGGTAATGGCAGGCGTCGGCTTGTGCTGTTTCGCGGCGCCGGGGCGCGCGGCTGGGAGGCGCTCCAGCCACTAAAAATTACAGCATTGTAAATACCCCCCAACTTGCTAGCCTGCGCCCAAATGGTCGGCTCCTTGCAAACTGAGAGAAGCGTTGCGCTGGTGGCCGGCGCCGGCGGCTTTATCGGTGGCTGGCTGACGAAGCGGCTGCTCGAGACCGGGCATCATGTCCGTTGTGCCGACATTAAACCCCTGGCCGCCTGGTGGCAGCGGCATCCACAGGCGGAAAACCTGGCGCTAGACCTGCGCGACCCCGCTGCCTGCCGCCACGCGGTGGCCGGTTGCAGCCATGTGTATAATCTGGCCGCCGATATGGGCGGCATGGGTTATATCGAGACCCATAAGGCCAACTGCATGCTCTCCGTGCTCATCAACACCAACCTGCTCCTGGCGTCGCGGGAGGCGGCGGTGGCGCGGTACTTCTTCGCCTCCTCGGCCTGCGTCTACGCGGCGGACAAGCAGGTGGATACGGCGGTCACGCCCTTGCGGGAGGCCGATGCCTATCCCGCAATGCCCGAGGACGGTTACGGCTGGGAGAAATTGTTCTCCGAGCGCATGTGCAGGCATTTCCGCGAGGACTTTGGCTTGCCGACGGTCTGCGCCCGTTACCATAACGTCTACGGCCCGTATTCCAGCTGGAATGATGGCCGGGAGAAAGCCCCCGCGGCGATCTGCCGTAAGGTGATTATGGCCAAAAATGCGGGCGAGCGCCATATCGAAATCTGGGGCGATGGCCGGCAGACCCGCAGCTTCATGTACATCGACGATTGCATAAAAGGCACGTTGGACTTGGTGGAACGCAATATCGCCGTGCCGGTGAACCTGGGCTCGGCCGAGTTGGTGACCATCGACCAGCTTACCGGCATGGTGGAGGCCATTGCGGGCATCACCTTGCAACGGCGCTACAACACCAGCGCGCCGCAGGGGGTGCGTGGCCGTAACTCAGACAACACTCTCCTCCGCAGCCTGCTGGACTGGGAGCCAGCAATTCCGCTGCGAACCGGGCTGGAAAAGACCTATCGTTGGATTGAGGGTCAGATCAGCGCCGCAGCCGCTTCCCCAGCCGGTACAGCCTCCTGAACAACGGAAACAGCGGTTTTCCCCAGCCGGTCCTCAACCATAACTCCAGCATCCATGCCGCGGCCCAGGTGTAACCGTGCCATGCTTGCGCCGGTGTTTCGCAATAAACCAGCCGCAGCCTTGGGTTTATGTAACCGGCGGTGGTGGCAACATTGCTGGTGACGTGCAGCAGCACTTGGCAGCGCGCGAGCAGCAAGCAATCCACCAGCACCTGCTCGCCCAGCTTCAGCGACGGATCAACCGTGATGTGGTGCATCTGGTCCACCGCGCCGGCATCCGCACGGGAGACCGCTGGTTGCAGCACCAGGGCATCGCCGAATGCCACCTGAAACACTGCAACCGCCGGCTCGAAATCCGTCGCCAGAAAAATCGCCGCGTCCCGCCCCGCGGGTAGCAGGGCGCGCACCCGCTCAACAAAAACCTCCGGCGGCGGAATCGGGCTCGGACATTCCACGCCATGGCGCGGGTTGCGGTAATGCACGCCGATGCAAAACCGCCCGGCCACGCGAGCGTTAAAAATTGCCTCGGCGCGCGCGGTTAAAAACGGTTTTATGGTGACGTAGCGGCTAAACAGCGCATGATAGCGCCGGCGCCAAAACGGATTGAATTTGTAGGTGGCATACGCCTCCTTGCCGGAAATCAGCGTGGCGCGTGGGGTAGGATAATCCCACACATCGAACTGTCTTGCTGGAATTTGCGCAAACCGTAACGGTTCAAAGAAATGCAGCCAAACATTGCCATCCTGGCGATCGCCATAAACAAAATGCGAACCGTTGTTGGGTGCGGTCCAGTCCACCGTCGCGGCCACGCAGCCATTGTGCCCCAACAGGGCTTCAAGGTTGCTCATTACGCAGTTGAAGTTGGAAAAAAATCCGCCGTCGCGTGAGTGGATGAGCATGGTTGCGGGCTCCATGCGCGGCATTACCGGACGTCGAGCGGGCTATTGGCGGGCAGTATCCGCCAGGGGTCGAACACGATGACCTTCGTGCCGTCCGTGCGGGTTACCTCCGGCAGCGCCGCGCATAACGGGTCGTCGTTGGCGATCAGCACGGTATCCGCCCCGGTAACGCAGGCCACTAGTGTGGTGGCACGGATAACGCTAGGCAGATCGGGCCGCGCCAGAGGGTCCCATGCGCGGACCTGAAAGCCCGCCTGGGCCAGTTGGGTGGCGATGGCGACTGCCGGACTTGCCGTCAGCACATCTGTTTTTGCCCTGAAGGCAAGACCAAGAATCGCAATCACACCTCCCGCCGGAGTAGCCCCCGCCAGTTGCGCGGTGAGTGCCGCCTGCTGCGCCGCATTCATACGCGCGGTGGCGGTGGCGAGCGGCACGATCAAGCCCAGTGGTGCTGCCAAGGCTTCCAGCGCGCCGGTGTCGCGGGCAAAGCAGGGGCCGCCGTAAGGCATCGCCGCGCGCAGGAATTTCGGGCCTATCCGCCGGTCGTGCCCCAGCACATCCAGCACCTGCGCGGCATCGGCACCCTCAATTCTGCCGCACAGCTCGCCGACCATGTTGGCGAAGGTGATTTTGGTAATAATGTAGTTATTCAAGGTAATTTTCGCGAGTTCCGCATCCAGCAGGCTGTGGTGCAGCACGGCCGGCTGGTTTTGCAGAATGCTGGCAAACAACGCCGCCACCACCGCCCCGGCCGGCGCGCCGGACTCGCCAATCAGCAGAAAATCCGGGTTGCGGTAGTCGTGCAGCAGCGAGCCAATGGCCCCGAATGCCGGGCAATAACAAATGCCCAGCGCTTCCCCCAGTTGGCGGCCGGAGCTTTCCTCCAACGCCGCGCGCACCGGCCCGGCGCAGCTTCCGGGCATCACCGTGCTGAGTACCGCCACCACATGCGGCCGGGTGTGACCACGCAGGGCACCGCCGATCGTCCGCGCCGCCGCCAGCACATAGGCGCCGTCGTAACCGCCGCTGGCATCCGCCGGCGAGGGGACGGCGATGATCGACACATCGCTGGCAACTGCATCGGCGGCATCCACAGTAAAATGCATGTTCGCGGCAACACCCCGGCATAATTCTGTCAGCCCCGGCTCGTGCCAGCCCACCTCGCCAAGCCGCAGCGCCGCCACATGCGCGGGGTCAAGGTCCACGCCCAGAACCGCATGACCCGCACCGGCCAGCAGAGCCGCCAGCGGCAGGCCGAGATGCCCGAGACCGAAAACTGAAATCCGCATTATCTATCCATTGTTGCGCGCGGTAATGAAATTCTCATAGCACGAACCGCCGCAACGGCTTCAGCAGATATCCCGCGCCAAAAGTATCAGCGGCAAATGGTCGGGCACCGCGAACTGGCAGCCTTGCAGGCTGGAAATTTTTGCCACCTGCACCGCCTTCGCGTCATCACCGGCCTGTAAAGTCAGGTCGCGCAAATTGCCCGGCAGCTTGAAGCGGAATCCCTGCGTCGAGACACCGAAAACATCGCCCTGCCGGATCTGCGTACCTGGCAGGTTGTTCCAGGCCACGCGAATGTCAAAGGGCCGGTCATACAGGCGCCGTCCAACCGGCACCCCCGCGACACGCCGCAACAGCCCCTCATCAATCCCGGTTTCCTCAACCGCCTCACGGATGGCCGCTTCCAGCGGGTCTTCCACGGCGCCGTGGACGGTATCCAAAAACCCGCCCGGCAACGCCAGCAACCCCACGCCGGGGTTATGCATTCGGGTAATCAGCACCACCTGGTCAAAATCATCGAGTAAAATAGCATCGGCTGCATGGCGCAGATGCAGCGCCACCAAACCGGCACCGGGCACTTCAACGCTGCCCAGATCATGCACTGCCCGGCCCGGAACATCCCCGATACCGGCGGCGATGAAGCGATCGGCGATCTGCCGCTGCAAGGCGGCATCCACGATCATATGGTCTTTGACGATGGTCACAGGTTTTATTCCCCAGACAGGCGACAAAAAAAGGGGCACCCATAAGGCGCCCCTGATTTTTAAGCCGCGTCGCCGGAAGAGCGGTCGGCGCGCTTGCGGGCGTTGGGGTCGAGATGCTTCTTGCGCAGACGCACCGCGGAGGGGGTAACCTCCACCAGCTCGTCGTCCTCAACATAGGCAATCGCCTGCTCCAGCGTCATCTTGCGGGGCGGAACCAGCAGCAAAGCTTCGTCCTTGCCGGCGGCGCGGATGTTGGTCAGCTTCTTTTCCTTGACCGGGTTGATGTCGAGGTCGTTCTCGCGCGAATGCTCGCCCAGGATCATACCAACATAAACCTTCTCGCCCGGCGAGACGAACATCACGCCGCGGTCCTGCAAGGCGAACAGCGAGTACTGCACGGCCTCACCGTCCTCGGAGGAGATCAGTGCGCCATTCCGGCGGCCTTCGATCTTGCCTTTCCACGGGCCGTAGCCAGCGAACAAGCGGTTCATCACGCCGGTGCCGCGCGTGTCGGTGAGGAACTCACCATGGTAGCCAATCAGGCCACGCGACGGGATACGGAAGGTGAGGCGCTGCTTGCCACCGCCGGACGGGCGGATGTCGGACAGTTCACCCTTGCGGCGGGACATCTTGTCGACGACGGCGCCAGCATAGGGCTCGTCCACGTCGATCAGCACTTCCTCGTACGGCTCTTCGCGCTCGCCGGTTTCCTCGTTGGTGCGGGTCAGCACGCGCGGGCGGCCGATGGTCAGTTCGAACCCTTCGCGGCGCATCTGCTCGATGAGCACGCCCAGCTGGAGTTCGCCACGGCCGGAAACTTCAAACGCGTCGGTCTCGGAGCTGTCGGCCACCATGATGGCGACGTTGCCTTCGGCTTCCCGATACAGGCGGTCACGGATCTGGCGCGACGTGACCTTTTTGCCTTCACGGCCAGCCAGCGGGCTGTCGTTAATGCGGAAGGTCATGGACAGGGTCGGCGGGTCGATCGGCGTGGCGGGCAGCGGGCCCGGCAGGTCCATCGAGCCAATAGTGTGAGGGATGGTGGCGTCGGTCAGACCGGCGACGGCGATAATGTCGCCGGCGGAGACTTCCTCGACCGAAACGCGGTCCAGGCCACGGAAGGAGAGCAGCTTGGTCAGGCGGCCGGTTTCAACCACCGTGCCATCCAGGCGGAACACTTTTACCGGCATGTTGACGGTAGCGCGGCCCTGCTCGACGCGTCCGGTCAGCACGCGGCCGAGGAACGGGTCGGACTCCAGAATGGAGGCAACCATGCCGAACGGCGCGGTTGCATCCAGGTTCGGCGCCGGGACGTGGGAGAGGATTAGGTCGAACAGCGGGGTCAGGCTCTCGCGTGGGTCGTCGAGGCTTTTCACCGCCCAGCCCTGACGGCCGGAAGCGAACACCATCGGGAAGTCGAGCTGCTCTTCATTGGCGTCCAGCGCCGCGAACAGGTCGAAAACCTCGTTATGCACATCGTCCGGGCGGGCGTCGCCACGGTCGATCTTGTTCACCACGACAATCGGCTTCAGGCCACGGGCCAGCGCCTTGCCGAGCACGAACTTGGTCTGCGGCAGCACGCCTTCGGCGGCATCCACCAGCAGAACCGCGCCATCGACCATGTTCAGAATACGCTCAACTTCGCCGCCGAAATCGGCGTGGCCAGGGGTGTCGACGACGTTGATGCGCACACCGTTCCACACCACCGAGGCAACTTTCGCCAGAATGGTAATACCGCGTTCTTTTTCCAGGTCGTTGCGGTCGAGCGCGCGGTCAGTCACGGTCTGATGGGCGGCATAGGCGCCGGACTGCTTGAGCATCTGGTCGGTCAGCGTAGTTTTGCCATGATCGACGTGTGCGATGATGGCGATATTGCGGATTTTTGGAGCGGACATTTTTGAGCGGCCTGACAGTTGAAGCAATGCTTGGGCCGCTGCCTCGTGTGAACGGAGCAGCGGCCCAAAAATCGCGCGGAAGATTTCCCGCTCCGCATAGCCATATTGCGCCGCAAAAGCGAGGGCTAAATCGGAATAGGCGCCCTGCGAGGACCTGTAACAGGAAAATTCATCAAACTGCGGCGCAAAAGCCTCGCCAGACACCGGGCATTTGCGTAAGGATTTGCCCGAACAAAGGTAGGCTTCGCTTGAGATTCTTGCTGCTTGGCATCGGGCTGATGGTAACGCTGGCGCACACCGCCCGCGCTGACTTGCCCCCCAAGGCGGCCTGCGCCGCCGCCGGCCACGCCGCCGAGCAAGCCGCAGCCTTGCCGCCCAACCTGCTGGTCTCCATCGGCATGGTCGAAAGCGGCCACCCGGACCCGCTCACCGGCCACGTCGCCCCCTGGCCCTGGACCGTGAACGCCGACGGCAACGGCCAGTACTTTATGGACAAAGCCGCCGCCGAAGCCTTCGTCCGCCTCGCGGAATCCTCCGGCGCGCACGATATCGACGTCGGCTGCTTCCAGGTCAGCCTGCAAAGCCATCCAGGCGCCTTCGCCACCCTCGACGACGCCTTCGACCCCGCGGAAAACGCCAATTACGCCGCCGACTTCCTGAACCAGCTGAAAAACCAGACCGGCTCCTGGAATACCGCCATCGCCGATTACCACTCCGCCGAACCCGACCTCGGCCTACCCTACCAGCGCCACGTCCTCGCCGTCTGGCACGGCATCGGCAACGTGCCGCTCGGCATCGACGCGCAATTCACCGACGCGCTCTACATCGCCCCCGACCCCTACGTCATCATGATGTCCCCCGCCGCCCGCCGCATCCACGTCTACACCATGGACAGCCCCCCCGGCGCCGGCTTGGCCCGAGGTCTGCCCAGGGTGATTACTCCGTAAAGCAAGGCCAAGGGGCTTTGCCCCCTGGACCCCCACGAAGGGCCGCGCCCTTCGATCGGCATTAGTGAGGGTCTTGGAGGGCGGGGGAACTCGCCCGTTCGGACTGGGACAAATAGAAAAGGGCCTTGCCAGGCGAGTTCCCCCGCCCTCCAAGACCCTTATTAGCGGATTCCAAGGGCTCGCCTTTGGCGGGGATTCAAGGGGCGGAGCCCCTTGGCCTTCTCTTACGGCGTAACCGTTCTGGTCAGATTTCCAGCAGCAAGCGGCGGGGGTCTTCCAGGCTTTCCTTCACGCGCACCAGGAAGGACACGGCTTCACGGCCGTCGATGATGCGGTGGTCGTAGGATACCGCCAGGTACATCATCGGCCGGATTTCGACTTTGCCGTTGATGGCGACCGGGCGCTCCTGGATTTTGTGCATACCCAGGATGGCCGATTGCGGCGGATTGAGGATTGGCGTGCTCATGAGCGAGCCATACACGCCGCCGTTGGTGATGGAGAAGGTGCCGCCGGAAAGTTGTTCCAGCTTCAGCGTGCCGTCCTTGGCGGCCTTGCCGAACCCGGCGATTTCGGATTCGATCTGCGCGATGGTCTTCTGGTCGGCGTCGCGTATCACCGGCACCACGAGGCCATTGGCCCCGCCCACGGCGATGCCCATGTGGACGTAGTGCTTGTACACGATGTCGTCGCCGTCGATTTCGGCGTTGACGGCGGGGAATTCGGCCAACCCCGCGACCACGGCCTTCACAAAAAAGCCGCTAAAGCCCAGACGCACGCCCTTATGCTTCTTCTCGAAGGCGTCCTTGTATTCGCTGCGCAGCGCCATGATCGCGCTCATATCCACCTCGTTGAACGTGGTGAGCATGGCGGCGGTGTTCTGCGCGTCTTTCAGGCGGCTGGCGATGGTCTTGCGCAGCCGCGTCATTTTCACGCGTTCCTCGCGGGCATCGGCCACGCGCGGCGGCTTGGGCGCGGGCGGGGCAGGCACCACGGGCGGCTTATTGACGAATTCCAGCACGTCACCCTTGGAAATGCGGCCATCCTTGGCTGAACCGGCGCCAATGTCGGCGGGTGAGAGGTGTTTTTCCTCCATCAGCTTGGCGGCGGCGGGGAGCGCCACGCCGGGGCGGGCCACCGGCCCAGGCGGCGTCTGCGGCGTCTGCACTCCGGAGGCGGCTGGCGCCGTGGCGGGGGCGGATTTCACTTCCACCGGTTTTCCGGCTGGCTTGGCGGCGGCGGCGCTAATGCGGCCGAGCAGCGCGCCAACTTCGACTTCAGCGCCTTCCGGGGCAATGATTTCGGAGAGCACGCCCGCTTCCGGCGCGTTGACTTCCACCGTCACCTTATCGGTTTCAAGCTCTACTACGGCTTCGTCGGCGGCTACGGTTGAACCGGCCTTTTTAATCCAGCGGGCGATAGTCGCCGTGGTTACGCTCTCTCCAAGGGTCGGGACGATGATATCGGCGGCCATAACTGCTCCTAATTTTTAGACGCGCTGTCGCTCGGGCGGTATTGAGCAAGGTTATACAGTAAGTGCTTCATTCACCAGGGCTGCCTGTTCGGCGGCGTGGACTTTGGCAAGTCCGGTAGCCGGGCTGGCGGCTGCCACGCGGCCGACGTAGCGCGGCCGTTTAGCGGCTCCCCCGGTGGCGGTGAGGACAGCTTCGATCTTGCGATCGAGGAACGTCCAGGCGCCGTTATTCTCCGGCTCTTCCTGGCACCAAACCACTTCGGCCTTGGAATAGGGCGCGATCGCGGCTTGCAGGGTGCGCGCCGGGAAGGGGTAGAACTGTTCCAGCCGCACCAGCGCGACATTCTTGATCCCGCGTTCGCGGCGCTCGGCCAGCAGGTCGTAATACACCTTGCCCGAGCACAGCACGACGCGCTTCACCTGCGCGGGGGCTACCAGCTTGTCGGTCTCGGGAATGACAAACTTGAAGCCCGAGCCCGCCGCCATGTCCTTCAGCGGCGAGACGGCAAGCTTGTGCCGCAGCAGGGATTTGGGCGTCATCAGCACCAGCGGCTTGCGGAAATTCCGCTTCATCTGGCGGCGCAGGGCGTGGAAGTAGTTGGCCGGCGTGGTGAGGTTGCACACCGTCATGTTGCGCTCGGCGCAGAGCTGCAAATAGCGCTCCAGCCGCGCGGAGGAGTGCTCCGGCCCCTGGCCCTCGTTGCCATGCGGCAGCAGCAGCGTCAGCCCGCACATGCGTAGCCATTTGGTCTCGCCGCTGGCGATGAACTGGTCGATGATAACCTGCGCGCCATTGGCAAAATCGCCGAACTGGGCTTCCCACAGCACCAGCACGCTAGGGTCGGCGAGCGCATAGCCGTATTCAAAGCCCAGCACGCCGACTTCCGAGAGCAGCGAGTTGAAGATTTCGATCCGCGCCTGATCCTCGCTGATGTTATTTAGCGGAGTGTATTCGTTCTGGTTGGTCTGGTCGATCAGCACGGCGTGGCGCTGGCTGAAGGTGCCGCGCTGGCAGTCCTCGCCAGACAGCCGCACGCGGTGGCCATCGAGCATCAGCGTACCGAACGCCAGGGCCTCGCCGGTAGACCAATCGATGCCTTCGCCGGAGTCGATCGCCTCGCGCTTCGCTTCAAGCTGGCGCAGGATTTTCGGGTTGAGGTCAAAGTTTTCCGGCGGGCGGGAGAGTGCGGCGCCAACTTCGCGCAGTTGCTCCATCGGCGCGGCGGTGGCCTGTTCTTCCTGCTCGTCTTCCGCGGTTGCCTGGTTCAGGCCGGACCAATGGCCTTCCAGCCAGTCCGCCTTGTTCACCTTATAGGCTTGCGCGCCTTTGTAGGCATCTTCCAGCGTCTGATTATACGCATCGGCAATCGCCTGCGCCTGCTCAGCCGGCACACTGCCTTCGGCGGCCAGCGCCTCGGCATAAAGCACGCGCGTGGTCTTCATGCCTTTAATGGCCTTGTACATAATCGGCTGCGTGAACGCCGGCTCGTCGTTCTCGTTATGGCCGTGGCGGCGGTAGCATACCAGGTCGATCACAACGTCCACCGCGAATTCCATGCGGAACTCGGTCGCCAACCGCGCCGCGAACACCACGGCCTCAGGGTCATCGCCATTCACATGCAAAATCGGCGACTGCACCGCCTTCGCCACGTCCGTGCAATACAGTCCGGAGAACGCATGCGCCGGCACCGTGGTAAAGCCGATCTGGTTATTCACGATCAGGTGCACCGACCCGCCGGTGCGGTAACCGATCAACTGGCTCATCGCCAAAGTCTCATACACCACGCCCTGGCCGGCGAAGGCGGCATCGCCGTGCATCAAAATAGCCATGGCGGAGCGGCGGGTGGCATCGCATGCCATGTCCAGCCGCGCGCGGATCTTGCCGACCACCACGGGGTCCACCGCTTCCAGGTGCGAGGGGTTGGGTTGCAGCGAGAGATGCACCTGATTGCCGTCGATGGCGATATCGGCCGAGGTGCCGAGATGGTACTTCACGTCGCCGGAGCCATCCACATCCTCGGGCTTGGCGCTGGCGCCGCCGAATTCGCTGAACAGCGCAACCAGCGGCTTCTGCACGATATTCACCAGCGTATTCAGCCGCCCGCGATGCGGCATGCCAATGGCGATTTCCTTCACGCCATGCCCGGCGGCCGTCTCGATGATCGCATGCAGCGCCGGAATGGTGCTCTCACCGCCCTCCAGGCCAAAGCGCTTGGTGCCGACATAGCGGCGCTGGCAGAAGGTCTCGAAACTGTCCGCCTCGGTCAGCTGGCGCAGGATTTTGGTTTTTTCCTCGGCCCCGAAAGCCTTCAGCCAGGGTGCGCCCTCAATCCGCTGCTGAATCCAGGACTTTTGCGCCGGGTCCTGAATATGCATGAATTCCACGCCAATGCCGCCGCAATAGCTGGCGCGCAAAATGACCAGAATTTCCCGGATCGTCGCCCTATCAAGGCCCAGCACGCCGTCAATGAAAATCGGCCGGTCCAGATCGGCTCCGGTGAAACCGTAACTGGCAGGGTCAAGCTCGGGGTGCTGGTAGGGCTGGCGCAGGCCAAGCGGATCGAGCTTTGCTTCCAAATGCCCGCGTACCCGGTAAGCGCGGATAAGCATTAGTGCGCGTAGTGAATCCAGCGTCGCGGTGCGGGTATCGGCCGTGGGGGGCAGGGCAGCGCGGGCGGCAACCTCTGGCGCATCAAATCCCTGCGGCCGCGGCGCCCAGGAGGCACCCGACGCATCGGTCATAATCGACCTTGTCTCATCATCCAGTGCGGCGAAAAGTGATGCGAAATCCGGGTCCACCGACTGCGGCGCGGCCACCCATTTTGCGTAAAGCTGTGCGATGAACTGGGCATTTGCCCCATTCATCGCGGTTGCGATGATGTCTACACCGGCCATACCAAACCTATCCCTCTGTAAAGCGACTCTGCTCCGCCCAGTCTACGCCGCCGTAAGACAACAGCGGCGAGCTTATCCTCCCACCAAAATATGGCAGGTTTACGAACTCAGCGGCCATATAGGCTACTAGCCCCGCCGTATCGTGGTCCGGTTTGGAGGGGCTGGGTTGTTCAATGTGCATGTGTTCCAACATTACCACTCCGCTCCTTCCGACTCGTTAAAATGTGATGATTTTAGGCCCATGCAAGGCATTTCGCGGGGGTTTTCGAAGCCTGCGCGCGGCGCTTTCATGAAAAAAGCTGAACCGCGCATCCGATTCAGCTTTTTTCCAACAGATCAGACCAGCGTGAAGTTTATCGCTTCAGCGCCTTCACCATGGTGCTGCCAAGTGCCGCCGGGCTTTCGGCGACAAAAATACCCGCTTCCAGCATGGCGGCGATCTTTGCCTGGGCGGTGTCCTTACCGCCGGAAATTACGGCACCGGCATGGCCCATGCGGCGGCCCGGCGGTGCGGTAACACCAGCAATAAAGCCGACAATCGGCTTCTTGATCTTGTGGCGGGCAAGGAATTCCGCCGCGTCGATCTCGGAGGGGCCGCCGATTTCGCCGATCATGATAATTGCCTGGGTCTCGTCGTCATGCAGGAACAGGTCCAGCACTTCGATGAAGTCCATGCCCTTCACCGGGTCACCGCCGATGCCAACGCAGGTGGACTGGCCAAGCCCGGCGGCAGTGGTCTGCGCCACGGCCTCATACGTCAATGTACCGGAACGGGACACAATGCCGATGGAGCCGCGCTTGTGGATGTGGCCCGGCATAATGCCGATCTTGCATTCATCGGGGGTGATGACGCCGGGGCAGTTCGGCCCGACCAGGCGCGAGTTGGAGCCGCAAAGGGCGCGCTTCACGCGCACCATGTCGAGCACCGGAATGCCTTCGGTGATGCAGACGATCAATTCCATGCCGGCATCAATGGCTTCCAGGATGGAATCAGCCGCGAACGGCGGCGGCACGTAAATGGCGGACGCATTGGCGCCGGTCTTCGCGCGGGCTTCACCCACCGTGTTGTACACGGGGAGGTCGAGATGCTTGGTGCCCCCCTTGCCGGGGGTCACGCCGCCGACAACTTTGGTGCCGTACGCCAGCGCCTGCTCGGAGTGGAACGTACCTTGTGCGCCGGTGAAACCCTGCGTGATGACTTTAGTGTTCTGGTTGACGAGAATTGCCATTACGCGGCTTCCTTCACGGCTTTGACGATTTTTTCAGCGGCATCGGCGAGGTTGTCCGCCGGGATAATCGGCAGGCCGGATTTGGCCATGATATCCTTGCCGAGCTGTACGTTGGTGCCTTCCAGGCGCACCACCAGCGGCACGGAGAGCGAGACTTCCCGCGCGGCGGCGATCACGCCCTCGGCGATCACGTCGCAGCGCATGATGCCGCCGAAAATGTTCACCAGAATGCCTTCAACGTTCGGATCGGACAGAATGATCTTGAACGCCGCCGTGACGCGTTCTTTCGTCGCACCGCCGCCAACGTCCAAAAAGTTGGCGGGTTCCGCGCCATAGAGCTTGATAATGTCCATGGTCGCCATGGCTAGGCCAGCACCATTCACCATGCAGCCGATGTTACCATCCAGCGCCACGTAGGAGAGGCTGTGCTTGTTGGCCTCCAGCTCCTTGGGGTCTTCCTCGCTCTCGTCGCGGAGTTTTTCGATCTCCGGGTGACGGTACAGCGCGTTGTCGTCGAAGCTCACCTTGGCATCCAGCGCGATGATCTCGCCGGCGCCGGTCACGACCAGCGGGTTGATCTCGATGACCGCCGCATCCGTGGCGACGAACGCCTCATAGATGGAGGTGACGAATTTGGCGAATGTGGCAACCTGCTTGCCCTCCAGCCCAAGGCCGAAAGCGAGCTTGCGGGCATGGAAGCCCGAAATGCCGGAAGCCGGGTCAACCGGCGCGCGCAGGATTTTCTCAGGCGTGTGCTCGGCCACCTCCTCAACTTCCATGCCGCCCTCGGTGGAGGCAACGATCACGATCTCGGAAACCGAGCGGTCGATCAGCAGGGAGAGGTACAGCTCGCGCTTAATGTCGCAACCGGCTTCAACATACACGCGGCGCACTAGGCGCCCGGCTGGGCCGGTCTGCTTGGTAATCAGCGTATGGCCGATCATCGCGGCGGCGGCTTCGCGCACTTCATCCAGGCTCTTGGCCAGGCGGACGCCGCCTTTGCCGTTCGGGTCATCCTTGAACTTGCCCGCCCCGCGGCCACCCGCGTGGATCTGCGATTTAATGACGTAAACCGGCCCCGGAAGCTGTTTCGCGGCTTCCACCGCTTCTTCCGGAGTCCAGGCGACATGGCCGCCCAATACTGCGACGCCATAGGCTTTCAGCAGTTCCTTGCCCTGATATTCATGTATATTCATGTGAAGTCGGCCTACCCTGTTTTCTGGAGTTAAAACGGCGTCGCCGGGGGTGCTACTCCAATCATCCCCTCCCGGCAAGAACCTATGCTGCGCTGCGGGATTTTGACGATTGGAGGGGGAAACGCCGGCGGCATTCCCCCTGCATTAAGTTAGGTGCGGAAGCTTCAGGTACTCCTCGCTCTGCATTTCCTCCAGGCGGGAGGCCGTACGTTCAAAGATTTTCGAACCCTCGCCCGAGCGGTAAAGGTCATCCGGCCAGGCGGCGGCGGAGGCATAAAGCTTCACCCGGTGCTCATAGAGTGCGTCGATAAGTGTCACAAAGCGGCGCGCTTCGTCGAAATTATCCGGCGAGAGGCGCGGAATCCCGTCGATCAGGATGTTATGGTAATGCGTGGCCAGGGCCAGATAGTCGCCGGGCCCCAGCGGCATGCCGCACAGCGCATGAAAATCGAACCGCGCGGTATGGCCGACAGCCAGCGGCACGGCCAGGGTGCGCCCGGTGACAAGAATACTCTCCGTCTTCGGCGGTAAACCGGCGGTGAGCTCCCTAAAAATCACATCCAACGCCTCGTCGGCCCTGGTATTGGCAGGCACATACCAGCAGCTCATGCCGTGCAGGCGCTCACGCCGGTAGTCGCGCTCGGAGTCCAGCACCAGCACGTCCAGATTTTTCTTGATGAGGGAAATGAAGGGGAGAAAGGCATCGCGCCCCGGTTTGCCCTTATACAGATCATCCGGAAGCGTGTTGGAGGTGGCGACCACCACGACCAGGCGGGCAAATAACGCCTCGAACAGCCGCCCTAAAATCATCGCATCGACAATATCGTGCACCTGGAATTCGTCGAAGCAGAGCAACGAGGCTTCCTCGGCGATCATATCCGCCAAAGCGGGGATGGGGTCGGCAATGTTTGGGTTGTCGCGTTTGATGGCATGGAAGCGGCGGTGCGCGTCCTGCATGAATTCATGGAAATGGATGCGCTTTTTGCGCGGCACGTCGGCTGCCTCGAAGAATAAATCCATGAGCATGGATTTACCCCGCCCCACATCGCCGACAATATACAGCCCGTTTGGGTGGTCCTGCATATCGTCCACCTGCTTGCGGTGGAGCAACCGGCCGACCCAGCCGTTGGGCGGTTTTTTCGGATAGGGGTTATAGCCGCGCAGTTTCCCCCATAAATCCTGCAGCCGCTCGGCCACGCTGCCTTGGGCAGGATCGAAAGTAATCGATCCGGCGGCAATGCGGGCGCGATAAGCGGAAATGACGCCAGGAGAGGAGGGGGAGGCGCTGGACATGTTGCGCAACCCCGATACTCCCGCCGCTTGTGCGGCGCAACAACTGTTAAGCCGGGGTGCATTGCGCGCGGGGCTGATGAGGGGCGCAGTTGCGGCGCATTGACGCGCGCCCCCCGTTTCAATACGCATTTGCCCATGAATAGTCTCGATTTTGAGGGTCTGCGTGCGGCCCAAGTCGCCACCGACCCGTTCCCGCACATCCTGCTGCCGCGTTTCGTGAAGCCCGAAGCTTTACCAGCGGTCGTCGCTGCCCTGCCGGAAATGCGCGGCCGCGGCAGCTTCCCCATCGGCGCGCTCAAACTCGGCAAAGCCGCGCGCGAGGCCATCGCGGAGCTGGAGAGCGAGGAATTCCGCGCCATCGTGGCGGAGAAATTCGGGCTCGACCTCAAAGGCGCACCGCTGATGACCACCCTGCGCGGCAATTCCGGCGCGCAGGACGGGCAGATTCACACCGACTCCAGCGCCAAGCGGGTGACCATTCTGCTGTACCTGAATCCCGGTAACGGCGAGGGCTGGGCCCGCCAGCAAGGCTGTCTGCGCCTGCTGCGCAATGGCACGGACCTGGAAAACTACGCCGCCGAAATTCCCCCGGTCGAGGGCACGCTGCTGGTCTTCCCCAACGGCCCCACCACCTTCCACGGGCATAAAACGTTCGTCGGCCAGCGTTATGTGGTGCAGATGAACTACATGACCACCAGCACCAAGGCGAAAGTCGAAATGCGCCGCCACCATCTCTCGGCCTTCATCAAACGCCTGACCCGCTCGGCCTAACCCAGCCGCCTCAGTTTCGCCGGGTCTGGCCGGAGGAAAATTTTCATCCCCGGCGCGAACTGGGTTATATCGCCGGCCGCCAGATGCACCACAAAGCGCGCCGGTCCCGCGCATTCCAGCCGCAGACCCATACCATGCGCGCGCACTGACACGACGCTGGCGGCAATCCCCGCCTCCGCCACTTCAATGTCGGCGGCGCGAACCGCGTACCCCACCCCGCTTTCTGCCCAAATATTCTCAAACCCGAGCAGTTCAGCCGCCTCCGCCGATTGCGGGTTACCAAACACCTCGCGTGTAACCCCCTGCTGAATTACCCGCCCATCCGCCAGCAGCACCAGCCAGTCCGCCATCGCGGCAATCGCCGGATCATGCGTCGCCGCCAGCGCCGGCAGTTTTCGCGCGGTTAAAGTCTCGATCAACCAGGTCAGCGCCGCATCGCGCGTGGCGGCATCCAGTGCGGAAAGCGGTTCATCGAGCAGCAATAGTTCCGGGCCGCGCACCAGCGCCCTGGCCAGCGCCACCCGCTGCGCCTCCCCGCCGGAAAGTGCCGTGGCCGCGCGGCGGGCCAGTTCACCCAGCCCCAACTCATCCAGCAGCGCCTGCGCCGCCGTAAACCGTCCCGGCCCGCGCAGCGCATAGGCGGTGTTCTCCAGCACATTCAAATGTGGAAACAGCCCAGAATTCTGCGGCAAATACCCAATCGGCCGCTCCTGCGCCGCCATTCCGCCCCAAGGCGCACCATCGGCCGGCAGCAACCCCGCCAGCGCCTTCAACAGCGAGGTTTTTCCCGCGCCCGAGCGCCCCAGCAACGCCGTGAACCCGCGCACCTCAAACCGCGCCTCCAGCGCAATCGGCGTGTGCAGCCGGTAATCGACAGCCAACCCCCTCACGGCAACCGCCGCGCCCGCAGCCCCAGCCATAACGGCAGCGGCAAGGTCGCCAGCAAAAACACCACGACCAACGGAAACACCGCCTGGATCCCCAAATCCTGCACATCCACCCATAGCCGCACCGGCATCCCGGCGGGAAAGTAGGCAAGGATCAGCACAATCCCGAATTCCCCCAGCGCGCGCACCCAGCACAGCGCCAGCGCCGAGGCCAACCCCCGCTGCGCCAGCGGCAGCGTGACGCGGAAAAACACCCGCAACGGCTCATCCCCCAGCGTGCGGGCGATCTGCTCCAGCTCCGCCGGCACCTCCACCAGCGCCGCGCGGGCGGCAATAATATAAGTGGGTAACGCGGCATAAACCCCGGCCAGCACAAAAGCGGCGGGGCTGTTGGTTAAAATCAGCCCAAACCGGGCAAAACGGGCACCAACCGGCGCGGCGGGGCCGTAAAAGCTCACCAGCAAAATGCCCAGCGCCAGTGTCGGCATCAGCATCGGCACCAGCACCAGCGCCTCCACCACGGCACTTCGCCGCCCGGCCGACCGCGCCAGGTACAAAGCCACCGGCGTCCCCGCCAGCGCAATCAACACCACCGCCGCGCCGCCACCGGCCAGTGAGGTGAAAATGGCATGAATATCATCAGCCTCCAGGCTGGCGTCACGCCAGTCCCCGCCGGTCACCAGCGCGAACAGCGGCACGCAGAGAAACCCCAGCACCAGGAGCAGAAATCCCCGCCGGACGAGGGGCAGCGGGCTCAGAGGCTTTTGCCCTTGCCAGGGTTATAGCCGTATTGCTCCAGAATTTCCTGGCCGCGTGGGCTGTTCAAAAAATCCACGAACGCCTGCGCCGCCCGCGGGTTGGCGGCGTTCTTCAGCACGGCGGCATAAAACACCAGCGGGCTCGGATGTGTGGTCTTGCCCTTCAAGGTCAGCTCCGCCTGGTTGTACCAATCCTTCGCCAGCGCCGGATTACCGAAGTTGATTTCCGGAGGCAGCACGATAAAGGGCAGCCGCTGCGAAATCACCGCACTCTCATACCCCACGGTTGCGTCGAGCTCTCCGTCCTGCAGCCGGGCCAGCTGCGACGTCTCGGCGAAAATCTGCGCCGGATTTTCTACCGCCCGGGCCACCTGCGCCGCAAATCCCGGAAGCTTGTAGTATTTTTCCGCCAGTTGCAGCGTATACAGGGAATATTGCCCTTGCGGGTCAGTCGCTGGATCACTCCGGGCAAAGCGCAACCCAGGCGTGGTCAGTATCTTCGTCCAGTCCGCGTCCTTGGCCGCAAACGCGGCGGCAAATTGCGATTTTGGTGAATACGGCAGCACCATCGAGGTACTGGCAACCGGCACCGCGCCATCGGCCAGCCCGGCAGCCTCCACTACTTTCGCCGGCGCGGCGGAAACCGGGACAAACACGTCCGCATTCAGCGCGTTGCCCGCCAGCAAATGCGCCAGCGCCATCGACGGCTGACCGATCCCCTGGAACTGCGTGCCCGTCAGCACCGTGAAGGCCGGGCCGATGCCGCGATCCATCACCACCCCCATGGACCCGGCGAAGGCGACCGTGATTTTGTCCCCAGCCATCGCCGGTGTGGCGCCGGCAGCGAACAGGCAAGTGCTGGCGGCGAGCAGAAAGCGGCGTGTTGTCGGCATTTTTAAAGCTCCAGAGCGATTTTTCTAAACGATATGTTTACATGGCTATATCGTTAATTGCCCCCGATCATGCTTGGCTACCGCCATGTCCACACCTCCACCATCGTCGAACATGGTTCTACGCCTCCGCCTGCAACGGCAAGGGGACATTCTGCTCGGCCCTGGTCGGGCCGACCTGCTCACTTACATCGCCGAGAGCGGCTCCATCGCCGCCGCTGGCCGCCGCATGGGGATGAGCTACAAACGCGCCTGGGCGCTAGTGGAATCAATGAATACCACCTTCCAGGAACGGCTGGTGCTGGCGGCCAAGGGCGGTGCCGGCGGCGGTGGCGCCCGGCTCACGCCGCTTGGGACGCGCATGCTGGCGGCCTATCGCGGGCTGGAGGCAGCCACGGCCACGGCGGGCGCGTCATATTTGCACGAGATTGAAGCATCTTTGCTGGTTTCGCCGGAGCGAAAAGACGGCTACGGTGGGCAAAATGATCAGTGATCTACCAAATATCCTCACCCTTTCGCGCATCGGCGCGATCCCCGTGCTCGTGCTGCTGGTCGCCATCGGCGCGCCCTGGGCGGATTTTCTGGCATCCCTGGTGTTCCTCATTGCCGCGGTGACCGATTATCTGGACGGACGGCTGGCTCGCGAAATGGCGCAGTTGTCAGACTTCGGCCGCATGCTGGACCCCATCGCCGACAAACTTCTCATCGGCGCCACGCTGATGGCCCTGGTTGGCTTCGGCCACCTGCCCGGCTGGGGCATCTACCCAGCCATCGTCATCATGCTACGCGAAATCCTGGTCAGCGGCCTGCGCGAATACCTGGCCGAACTGCGCATCGGCCTGCCGGTCACGCGCCTGGCGAAGTGGAAGACCGGCGTACAGATGGTCGCCCTCGGCCTGCTGCTGCTCGGCAGCGGCGGCGCGCGCATCATCGGTCTGGGCTTTCTGCCCATGGCCTGGATCGGCGGCACATTGTTGTGGACGGCGGCGGGGCTGACCCTGATCACCGGCTGGGATTATCTCACAGCCGGCCTGCGCCACGCCAGCGCGCCCCGCGCGGGCACCTGACCTCCCTCTCCCATCCACCGCGGCAAATCCATTTGCTCGCGGCGCTACATCGTCTAAACACAGGGTCATGCGCTCAGGAGTAATGGTATTGCGGCATCGTCTGGTTGTTGGTCTGGTTCTGCTGTTGTCTGGCTGCGCGAGCGAACGGCAATTTACCGCTGATTCGCTATGGCCTTTTGGTAATCCGAACGCGCCGAAAGCGGTGAGCGAGACCGCGCAGCGCTCAATCGGCAAAGCCCCCGTTGTAACCGCAATCGCGCCGCAGGCCGGCAATGTGTGGCCCGGTCCCGTGCAGCCGATGCCGACCCTCGGCGACATCCAGAAACACGCGAACGAGCCGCTGGGTCAGTCCTTTACACCCTCGCTGCCCTCGCCCTATCCGCCGGGGCAGGCACCGGCTGCCGGCACGGACGCCGCCGGGATTAACGACGGCACCCTGTATTGCGTGCCGCCGGGGGCCACGCCGCAGGTGGTTCCACCCACCACGGGTGACGGTAAATAAATGAAGCTGCTCTATTTTGCCTGGGTGCGGGAGAAAATAGGGGTCGCTGAAGAAAATCTAAGCGTGCCGGAAGCTGCCGCCTCGGTGGCTGATCTCATGGTCTGGCTGCGTACGCGCAGTTCCGGCCACGCGGCGGCTTTCGCGGACCCTAGCTTGGTCCGCTGCGCCATAGACCAGGAGTTTGCCAAGCCGGAGGCGTCCATCACCGGCGCCGCCGAAGCCGCCTTTTTCCCGCCCGTGACCGGGGGCTGAGCTTGCCCCGCATCCTTATCCAGACAGCGGATTTCGACCCCGGCGCCGAGCTGGCACGCCTGGGCGGCCCGGAGGCCGGCGGCATCGCCAGCTTCATAGGCATCGTCCGCGCCAGCCACGGCACCGGCCCGCGCGTCACCGCCCTCACGCTGGAGCATTACCCCGGCATGACCGAGACGGCGCTGGCAAAAATCGCGGCACAGGCGCAATCCCGCTGGGCGCTCACCGGCTGCACCATCATCCACAGAATTGGCCGTCTGCTGCCGGGGGAAAACATCGTGTTCGTGGCCGCCGCCAGCCCGCACCGGGGCGATGCCCTGCAGGCGGTGGCATTCCTGATCGACTGGTTGAAAACCAGCGCACCGTTCTGGAAGGCCGAGGAGCTGGACTCCGGCGAGCGCCAATGGGTGGCAGCCCGCGCGGCGGACGAGGCGGCGGCGGCGGCGTGGAAAACATAGGCGGTTTGCCCCGCCGCCAGGGTCCGCTATAGACGCGGGCATGAACCTGAAAGACCATATTCGCGGCGTCCCCGATTTCCCCAAGCCGGGGATCTTATTCTACGACATTTCAACGCTGCTGCGTCATGCCGATGCCTGGCAGGTCGCCATGGGGCGCCTGACCAACGCGGTCCGGGCGCATCACCCCACCGTGCTGGCCGGGGTGGAGAGCCGTGGTTTTCTGCTGGCGGCACCCTTGGCGCTGAAGCTGGGCTGTGGCTTCGTCATGCTGCGCAAGCGCGGCAAACTGCCCGGCGCCACCGTCGGGCTAGACTACGAGCTTGAATACGGCACCGACCGGATTGAAATTCAGGCCGATGCCGTGGAACCCGGTGCCCGTGTGGTCGTGGTTGACGATTTGCTGGCCACCGGCGGCACCATGGCGGCCGGGATCAAACTATTGCAGAATGTCGGCGCCGAAGTGGTCGCCGCGGCGGCCCTGATCGAGCTGACCTTTCTCAACGGGCGTAAAAGATTCGACGTTCCGTTCGAGACGCTGATTCAGTACGATGATTAAGGCAATGCGTTAAGCAGCATGCGTTGCGACTTGCTTGAAGCAAAAAAGGGGATAGTCCGAATGAATCGCCGGCAAATCATGCGCGGGCTGGCTTTGGCTTCCCTGGTGCCTTTTGGCGCCGGGCGTGCCCGCGCGGATGCGTCGCTATCCTTGCTCGTCGCCGGGCCGGATGGCGAGCAGACCAGCCGCTGGGGCAATGCCTGTGCCCTGGCGATGCAAACTGGTTTCCCCGGCGCCCCTTCCATCATCACCCAGCCGGTCGGCGGGCTGGACGGCGTCACCGGTGCGAACCGGTTGGACGCCCTGGTAGTCCCCGACGGCAAAACCGCCGCGATCCTACCAGGTGCGGTGATGATCGCCTGGCTCACGGGCGATTCGCGTGTGCATTTTGACCCTACCCGCTGGGTGCCCCTGATGGCCGGCGGCAATTCCGGCGTGCTGGTCGTGCGCCTACCGGCCGGCACGGCGCCGAATTTACAGAATCTGCAGTCCCTGGCGCCGCTGAAGCTGGCGGCCGACCAGCCCCAGAGCAACGATCTGGCGGCGCTGCTCGCTTTGGCGCGCCTCGGCGTGCCTGTGGCTCCGGTATTCGGCCTGCGCGGCACCGAAGCCAAAACCCGCGCCTTCATCGCCGGTGAGGTGGATGCGGTGTTCCTCTGCGGTGAGGGTGTCCCCGAAGACATCGCGCCGTTGACCGCCAGCGGCGGCGTGCCGGTATTCAGCCTCGGCCTGCAACAGGCGGACGGCAACGTGGGCGCCGACCCGATGTTCCCCGACCTGCCCGCTGCCGCGGACTTTGGCGCCAGCGTCTCCCCGTTCCTGGACTCGGCCTACCGTGCCGCCGCCGCCGCCGCGCGGCTGGATTTCATCCTGGTGCTGCCACGGCTGACCGACCCCGGCATTATCGCGCAATGGCGCCAAGCCGCCGGCGAGGCATTGGTCATGCCCGCCCTGGCGGCGGCGGCCAGCGCCAGCTCCATCACCTTGCAACCCGCCCCGGCGGTCGTCGCGGGCCTGAGCGCGCTCAACCTGGCGCCCGCCGATCAGGCGAATATGCTGGCTTACCTGACCAAAAATTTTGGCTGGCAGCCGGGCTGATTTGGCGAAAGCGGCCAAAACCTTCGTCTGTTCGGCCTGCGGCAGTGTGTTCCCCAAATGGGCCGGGCGCTGCGAGGCCTGCGGAGCCTGGAACACGCTGGATGAGCAAACCGCCCTGCCGGTGCTGCCCGGCGGCATCAAAACCACCGGCAACGCGCGCGGCAAAAAAATCGAATTCGTCGGCTTGTCCGGCATTACCCCGCCGCCGCCGCGCGTGCCCACCACCATCGCCGAGTTTGACCGTGTTTTGGGTGGCGGTCTGGTCCCCGCCTCCGTCGTGCTGGTTGGCGGCGACCCCGGCATCGGCAAATCCACTCTCTTACTCCAGGCAGGCGCGGCACTCGGCCGTTCCGGTAGCCAGGTCATCTACATCTCCGGCGAAGAATCCGTCGACCAGATCCGCATGCGCGCCTCGCGGCTCGGCCTCTCCAGCGCCCCCATGCACCTCGCCGCCACCACGCAACTGGGCGACATCCTCGCCAGCCTGGCGCAGTACCCTGATGCCGCGCTGGTCGTCATCGACTCCATCCAGACCATGTGGACCGAAGGTGTTGACTCCGCCCCCGGCAGCGTCACCCAGGTCCGCGCGGCGGCGTTCGAGCTGATCCGTGCCGCCAAATCCCAGGGTTTCGCCCTCATGCTAGTCGGCCATGTGACGAAAGAGGGCAACCTCGCCGGCCCGCGCGTGCTGGAACACATGGTCGACGTTGTCTTGCATTTTGAGGGCGATCGCGGCCACCAGTTCCGCATCCTGCGCGGCGTCAAAAACCGCTTCGGCGCCACCGACGAGATCGGCGTGTTCGAAATGACCGGCCAAGGTCTCGCCGAGGTCGCCAACCCCTCCGCTTTGTTCCTCGCCGAGCGCCGCGGCAATGTCTCCGGCAGCGCCGTCTTCGCCGGGCTGGAAGGCTCGCGCCCCGTGCTGGTGGAAATCCAGGTCCTGCTCGCGCCCAACCCCGGCGGCTCGCCGCGCCGCTCGGTCATCGGCTGGGATTCCGGGCGGCTGTCCATGTTGCTTGCCGTGCTGGAAACCCGCTGCGGCCTCAAACTCGCGATGAACGACGTCTACCTCAACGTCGCCGGCGGCCTGCGCGTGACGGAACCCGCCGCCGACATGGCCGTTGCCGCAGCCCTCATCTCCGCCGCTTCGGATGTCCCCACGGACCCCTCCATGGTCTTCTTCGGCGAAATCGGCCTCTCGGGCGAATTACGCCAGGTCGCGCAGGCCGAACTGCGCCTCAAGGAAGCTGCCAAGCTCGGCTTCTCCCAAGCCGCCTGTCCCAAACGCGTGGCCGGCGGGGCGGCGCGAATCGCCGTTCCTTCCAATTTGAAACTGCTTGAAATTGGGCACCTGACGGACCTTGTTGGCATCGCCACCTCGGGGGTAAAGCAGCACGGGTCACAAAAGAATAAGAAGGAACAGGAATGACCTGGATTGACGCCGCCGCACTGGTGATCGTGATTCTTTCGGCAGCCTTCTCCATGGTGCGCGGTTTTGTGCGCGAGGTCCTGGGCGTCGGGGCCTGGATAGGTGCTGCTTTCGCGGCGATGAAATTTTATCCGTTGATGCAGCCCTTAATCGCCAGCGTCCTGCCGAAAAACCTGGTCGACTACGGTGCCATGGCGGTGATCTTCATTGTCGTGCTGATCGTGCTGAGCCTTATCAGCGCCCTCATCGGCGGTTTCGTGCGCGACTCCGCGCTTTCGGGGCTCGACAGCAGCCTGGGCGTGGTATTCGGCGCGGCGCGTGGCGCGCTGGTGGTCTGCCTTGCCTATGTCGCCCTTTCCGTAGGCGTCGCACAATCGCAATGGCCCGCGCCGGTGAATAACGCGCGCTTCCTGCCGCTAGCCTTTCAAGGCGCGACAACGCTTGTTGCCCTGCTGCCAAAGCAATATCAGCCGAAGGTGGACCCGCTGCCGGGCAAGCCGGCACCCAGCGCCAGCACCCTGATGCAGCAGCCCGTCGCCGGCAGCGCGCTGACAACGCCATAGCCATGCGCGCGGCGTCCTCGACATCGGACTGTCACACGGGTAGTTGAGGCGCGAGTGATTTAGCATGGGGGTAGAGGCTACCGTGATCGATGATGACAAGCCTCATGAGGAATGCGGCGTCTTCGGCGCCTGGAACGTCACTGATTCAGCGGCGATAACGGCGCTGGGCCTGCATGCCTTGCAGCATCGCGGCCAGGAAGCCACCGGCATCGTCACGCATGACGGCGTGCGTTTCCACTCGCACAAGGGCCTCGGCCTGGTCGGCGACAATTACGGCGACGCCAAAATCATGGCCGGCCTGCCAGGCACCCGCGCCATCGGCCACAACCGCTACGCCACCACCGGTGAAACCGTGCTGCGCAACGTCCAGCCTTTATTCGCCGAGTTCGAGTTCGGCGGCTTCGCGGTTGGCCACAACGGAAACCTCACCAACGCTTACACGCTGCGCAAGGCGCTCACCCGCCGCGGCTGCCTGTTCCAGTCCACCATGGACTCCGAGGTCTTCGTCCATCTCATCGCCATCAGCCTGTACTCCAACGTCATCGACCGCCTGATCGACGCCATCAAACAGGTCATCGGCGCCTATTCGCTGGTGGCGCTGACCGATGAACACCTCATCGGCGTGCGCGACCCGCTGGGCGTGCGCCCGCTCATCCTCGGCCGCGTGCATGGCGCCGACGGCAACGCCGGCTGGATTCTCGCCTCGGAAACCTGCGCACTGGACATCGTCGGCGCTGATTTCGTGCGCGACGTCGACCCCGGCGAAATCGTGTTGATCGATGATGCCGGTGTGCGCAGCATCAAACCCTTCGCGCCCCAAAGCCCCAGGTTTTGCGTGTTCGAATACATCTACTTCGCCCGCCCCGACTCGGTGATGGAGGGCACCTCCGTCTACGCCGCCCGCAAGCTCATCGGCGCCCAACTGGCGCGTGAAGCGCCGACCGATGCCGATGTCGTCGTCCCGGTCCCTGATTCGGGCGTCCCCGCCGCCATGGGCTTCGCCGAAGCCAGCGGCATCGCGTTCGAGCTAGGCATCATCCGCAACCACTACGTTGGCCGTACCTTCATCGAGCCCACCGACCAGATCCGCCACCTCGGCGTCCGCCTGAAGCACTCTGCGAATCGCGCCATCCTGGCAGGCAAGCGCGTCGTGCTGGTGGACGATTCCATCGTGCGCGGCACCACCAGCCAGAAAATCGTCGAAATGGTCCGCGCCGCCGGCGCCGCCGAAGTCCATATGCGCATTGCCGGGCCGCCGACCACCCATTCCTGCTTCTACGGCATCGACACGCCCGAGCGCGGCAAACTCCTCGCCGCGCGCAACAGCATCGAGGAAATGGCCAAACTCATCGGCGTCGACAGTCTGGCGTTTATTTCCATCGACGGCCTCTACCGCGCCCTGGGCAAACCCGGCCGTGATGCCAAAACCCCCGCCTTCTGCGACGCCTGCTTCACCGGCGACTACCCGATTCCCCTCACCGACCATATCGAGCCGCGCGACGAGCAACTGAGCCTGCTCGCCGAACTAAGTTAAGTGGACGGCATCGCAGCTTATCTCTGGGTTGCTCTCGGCGGCGCGCTCGGCAGCGTGGCGCGTTTTGCGCTCAGCAACGCCATGGTCCTGCTCACCGGCCCGGCCTTCCCCTGGGGAACGCTGCTGATCAATGTCATTGGCTCCTTCGTCATCAGCTTCTTCGGCATGCTCACCGGCACCGGCGACCGATTCGGCCTGCCCTACGAGACGCGAATCTTCGTCACGGTCGGTATCTGTGGCGGATTCACCACATTTTCCTCATTCAGCCTGCAAACCGTCGATTTAATGCGTGCCGGCCACCCCGGGCGCGCCGCCGTTTATATGGCAGCCTCTGTTATTCTCTGCCTCGCCGCCTGCGCCCTTGGTTTTTTATCGGCGGCAGCGCTCAATAACAACACGGGACCGGCGCATTCCCTGTAATTGCAGACCGGGTCTCACGGATTAAATTCAAGACATCATTTGTGTTATTTTAGTCACAGGAATGCTGCAAAGCGATAAAACAGCCTGTTTTGACTGGCCCGATTACGTGCTTGGCATGTAGATTGCCATTTCGTTGCTGTGACATGGCGCGAAATCAGGTTCTTTCCCCTGGTGAGTGACGTATCAGGCTACGTTTTAGGCATTTACGCGCAATGACTGCGTATTCAGGAGGCATAATGATTACCATGCGTCGGCAACTTTTGGGACTGGGCTTCGTCGCCGCGTCCTCACTCTTGGCCCTTCATGCGGCCCAGGCCCTGACCGGCCCCACGGCAATCCAGATTGACGGTGGCCCGCTCGGCGCGCTGCAGCTCAGCGGCGGCGTGGACGGCTATGGCTACTACCTCGGCAACACCTCCAACGGCCAGCTCGACAACGGCATCAACCTCGCCAACGGCTTGGTTGAATTGCAGAAGACCGATGGTGTCGTGCAGTTCACCGTCGAAGTTGGCTCCAACGGCGGTACCGTTACCGTGGGCGCGCCTTCCTTCAACGGCAGCGGGCACCTGGCCCAGAGCTCGACCAACAACTTCACCACCGGCCCGCTGTATGCCGGCTATGTGACCATCGCCCCAACCGGCTCGCCGGTTACTCTTTCGGCTGGCCAGCTCGGCTCGCTCGAAGGCTATGAGTCCGGCATTGACTGGAACAACGCGGTCCAGCTCACCACCGATCTCTTCTATGTTGAAAACAGTCAGGCGCGTGGCGTGCAACTGAACTACACACAGGGCCCGATCACCGCCTCCGTGCAGTTCGGCGACGGCTTCGACACCGGCGTGTTCAACTTCGTGCAGGCTCTTGCGACCTACACGATCAATAGCACCAATTCCGCCAGCATCTTCGGTGCGGCGAACCTGGGCCGCACGGGCCTGAACACCTTTGGCTACGGCGGCGGCACCACCGGCTCCTACGGCGCCAATTACGTCAACTCCGACATGATCGGCGGCTACTACAGCTACACCCAGGGCAACTTGGTCGTGGTGCCGGAAGTCCAGTACGTCGTTGCCAAGACTGACCATAAGCTGTTCCTAGACAAGACTTCGTCCAACCTTGGCGCCGCCGTGTTCGGCGACTACGCCTTCGGCACGTCGCCCTACTCGCTGGGCGGCTGGGTTGAATACGAAAACTCCAACGGCCAGGATTTCTGGTTCGTCGCTCCGGGCTCGCAGGCTGTTGGCGCGGCGGTTGCCCCGACCTGGCAGTACAAGGACCTGTTCGCCCGTCTTAACGGCGGCGCGCTGTACCTGCTGCATAACAAGGGCTACGCCGCCTACCGCAACAACGGTACCGACAAGCTTGAGTTCATGGGCACCCTCGAAGCGGGTCTGCTCTTCTAATCCGTTACGCTTAACGGCAAAACGGCCGGACCCTCGGGTCCGGCCGTTTTTGTTTTTACTTTTTACAATGATTACAGCGGCAACTTCGCCGTCCGCTTCACCGTCCGCAGCGTCAGCGTCGATTGCACCCGGCTCACCCCCGGCACGCTGGTCAGCACCTCCGAATGCAGCCGCTCCAGATCCTCCATGTCGCGAAAAATCACCCGCAACAGATAATCCGACTGCCCCGCCAGCAAATAACACTCCTGAATCTGCGGCACGAGATTCACCTTCGCCTCGAACGCATCCAGCTTCTTGCGGTCCTGGCCATCCAGCGTGATGAAAACATAAGCCGTCCCCGGATACCCCGCCGCCTTCTGGTCCAGCACCAGATGCGTCCCGGCCACCAAGTCGCCCTGCATCAACAAATGCAGCCGCCGCAAACACGCCGAGGGCGACAAGTTCACCTTTTCCGCCAAATCCGCGTTGGAAAGCCTTCCGTCGCCCTGCAACGCATT
The DNA here is from genome assembly GCA_003164135.1 of Acetobacteraceae bacterium. Taxonomy (GTDB): domain Bacteria; phylum Pseudomonadota; class Alphaproteobacteria; order Acetobacterales; family Acetobacteraceae; genus Acidocella. The sequence continues at coordinate 85,245 of PLSD01000053.1, forward strand.
TAAAATCTGCACATCCCGCTCATCGATCGCATTCATTGATATAAACTTCGAATAATTTTGAATATACTAGAATAATTCTCCATAAATTAGTAAAAGTCCACAGTATATTCGTGAAAAATTTCGCCAAATTCCGCTATTATGCACTTTATCGGCGGCCTCCCGGCAGCTTCAAACAAAAGGGATCATGTCATGCGCATCGGTGTACCGGCTGAAATCAAGGACCATGAAGACCGCGTCGGCCTCGTGCCCGGCTCCGTTCGCGAGCTCACCCTCCGCGGCCACGAAGTCTCGGTCGAAGCAGGCGCCGGCCACGGCATCGGCATCAGCGACGCCGACTTTGAGGCCGCCGGCGCCAAAATCGCCGCCGGACCGGACGCCATCTGGGCCAACTCGGAAATGGTCATCAAGGTCAAGGAACCTCTCGCCGTCGAGCGCAAAAAGCTCCGCCCCGGTCAGGTGCTCTTCACCTACCTCCACCTCGCCCCGGACCTGGAACAGACCAAAGACCTGCTCGCCTCCGGCGCCACCTGCATTGCCTATGAGACCGTAACCAGCCCCACCGGCGCCCTGCCGCTACTCACGCCCATGTCCGAAGTCGCCGGCCGCATGGCCGTGCAGGTCGGCGCCCACAACCTGGAAAACGCCAACGGCGGTCGCGGCATGCTGCTCGGCGGGGTCCCCGGCGTGGCCCCCGCTGAAGTCCTGATCCTCGGCGGCGGCGTCTCCGGCGCCAACGCCGCCCTCATCGCCATCGGCATGGGTGCGGACGTCACCGTGATGGACCGCAACATCGATGTGCTGCGCCGCCTTGTCGCCCAGCACGGCACCCGCATCAAAACCGTCTTCTCCACCCAGCACGCCATCGCGACCCACATCGCCACCGCTGACCTCGTCATCGGCACCGTGCTCATCCCCGGCGCCGCAGCCCCCAAACTCGTCACCCGCGCCCTGCTGCAAACCATGAAAAAAGGCGCCGTCATTGTCGACGTCGCCATCGACCAGGGCGGCTGCACCGAAACCTCGCGTGCCACCACCCACTCCAACCCCACCTACGTCGTCGACGGCGTCATCCACTACTGCG
>PLSD01000055.1 GCA_003164135.1 Acetobacteraceae bacterium
TCTAAAGTGCAACTGTAATGCTAGGAACTGCCGGGTATAAAAGGGTCCAAGCGCGGGTACACGGCGTACACACGCTCTAAAAACTTCTAGTAATTTCAACGGGTTGTCAGGAGCAAAATTGCTGGCGGAGAGACAGTCCGCCAACCATGCTTTCGCTGACCGTCGCGGAGGAACAAAAAGCCATAGGTATATTCTGGAATCTTAAAAAGTCTCTTCGTCACTAATCGCTTGCTTTCGCCTAAATTCGCATGATACGTGTATGCCCATGTGATCGGAGGCATACACGTGTCGGACGGCAAATTGACTGCCCTCGGGGTTAAGAGGTTGACGAAGCCCGGCCACCATGGGGACGGCGGCGGCCTTTATTTCCGCATCGCCGACGGGCGCCGTTCATGGATGTTCCGCTACAAAACAAACGGCGTGCAGCATTGGCTGGGGCTTGGCCCGGATGGTGATTTCTCCTTGGCGGAGGCCCGCGAGGCGGCCAGGGAGTGCCGACGCCAGCTCAAGGCTGGGATTGACCCCTTAGAAGCCCGCAAAGCCGCCAAGGCCGCCGCTCTGGAACTGATCGGCCAGACTTTCGAGGCCGTGGCTGACAAATACATTGAAGCGCACAAGGCAGGCTGGCGCAACGAAAAGCATGGCGACCAGTGGAAGGCCACGCTTAAGGCTTATGCCTATCCCGTGATCGGGAAGAAGCCGGTGGCCGCCGTTACCGTTGCGGATGTTTTGGAGATTTTGGAACCAATTTGGCGGGAAAAGTCCGAAACAGCCTCACGGCTGCGCGGCCGGGTTGAGAACGTGCTGGACTATGCAAAAACGCGCGGTTGGCGGGCTGGGGAGAATCCGGCGCGGTGGAAAGGCCACCTGGACCACCTTTTGCCCGCCCGCGCCAAGATAGCCAAGGTCCAGCACCATGCCGCCCTACCGTGGGCCGATCTGCCCGCCGTAATGGGGAAGCTGGCCGCCGCCACTGCGACAAGCTCCCTTTGCCTGCGCTTCACGGTGCTGACCGCCGCTCGATCCGGCGAGGCCCGCGGCGCGCGGTGGAACGAAATCGACATGGCTGGCAAAATCTGGACCATTCCAGGCGCCAGGATGAAGGCTGGCCAGCCGCATCGCGTGCCGCTGTCTGATGCAGCCCTCGCCGTGCTGACCGCGACAGAGCCTCTACGGAAGGCGCCTGATGGCCTTGTGTTCCCAGGCGGCAAAACTAACCACCCGTTATCAGACGTGGCTGTCAGCAAGGCGCTGGCGGGCGTGGCAGCCGGTGTGACGGTGCACGGCATGCGCTCCACCTTCCGGGATTGGGCGGCTGAGAGCACGGCATACCCCCGCGAGGTTGCGGAGGGCGCCCTGGCACACACCAACCGCGACAAGGTGGAAGCCGCCTACCGCCGGAGTGATCTATTCGACCAGCGTGCGCGCATGATGGCGCAATGGGCTGCATTCTGTACCGGCCCGGCCGGCGCCACCGGGGCAACGCCCATCCGTAAGCGCGCGTGAGCACCCCCCCACCCTGTTTCCGCGCGGCACCGGCGCATCCCGCTGCCACTACTGACGAAAAAAATATTTTCCGAATTCTGAGTTTCCCGCGCCGGCCGGTCGCCGTCAGGCAACTGGCCGGGGCAGAGCTGCAGCCTGCCTGACACGTCTTCACCGGGGCGGGGAGCAATCCCCGCCACCCTAAAACCACGCACAACCAACGGAGAGCAATAGAGGGACTGTTTTTGTATCTAACGTCGTGTTATTAATTCAATGTGCTGCCGATAACGTGTGGGCAGAAAATTGAAGGATCACGACAAATGGAACCACAAAAATTGCTTCACCGGCCCCGCGATGCACAAAGAATGTTAGGCATCGGGCCCACCAAAATGTATGAGCTCATCAAAACCGGCCAGCTTGACGCCCGAAAAATCGGCCGATGCACCGCCATTACGGACGAAAGCCTTCAGCTCCTGGTCGCCGGATTGCCTCCGTCTCGCGTGGCCACCAAGGACCTCGCCACCGCCACATGAGCGATGCCGCCGCGCGCCTCGCTAAAAAATTCAACCTGCGCCGCTCCCGGAAGGCATGGCGGGGGGATTGCCCCCGTCCCGACTGCGACGGGCGCAACTCGTTCACGCTCTCATTCACGCCGAGAGCCAGCGGCTTCCACGCCGCCTATTGCCGGGTCTGCGGCCAATCCGCGGCGGTGGACCCGGCTTCACCACCACCACCACCCAAAACCCAAAGGACACAAAATGGCCGAACCTGACCCCAACCCACCTCCGGCCAAGACGGTCAAAGATATGACCGCCGCGGAATTCAAGGCCGCGGAAAAAGCCCGCGCCTGGCGCCAACCCACCAAGGAGCCCAAAAAATGACGATCGAAAAAACCACCGAACACCTTGCCGCCGCCGCATCCCTCGAGGCAGCAAACTCCCGGCTTGCCGCCGCTCGCACCGCGCATGCTAGCGTGGCCGCCGATCTGCGCGACGCTCTCGCGGTAAAGCAAGGCTTGATCGACAAATCGGCTGGCGGCGAAACCACGACGGCCGACGAAATCAGGGCAGCCGAAAACGCCGTGAGAGACGCGGAACAGGGCGATCAATATTCCAAAGCAGGCATCGCCGGGGCCGAGTCCGCGCAGCTCAAGGCCGTCGAAAAACTGCGAATTTTCGAGCAATTGCATTTCAAAACCAAGCACCGCGCGCTACGAGACCGGCAGGCCGAAATTGCCCGCGAGGCTGACGCAGCTCTCGAAACCGCACGGGGAAAACTTCGCGACTACGACTCCATGCAAGCTGAATTCCACGGCCTGCGGGTGGAGGCAATCGCCTCTCCGGCCGGCAACTTGTGGCCCGCCGCAAACGCCGTCAGCGGCATTGATCCGCTGCCAATGCCGCTGGCTACCACCGGCGTTAGCATTCGGGTTGTCCGCAAGGCCCGGGGCGATGAACGTGCTCACCCAACGGTCCAGGCCGCGCTGGGGCACTGATTCCCGGAATCCCGCCCGCGCTGCATGGCTCCCGGCGCGGGCGGGATCGTGGGGCCGGTGCGCGCGGGCGCCGGCCCCCAGCACCCGGACGAAATCACGGCCGGGTTGCCGCCCGGCGGCTGCCCCCTCAAGCAAGGATTTTTAAATGGCCAAACGACACCCCGAAATTGAAAAGCGACTCGAAACCCTCCGGGCGCAGTATTTGAGATGCCGCCGATGGCATGATTCCGAGGCGTTACGCTGCGACTTAGCCTGGAACGATTTGAAGGAAAACCTTCCCGACGCCGTGTATTCAGACCAGCAAACCGCGCTGCTCAACCGAATTGAGGAGGAACTGAAGCCACGGCTGGCTCTCGTGCCGGAAAACGCGCCATGGCCGGCACCGAAGCACCGCCGATGAGTAGCGGCCGCGGCGATTTTTTTGCAGTCGATCGTGGGGCCTGGAACATTGCAGTGGCGCGCGGTCTCAACCCCGCCATCGCATTTTTAGTCCTAGCGCGGGGCAGCGCCGGCGACAATCAGACAACGTCCTGGTCAATCCACTCCGTGGAAAAATATACCGGAATCTCTCGGCCCCGCGCCGTGGCGGCCATCGAAAATCTTTTAGACTCCGGAATTTTGCGAATGCTCGACGCTGGTGAAATCACTTCCCGCATCGCCGCCGGAATTATCAGGAGGGCGCCACGGCGCGGATGCCCAGCCTACAACATCGGCCCTGATCGTGGCCAGGAAGGCGGCGGCGCGGCGCTGATCTGGTTGCCCAACGCATTGGTCGATGGTGTGAAGAGTGCCCCCGTGCCCCCCCTGGAGCTAATCCGGCAGACGCAAAATGTCGGAGCTCTGAAGGCGCTCATCGCGCTCTATGCCGCGCACGATCTAAAAAATTGCGGCGGCGTGAGCTGGAGGGCGATCCGGAGAACTTTCACCCGCGAGCGCGTGGCGGAATCGCGCGGTTTTGTCGTCTGGTGCTTTAAGGGCACCCCCGAGGCGACCGTGTTTTGGAACAGGGCGCCGAGTGTGGAATTTATGACAGGAACCAAAATTGGAGGCTGCGACACCGGCAAGGCTGTATTTTGGGAATCGCTCACCATTCTACTTAACCTTGGCCTGGCGGCGTTCGTGGCTCATCTGGTTGACGCTGATTCCGATGAGGGCGAGATCATCATGCCGATCGACTCCGAGCATGGCGAAGACGGAGAGTGCCAACTTGCGATTGCGGCGCGGAATGCCGCGACCCGACTTCTGGGCCCCCACGGCCAAGCCATCGCCGACCGGCATGGGGGAATTCTTGGCCCGGTTCGACCGCACCTCGCCAAGGTCCAGGCTGTCGGCGTGCTCCGGCTTCTGTATCGGCCAAAGAATTTTATAACGTCCGACTGGCTGGGCGCCTCGGCCGACTGGGCCATTATGGCTGCAGCGTTCGATGCAATAGCACCGGAAGTCGATGTGGAGGCATGGCGCAATGCCGGCTGATGCTGACCAAAAAAATCTCTCTAAAACAGCGAGTTGCAACATCAATCTTCTTCAAACTTTATCAATCCCCTTAATTAAAATTAAGGGCGTATTATAAACCGTCTTTTTCTTCGAAACTGACGGCAAACCGAAAGGGCAAGTTATGGCATTTGATGTTCGGACATTACGCGGTCGCCTCGGGGCTGCCGGACTGTACTATTCGGCGCTCCCAACAATCGGCACCATAGCGTGCAATGAGCAGGCAGCCGCCCGCACCTGGTACACCGGAACGGCGGGCGGCAATCAGGCAAGCACCGGCGCCTCCATCGTTGACCTGGCAGCCTATCGCCGAGAGCGCGGGGGAGAGGGATAGCGCAATGGCCGAAAATGAAGGGAAGGGCAAAAGACCCGTAGGCCTTCAATCCGCAGTAACGCGCGCGCACCTGGGGCCACGCACGCGAGGCAAATCACCGCCCCCATTCGCCTCTGTTCCGATCACAGGTGTCTGCCTGAGTGTATGCCTGACAAGTCGAAATGAAATTTTATGGCTGATTTCTACGGTTTTTTAGGTCTAGAGTGGCGGAGAGACAGGGATTCGAACCCTGGGTACGCTTTCACGCACACACGCTTTCCAAGCGTGCGCCTTAAGCCGCTCGGCCATCTCTCCCGCGCGGAGGCCTGCATAGCTAAACCCGGCGGATAGCTCAAGAGCAGGAGGACGGGAAAGCGCACGGGCCAGTTGTTCCACTCGGGGTTGCGCACTAACCTGCTTGCATGAGGCTAGGCTGATGGACAGTATTTTCGACGTTTTTCCTCGTCTGCGGCAGTTGGCGGAGAGCCGGTTTGCCGGGGTGAGTTGCGCCAAGCTCGCGATCATGATCGCCATGACGGCGCGCACCGGCAGCACGCATCTGTGTGCGGCGCTGCAGGCGGCGGGTGAGGCCGGACGGCCGGCGGAGATTTTTAATCCTCGCGGGGTGGCGGGCGTGGAGCGGCAGCGGCGCGGGGTAACGTTGTTTGCCGGCTATATGCGCTCTTTCGCGGCCGAACCCAGCCCGGTTTTCATCTTCAAAACCAACTGGCAGGATTTTACGCCCTTCGCGCGGGACTGGCACACGCTGTTTCCCCAACCTGCGCGTGGTGTATCTGGACCGTAAGAATATCATAGCGCCGGCAGTTTCGCTGTACCGGGCGCAAATCTCGGGAACCTGGCACCAGCCGGCGGGGCAGGCGCCCACCGTCTGAGGATTTACGGGACAAGTTCGACCTGGCGCGCATCTGCGCGATCATACAGGGGTTGTTTGATGAAAAACGCGCCTGGGAGCGATTTTTTAGCGCCGAAGGGTTAATGCCGGCGCGGGAGATGGCGCTAGACCTGCGCGCCGATATTCCCCCGGGCGTGGGATATGACAAGCTCGCCGACGCGCGGAACAAGGACTGGATCGAGCGCGTGCAGCGGCATGTGCTGCAAATGCCCTGACCCCACAGGGGGCCAGGGCAGGATCAGGCCTCGGGCGGCAGCACGACGCAGCCGGTGGGGCCGGTGGAAAGCCGGTTGCACGCATTCACGGCGTCATCATGCGGCAGCCCGACTACACGGGCGCGGTACTTCACATGGCCGGCAGCAACCACGGACACTACCACGGCGTGGCCGTTGACCAGCATCTGCACCGCGGAAAGCTCGGCGATGCCCAGCGCGGCGCGGGCGTTGGAGGAGGTGTCGTAGGCGCCGACCTGGATCGCCCAGCCGGAGTGGCTTGAGGCCGGCGCATAGTCGTGCCGCTGCTCGGATTGCGGCTGCGGCTGTACCTGCGCTTCAATCTGCGGCGGCGGCTTATAGTAGTGCTGCTGTGGTGGCGGGGTATCGGCCATCGCCTCGGGAATGATGGAGAATGACGGACGCGGCGCCGGAGGCGGCGGCGGTGGTTCCTGCATGGGGGAAGGCATGGACATCGCGAGCACCGGTTCCGGCGCGTACACCGAGGACTGCGGTGCCGCGGGCGGCGCGATGGCTGCCACCTCCTCCGGCGCCAGCGGGTTTTCCGGCGCTTGCGGCCCAGGCGCCTCGGGGGTGAAGCCGGGCGGCAGGATACCGGGCGCATCGCTGGCCGGTTGCGTGTTCAGGGCCAGCTGGTCGGCCTCGGAACGGTGCGCCGGGTAATAGCCCTGAATGTTCGGCGCGATCATGGCGACGTAATTGAGCGTCTCGCCGGGCAGCGGCGTGTGGTAGTTCATGTAGGAATCCAGCCGCCCCGGACCAGCGTTATACGCCGCCAGAAACCCCGGCGAGCCGTATATCTGGTACATTTCGTGGATATAGGCCGTGCCGGCCATGATATTGTCGTAGGGATTGAATGGGTCCGACCCCAGGCCGTACTGCGAAGCCAATTCCTGATATGTCGCCGGTTCCAGCTGCATCAGGCCCATGGCGCCGGCGGCGGAAACCGTGAGCTGGCCGCCAATGTACTCATGGCCGCCTGATTCAACGCGCATGACCTGACGGATCCAGGCCGGCGGCACATCGAAACGGCTGGAGGCCTCGTTGATATATGGGCCCCAGGGGTCGCTCGGCGGGCCGGGCGGAGCGTAATCCCCCGCCGCATGGGTGCGGTAATAGTCGAACGAAGGCCCGGTCTGCGCGACCCGGTTTCCACCGGCGCAGGCGGTCAGCAGCGCCAAGCTGGCACAGCCCAGCACCAGCCGGACCCCGCGGCCGGAGCAGCCTGGCATCACCACCACAGGCCGGAAACGGTATTTTGCGCTCACAGTCAAAGCCTCCACTATATGACCGGCGGGCCTCGAAGATGATCTGATCTCCAGGGACCGTCAGCATTGCGCGCGGGGCGAAAAATTCTGCCACGCGCCAGACAAAAACCGTTACCCGAGGCCAGGAACGTATGACCTCTGGCACCATGCCGTTATCACGGTGTATTCCGCTCAATAACGGCTTAAACAAGGCATTGTAACCCATTAAGCTAGAACGGAACTTGCAGCAAGGAAAACTTCTGTTACCGCAATGCTATCTCAAGGCGGCGTACGATGATAAACGGGGCCATGCGCCGGAAACTGCCTTGATGCCCCCGAAGTTACCCCAGAGTTGGAGCCAGGCAGCTGGCGCGCTGGCGCTGCTGGCCGCCGTGCCCGCGCTCACGGGCTGCGCCGCGCCGCCGCGGCCCACCCCGGTGGCACAGACCTCACCGCTGACCGGCCGGATGACCCAAGGCACCGTGGTTTCCGTGCGCACGGTGGATGTTGCCGCCGGCAATACGGCGTTGGCGAAGGTGCTCACCAGCCTGGGGCAGCCTGCCGCCGCCAGCACGCCGCCAGCGGTTGAGCTCATTATCCGCCGCCAGGATTCCAGCATCGTCTCCGTCGTGCAGCCGCAACAAGCCGGGCAGCCTGTGTTCGCGCTGGGGGAAAGCGTGAACATTGCCGAAGCGGCGGCAACAGTGGTCCACCCGCAATAATTACAGGTAAAGCCTCGGCCGGAATTTTAATAAGCTGTCATGCGCGCACACGGCGGTTGATGCCGCCGGTCCATTCAGCTATCGCCAAGGCATGAACATGATTGCGCCAGACCAGGGCCCGGCAGCGATTGAGATTTCTCACGCCGCCGGGAAGCCGGGTCAGCCGGTAACCATCATGGCCAGCCGCGATTGGCGCGGCAGACTCACCCTGGCCGGGGCGGACCTCGCTGAAACCCTGCGGCTGTGGCCGCTGGTGTGGACACTCAGCCTGCTCGACATCCGCCTGCGCTATCGCGGCTCGCTGATCGGCCCGTTCTGGCTCACGCTTTCCACTGCGGTCATGGTCGGCGCCATCGGCTTTTTATATTCGCGCCTGTTCCACCAGAACATCTCCGCCTATCTGCCGTTTCTCTCCATCTCGCTGGTGCTGTGGACTTTCATCAGTTCCATCACCTCCGACGGCTGCGTCTGCTTCACCCAGTCCGAGGGCATGATCCGCGCCATGCGCATGCCGCTCTCGCTGCACGCGGCGCGCGCGGTGCTGCGCAATATCATGGTGCTGGCGCATAACATCGTCGTCATCGTCGTGGTGTTCGCTATCTTTCGCACCACGCCAAGCCTCGCCTGCTTCAGCCTGCTGCCCGCCGTGGCGCTCTGGGGCGTGGATGCGATGGCGATCAGCCTGATGCTGGGCGCATTCGGCACGCGCTTTCGCGACATTCCGCCGATTGTCGCCAGCGTGGTGCAGATCGCCTTTTACCTCACGCCCATTATGTGGAACCCGGCCATGCTGATGCATCGCGGCGTAAGCATGGTGCTGGTGACCTGGAACCCCTTCTACGCGCTGCTGGAAATCGTGCGGGGCCCCTTGCTCGGCGGCCCGCTCGACTCTGGCGCCTGGACCGCCGCGCTCGGTTATTCCGCCGTGCTGGTGCTGCTCTCGACCCTTGTCTTTGCCCGAACCCGCGCGCGCATTGCGTACTGGGTGTAGCCGATGGCCAATTTGCTTATCGAGAACGTCTCCGTCTCTTTTCCGCTGTATCATGGCGAAAGCCGCAGCCTGAAGAAAACCGTGTTAGCCGCCGCCTCCGGCCGGCTGGGGGAAGACCGCAAGCACCGCCTGGTGGTGGAGGCGTTGCGCGATGTCTCCTTTGCGCTGCGCACCGGCGACCGCCTGGGCTTCGTCGGCTCCAATGGTGCTGGCAAGACCACCCTGCTGCGCAGCATGGCCGGCATTTACGAGCCCATTGCCGGGCGCATCACCATCGATGGCGCCGTCACCGCGCTGCTGGACGCCAACCAGGGCATGAACCTGGAAATGACCGGGCGGGAAAACATCCGCCTGCGCGGCCTGTTCAACGGGCTGACCGAAGCGCAGATCAGGCAACTACAGGAAGACGTGGCGGAATTCGCCGGGCTGAACCAGTTCCTCGAACTGCCGGTGCGTACCTATAGCTCGGGCATGATCGTGCGGCTTGGCTTTGCCCTGGCCACCGCGATCAAGCCGCAAATCTTGTTAATGGACGAATGGATCCTCGCCGGGGACGCTGCCTTTATGGACAAAGCCCGCCACCGGCTGGAAACCATGGTGCGCGGCGCGGAGATCCTTGTGCTGTCGTCGCACAATGCCGATGTAATTCTGCGCTGGTGCAACCGGGTGATCTGGATGGACGGCGGGCAGATAAAGGCAGATGGCCTCCCCGAGGACGTGCTGGCCGCCTACCTGCCGCCCGAACAGTTTGCTCACGCCATGGCCGCGGCGGAAACCGAGGCCTGAACCTGTACACAACCCGAGGAGTTTTTCATGCAACAACGTAATCTCGGTAAAAACGCTCAAGGTACAACACTCACCGTCTCCGGCATCGGCCTGGGCTGCATGGGCATGTCGGAGTTCTACGCCGGGCGGGACGATGACGAGTCGATCGCCACGATTCACCTCGCCATCGAGCGCGGCATCATTTTTTTCGACACCGCCGATATGTACGGTGTGGGCGCCAACGAGGAACTGGTCGGCAAGGCCATTGCCGGCAAGCGCGATGGCCTGATTATCGCCACCAAGTTCGGCAATGTGCGCGGGGCGGACGGCGCGTTTCTCGGCGTGAACGGCCGGCCGGAGTATGTGCGCGCCTGCGCCGAGGCCTCGCTGAAACGCCTGAACATCGAGGTCATCGACCTGTATTACCAGCACCGTGTCGACCCCGAAGTGCCGATCGAGGAGACCGTGGGCGCCATGGCGGAGCTGGTGGCGCAAGGCAAGGTGCGGCACCTCGGGCTTTCCGAGGCCAGCGCCGCCACCATCCGCCGCGCGCATGCGGCGCACCCGATCACCGCGCTGCAAACCGAATACTCACTATGGACCCGCGATCTGGAGGCGGAAATCCTGCCCGTCCTGCGCGAGCTTGGCATCGGCCTGGTGCCCTACAGCCCGCTGGGCCGCGGCTTCCTCACCGGCGCGTTCAACACCACCGCGGACCTGCCCGGTGACGACTACCGCCGTAACGCGCCGCGCTTCTCGGAAGAAAACTTTGCGCTCAACCGCGCGCTGGTTGGCGTCATCGAGGACATCGCCGAGCAAAAATCCTGCACCGCCGCGCAGATCGCGCTCGCCTGGGTGCTGGCGCAAGGGGATGATGTGGTGCCAATTCCAGGAACCAAGCGGCGCGGCTATCTGGAGCAGAATATCGCCGCGCTCGATGTGGCACTCAGCGCCGATGACCTGAAAACCCTGTCTGCCGCCTTCCGGCCGGGAGCGGCGCTCGGCACGCGCTATGCTGCCGCCGCCATGGGCGCACTGAACCGCTAGCCGATGGCGGCAACTGCCTATGTGAACGGCAGCTACCGGCCGCTGCGTGATGCCTCGGTGAATATCGAGGATCGCGGCTTCCAGTTCGGCGACGGCATCTATGAAGTGCTCTACGTTCACAACAACCGCCTCGCCGACGCGCAGCTGCATCTGGCCCGTCTCACGCGCAGCCTGGGCGAGATCGAGCTGAACCTGACACTGACACCCGCGGCGCTGCTGGTGATTATCCGCGAGGTGCTGCGGCGTAACCGCGTGAGCACCGGGCTGGTTTACATGCAGGTCACGCGCGGCGCCGCCCGGCGCGACCACCCCTTCCCCGCCGTGCCGGTACGGCCCAGCCTCGTCATCACCGCGCGCACCCGCCCTGCCCCGCCGCGTGACATCGCCGCCTGGACCGGGGCGGCGATCACCCTGCCGGACGACCGCTGGGGACGTTGCGACATTAAATCCACCAACCTGCTGCCAAATGTGCTGGCAAAGCAGAAGGCAAAGCTCGCCGGCGCATATGAGGCAATCCTGTATGATGAGCAGGGCTATGTGACCGAGGGCGCGTCCAGCAACGTGTGGATTGTCGATGCCACCGGCACGCTGCGCACCCGGCCGCTCGGCCAGGATATTCTGCCCGGCTGCACCCGCGCGGCGGTGCTGGCGCAATTGCGCGACAGCGATTTCCCCTTCGCGCAAACACAATTCACACTGGAAGACCTGCGCGGCGCGCGGGAGATTTTCCTCACCGGCGCCACCTCCTTCGTGAAACCCATCACCCGGCTGGACGGCATCTCCATCGGCAACGGCCACCCCGGCCCCGCCGCGACGCTGCTGCTGGACCGCTACCTGCGGCATATCGGCGCGGCATGAAGCTGGAAATCGAACATCTGCCGGCACTCGGCGCAAGCCGTGGCTGCGTCGTGTTCCTGCACGGCGCCTGGTGCTGGAACTGGTATTGGAAGCCATATTTCCTCCCTTATTTCGCGGCGCAGGGCTACGATTCGGTTGCCTTCAGCCTGCGCGGCCATGGCGCCAGCGAGGGCCACGCGCAGCTCAACAGTTTTTCCATCGGCGACTATGTGCGCGATTTGCGCGCGGTGGTGGAGACGCTGGAAAACCCGCTGATCGTCGGGCACTCGATGGGCGGCTTCATCACCCAGGCTTACCTCACGCAATATGCTGCGCGCGGCGCCGTACTGCTGGCCTCGGCCCCGCCGAAAACCGCCCTCGCGCCGCTGTTCAAGAACCTGCTCGCCGGGCTGGCCTCGCCCAAAATGGGTGACCTCGACATGCTGCGCCGGCAGATGTTTTCGCGTGAGCCGGACGATCGCTCCATGGATGCGTATTTGCACAACGTCCAGGGTGAAAGCGTGCGCGCCGCCGGTTCCGTCATCCTGCGCGGCATCAAACACCCTGAGCACATCAAAGCCCCGCTGCTGGTCATCGGCGGCGGACGCGACAAACTGGTGCCGCCACAGTCCGTGGCACTGACCGCACGCACCTATCACACCGAGGCGGTGATGTTCGAGGAAATGTCGCATATGCTGATGCTGGAACCGCGCTGGCGCGATGTCGCCGATGCCATCATCCGCTTCGAGACGAGCCTGCCCAAAGGATAAAACCATGTATAATCCGCCGGCCTTTGTCGAAAACGACCCCGAGGAACTGCAAGCCATCATGCGCGCAACCTCGCTCCCGGTGCTTGTCTCGCCAAGCAAAACCGGCCTGCTCGCCACGCATCTGCCCCTGCTGTTCGAGGCACCTGACCGGCTCATCGGCCATGTCGCCCGCGCCAATCCGCATTGGCGCGACTTCGACCCCACGGCAGAGTCGCTGGCCATTTTCACCGCCGCCGACGGCTACATCAGCCCGTCATTCTACCCAACCAAAGCGGAGGACGGCAAAGTAGTGCCGACCTGGAACTACCAGGCGGTACACGCCACCGGGCGGCTGGAAATCATCGAAGACCCGGCGGCACTGCTCGCCATCGTCACCCGCCTGACCCACCACTTTGAGGCCGGCCGCGCCAAGCCCTGGGAAGTCGCCGACGCGCCCGCTGATTTCATCGCCAGCCAACTCAACGGCATCGTCGGCTTCACCCTGCACATCACCCGGCTGGAGGGCAAAGCCAAACTCAGCCAGAACCGCCTGAAGCAGGACCAGATCGGGGCCACCGAAGGCGTCACGCCCGAAAACCCCGCGTTGGCCGCCGCGATGCGCCGGGCGAACAAGCTATAGGCAGCGCCTAAGAGACTGTTTCAGAAGTCACTCTGGCGAGTCGTATAGGGGTGATTTTCGAGCACCGGAGCGGAGCGTACTCAAGGTACGTGAGCACCGGAGCGCAGAAAATTGCCCCTATACGGCCGCCAGAGTAGACTTATGAAACAGTCTCTAAACCAGCTTGCCCTCAAACGGCGGTAGGTAATCCGCCGCGTCGAACTCAATCACCCAGAGGTCCGGGTCGTAGGAGATTTGTTTCTTAACGTAAGCATCTGTGGCTTCCTCGTTCACCGGGGTTGGGCCGGTGCCGCGCATCCAGGCGAGGCTGCCACTGGGTTCGCGGAACTGGGTGAGCACCATATTGCCGGTGCGCCCGCGCAGAATGACGAGCACGCCACCGGCATCGGCATCCCCCTTGCGAATGACCATGCCGGGCTTGCCGTCCGCGCTGCCGATTCGCAGCGCGGCGGAAACCCAAATTCCTGCCTTGATCCGTGGCTCACTCATGCTAATCCCTCAACCCACCAGCATTTCAGCGATGAAAATGCTTATTCACTCCAGTTTGCGCGGCGCCCGCCGTTTGCTCAAGCCTTTAAGGAAGTTTCACCGTGAACATCTCCCTCCGGATTGCCGCCGCCCTTGCCGCCTGCCTTGCTCTCGCCCCCACGGCGCGCGCCGCCGACCCGGTGACGTTTGGCCTGGATTGGGTGGCCGAACCTGAATATGGCGGGTATTATCAGGCGCTCGCCACCGGCATTTATAAAAAATACGGCCTGGACGTGACCATTCAGGAGGGTGGCCCGAACATTAACAACGCCGAACTGCTGGTCGCCGGGCGGCTGACGTTCGACATCACCTCCAACTCCTTCCTGGCGCTGAACTTCGCGCAGGAGAACATTCCCTTCGTCGCCGTGGCCGCAGGATTCCAGAAGGACCCGGACATCCTCATGGCGCATCCCGGCGTGGGCGAGGATAATTTCGCCGCGCTGAAGGGCAAGCCGATTGCTGTGAGCTCCGACACCCGCGCCAGCTGGTGGACCTACCTGCGCGCCAAGTACGGCTACTCCGACTCGCAGCTGCGCCCCTACGGCTTTAGCCTGGCGCCGTTCTTCACCAACCCGACCGACGTGCAGGAGGCCTATGTGACCTCCGAGCCGTATCTGGTGCACGAGCAGACAGGTAAATGGCCGGTGGTGATGATGCTCTCCGATTCCGGGTTCGACGGCTATGCCAGCCTGATCGCCACCAGCGACAAGCTCGTGAAAACCAACCCTGACCTGGTGCGGCGCTTCATCGAAGCCTCGACCGAGGGCTGGTATTCCTACCTCAACGGCGACCCCACCCCGGCCTTCAACGCCATCCTGAAAGCCAACCCAGACATGACCCCCGGCCTGCTGCATTACGGCTACGAGCAGATCAAGGCGCGCGGCATCGTCGACTCCGGCGACACCAAAACCCTGGGGATTTACGCCATGACGGATGCCCGCTGGGCGAAATTCTTCAATCAGATGGCCGCCACCGGGCTGTACGACAAATCCATGAACTACAAGGCCGGCTATACCCTGCAATTCGTCGACCATGGCTTTGGCCTGACCAAGTAAATGTTCTCGCTGCGCGCGGTCTCCAAGCAGTTCGCCAACGGCACGCGCGCGCTCGATGATATTTCGGCGGATATAAAGGCAGGCGAGTTCGTGGCACTGCTCGGCCCTTCGGGCTGCGGCAAGTCCACGCTACTGCGCCTGCTGGCCGGGCTGGAGGCGCCGAGTGCCGGGCATATTGAGTGGGACGCGGGCAAGCAGCCGGGGCCGGGCGATGTCGGCTTCGTATTTCAGGATGCCACGCTGCTGCCCTGGGCGGACGCAGCTGAAAACGTCTACCTGCCGCTGCGCCTGCGCAGCCGCCGCCGGGCGGAGGTGGCCGGGCTGATCGAGACCACGCTGGCGCAGGTGGGGCTGGCGGAGTTTGCCGGGGCGCGGCCAAAAGAGCTTTCCGGCGGCATGAAGATGCGCGTTTCCATCGCCCGCGCGCTGGTGTCCAACCCACTATTGCTGCTCATGGACGAACCCTTCGCCGCGCTGGACGAATTCACCCGCCACCGTTTGCAGGAAGACCTGCACCGGCTTTGGCGCGAGACCGGCAAGACCATCATCTTCGTCACGCATTCCATCTACGAAGCCGCTTTCCTCGCCAGCCGCATCCTTGTCCTGTCACCACGGCCGGGGCGCATCGCCGCGGATATCCGCACCGCGGTGCCCGAGGGGCCGGACCGGCGCGAGGGCGCGGACTACATCGCGCTGGTGCATCAGGTCACCGAGACCTTCCGCCAGGTAATGCCGGCATGAACCGGCTTCTGGAACGCCTAGCGCCCTTCGTGTTCGGCTTGCTCGCCCTGGGCCTGTGGCAAGGCACCGTCTGGGCGCTGGCCGTGCCGGTTTACGTCGTGCCCGGCCCCATCGCCATTTTTGACGCCTACCTAAGCGACTACAGCGTCCTCAACCCGGCCCTGCTTTCCACCCTCACCGTCACGTTCACCGCACTCCTCGCCGCCACCATTCTCGGCGTATTCCTGGCGGTGGCCATGGCCGCCAGCTCGCTGTTCCGCGCCGCCATCCAACCCTGGGCGGTTATTTTGCAGGTCACCCCCGTGGTCGCCATCGCGCCGCTGATCATCATCTGGGTCAACCAGCCCTTCGTAGCACTGGTGGTCTGCGCCACCATCGTGGCCTTCTTCCCCATCCTCTCCAACACCGCCGCCGGGCTGGCGGCCACGCCCACGGAACTGCTGGACCTCTTCCGCCTCAACGGCGCCACCCGCTGGCAAATCCTGTTCCTGCTCCGCCTGCCCTCGGCCCTGCCCAACTTCCTCACCGGCCTGCGTGTCTCCGGCACCTTGGCGCTGGTCGGCGCTGTGGTCGCCGAATTCGTCGCCGGCTCCGGCGGGTTTGCCTCTGGCCTCGCCTACCGCATTATCGAGGCCAGCTACCGGCTGGAAATCCCGCGCATGTTCGCGGCCCTGGTCCTGCTCGGGATCAGCGGCATCGTCATCTACGCCGCCCTGGGGCTGCTGGAGCATTTTCTGCTCCGCAAGCGCGACACGGCTTGAAATTGCGCCACCATTCTGCGACCTTCCGCCCACATTGGAGACCGATATGACCGCAAGCACACCCAAAGAACTCAGCAAAGGCAAGCTCACCTACGAACAGGAGCGCGCCAAAAAAGCCGGAAAATCCCTCGACGAATGGCTGAAACACAAAGCCAAAACCGCCGCCGAGGAAGCCAAAAAAGCCGCGCCCAAGCCCGTGAAAAAACCCGGCCTCATCAGCCGCCTGCTCGATAAGGCCCACAAGCCCCTGTAATGACGAGGTTGGCGGGGGTTAGTGAGTACGGCCAAGGGGCTCTGCCCCTTGGATCCCCGCCAAAGGCTCGCCTTTGGAATCCCTTAACCAAGGTTTCTGAGAGGGGCTCGCCGCACGGGACTTGGAGAGGCTCGGGCGAGCCCCTCTCAGAAACCTTATTTACGCGTTCGAAGGGCGCGGCCCTTCGTTGGGGGCCAGGGGGCAAAGCCCCATGGCCTTACTCTCCTACCTCCACCAGCCTCGTCATCACCGGCTTGCGGGCCTTGAATCAAAAAGGGCAGACCGAGGTCTGCCCTTTTTGATTCGCATAAAAGCGGATTTTACTCTGCGTCGTCTTCGGCCGTGGCGGCTTCCGGGCGCGGGCCGCTATCTTTGCCCTTGGCGGAAACGTCGCGGTCGATGAGTTCGATCACGGCCATGTCGGCGGCATCACCATGGCGCATACCGGCCTTCAGCACGCGGGTATAGCCACCGGCGCGGGTTTTGTAGCGGGTTGCCAGTGCGTCAAACAGCTTGGCGACGATGCTTTCGTCACGCAGCTGATTGAAGGCCTGGCGCTTGGCGTGCAGATCGCCGCGCTTGCCCAGCGTGATCAGCTTTTCGGCCACCGGGCGCAGTTCCTTGGCTTTCGGCAAGGTCGTGGTGATCTGCTCATGTTTAATGAGAGCGACGGCCATGTTTCTGAACATGGCAAGCCGATGGGAGGAGGTGACGCCGAGTTTTCGACCGCTGAGACCGTGACGCATGGTAAATTTTCCTGTTTAGGCTTTTAGAAGGGTTGGTCGGAACGCTTGGCCAGTTCCTCGATATTCTCGGGCGGCCAGTCGGTCACGGTCATGCCAAGGGACAACCCCATGACGGTCAACACTTCCTTGATTTCGTTCAGAGACTTGCGGCCAAAATTCGGCGTCCGCAGCATTTCCTGTTCGCTCTTCTGCACCAGATCGCCAATGTAAACGATGTTATCGTTCTTCAGGCAGTTGGCGCTACGCACAGAAAGCTCCAGCTCGTCGACCTTACGCAGCAGGTTGGCGTTGAAGGGCAGCTCAATCCGCGGTTCCTCGGCGCGCAGGCGCTGGGGTTCCTCGAAGTTCACGAACATGCCGAGCTGATCTTGCAGGATACGCGCCGCCAGGGCCACGGAATCTTCCGGGGTGATGGCGCCGTTGGTTTCCACTTGCAGGATCAGCTTGTCATAGTCGGTGACCTGACCAACGCGGGTCTGTTCCACGCGGTAGGAAACGCGGCGCACCGGCGAGTAGATCGCATCGATGGGGATCAATCCGATCGGCGCGTCTTCAGGGCGGTTCGCGGAAGCGGCTTCGTAGCCACGGCCGGCGCCGACGGTGAATTCCATACCGAGCGAAGCGCCGTCATCGAGCGTGCACAGCACCAAGTCCGGGTTCATGATTTCGATGTCATGGCCAGACTGGATCTGCCCGGCTTTCACTTCGCCAGGGCCGGTCGCGGTCAGCACCATGCG
Source organism: Acetobacteraceae bacterium (assembly GCA_003164135.1). GTDB lineage: Bacteria > Pseudomonadota > Alphaproteobacteria > Acetobacterales > Acetobacteraceae > Acidocella. The sequence continues at coordinate 17,750 of PLSD01000055.1, forward strand.
CTTGGGCCCCTCACCATGCATGCGCACAGCAAGTTGCTTGATGTTCAGCACGATGTCGGTCACGTCTTCCCGCACGCCAACCAGCGTGGAGAATTCATGCAGCACGCCATCAATGCGCACCGCCGTAACCGCAGCACCCTGCAGCGACGACAGCAATATCCGGCGCAGCGAGTTGCCCAGGGTCATGCCAAAGCCGCGCTCCAGCGGTTCGGCGACAATGGTGGCCACACGGCCGGCATCGGAACCAAACTCGATATCGAGATGCTCCGGCTTGATCAGCATTTGCCAATTGCGTTGCAGCGACAAATTCGATTCTTTCAACATTCAACCCTCCGGCCCGGTGGCGGAAACCCGCCTTGGGCCTTAACCAAAATTCAGTTCCGGCTCAGACGCGGCGGCGCTTGCGCGGCCGGCAGCCATTGTGCGGAATCGGTGTAAGATCGCGAATGGCGGAAATCTGAAAGCCCACGGTCTGCAGGGCGCGGAGCGCGCTTTCACGTCCCGAACCCGGGCCGCTCACTTCGATCTCCAGCATTTCCATGCCGTGCTCGCGAGCCTTGCGGCCAGCATCCTCGGCAGCCACCTGGGCGGCGTACGGGGTGGATTTGCGGCTGCCTTTAAAACCCTGGCTACCCGCCGTCGACCAGGCAATGGTGTTGCCCTGCGCGTCGGTGATGTTGACCATGGTGTTATTGAAGCTGGCGAGAACGTGCGCAACACCAGAGATGATGTTCTTGCGTTCTTTCTTGCGGGGGCGTGAGGCGGGCTTCGCCATATCGGTATTCCTGTAACTGCTGACGGGATGGGCGAAAGATTATTTCGTGACTTTTTTCTTGCCGGCGATCGCCACGGCCTTGCCCTTGCGGGTACGGGCATTGGTGTGGGTACGCTGGCCGCGAACCGGCAGGCCCTTACGGTGGCGCAGGCCGCGGTAGCAGCCGAGGTCAATCAGGCGCTTGATGTTCATCGCGTTCTCGCGGCGCAGATCGCCCTCGACGCGGTAATCTCTGTCGATCAGCTCGCGCAGACGCAGGATCTCGTCTTCGGAGAGCTGGTTGACCCGGCGCTCCTCGGGGATGGCCAACGCTGTGCAAATGTCACGAGCCTTCACCGGGCCGATGCCATAGATATAACGAAGGCTGATCAAAACACGCTTATTCGTGGGAATGTTAACGCCGGCAATACGCGCCACGTGGTCTCTCCTGAGGTCATAACAAGTTGCGGCGCCCCGATCGGAGGCGCCGCGAAAGCGGGTTATAGCGCCCGCCCGATGAGAGTCAACGATGAACTATCAATTTTTCGTGATCAGATCGGGCAGCACCAACATTTTAGGCCGCGGTTACGCCAATTTTGCGTAAAACCGCTTCGATTTGAGCCTGGACTTCGTCCATCTCAGCCATGCCATCAACCGAATAGAGCCGGCCTTGGGCTTGGTAATAGGGGAGAATCGGCGCCGTCTGGACGTTGTAGGCATCCAGCCTGGCATGCACGGTCTCGGCTTTGTCGTCCGGGCGGCGGGTAAACTCAGTCCCGCCACAGGTATCGCAAACGCCTTCCTTTTTGGGCTTGCGGAAGGTGTCGTGGTAACCCGCACCGCATTTGGCGCAGGTGAACCGCCCGCTGATCCGCTCGACCAGCACGGCCTCGTCCACTTTCAACTCAATCACCGCGTCCAGGTCCACCGCGGTCTCATGCAGCAGTCTATCCAGCGCCTCGGCCTGCGGCACAGTGCGGGGGAAGCCGTCCAGAATGAAACCTTTGGCGCAATCGGGGCGGGAAATCCGCTCGCCGATCATCCGAATGATCAGATCGTCGGAAACCAGGCCGCCGGCATCCATGATGCCCTTGGCCTCAAGCCCGATCGGCGTACCGGCCTTCACCTCGGCGCGCAGCATGTCTCCAGTGGAGATCTGCGCCACGCCGTAGCGGGTTTCCAGAAACTTCGATTGGGTTCCTTTGCCAGCCCCGGGCGGCCCAAGCAGAATCAGTTCCACAGTCTACTCCCCTATTTCCGGCTCTTGCCGCGGTTTTTCCGAATCAAACCCTCATACTGGTGCGCCAGCAGGTGCGACTGCACCTGCGATACCGTATCCATGGTCACGGACACAATAATCAGTAGCGACGTACCACCGAAATAGAACGGCAGGCTGTAGTTACTGAGAACGAAATCCGGCAGCAGGCAAACCACGGTCAGGTACACAGCACCAATCGCAGTCAAACGTGTCAGTACCGTGTCGAAATACTTCGCCGTGTTCGCGCCAGGGCGGATGCCAGGAATAAAGCCACCGTTCTTCTTTAAATTCTCGGCCGTATCTTCCGGGTTGAACGAAATCGCCGCCCAGACAAAGGCAAACACCGTAATCAAGGTCGCGAACAGCAGCATATAGAGCGGCTGCCCACGGGAGAGCAGATGCGCCGTGGTCTGCAGCCACGCCGGCCCACCCTTGGAAAAACCAATGAAGGTGGCTGGGATTACCAGCAGCGAACTGGCGAAAATCGGCGGCATCACGCCCGAGACGTTGACCTTCAGCGGTATATGGGTCGATTCGCCACCGGTCATGCGCTGCCCGGATTGCCGCTTGGGATACTGCACCAGAATCCGGCGCTGCGCCCGCTCCATGAACACAATGAAAGCGAACAGCGCCACGCCAACCACAAAGAAGCAGATAATAAACAGTGTGGAGAGAGCGCCGGTCGACCCCAGTTCCAGGATATTGGCAATGGCTACCGGCATGTTGGCGACGATACCGGCGAAAATGATCAGACTCGCACCAGTCCCAATGCCGCGCGAGGTGATCTGCTCACCCAGCCACATGACGAACATGGTGCCGCCGACCAGCGTGATCACCGCCGTGAAGATGAAGAAGAACCCAGGGTCGATCACCGCCGGCCCGAGCGCGGTTTTCACCCGCTCCAGGCTCATGGAAATGCCGTAAGCCTGCACACCCGCAATAAGCACCGTGAGGTAGCGCGTATACTGGGTGATTTTCATCCGGCCCGAGTCGCCCTCTTTCTTCAGGGCCTCCAAGGCGGGAATCGTCGAGGTCATCAGCTGGATGATGATGCTGGCACTGATATAAGGCAGAATGTTCAGCGCGAAGATCGTCATACGGCCGAGCGCGCCGCCGGTGAACATGTTGAACATGCCCAGAATGCCGCTGCCGTTCTGCGTCATCAGATGCGCCATCACGGTCGCATCCACGCCCGGCACGGGAATATATGTACCAAGACGGAACACAATGAGGGCGCCCAAGGTAAACCAGATGCGTTTGCGCAGGTCCGTTGCCTTGCCAAAAGCGCCAAGGTTGAGGTTTGCTGCCATCTGTTCTGCGGCCGATGCCATGCGTAATCCTTCTAAATCGCAAAAACGGCGCTTGGCCTAAGGCTTCGTGCCACGGCCAAGCGCCGTTACTCAGCGCTATTGTGCCGGATATTATCCGGCGGAGGCAAGAGGCTTAGGCTGCGTCGGCTTGCGCCTTCGCCACCAGCGTCTTCACACTGCCGCCAGCCTGTTCAACTGCGGCAACCGCCGCCGCCGAAGCGCCGGAGACTTCGATGGTGATGGCGCGGGTAATCGTGCCCTTCGCCAGCAGGCGAACGCCATCAACCTTGCCCAGACGGACCAGACCGGCGTCGCGCAGCGCGGCTTCGGTGATCGGCTGTGCAGCATCCAGCTTGCCGGCTTCAAAAGCGGCATCCAGCGTACCCAGGTTCAGCGGCGCGTATTCCTTGCGGTTTACGTTGTTAAAGCCCCGCTTGGGCAACCGGCGATAGATCGGCAGCTGACCGCCTTCAAAGCCGTTCAGGGACACGCCTTCACGCGCCTTCTGGCCTTTAACACCCTTACCGGAGGTCTTACCCTTGCCGGAGCCGATGCCACGACCGAGCCGCTTGGACTTCAGGCGTGCGCCGGGATTGTCGCGAATTTCATTAAGTTTCATGATCAACCTGGCTTAAGCCAGCTCCTCCACCTTCAGCAGATGCGCAACCTTGCGCACCATGCCGCGAATTTCCGGCGTGCCGTTCAGCTCCACAACCTTGCTGATCTTGTTCAGACCCAGCCCGATCAGTGTCGCCTGCTGCCCCGGCTTCTGGCCGTTGCCCGACGCGATCTGCGTAACGCGGATTTTGTTCTCAGACATCGCTTGCCTCCACCGGAACTTCCTTGGCGGTCGTACCGTAAAGATCAGCCACCTTCTTGCCGCGGCGCGTGGCCACGAGGCGGGGGCTGGTGACATTGGCGAGAGCGGCGAACGTCGCCTTCACCATATTATGCGGGTTCCGGCTACCGAGTGACTTCGCCACCACGTCGCCAATCCCCAGCGTCTCGAACACAGCGCGCAGCGGGCCGCCGGCAATGATGCCAGTACCAGCCGGAGCCGCGCGGATGACCACATCACCGGCGCCGAACGTGCCACGAATGTCGTGGTGCAGCGTGCGGCCTTCCTTCATGGGAACGCGGATCATGGTCTTCTTGGCGCGTTCGGTTGCCTTGCGGATCGCTTCGGGAACTTCACGAGCCTTGCCGGCGCCATAGCCAACGCGGCCCTTCTGGTCACCAACCACCACGAGTGCGGCAAAAGCGAAACGACGGCCGCCCTTAACCACTTTCGCAACGCGGTTGATGGTTACCAGCTTGTCGACCAGCTCATCACCGGTCTCCCGGTCGCGCTCGCGTTCACGCTCACGGCCTCTGCCGCCGCCGCTTCCGCCTTCACGTGCTTCACGTGCCATTGCCAAATGCTCCTAGAAGTCGAGGCCGCCCTCGCGGGCCGCCTCTGCCAGGGCTTTCACCCGGCCATGATAGAGATAAGAACCGCGGTCGAACACGACGGCGATAATACCGGCCGCTTTGGAACGCTCGGCAATCAACTTACCAACAGCGGTCGCCGCATCCTTGTCCGCACCGGTCTTCAACGCTGCCTTCAGATCCTTATCCAGGGTCGAAGCGGCGGCGACTGTCTTACCAGCCGCATCGTCGATGATCTGCGCATAGATGTGCTTGCCGGAACGGAAAACCGACAAACGCGGGCGTCCAGTGGACTTCTGCCGAAGCTGATAGCGAAGACGGGCGCGGCGGCGCGTCTGCAATGAAAGATTTGTCGACATTACTTCTTCTTACCCTCTTTCCGGCGGATCGCTTCGCCCTCAAACTTCACGCCCTTGCCCTTATAGGGCTCAGGCGGACGGTATGAGCGCAGTTCAGCGCAAACCTGACCAACCTGGCGCTTATCCATACCCTCGATCTTGATCAGGGTTGGCTTTTCGCAGGTGACTTTAATGCCCGACGGGATCGCATAGACCACGTCGTGCGAGAAGCCGAGATTGACGACCAGGTTCGTGCCCTGAACGGCGGCGCGGTAACCAGTGCCGGTGATCTCAAGCGTCTTCGCGTAGCCGACCGACACGCCCTTCACCAGATTGGCGATATTGGCGCGGGTCGTGCCCCACATCATACGGGCGGCGGCTTCCTTGGTCTTCGGCGCAACCGAAACCTTGTTGCCGTCGATCGTGGTCTCGACCTTGTCGGTCAGCGAGAGCGAAAGTTCGCCCAGCTTGCCCTTGGCCGTAAGAATGTTGCCGGCCAGCGCCACGGTGACGCCAGCGGGAAGTTCTACGGGATATTTGCCAACGCGTGACATATCTTGCTCTCCCCTTAAAAGACGCGGCAGAGAACTTCGCCGCCAACATTGGCGGCGCGGGCTTCCACATCGCTCATCACGCCACGCGGCGTGGAGAGGATGGAAACACCGAGACCTGAATACACGCGCGGCAGTTCCTTGATCTTGGAATAAACGCGGCGGCCGGGGCGCGACACGCGGTTAATTTCTTTGATCACCGGCTGGCCTTCGCTGTACTTCAGCTCGATGCGCAGCTGGGCAATGCCAGGGCGCAGCTCTTCACGGGTAAACCCGCGAATGAAGCCTTCGCGCTTCAACACGTCCAGGACGTCGGCACGCAGGTTGGAGGCCGGCGCCACGCACATGGTGAGGCGCGCATGCTGCGCATTACGAATACGGGTGAGCATATCACCCAACGGATCGGACATCGACATTGGTTTGCCCTTTCCTTACCAGCTGGCTTTTGTAACGCCGGGGATCTGTCCCTGGCTCGCCAGATCGCGGAAAGCGATACGGCAAAGTTTGAATTTACGGTAGTTGCCGCGCGAACGGCCGGTCAGCTCACAGCGTAGGCGGACGCGAACCTTCGCGCCATTGCGCGGTAGCTCGGCCAGCTTGATGCTCGCCTCAAAACGATCTTCCACTGGCAGAGTCCGATCCATGATCGTCTCTTTCAGCGCGGCGCGCTTGCCCTTGTCGCGGGCGGCCATGCGCTCACGCTTTCCATTTCGGTTGACCTGCGATGTCTTAGCCATATTTTTGCAACCCCTCCGGAACCTGCTGGAAAAACCCAGCCGTTTTCCAAAACTCTAAAAAGCCGACGTTCACTTAGCGAACGGTAGATTGAACCCTTTAAGCAACGCCTTCGCTTCGGCATCGGTTTTCGCACTGGTCACGAAAATGATGTCCATACCACGGATCGCATCGACCTTGTCATAGACGATCTCAGGGAAAATGATCTGTTCCTTGAGGCCCATGGCAAAATTACCGCGCCCGTCGAAGCCCTTGTTGCTCGGAATGCCACGGAAGTCACGGACACGCGGCATCGCTATGGTCACCAGACGGTCGAGAAACTCGTACATCTTGGATTTGCGCAGCGTCACCTTACAGCCGATCGGCAGGCCGGCGCGGATCTTGAACCCGGCGATGGCCTTTTTCGCGATCGTCTTCACCGGCTTCTGGCCGGCGATCAGGGTCAGTTCGGCAACCGCGGCGTCCAGTTTCTTCTGGTCGGCGGCAGCTTCACCCACACCCATGTTGATGACGATCTTTTCCAAAACCGGCACTTCCAGCGGATTCTTGTAGCCGAATTCCTTCAGCATCTGCTCCCGCACAACCTCACGGTAGTACGTCTGCAGGCGCGGCAGGCTTTTCACTTCACTCATTGCGGCCTCCTCAGCCATCAATCGCCGTGCCGCTCTTGCGAGCAACACGAACTTTGCGGCCACCATCCAACACGCGGAAACCGACCTTCGTCGGCTTATCGGTGCTTGGATCGATCAATGCCAGATTGGACAAATGCACGGCAGCCTCGCGTTCCACGATACCGCCGGGCTGGCCCATGCCTTTCGGCTTGGTGTGGAGCTTGGCCACGGCCACGCCCTGCACCACAGCGCGGTCTTCCTTCGGGATCACGCGCAGCACTTCGCCGCGGGTTCCCTTGGAAGCGCCTGAAATCACAAGGACTTTATCGCCTTTTTTAATACGTGCAGCCATAATTACAGCACCTCCGGCGCCAGGCTGATGATCTTCATGAACTTCTTCGCACGAAGCTCACGCACCACCGGCCCAAAAATACGAGTACCGATCGGCTCGCCCTGCTTGTTCAGCAGCACGGCAGCATTGCGGTCAAAGCGGATCGCGCTGCCATCCGGACGGCGCACGGGGAATGCGGTGCGCACAACCACGGCCTGGTGCACGTCACCCTTCTTCACCTTGCCGCGAGGAATGGCATCCTTGATGGAAACCACGATCACATCGCCGACAGACGCGGTCTTGCGCTTGGAGCCGCCGAGCACCTTGATGCACTGCACGCGCCGCGCACCGGAGTTGTCAGCCACATCGAGGTTCGACTCTACGATAATCATTTTTCAAATCCCTCAGGCGCTGGCTTGCGACTCGGCGAGTGCCGAACCGTTGCGCTCAGTCACGATCCAGGTCTTGCGCTTGCTGATCGGGGCGCATTCTTCAATGCGGACGAGATCGCCTTCAACGCAGACATTGGCTTCATCATGCGCCGCATACTTCTTGGAGCGGCGAATGAACTTCTTGTACAGCGGATGCATGATACGACGCTCGACAAGGACGGTAATCGTCTTGTCCATCTTGTCGCTCACAACCCGCCCGGTCAGAACACGTTTCGGCATGTTATCCTCTTAACCCGCAACTGCCGAACGCGCGCGCTCAGCCAGAATTGTCTTCACCCGCGCAATATCGCGCCGTACCGCACGCACGCGGCTGGTGTTTTCCTGCTGGCCGGTCGCGCGCTGGAAACGCAGATTGAACTGCTCCTTGCGCAGATCGAGCAGCATGCCCGTCAGTTCGTCCGGCGTCTTCGCACGGATGTCGCTTACAACCGTCATCTCACGCATCTCCAATCCGGGTAACAAATTTAGTCCTGATCGGCAGCTTGGCAGCGCCCAGGGCCAGGGCCTCGCGGGCCAGCGGCTCGGCAACGCCGTCAATCTCGAACACAATACGGCCGGGGTGCACGCGGGCAACCCAGAATTCCGGGCTACCCTTGCCGGAACCCATCCGCACTTCAGCAGGCTTGGTGGTAACGGGCAGATCCGGGAAAATCCGGATCCACACGCGGCCAGCACGCTTCATGGCGCGGGTAATGGCACGGCGGGCCGATTCGATCTGGCGCGCGGTAATCCGTTCCGGCTCAAGAGCCTTCAGGCCGAATGCGCCAAAATTAAGCTGCGTGTTACCCTTGGCCAGGCCGTGGATACGGCCCTTATGGGCTTTACGAAACTTAGTACGCTTAGGAGACATCATGGCAAATAATCCTTAGCGCTGCGGTGCTTGTTCGGCCGCGCGCTTATCTTGCGCCAGCGGGTCCTGCACCAGAACTTCACCTTTGAAAATCCAGACTTTGACGCCGCAGGTGCCGTAAGTCGTCTTCGCCGTCGCCACGCCGTAATCGAGATCGGCGCGCAGCGTATGCAAAGGCACGCGGCCTTCACGATACCATTCCACACGGGCGATTTCAGCGCCGCCCAAACGGCCACCGCAAGTGATCTTGATCCCCTGTGCGCCGAGACGCATGGCGGACTGCACGGCGCGCTTCATCGCGCGGCGGAAAGCCACGCGGCGCTCCAGCTGCTGCGCGATGTTTTCGGCAACCAGCGTCGCATCGATTTCCGGCTTGCGGATTTCCATGATGTTCAGGGAAACCTCGGCCTTCGCCATCACTGACAATTCCTTGCGCAGCGTGTCGATGTCCTGGCCCTTCTTGCCAATGACAACACCAGGGCGCGCGGCGTAAATCGTCACGCGCGGCTTCTTCGCCGGACGCTCGATCACAACTTTCGAAACACCAGCCTGGCTGAGCTTGGCGCGCAGATGGCTGCGCAGCTTCAGATCGTCATGCAGCAGGCGGGCATAGTCCTTGCCGGCGTACCAGCGGCTGTCCCACGTGCGGGTAATGCCAAGGCGCAAACCGATCGGATTGATCTTATGACCCATGTTATGCGGCCTCCCCGGCTGCTTTAGCGGTTTCAGACTTCTTGTGACCCGGACGGACGTCGCGCATCGCCTTCTCAGACGGCTCACGCTCCTCCACCACGATCTTCAAATGGCTGAACCACTTCTCAACCGTCGCGGAACGGCCACGGCCACGAGCGTGGAAACGCTTCATGACAATACCGCGGCCAACTTCGGCCAGTTTCACAACCAGCTTATCAACATCGAGCTGATGATTGTTTTCGGCGTTCGCAATCGCGCTCTCAAGCGTCTTCTTCACTTGCTTGGCGATGCGGCGCTTGCTGAAGGTCAGGTCCGCAAGAGCGCGACCGGCCGGCAGATTACGAATGGATTCAGCGACGAGGTTCAACTTGCGCGGGCTGACGCGCATATTGCGCGTAATCGCCTGTGCCTGAATGTCCTCAAGGCTGCGTACGGCTTTCGGTTTGCTCATCTCAGCCCCGCTTCGCTTTCTTATCGGCCGAGTGACCCGTGAAGGTCCGCGTCGGCGAGAATTCACCAAACTTATGGCCAACCATGTTTTCGTTCACCTGTACCGGCAAAAACTTCTTGCCGTTGTAAACGCCAAAGGTCAGGCCAACGAATTGCGGCAGGATGGTGGAGCGGCGCGACCAGATCTTGATGATCTCGTTACGGCCGGATGCACGCGATGCCTCCGCCTTACCCAACAGATACCCGTCAACAAACGGGCCTTTCCAAACAGAACGTGACATCTATCAGCCCTTCCCGCTCTTAGCGCGGCGGATGATGAGATCATCCGTACGTTTATTGCTACGTGTCTTGGCGCCCTTGGTCGGTTTGCCCCAGGGCGTAACCGGATGACGGCCACCCGAGGTCCGGCCTTCGCCACCGCCGTGCGGGTGATCGACCGGGTTCATCACAACACCGCGGTTATGCGGCCGGCGGCCCATCCACACGCGACGGCCAGCTTTACCAAGCTGCTCGTTCTGGTGGTCGGCGTTGGAAACAGCACCGATCGTCGCCATGCACTCGGCGCGCACAACGCGCAGCTCGCCGGAGGTCAGCTTGATTTGCGCATAGCCCTGGTCCTTGCCGACCAGCTGCGCAAAAGTTCCTGCCGAACGGGCCATCTTGCCACCGGCGCCCACTTTGAGCTCGATGTTGTGGATGATCGTTCCGACCGGGATCGCTGCCAAAGGCATCGCATTGCCAGGCTTGATATCAACGCGCGAACCGGAAATCACCGGATCGCCAGCCTTCAAACGCTGCGGCGCCAGAATGTACGACAGCTCGCCATCGGCATACTTGATCAGCGCGATGAACGCGGTGCGGTTCGGGTCATATTCCAGACGCTCGACCGTCGCGGCCACATCGTATTTGCGACGCTTGAAGTCGACGATACGATAAGCCTGCTTATGTCCACCGCCGCGGAAACGGCTGGTGATACGGCCGTGGTTGTTACGCCCACCGGTCGAATGCTTGCCCTCGGTCAGGCCTTTAACAGGCTTGCCCTTCCACAGCTCGCTGCGGTCGATCAGGACGGTGCCGCGAAGGCTCGCCGTGACGGGATTAAAATGCTTCAGTGCCATAGTCCGCGCCTTATGCCAGACCGGTTGTGAAATCGATGCTCTCGCCTTCGGCGAGGGTCACGAACGCTTTCTTCACGTCGGAGCGAACACCAGGACGGCCCTTGAACCGCTTGGTCTTGCCCTTGGTGATCAGCGTATTCACACCAGTTACTTTTACTTTGAACAGGGTCTCAATCGCCGCTTTGATTTCAGGCTTCGTCGCATCGGGCGCAACCTTGAAAACAAACTGGTTCTTTTCGGAAAGCATCGTGGCCTTCTCGGTGATGTGCGGCGCGCGAACGACTTCGTACATCCGCTCCGGCGTAATCTTCACGGTGCTCATGCCAGGCGCTCCTTCAAGCCATCAATGCCGGCCTTGGTAATCACCAGCACGTCATGCTGCACGATGTCGTACACATTGGCGCCGATCACCGGCAGAATATCCAAACCCTGAACATTGCGGCTGGCGCGCAGGAAGTTCTGGTCCACGGCGGCATCGACGATCAATGCCGACTTCCAACCGAAGTTCTTCACTTTCGCAGCCACGTCCTTGGTCTTTTCCAGGGCGCCGACGGCGTCCAGAATAATCAGCTTGCCCTCGGCAGCTTTCAGCGAAAGCGCTGAAAGCAGGCCCAGACGGCGAACCTTCTTGTTCAGGTTATAGCCATGGTCACGCACAACCGGACCATGCACCACGCCACCAGTACGGAACTGCGGCGCCCGCAAGCTACCCTGACGCGCATTACCAGTGCCCTTCTGCTTGAACGGCTTGCGGGTCGTGCCCGAAACTTCGCCCATGCCCTTGGTCTTGTGGTTACCGGAGCGGCGCTTGGCCAGCTGCCAGTGAATCACGCGGGCAATAATGTCCGCACGCGGGGCAATGCCGAAAATCTCGTCCGGCAGCTCAGCGCTACCGGCGGCCTTCGCATCGATGTCGTAAATATCAAATTTCATCGGCTTCAGCCCTTCAACGCTGCGGGATAGGCCGCATCAGCCGGCCGTGCCTTTTTGATCGCGTCGCGCAGCAGAACATAGCTGCCCTTGGAGCCCGGGACGGCGCCACGAATAAGAACGAGGTTACGCTCTTCATCGAGACCGGCAACCTGCAGGTTCAGCGTGGTGACGCGTTCCTGACCGAGATGCCCAGGCATCTTTTTGTTCTTGAACGTCTTGCCCGGATCCTGGCGGTTACCCGTGGAACCAAGGCTACGATGGCTGACTGACACGCCGTGGGAGGCTTCAAGACCGGAGAAGTTCCAGCGCTTCATACCACCGGCAAAACCTTTGCCCTTGGTAATGCCGGCAACGTCGACAAACTGGCCAATCGAGAAGTGCGAAGGCGAAAGCTGCACGCCCGGCTCCAGAATGGCGTCGTTCGCCACGCGGAATTCAACCAGCTTCATGGAGGGTTCCACTTTCGCCTTGGCGAAATGGCCCTTCATTGGCTTGCTCACATTCTTCGGCTTGGCCTTGCCATAGCCGAGCTGCACAGCGGCGTAGCCATCCGTTTCAACAGTCTTCGCAGCCACAACCCGCACCTCGTCGAGGTGAAGAACCGTGACCGGCACATGCGTGCCGTCATCTTTGAACAACCGGGTCATCCCCAGTTTTTTTGCAATTACACCGGTACGCATAATACCACCTAAGCTCAGATCTTAATTTCGACTTCGACGCCCGCGGCGAGGTCGAGCTTCATCAGCGCGTCCACGGTCTGCGGGGTCGGGTCAACGATATCCAGCAAGCGGCGATGAGTCCGAATCTCGAACTGCTCGCGGCTCTTCTTGTCCACATGCGGCGAACGGTTCACGGTGAAACGTTCGATATGTGTCGGCAACGGAATTGGCCCCCGCACCTGCGCGCCCGTGCGCTTCGCCGTGTTGACGATGTCCTTTGTGCTGTTGTCCAGCACGCGGTGATCATACGCCTTCAGGCGAATACGGATGTTTTGGTTGTCCATCTTAACTCAAGCTCTTTTCACAGATACGGGGGGCCGAAACTTACTTCGTTACCTTGGCGACAACGCCCGAACCAACGGTCCGGCCGCCTTCGCGGATGGCGAAACGCAGACCATCATCCATGGCGATCGGGGCGATCAGCTCAACGTCGATCGCCACGTTATCACCCGGCATGACCATTTCCGTGCCTTCCGGCAACGTGACAACGCCGGTCACGTCGGTGGTGCGGAAATAGAACTGCGGACGATAGTTGGTGAAGAACGGGGTATGACGGCCGCCTTCTTCCTTCGTCAGAATGTACGCCTGAGCGTGGAACTTCGTGTGCGGGGTGATCGAGCCCGGAGCAGCAAGAACCTGGCCGCGCTCAATGTCTTCACGCTTGGTGCCGCGCAGCAGCGCGCCGATGTTGTCGCCGGCCTCACCCTGGTCGAGCAGCTTGCGGAACATTTCAACGCCGGTGACGATGGTCTTGGTGGTCGGACGCAGGCCGACGATTTCGACTTCTTCGCCAACCTTGATCACGCCGCGCTCGACGCGGCCGGTGGCAACGGTGCCACGGCCAGAGATCGAGAACACGTCTTCAACCGGCATCAGGAACGGCTTGTCCTTGGCGCGGGCAGGCTGGGGAATATAGGTGTCCACAGCTTCCATCAGCGCCAAAATTGCATTCTCGCCAATTTCCGGGGTCTTGTCTTCAAGGGCCGCAACAGCAGAACCCTTAATGATGGGGATATTGTCGCCGTCGAAGCCGTACTTGCTGAGCAGCTCGCGCACTTCCATCTCAACCAGCTCAACCAGATCGGGGTCAGCAAGGTCCATCTTGTTCAGGAACACGACCAGTTCCGGCACGCCAACCTGGCGGGCGAGCAGGATGTGCTCACGGGTCTGCGGCATCGGGCCGTCAGCCGCGGAAACAACCAGGATCGCGCCGTCCATCTGCGCGGCGCCGGTGATCATGTTCTTCACATAGTCAGCATGGCCGGGGCAGTCGACGTGGGCGTAATGGCGGTTCTTGGTCTCGTACTCAACGTGAGCGGTCGAGATCGTGATGCCACGAGCGCGTTCTTCCGGCGCCTTGTCGATCATGTCGTAAGCGGTGAAGGTCGCACCACCGGACTTCGCCAGCACTTTCGTGATGGCGGCAGTCAGGGAGGTCTTGCCATGATCGACGTGGCCGATCGTGCCAATGTTCAGATGCGGCTTATTCCGCTCAAATTTCGCTTTGGCCATTTGTCTGCTCCGTGCGGGCTAAAAACTTAAAGAGTTGGTAGTCGTAATTACCAGCGGTAATGGCTGAAAGCCTTATTGGCTTCGGCCATACGGTGGGTGTCTTCACGCTTCTTCACCGCAGAACCGCGATTGTTCACCGCATCCTGCAATTCGTTGGAGAGCCGCTCTTCCATCGTGTGCTCGCCGCGCTTGCGGGCCGAGTCGATGATCCAGCGGATCGCCAATGCCTGGCGGCGTTCGGTACGCACTTCAACCGGCACCTGGTAGGTGGCACCACCAACGCGGCGCGAACGCACCTCAATGGCCGGCTTCACATTGTCCAGCGCTTCGTGGAACAACCGCACCGGGTCGGCATTCGCCCCGCCGCGCTTCTTCAACACATCAAGCGCACCGTAAACAATACCTTCGGCGGCGGATTTCTTACCATCGTACATCAGCACGTTCATGAAACGGCTGATAACGATATCTCCGAACTTGGCGTCCGGGAGAACTTCGCGTTTTACGGCGCGGCGGCGTCTGCTCATATCTCTGCTCTCTCTTACTTCGGCCGCTTCGCGCCATACAGCGAACGGCGCTTACGGCGTTTCGGCAAACCTTGCGTATCCAGCACACCGCGCAGGATGTGGTAGCGCACGCCCGGCAAATCTTTTACGCGGCCTCCGCGGATCAGCACCACGGAGTGTTCCTGCAGGTTATGGCCTTCGCCGGGGATGTAGCTCACCACCTCGAAACCATTGGTCAGGCGCACCTTGGCAACCTTACGAAGCGCCGAGTTCGGCTTCTTCGGGGTCGTTGTATAGACGCGCGTGCAAACGCCGCGCTTCTGGGGGCAACCCTCAAGGGCCGGCACCTTGTTCCGCTTCGGCGCGGGCTCACGGCCCTTGGCGATCAACTGATTAATGGTCGGCATATCTCATCCTGCTTCGTGTGTTCCCCGTGCCCCAGATCTTTTGGCGAACAGGTCATCCATAAAAAACGGCCGCAAGCCGGATAACCCTGCTTGCGGAAACGACTCTAGCACGCGGCCTTAGTTCCGGTTTCCCGGGACGGCGCCGCACGCGCCAGATTTTTATCGACAACCCGCGCCTGAAAAAGTCCCAGAACCGCGAGAGCGCCTTCCTTAAGAGCCCCCCACCCCCAAGTCAAGCTTCAGCCGCAGACTCATTGGCAGAAAAACCCAGCTAGGAGATTTGGGCATGGCTGGAGACAATATTCCACCCGGAACGCTCCTGCGACTCCACGCTGTTCCCGGTCAACACTTTCTTACATCCTCAAGTTCATGTTATGTTCCAGACCTCAGAGAAGGAGATCGGACATGTTTGCGGTGAAAGAGAATACTCCTGATATGACCCGCGCTATGGAATCGGGGGCGGCGCGCGATCTTAAAGTTTACTCAGATAATTATGACATTAAATTCTTCGGCAAACTTAGCGCTGCCCGGCCGAAAGAGCTTCTAGGATCAAAACCCCAGACATGCCGATTCTGCGACAAATCAGAGCCAATCGTCACATTCAAGGAAAAAGCGCATACTATTCCGCGATTCCTTGGGAACAAGCGCCTCCTTTCCCTTTACGAATGTGATTCCTGCAACGAGCGCTTCTCCGCCTTCGATGCCGACCTCGCCAAAATGGTTATGGGTGAACTCTCTGTCGGGTTGGTAAAAGGCTACAACGGCGTCCGAACGCTTACGTCAAAAGGACAAAATTCTCGAATCGAGAGCATCGGGGGACAACAGACAATCAAATATTTTGTGGGAGAGCCATTCATGTCCCAGGATGCAGAAAACCGGTCAGCAACAATACGATATCAGACTGAGCCCTATCGTCTTCTTGGGGCTTATAAATGCTTAGCAAAAATTGCCTTTAGCTTGCTTCCAGATGACCAACTAATAAATTTTTCTGAATTAAAGCAATGGCTTCTTGAAAAAGATGTGGACAAAAATAAAGTATACCAGGACGGCTACCATTCATGTTTCCACTCGTCCGTTCCAGGTTTTAGGCCCTACCAGCAACCGGGCGTTATCTTGTTAACCCGCAAAACAGACATTCCTATGCCTTACTGCGTGTTGGTTATAGCCTTTGGGAACATCAGCCTTCAGATATTCCCGCCATGTCCCAAAAAAGACCACGGGTTCGTCGGAAAATCAATGGCCATCACGAAATTCCCTCTGACCTATGACCTTCAGCCTTGGCTCATAAATGGCACAATCGAAACAACCGTCATCGACCTGAGTGCCGCTGACTCCGTACGGCAAGAAAGGCAGATTTTCATTGAGTACGGAGAAGCAGAGAAACACCCCTCGCAGCCAAACAAAGAAGCGGCGGCATAAATTTGCCGCCGTTCCAAACTAATCGGGGTCAGGGGCCCGCGGCCCCTGTAGGGGTCCAGGGGGCAAAGCCCCCTGGGGTACTCTTTGCTACTTACTCAGCGGCATACTCAGGCTTGCTCAGGGCAGGGCGCTGCCCGCCAAGCGTCTGCCGGTCGCGGCCTGCCGCCACGGCCCGCAGGCGGTTCATCACGCTGCCCGTACCCGCCGGGATCAAGCGCCCGACAATCACATTTTCCTTCAAGCCAGACAGGGAATCCGTCTTACCGGCGGTGGCTGCTTCGGTGAGCACCCGAGTCGTCTCCTGGAAGGAGGCGGCCGAGATGAAGCTCTGCGTCTGCAGCGACGCCTTGGTGATGCCCTGCAGCACCGGCAGCCCGGAAGCGGGACGTTCGTCCTGCGCCAGCTTGCCGTTCTCGCTGTCGAACTCCACCCGGTCGATCAGCTCGCCCACCAGGAAGGTGGTGTCGCCGGCCTCGGTGATTTCCACCTTCTGCAACATCTGGCGCACGATCACTTCGATATGCTTATCGTTGATCTTCACGCCCTGCAGACGGTAAACGTCCTGGATTTCGTTCACGAGGTAGTCAGACAGCGCCTCGACTCCAAGCACCCGCAGAATGTCGTGCGGAACGCGCGGTCCATCCACCAGGGGGTCACCCCGGCGAACATAGTCGCCTTCCTGCACGGACACGTGCTTGCCCTTGGGCACCAGGTACTCGGTGTCTTCCCCGGTCTCGTCGTTCTTCACGATCACGCGGCGCTTGGCCTTGTAATCCTTGCCGAACTCCACGCGCCCGTCGATCTCCGCGATAATCGCGTGATCCTTCGGCCGCCGCGCCTCGAACAGCTCCGCCACCCGCGGCAGACCGCCGGTGATGTCACGCGTCTTGGAACCCTCGCGCGGAATACGCGCCAGCACGTCGCCGTCCGCCACCGTCGCACCAGGCTCCACGGAAAGAATGGAGTCTGGAGCCAGGAAGTAGCGCGCCTCGGCACCGTTGGTCAGGCGCACGATCTCGCCCTTGGTATCCTTCAGCAGCAGCCGCGGCCGCAGATCCGCCCCACGGGCCGACTGCTTGTAATCGACCACGACCTTGGAGGTCAGGCCGGTCACTTCGTCGGTCCGCTCCACCAGGGTGATGCCGTCGATCAGGTCCGCGTATTCCACGATACCCGAACGCTCGGTGATGATCGGCAAGGTGTACGGATCCCACTCGGCCAGCTTCTGGCCGCGCGTAACGGTCGCACCCTCGTCGCCCAGCAACCGCGCGCCGTACGGCACCCGGAAGCGCGCGCGCTCGCGGTTGGCGTTGTCGGTAATGATGATTTCGCAGTTACGGCTCATCACCACCGGCACGCCCGCACTGTTCGTCACCACGTTGCGGTTTCTAATCGCAATGGTGCCGTCATGGCTGGCTTCCACGTTGGACTGCTCGGCGCCACGCTGGGCCGCGCCACCAATATGGAAGGTACGCATGGTCAGCTGCGTGCCCGGCTCGCCGATCGACTGCGCCGCGATCACGCCCACGGCCTCGCCGGCATTCACCGGAGTCCCGCGCGCCAGATCACGCCCATAGCAATGGCCGCAAACGCCGATCTTGGTATCGCAGGTCAGCACGGAGCGGATCTTCACCGACTCCACGCCCGACTTCTCGATCTTCTCGGCTTCCGGCTCTTCGATGAGCACGTTCGCCGCGACGATCTCGGCACCGCCCAGCGGGTCGAACACAGGCGCCGCCGTGGTCCGTCCCAGCACACGCTCGGCCAGGCTGGAGACGACTTCACCGCCATCCATCACCGCGCTCACGGTCAAGCCGCGCTCGGTGCCGCAATCTTCCTCGATGATAATGCAATCCTGCGCCACGTCGACCAGACGCCGCGTCAGGTAGCCCGAGTTCGCCGTCTTCAACGCCGTATCCGCGAGTCCCTTACGGGCGCCATGGGTCGAGTTGAAGTAATCGAGAACCGAGAGGCCCTCTTTAAAGTTGGCGATAATCGGCTGCTCGATGATCTCGCCCGAAGGCTTGGCCATCAACCCGCGCATACCCGCCAGCTGTGACATCTGTGCCGGCGACCCACGCGCACCGGAGTGGCTCATCATCCACACCGAGTTGGTCGGCTTGCCGATTTCCTGCTTGGAAATCTCTTTCATCATCGCCGTGGCAACCAGGTCCTTACAACGCGACCAGGCATCAACCACCTTATTATAACGCTCGCCGGCGGTGATCAGACCATCCTGATACTGCTGCTCGAACTCGCGCACTTCCGCCTGGGTGGCCGCAACCAGCCCGGCCTTGGAGTCGGGGATCCGCATATCGTCCTTGCCGAACGAAATACCGGCCCGCGCCGCGTGCTTGAAGCCAAGCCCCATCATGCGGTCACAGAAGATCACCGCCTCTTTCTGCCCGCAATGGCGGTACACGAGGTCAATCACGTCGGAGACGTTCTTCTTGGTCAGCATCTTGTTGACCACCGCATACGGCACATCCGCGCTCAACGGCAGCAACTGGCCGATCAACATCCGGCCCGGCGTGGTAACGACGATCTTCTTCGCCTTCACCCCAGCATGGTCGATGGTCTCAATCCGCGCGCGGATTTTGTCATGCAGCTTCAGCGCACCGGCGGACATCGCGAACTCGATCTCGCCAACGGTGCCGAACGCACGGGTATCCTCGTCCTTGGTCGCGGCGTACTCGGCCGTCTCCAGGGAGAGATAATACAGCCCGAGCACGATATCCTGGCTCGGCACGATAATCGGCTTGCCGTTGGCGGGGCTGAGGATGTTGTTGGTCGACATCATCAACACGCGCGCTTCCAGCTGCGCCTCGATGGAGAGCGGCACGTGGACCGCCATCTGATCGCCGTCGAAATCCGCGTTGAAGGCGGTACAGACCAGCGGGTGCAGCTGGATCGCCTTGCCTTCAATCAACACCGGCTCGAACGCCTGGATGCCGAGTCTATGCAGCGTCGGCGCGCGGTTCAGCATCACCGGATGCTCGCGGATAACCTCTTCAAGGATATCCCAAACCTCGGGACGCTCCTTTTCCACCATGCGCTTGGCAGCTTTAATGGTGGTGGCCAGACCGTATTTCTCCAGCTTGGCGTAGATGAACGGCTTGAACAGCTC
>PLSD01000039.1 GCA_003164135.1 Acetobacteraceae bacterium
ACACTCTTAATTGAAATTACTATAATTTATAGCGTCGGTTAACGCGCCGGAACGCGTCTGCCTCAGCCGACGGGGCACTACTGCTGCTGCTGCAAGAGCGCGGCGAGCGCTCCGGGTGGCAGGGTGACGGCGGAAAATCCGTCCGGCGTGGAAAAATCCTGTGCGGGCTGAGGGCCGTAGGCGACCGAGAGCGCCGTCACCTCGGCCGAGCCATGCGCATCCCGCCCGGCAAAATGCAACACCACGCCACTTTGGGTGATGCAGGCAGTGCCGGAGCCCTGGCCGTTCAGGACCAGATATTTCTCGCACCCCAGGCCGGCATACCGCCCTGGCCCCAGCGGCGTGAAGCGCGCGCCATCCGCGGTGGCGATCATCTGCGTCATCGAGGAAAAATCAGGGGCCTGCACAATGGCATGCAGGGCTGGCACCACCACTTGTGCCTGCCCTGCCGGCAGATTGGCCAGAATGTAGATGCCTTGTGCCGGATCCTCCACGCGCGCCAGTTTGTCCGCCGCATCGTAGTTCAACTGGTAATCCTGCGCCGCGCGGCCGGGCGCGTTCAGCTCATAGGTGATGGCGACATCACTTGTGGGCAGAAATGCCGGTGTGGCCATGGCTGGGCTGGCCATGAGCAGGGCAGGGACAACGAAGGACAAAATTTTCATGATGAGTTTTTCCGCATGGTCTCGATCTCGCACAACAATGCGGCAGGATCAGGGCTGGCGATGAACCGTGCCGGAACTTCCACCGCATCGGCCAGCAAGGCGTGATAAGTTGCGCGCGGAATCTCGATGGTGCCGAAGCGTTCCAGATGCGAGGTGATGAACTGCGTATCCAGCAGGGTGTACCCACTTAAGCGCAACCGCGCGACCAGATGCACGAGTGCCACTTTCGACGCATCGGTCGTGGTGGAGAACATGCTCTCGCCAAAAAACGCGCCACCCAGGCAGGCGCCATAGAGCCCGCCGACAAGTTGGCCGTTCGCCCAGGTTTCCACGCTATGCGCGAAGCCGAGGTGAAACAGCTCGGTAAACAGGCGTTCGATCTCCGGGTTGATCCAAGTCTCCGGCCGGTTTTCCCGCGCGGCGGCGCAGGCCGCGATGGTGCCGGGAAAATCTGCATCTGCCGTTGCCGTGAGTTTCCCGCTGCGCAGCGTTTTTAACAGACTGCGCGGCAAATGGAATTTATCCAGCGGCAGCACCCCGCGCGCCTCCGGGTCCAGCCAGTGCAGCGTACGGCTGCCGCGCGACTCCGCCATGGGGAACAGCCCCAGCCGGTAGGCCCGGAGCAGCAGGTCAGCGGTGAGGGTGAATGGCCGGGTCGACATGGGCGGAGACTCGCATAGTTTAGGCAGGGTTGCCATCGCGGATCGTATCCCGCTTGTTTGCTATCTGGGGATGGTTATGCGATTTCGCATTAAACTTAATTGAGCCTGTAGTGACCAAGTTTTTCCAGAAAAATCCGCAGCCAGCGAACCGGCCGATTTTGGGTACGCTGGAAATAGGCCGGTTCATTGCCGCCTCGTTGGTCGTTATGACGCATTTCTTTCCCGATCTGCCACGCTTTGCCTGCGCGCCCGCAGGCGCGGTGCTGGGAAATATCCACACGCCCGGTGCCATCGCCGTGCAGTATTTTTTCGTGCTCAGCGGCTTTGTGATGATGACCGCGCACCGGCGCGATTTTGGGCGGCTGGCCAGTGTGCCGAAATTCTGGTGGCGCCGGGCTTGCCGCATCTACCCAATGTATTGGATCGGCCTGGGGATCATCTGTTATTATCTTTTTGGCGCCCTCACACCTGTTTACGCACTGAAGCTTTTTCTCCTGCAGCCGGCGCAAGTGGCTGATTTCATTGGTCCGGCTTGGTCTTTGCATTACGAGGTCGCATTCTATCTGATGTTCGGCCTCTGCCTGCTGCCCTATATCGGCCGCCCGCTTCTCGCTGCCTGGGTCTTTTCGGTGGTATTGTGCTGGGCACCAGCGTCTTTTGCCAACCTGTTTCCGGCCTCTCTCCTAGATTTTTTGCGCTGGCTCTCATTTGCCTACGCGGGACATTTTCTGGCCCCGTTCGAGTTCTATTTTTTTGCCGGGCTCCTGGGTGGGTGGGTATTTGCCTGCTTGCCGCTGCGGCTCGGCGGCAGCTTGGGGCTGCTCATCGTCGGCTTGGCTGTGCTGGCCGATTATGTTCCCGCCCTGAGGTGGGGTTATTCCTATGGAGACCCGATGACCGCCCCCGTCACCGGGCTTGGCTTCGCGGCTATTATTGTGGGGCTTGCAAATCTGGAGCGGCTCGGCTGGTTGCGTTTCGGCGCGACGGCACAGCGGCTGGGGGCGATGTCCTATCCGCTGTATATTCTGCATACACCGCTGATCCTGGTCGTCGATTCGTCGTTCGGTTGGCTGCGGCTGGGTACGGTAGGGCTGAATATGCTGGCCGTAGCCGGTTTTCTGGCGCTGTATCTATTAATTGCCATCGTGACCTTCGCGCTCGACCAACCTTTGCAACGGCTATTGCGGCATCTCAGCCGGCGGGAGAAAAACGTTTCTTCCGGGCCGGCTTCAATCGAGGTAAGCATTTAACTTGCGGATGACAGTCCGGACACGTCAGAGTTACTGTGTGAAACTGTTTAATCCGGAGATCCCATGGCCGATAAATTCAAACCGCAACTTGAATGGAACCTGCCGCTCTCCGGCGCGGTGACAATGCCGATCACCATGCCCAGCTTCACTGGGGGCAGCATGAGCGGTGGACAGATCGGCCTGTTCAACATCGATCTGGGCAATTCCTCCGATCCGGCGCTGGAGCGCAAACTCATCGACGCCGCCGGCAGCTACGGTAAGCAGATCGGCCGCCTGTGCGATGTGGTGGCGCTGATGCTCAAACACATGGAAGCCGGCACCCCGCTCAACCCGAAAGACCCCGCCGTGGTCGCCTTCCTCAAAATGGCGCGGCTGATTGATGCAACCAAGGACGATCATCAAGGCTAAAATGCGGGGGCTAAAATGCGGGCAATAAAAAACCCTGGGAGTTACCACCCAGGGGCGTTCGCGGACGTTTCCAGAACAGGCGGCGCTTTTGCGCTGTTTGTTTGATTATTGTTCTTAGTTGAAGAGGATTCGCGCCCTCAGGTCAAGCCCGCAACAGGCAGACATGACCTGGAACGCATAATTATTTAACGTTCGGGCGAAGACATGGCCCAGGCATGGGCATGCACCAAGCCGTCATCGTAATCCTGGACCCGCACCGTGACCTTGCGCTCACGCGATTCGCGGGCCCAGCCGTGGGAATGCACCAGGCCGTCGTCATAGTCGTGGCGTTGCATTGTGTCGGTGGAAGCGGTGGTGGTCTGGGTCTGCATGGCGGGTCTCCTGAATACACGGCGATGTGTCGTGACGCAGTTAATAATTTACATTGCGCCGCGATGCATAGCGCAAAATGGACCGGCATCCGCGAAATAGGTGTTTAACTTTACTGTAAAATTTTGCTATATGTAAATCATGTCAAAGACCGCCATCGGTAAAACTATCCGCCGCCTGCGCATGGAACAAGGCTATTCGCAGCAGGGTCTGGCACAAAAATTGGGTATCTCAACGAGTTACCTTAACCTCGTCGAGCACGACCAGCGCAACGTCACCGCCTCGCTGCTGTTTAAGTTGACCGACATTCTGCACGTCGACCTCGCGGCGCTTTCCGGCGTGCAGGAGCGTGAGTTCGAGGTCGCCTTGCGCGAGGTTTTCGCCGACCCGCAACTGGCGCTTGACCCGGTGCCCGAAGCCGAAATCCAGGCTCTCGCCGCCGCCCCCAACGGTGCCCGCGCCATTATCGCTTTGCACCGCGCTTTGGCCGGCGCGCGAGAGGAATCGTCGGGCATCACATTGCCCTCCGGCCGCAAGATCATGCTGCCCAACGAGGAAGTCCGCGACTTCTTCCACGACCACGAAAACCATTTTCCGTCGCTGGAAGCCGTCGCCGAGGCAATCAATTCAACCCTGAACGCCCAGGCCATCGGCAGCAGCCACGCTTTGGCCGAGCGTCTGCGCCAGGTGCATGGGCTCATCGTCAGCGTGCAACCGCTCCCCGGCGCCTTGCGAGTCTACGACGCCAAAGCCCGCCTGCTCACCCTCTCCGAGGATCTGCCGCGCGAGAGCCGCGGTTTCCAGATGGCCTTCCAGCTTGCCCTGCTCGAAGCGCGCGACGCGATCGAGCCGATCATCAAGGCCGCGACGCCCTCCTCGCGCGATGCCACGGAGCTGCTGCGCATAGGCCTGCTCAACTACATCACGGGCGCCATCCTCATGCCCTACGGCAATTTCCTCACCACCGCCCGGCAGCTGCGTTACGACGTCGATGCCCTCGCCGCGCGCTTTGGTGTCAGCTACGAGCAAGCCTGCCACCGCCTCTCTACTTTGCAGCGCAACGGCGCGCGCGGCGTGCCGTTCTTCTTCCTGCGCGTCGACGCCGCCGGCAATGTCAGCAAGCGCTTCTCCGCCGCCGGCTTCCCCTTCATGCGCTTCGGCGGCACCTGCCCGCGCTGGATCGTGCATGCCGCCTTCGCCACGCCGGGGACCATCCGCGTGCAGGTGGCCCAGCTTTCCGGCGCCGAGACCTTCCTCTGCTTCGCCCGCGCCATCACCGGCCGCCCCGCCCGCTGGGGCGAGCCGCCGCCGGTCCACGTCGTCGCCATGGGCTGCGATGTGAGCCACGCCGGCGAGCTGGTTTATGGCGACGGTCTGGACCTCGCCACCGCAGCCGTCGGCATCGGCCTGTCCTGCCGGCTGTGCGAGCGCCAGGACTGCCGCTCCCGTGCCTTCCCCCCCATCGCGCACCGCCTCAGCATCGACCCGCTGACCACCAGCGCCAGCCCCTATAAATTCGAGGCGAAGAAATAACCGGCGGCCGTGTGCTTGACGTAGTGGGGTACCGCGCGAAGATAGAGACAATTAAAGTGCAAGGACGAGACATGCGTTTTGAAGGTACTGAGACATTCGTCGCCACCGATGACCTGAAAGTCGCGGTCAACGCCGCCGTGGCGCTGCAACGCCCGCTGCTCATCAAGGGCGAGCCCGGCACCGGCAAAACCGTGCTGGCGCAGGAAATCGCCACGGCGCTGGGTAAGCCGTTGATCTCCTGGCACGTAAAATCCACCACCAAGGCGCAGCAGGGGCTCTATGAGTACGACGCGGTCTCCCGCCTGCGCGACTCCCAGCTCGGCGACGCCCGCGTGCACGACATCGGCAACTACATCATCCGCGGCAAATTATGGGACGCGTTCGAGGCCGACAACGCCCCGGTCCTGCTGATCGACGAAATCGACAAAGCCGATATCGAATTCCCCAACGATCTGCTGCTCGAACTCGATCGCATGGAGTTCTTCGTCTACGAAACCCGCCAGACCATCAAGGCGCGGCAGCGCCCGATCATCATCATCACCTCGAACAACGAGAAGGAACTGCCCGACGCCTTCCTGCGCCGCTGCTTCTTCCACTACATCAAATTCCCGGACCGCGAGACCATGCAGCGCATTGTCGACGTGCATTACCCCGGCATCAACAGTTTGTTGCTCCGCGAGGCTCTCACCTCCTTCTTCGAGCTGCGCGAAGTCCCCGGTCTGAAAAAGCGGCCCAGCACCTCGGAATTTCTCGACTGGCTGAAACTGCTACTGGCCGAGGATATTGGTCCGGATCTGTTGCGAGAGCGCAATGCTAGCAAGCTCATCCCGCCTCTGCACGGCGCGCTGCTGAAAAACGAACAGGACGTGCATCTGTTCGAGCGCCTGGCCTTCCTGAGCCGCCGCGGCACGAACTGACGCATGTTCCTCGCGTTTTTCCTGGCCCTGCGCGCCGCCGGCATCAAAGTCTCGCTGCGGGAGTTTCTCACCCTGCAGGAGGCGATGCAGGCCGGGCTGGCTGATTACGATGTCGATAATTTCTACTACCTCGCCCGCGCGACCTGGGTGAAGGACGAGCGCTTCCTCGACAAATTCGACCGCGTTTTCGGCGAATGTTTCAAAGGCGTCCTGCAGCCCACGCCCGCCACGCCGGAAGGCGTGGACCTCGGGGGTATTCCCCCTGAATGGCTGGAAAAACTCGCGGAAAAAGTGCTCACGGCGGAAGAAAAAGCCGAAATCCAGGCCCTGGGCGGGTTCGAAAAACTCCTGGAAACCCTGCGCCAGCGCCTCGCCGAGCAACAAGGCCGGCACCAGGGCGGCAATAAATGGATCGGCACCGCCGGCACCTCGCCTTTTGGCGCCTATGGTTACAACCCGGAGGGCGTGCGCATCGGCCAGGAATCCGGCCGCAACCGTTCAGCGGTCAAAGTCTGGGACCAGCGGACTTTCAAAAACCTCGCGGGCGACGTTGAGCTTGGCACCCGCAACATGAAAGTCGCCTTGCGCCGCCTGCGCCGTTTCGCGCGCGAGGGGGCAGCCGAAGAGCTCGACCTTTCGGGCACCATCACCTCCACCGCCCGCAACGCCGGGTACCTGGACCTCAAAATGGTCCCCGAGCGCCACAACGCGGTGAAAATCCTACTGCTGCTGGACATCGGCGGCTCGATGGACGACCACATTGCCCTCTCCGAACAACTTTTCACCGCCGCCGGTTCCGAGTTCAAGCATTTGAAACATTTGTACTTCCACAACTGCCCGTATGAGATGCTGTATAAAGACGCCAGGATGCGCGCGCAGGACGGGATACCCACAGGCGATGTTCTCAACACCTACGACCACACCTGGAAACTCGTCTTCGTCGGCGACGCGGCGATGAGCCCATATGAGATCATGCAGCCCGGCGGCGGCATTTCCTCCTGGAACCCCGAGAGCGGCCAGACCTGGCTCAAGCGCATCATCCAAACCTACCCCAAAGCCGTCTGGCTCAACCCGGTGGGCGAGCAGCACTGGAACTACACGCAATCCACCCGCATGATCCGCGAGTTGATGGAAGACCGCATGTACGGCCTGACACTGGAAGGCCTGGACGCGGCGATGCGCCGGTTGATGCATTGAACGACGACGCCGGTTTTAGTTCACCGCCGGTACCCAAGATCAGTGCCATGCCTTACCCAATCTCTGATCATTTCGATAGCAAACTATTCTTCAACCCAGAACCCACAACCCGCGCCGTCAACGGCAAGCGCCTCAACCTCTTCACCATTCTGCGCGCGCGGATGCGCCGGAACTCCGAAGAATGGTCCACCTGGCCCGAGCATGTCGAGAACAGGCACTACCCCGTGCCCACCGTGGAGCCGCCTACCATCAGCTTCATCGGCCACAGCACGTTCCTGCTCCGCCTGCCAGGCCTTACCATCCTTACCGATCCCGTTTTCTCCGACCGCTGCTCCCCCTCGCAATTCGTCGGGCCAAAGCGCGTGCGCGCGCCGGGCCTCGCGCTCAGCCATCTGCCGCATATCGACCTGATTCTGCTCTCGCATAATCATTACGACCACATGGACCTCATCTCGCTCCGCCAGTTGCGCGCGCGCTTCCCCAAACTCGCCATTGTCACCATGCTCGGCAACGCCGCCTACCTGCGCAAAAAAGGCATTCCCGGCGCGGTGGAGCTGGACTGGTGGCAAAGCCACCGCCACGGCGAGAGCCTCATCACCGCCACCCCCGCCCGCCATTTCGGCGCCCGCACCCTCAACGACCGCAACACCACCCTCTGGGGCGGGCTGTTCCTTGAGCACCAGGGCCAGAAAATCTATTTCGCGGGGGACACCGGGGCGACCAAATTCTTCAAGGCAATCCATACCCGTCTCGGTGCGCCGGACCTCGCTTTGCTGCCCATCGGCGCCTACGAGCCGCGCGCCTGGATGAGTGCCGTGCACATAAACCCCGAGGAGGCAGTGCAGGCTTTCCTCGACCTGAAAGCAAAGCGCGCCATCGGCATGCATTTCGGCACCTTCCAGCTCACCGCCGAGGCCATTGACGCCCCGCTGCACGCGCTGGCCGCCGCGCGGCACGAAGCCGGCCTTATGGAGGAGGATTTCTTCACCCTGGATTTTGGTGAAACGCTGCGCCTCTAACGCGCCACCGTTTTGGCCTCATAGGTGCAATACGCCGCGCCCGCGCAGTGCCAGCATTCCGGCGTGCGCGCCTTGCACACATAGCGCCCGTGCAGAATCAGCCACAAATGCGCCGGCTTGAGCATATCCTTCGGGATACGCTTGAGCAGCGCATCCTCCACCGCCCGCGGCGTCTCCCCCGGCGCCAGGCCCGTACGGTTGCCCAGGCGGAAAATATGCGTATCCACCGCCATGGTCGGCTGCCCAAACGCCTCGTTCAGCACCACATTCGCCGTCTTGCGCCCCACGCCGGGCAATGCCTCCAGCGCCTCGCGGTCACCCGGCACCTCGCCGCCATGTCGCTCCAGCAGCAATTGCGAAAGGGTGGCGACATTCTTTGCCTTCGCCTGCCACAGGCCGATGGATTTGATCCGCTGCGCAATCCCAGCCGCGCCCAGCGCCACCATCTCAATCGGTCCCGGCGCGTCGGCAAACAGCGTCTTCGTCACCCGGTTAACCGAAACATCCGTCGCCTGCGCCGAGAGCACCACTGCGACAAGTAGTTGGTAGGGGGTCGCAAAGTCCAGCTCGGTCCGCGGGTCGGCATTGCCGCCGGAAATCGCCTCCAGAAACGCGCGTATGTCCGCTCGTTTCATCAATTTCCCATCTTTTTTCTTGCTAGCAGCCATATACGTACGATTTATGCGTTATGGACGCAGATACCGCCAGTGCGGAGAGCAAAGAACTGATTTTTGAGGCGGTGATCAAACCGCATCGCAGCCTCTCTCATCGCGCCATGTTCATGGTCATCGTCGCCATGCTGGCGGTCTCGCTGTTCGTGACCAGCGAAATGGCCCAGCTCGGCGCTTGGCCGGTCATCGGCTTCAACATCGCTGAAATGCTACTGGCGGTCACTTTGTTTGCCATCAACATGCGCGCCGCGCGGGCGCGCGAGACCATCACCCTCAGCGACTCTGCCCTGGCCGTCACCCGCTTGGACATGCACGGCCGCCGTAGCAGCTTCTCGGTGCCGCCGGACTGGCTGAACGTGGTCCTGGAGGAACGCGCCGGCACCGTGCCCAAACTGCTGTTTGCCACCCGTGGCCGCAGCTTCGAGGTCGCCCGCGCCCTCGGCGAAGCGCAAAAACGTGACCTCGCGGCGGCGCTTGACCGCGCAATGTACCGCTGGCGCCACCCCCTCTTCGACAACCCGCAACTGAGGTAAGCAGTCCTGGCCCACCTGTTTTTCATGGAAGTGTGACTTAACCGTGTCGTCTAAATCTGCGAGACAGGAGCCATGAACCAGTTGACTGCCCCCCAATACGCCGTTTCCTCCGGATTATCGCGCCGCGCGGTGGTCGACCTCGGCTCCAACTCGGTCCGGCTGGTCATCTATGAGGGCGAGGCCCGCAACCCGGTCCAGATTTTCAACGAAAAAGCCGTCATCCGCCTCGCCAAAGGCATGACCAAAACCGGCCGTCTGGACGAAGACGCGCTGAAGCAGACCGAGACGGTGCTGCGCCGCTACGCCGCCATCGCCCGCGCCA
This sequence comes from Acetobacteraceae bacterium, assembly GCA_003164135.1. Lineage (GTDB taxonomy): Bacteria > Pseudomonadota > Alphaproteobacteria > Acetobacterales > Acetobacteraceae > Acidocella. Next base: position 9,547 of record PLSD01000039.1, read on the forward strand.
TGGGCGCCAGCCCGTTCGACGTGCTGGCCACCTCGGCCGTGCGCGATGCCGAAAACGGTGCCGAATTCGTCAAGCTGATGACCAAGCGCTTGCCGGAAATGCGTATCAACGTCCTGTCGGGCGAGCAGGAGGCCACACTCTCCGCCGAGGGCGTGCTCTGCGGCATCCCGGCCGCCGATGGCGTGCTGGCTGACCTTGGCGGCGGCTCGCTGGAACTGGTGCGGCTGGATGCCGGCCGCGTCGGCCAGGCCGCGACGCTACCCGTCGGTGTCATCCGCCTCGCTGACCGCTCCGGCGGGGACCTCCTCAAAGCCCGCGCCATTATGACCGCCGAACTGGAGCGTACCCCCTTCATCAGCGAGGCAGCGGGGCGCGACCTATACCTCTCCGGCGGCGCCTTCCGCGCCCTGGCGCGCATCCATATCGCCCAGACCGGCTACCCGCTGAACATGGTGCACCATTACACCATCGGCCGGGAGGAAGCGCGCGATCTCGCTGGCGTCATCTCGGAAGCCGGCCGCAAACTAATCGAGCGCATGCCAGGCGTCCCCCGCCGCCGCATCGAGGACCTCCCCTACGCCGCCGTCATCTTGCGCCGGTTGCTGCGCACGACGGGCGTCAGCCGCGTGGTGTTCTCCGCCAACGGCTTGCGTGAGGGCTGGTTCGCCCGGCTGATGCCGCCGGAAATCCGGGCCGAAGACCCGCTGCTCGCGGCCGGGCGCGACCTCACGCGCGGCACCATGCGCGATGCCAATTTGCCGCCGGAACTCATCACCTGGACCAACCCGCTGTTCCCCAATGAAACCGGCCCCCAGCGCCGCCTGCGGGAGGCCGCGTGCTGGCTCTCGGACATCGGCAGCCACGAACACCCCGAATACCGCGCCGAACAGGCGTTTCTGCGTGTGCTGCGTCAGGCTGGCATCGGGCTGGACCACCATGCGCGCGCCTTCCTCGCCCTCACCATGGCCCTGCGGTACGAGGCGCCGCCCGACGCCATGTTTCTCGCCCCCGCCCGCAGCCTGCTGGACATGCACGCCACCCGCCGGGCCGAAACTCTGGGCATCGCCCTGCGCCTGGCCTACACCCTCTCCGCGGGCACGCCGCAACTGCTGGCGGGCACCATGCTCACCATCGCTCCGGGCCGGCTCATCCTCGGCCTCGCCGAAGCCAACGGCGTGTTCGCCGGTGATGCCGTGCTGCGTCGGCTCGACCGCTTGGCGCAAATGCTTGGGCTGGAAGCGGAAACCGAGCGGCGGTAATCCTACTCAGGCGGCGTTGGGACTAACCCGGTGATATGCCCGGCCATGATAAATCAGCCCCGACTTCGCGCCCCCCAGATGAATCGCCTGCACCGCGCAGAACAACACACTATGCGTGCCAACTTCCACAACCTGGCTGATCCTGCAGTCGAATGCCGCCGCCGCACTCGCCAGCACCGGCGCTCCAGTGGCCAGCCGCAGCCAATCCGCCTTGGCAAACCGCTCCGCCATCGGCACATTCCCAGCCCCGGCAAACACCGGAGACAATTCCTCGTGCTCATGCGCCAGCACGTTCACGCATAAAAATCCGGCCGCTATAATCGCATCATGCTGGCTGGCGTTCTTGTTCACACACACCAGCAGCGTCGGAGGGTCATCGGTCACGCTACACACCGCCGAGGCCGTGAAACCCACATCGCCATCCGCCCCGCTGGTGGTAATAATGTTCACGGCCGCACCCAAGCGGGACATGGCCTCACGAAAACGCTGACGGTCAGCACGGAATTTTTCACTCATGCGCATTGTTTACTTGCTCCGTGGGGTTTTTGGAAAGCCTCGCCCACGCTGCACTACCGCCTGCCCGAACTTGTCCCGCAGTTGGTTAATCGCGCTCTGACGCGCCAGCCGCCGCACCGCCCCGGAATCCGCCAGATCACCCTTGTCTGCCAGCGACTCGCCCACCAGCGGCGCCGCTCCAATGCCGATCAGTCTGAATGCCGTGCCATCTACCTCGCGCGCCAGCAACCCTCGCGCAGCCTCAAAAATCGTCTCCGGCAACTGGCTCGGATTCGCCAACCGCTGGCTGCGGGTGCGGCTGGCAAACCCGGCGGTCTTCAGCTTCAGCACTATCCCCGCCGCGGCCATCGCCTCACCGCGCAGCCGCCGCCCCAATTTCTCGCACAAATTCCACAGCGCAATTTCCAACTCCGCCTGTCCGCGTAAATCAGCGGCAAACGTGGTTTCGGCGCTTATCGACTTGCTCTCCCGCTCCAGCCGCACGGGCCGCGTATCCTCGCCTCGCGCGCGGGCCACCAGCGCCGGCCCCTCATCCCCCAGCTTGCGCACCGCCTCGCGCTCATCCAGCGCCGCCAACTGCCCCACCCGCAGAATCCCCAGCCCCTGCAACCGCCGCACCTGCGCAGGTCCCACGCCCGGCAATAAACCCACCGGCTCCGGTGCCAAAACCCCCGCCGCCTCCGCGCCAAACACCGTAAACCCACGGGGCTTGCCCCGCTCCGCCGCCAATTTGGCCAGCAGCCGGTTACGCGCCAGGCCAATGGAAACCGTAATCCCCACTTCTGCCTCAACCCGCCGGGCAAACCGGTTCAACACCACCGCCGGCGGTGCATGATGCAACGCCTGAGTCCCAGCCAAATCCAGCACTGCCTCATCCACCGAAAGCATCTGCACCAGCGGCGTCAGCCCCTCCATCAATCCCCGCACCCGCGCCGAGGCCGCCGCATACTTCTTCATGTCCGGCGCAATCACCACCGCCTTCGGGCACAGCTCCCGTGCCTTGAACATCGGCATCGCACTGCGCACCCCGTACAAGCGCGCGACATAACAGCACGTGCTCACCACACCCCGCGCCCCGCCCCCCACAATCACCGGCACATCCCGCAACTCCGGCCGGTCCCGCTTCTCCACACTTGCAAAAAACGCATCACAATCCACATGCGCCATCGCCAGCTCAAATAACTCCGCATGCCGCACCACCCGCGCACTCCCACAAGTCCCGCACACCACCCCGAACACCTCGGCATCACAGTCGCGGCAAATGGCGGGCATCAGGCTGGGACGGGCAAGCAACGCCATGGGGCGTCGGCCCGAAGGGCCGCCTCTTTTATACTGCTAAGGCGCGCCTCTGGCGCGACGCCCCTTGGCCTCACTTCCCGTCCCAGCCCTATGCGGGCCATAGCCATGCGGCGCCGCGGACGCCTGAGGAGTCGCCGTGCAGGTTGCGGACGATGTTGGGGGAGCAGGAATCGCTGAAGATGTAGGGCTGCATCAGTGGAGGGAGGGTTTCGGCCAGGTTGGGCAGGTTGGAGAGGCCGCCGCCGAGCACGATGGCGTCGGGGTCGAGGATATTGGTGATGTTGGCGAGCGCGCGGGCCAGGCGGTCGGCGTGGATGGCCAGCGCGGCGATCGCTTTGGCATCGCCCTTTGCGGCGCGGGCGGGTATCTGGCTGGCGTCGCGGGCACCTGGTCCGTCGCATTCAAACGCCAGGGCCGGTCCGGCGAGGTAGGTTTCCAGGCAGCCGGTATGGCCGCACCAGCAGGTTCGCATCGGCATTTCGTCCATGCGCGGCCAGGGCAGGGGGGTATGGCCCCATTCGCCGGTCAGGCGGTGGCGGCCTTCTAATAGTTTCCCGTCCACCACAATGCCGCCGCCGCAACCGGTGCCCAGGATCACGCCGAACACGATATGCTGCCCCGCCGCCGCGCCATCGCTGGCCTCGGAGAGGGCGAAGCAATTGGCATCATTGGCAACGCGGATTTCGCGGTTCAACAGCGCGCCGAGGTCCTTGTCGAATGGATGCCCGTTCAGCGCGTTGGAGTTGGCGTTTTTCACCAGCCCGGTGGCAGGGCTGATACTGCCGGGAATGCCGATGCCTACGCTGGCATGTGCCCCAATTTCCGCCTCCGCCTGCCGCACTAGTTCCGCGAGGGTATTGAGCGCCGCGCCGTAGCCGGCAGGTGTGGCCGTCCGTCGCCGCAGAATTTCCCGTCCTTCTGGCCCCAGAACCAGAATTTCAATTTTCGTGCCGCCGAGGTCGATGCCGATACGATAGCTCATAATGCCAATGTCGGCTCTTTCCCGGTCTTGCTCAAGACCATTCGCGCGCGCATCTTAACCGCATGAAAGAGCGTGTAATCGATGCGCAGTTCCAGAAGTCGCCGCTGCCGGTGTTGCGCGCGGCCCGCATGCTGCGCGGCATGGCGGCGGGGTCGCGTCTGCGAATCCTCGCCACCGACCCTGGGGCGGTGGCCGATTTCCGCGACTTCTGCAAAACCACCGGCCACGCCCTGGTCGCCACCAGCGAGAGTGCCGGCGTGTTCAGTTTCTCTCTTAAAGTAAAGCCAGCGCAATGAGCGTTGCGCTGTTCACTCACCCCTCCGGCTTGGCGCACGATACCGGGCCCGACCACCCCGAATGTGCCGCCCGCCTGCGCGCTGTGCTGCGCGCGCTGGAGGCCCAGGAGTTTGCCCCCCTGCTGCGCGAGGTAGCCCCAAAAGCCCCCATCGAAGCCCTGCAACCCGCCCATTCCGCCGACTACATCGCCGCCATCCTGGCCCTCCCCCCGGACCAGACCACTTACATCGACGGCGACACCGTTTTCAGCCCCGGCACGCTGGAAGCCGCTCTGCGCGCGGCGGGCGGCGCCATGGCGGCGGTGGACGCGGTGATGGAAGGCTGGGCCAAAGCCGCCTTCGTCGCCATGCGCCCGCCCGGCCACCATGCCGAGGCCGACCGCGCGATGGGTTTCTGTTTCTTCAACAACGCAGCAATCGCCGCTTACCATGCCCGCGCCCGCTGGGGCCTCAAACGCATCGCGGTGGTGGATTTCGACGTCCACCACGGCAACGGTACGCAGGACATTTTCGCCCACGACGCCGAGCTCTTCTACGCCTCCTCCCACCAGCATCCCTGCTTCCCCGGCACCGGGATGGTGCGCGAGCAGGGCGTGGCGGGCAACATCATGAACGTGCAACTCGCCCCCGGCTCCGGCGGCGCCGAGTTCCGTGCGGCCTGGGAGGGTGGGATTATCCCCGCCGTCGCCTCCTTCCGCCCGGAACTGCTCATCATCTCTGCGGGGTTTGACGCCCATGCAGCCGACCCCCTGGCCCAGCTGCGCCTGCGCGAGGCGGATTTCGCCTGGGTGACGCAAGCTCTCATGGAGCTTGCCGACGCCCATTGCCCCGGCCGCGTCGTCTCGTTGCTGGAGGGTGGCTACGACCTCGACGCTTTGGCCTCCAGCACCGCCGCCCATGTGCGCGCGCTGATGCGGTTGTGAATTTTCAAGTGAACCTGTAGGCAGCAAAACCATGACGGCAAAAAACGATATTTCGGCAATGTCCTTCGAGGACGCGCTGGGGGCCCTGGAAACCATTGTCCGTGGCCTGGAATCCGGCCAGCAGAAACTGGAAGACGCGATCACCGCCTACGAGCGCGGCGCCGCCCTGAAAAAACACTGTGAAGCCAAGCTGGCGGAAGCCGAAGCCCGCGTGCAGGCGATTGTCGCCCGCGCCGACGGCACGCTTGCTCTTAAATCCGAGGACTGACCGATGGCACTTGATACCGTGTGCACCCCCAACGCCCTGGCCGAGGCACTGGCCGAAACCTCCCGCGTGGTGGAAGCCCAGCTCGACGCGCTGCTCCCCGTGCCCGAGGGTGCCGAGGCCCGCGTCGTCGAGGCAATGCGTTACGCCGTGCTGAATGGCGGCAAGCGGATGCGCGCGTTCCTGGTCATGGAAACCGCGCAGATATTCTCCGTCAACCGTACCTGCGCTGCCCGCGTGGCGGCAGCGGTGGAAATGCTGCACGCCTACTCGCTGGTGCATGACGACCTGCCCGCCATGGATGACGACGATTTGCGCCGTGGCATGCCGAGCTGCCACAAGAAATTCGACGAAGCCACCGCCATCCTTGCCGGCGACGCCCTGCAGACCCGCGCCTTCGAAGTGCTCGCCGAGGAAGACACCCACGCCGACGCCGAGGCCCGCTGCGAGCTGGTGCTCGCCCTTGCCCACGCTTCCGGCTCACGCGGCATGGTCGGCGGCCAGATGATCGACATGGCCAGCGAGGGCAAAAAACTCTCCGGCCCGGAAATCACCCGCCTGCAGGCCCTCAAAACCGGCCGCCTCATCCAGTTCAGCGCCGAGGCAGGCGCCATTCTTGGCCGCGCCCCGCAAGCCCAACGCCATTTCATCGCCGCCTACGGCCGCGACCTCGGCGGCGCCTTCCAAATCTACGACGACGTGCTGGACGAAACCGCCTCCGCCGAGGAACTAGGAAAAACCGCAGGCAAGGACGCCGCGCAGGGTAAAGCCACCATGGTCTCCGTGCTGGGCCTGGAACAGGCCAAGGCACATGCCGAACTGCTGGCCGAGCAGGCATCGGCGTATCTGGACAGTTTTGGCGAACGCGCCGCGCTGCTACAGGCGCTGGCCAGGTTTACCGTGACGAGGAAGAGCTAACGGCCCCATAATGGCCAAACAACGCGCCGATCTCATGCTTGTCGCCACTGGTCTGGTGGAATCCCGCGCGAAAGCCCAGGCCCTCATCATGGCCGGCCTCGTCTACGCCGGCACCGCCCGCGTACAAAAAGCCGGTGACCTCCTGCCCGAGGACGCCGCTCTCTCCGTCAAAGGCCAGGACCACCCCTGGGTCTCGCGCGGCGGCGTCAAACTCGCCCACGGCCTCGCCCGTTTCAACTTCGACCCCACCGGCCGCATCTGCCTGGACGTCGGCGCCTCCACCGGCGGCTTCACCGACGTTTTGCTCACCCACGGCGCCAAACACGTCTACGCGGTGGACGTCGGCCACGGCCAGCTCGCCTGGAAGCTCCGCTCCGACCCCCGCGTCACCGTGCTGGAAAAAACCAACGCCCGCCACCTCACAGCCGAGATCATCCCCGAGCCCATCACCGCCCTGGTCTGCGACGCCAGCTTCATCGGCCTGCAAATCGTCCTCCCGGCGGCCATGGCCCTTTGCGCCCCGGGCGCTTTCGCCGTCGCCCTTATCAAGCCCCAGTTCGAGGCCGGCCCGGAACACGTCGGCAAAGGCGGCGTCGTCCGCGACCCGGAAATCCACACTGCCGTCTGCGACAAAATCCAAACCTGGTGGGCATCACTCCCTGGCTGGCGCGTACTCGGCGTGGAGCGCAGCCCCATCACCGGCCCCGAAGGCAACATCGAATTCCTGATCGGCGCCGTGAAGGAATCTTAAGCCTTTGCGTGCAGCTTCACCCAGGCGGTGAACTTATCCATCCACCCCTGCAAAAACGCCTTGCTTCCCGGCCCGATATTCCCCGCCTCGTCAAACAACCCGTCCTTGGCCTGAATAAATACCTCCGGCGCGCCGAGTGTCGGCATATCCAGATAAGCCAGCACATTGCGCAAATGCTGCTGCGCCAGCGCGGTGCCAGTCGCGCCCGGAGACACCCCCAGCACGCCAGCCGGCTTGCCCGCCCAGCAGCTCTGCCCATACGGGCGCGAGCCATGATCAATCGCATTCTTCAGCACGCCGGGGATTGAGCGATTATACTCCGCGGTCACAAACAGCACCCCGCTCGCGCCCGCGACCTCGGCCTTCAACCGCTTCACCGAAGCTGCCTGATTCGCGTCGTCATCCTGGTTGTACAGCGGCAGGTCATCTATCCGCGCCGGGATGAACGAAAAATCCGCTGGCGACAGCCGGGTCACACCGGTTGCAAGTTTGCGGTTGAATGATTCTTTGCGAAGGCTGCCGACAATAACAGCAATTTTATATTCGCCCATAAAATACTCCCCGGATGACTGGAGGCAGGTTTGCGCCCAGGAAGCTAACATAGGTGCCCACGGCTACGGTGCTAAATACATGTAGGATTTTTCATTCATCCCGGGTTTGCCGATCAGCGCATTTTTGAAGGCAGCTTGATCGTCTCGCCATCCACGGCGAAGCTCCCATATCCCTGGTGATGAATGGTCCGGCGGTCCTTTTGCCCCGGATCAACCCAGGCATTCACCACCTCAAGGACAAATAAATTATATTTATTCACCATCCTGGTGTCGGTGACTTTGAGCTCCAGATTGGCCAAGCATTCGTCGATCAAAGGCGCCTCCACCTGCGCGGCTGGCACCGGCGTCAGCCCGAATTTGGTGAATTTATCCGTATCCTGCCCCGAACAATTACCGATTTTCACCACTTGCGGTGCCAGGGCCACGCCAGGAATGGCGATTACACACTGTTTGGTAGCCCGCAGCGCCGCGAAACTGTAGTTGCCGCTGCTCACCACACAGGAGATCAGCGGCGGCTCAAACTCCAGCATCATATGCCAGGACATGGTCATGACATTGGCCCGGCCGTTGTGGGAGGTGGTCAGCAGCACGACTGGCCCCGGTTCGATCAACGCGTATACTTTCGGCAGCGGTAAATTTCTCATGGAAAACCCCCTTAAAGCCTATGCCACCAAGCCGGTAAGATGACGCGCGCCCGGCGCCGGGTTATGCTGTTTTAATGAGTAGGCCATTTGATACGATCGCAATCTATTTTAACCCCCGGGGATTGCGCGCCCGGTTCGTTCTCCTGCTACTGGGTATGACTTTGCCGGGTTGTTCAGTCCCGCCCGCCCAGCAACCACAACTCGATGCCACAGCATCCGCGCCCTCGCCCCTGGCTTTGCGCCAAGCCGAGGACAAAGGCTACGCAGCCGGTTATGCCGCTGGCGAACTGGCTCAGGCACTGCGCGACCGGGCGCGGGTGACAGACCAAGCGGCCAAACAAGTGCCACCGTCTGCCCCGGCGCAGACCCCGCCGCAACCGTTAATTCCACCTGCACCACCGCCGCCAATGCCACCGTTGCAGGACACCTTCAATCCGAGCGGCCCGGCCAAGCCTCTGGGAGGCTCAGCCGTTCCGTTCTAGTGCAGCTTAGTCGCCGTAGCCGACCATGCCTTTGATCTCCAGCATATCGTTCAGGCCAAAGTCGACGTATTCGCGCCCGTTGCCGGACTGCTTGTAGCCACCGAAGGGCGAGAACAGATCCCAGTCCGGGTAGTTGATGTAAACACTGCCCGCCCGCATCTGCCGCGCCACGGCGCGCGCTTTCTCCAGGTCTTTGCTCTGCACGTAAGCCGCTAGGCCATAGACCGTGTCGTTGGCGATCTCGATCGCCTCTTCCAGCGTGTCATACGGCAGGATGGACAGCACGGGGCCAAAAATTTCCTCGCGCGCGATGGTCATATTGCGGGTGACGTTGCCGAACACGGTCGGCTTCACGAAATAGCCGCCGCTCAGACCTTCCGGCCGGCCCAGCCCGCCGGCCGCCAGAGTCGCACCTTCATCGATACCGGCCTTGATCAACCGCTGCACCTTGTCGAACTGCACCTGGCTGACCAGCGGCCCGAGCACCGTACCATCGGCAAAGGCCGGTCCAACAGTCTGCTTGGAGGCTTCGTCCGCGGCAATGGCCAGTGCCTGGTCGTGCAGCGCGCGCGGCACCAGCATACGCGTCGCCGCGTCGCAGGACTGCCCGCTGTTGATGAAGCAGGCGCCAATCCCGCCCCGCACGGCCGCATCCAAATCCACATCGTCCAGCAGAATATTGGCTGACTTGCCGCCCAGCTCCTGCGCCACGCGCTTCACCGTATCGGCGGCGGCCTTCGCAACCAGAATGCCGGCACGGGTCGAGCCGGTGAAGGACATCATGTCCACATCAGGATGCTCGGCAAGCTTCTGGCCAACTGACGGCCCATCGCCGTTCACCATATTGAACACGCCCTTCGGCACGCCGGCCTCGTGCATGATCTCGGCGAAGATGATCGCGTTGATCGGCGCAACCTCGGAGGGCTTGAGCACCATCGTGTTGCCGCCGGCAATCGCCGGGGCAACTTTCGAGACAATCTGGTTCAGCGGCCAGTTCCACGGGGTAATCAGGCCGACCACGCCGATCGGCTCCTTCACCACCAGCGTGGTACCGCGCTTCTCGCTCCATTCGAATTTCGGCAACGCCTCGATCAAAGCCTTGAAATGCGCCTGCCCAGCGGCGGCCTGCGCGTCCTTGGCAAAGCCGATCGGCGCGCCCATCTCATGCGCGCACGCATCGGCGATATCATTCATCCGGCGCTCATAAATCGCCAAACAGGTCTTCAGCAGCTCCAGCCGTTCCTTCGGCGTGGTGCGTGCAAACGACGGGAAAGCCGCTTTTGCAGCCGCCACAGCCTTGTTCACATCCGCGACGCTGCCCCCGGAAATTTCGGTGTAGGGCAGCCCCGTCGAAGGATCGATAACGGTGATGCGATTGGGCACCACCGGGTCAACCCAGGCGCCATCAATATAAAACTTCAGGTTATTGGACATTTGCTCTCCTGTGCCACTGCGGTGTGTTAAACATGCCAAACAAAATAGCGGTTCGCGCCTCGCCTGCCATGCCGTGAATCTCGTCAGGAGTTTAGCAGATGCAGCTCACCGGTGCTTGTCTTTGCAACGCAATCGCCTACGAATTTTCATGCACCGGCAACGAGGTCGCCGACTACTGCCATTGCCGCCAATGCCAGAAATCCAGCGGCGCCCCCATTCTCCCTTGGGTCCAGGTCCCCCCACAAAACTTCCGCATCACCCGCGGCCACGCCAAACCCTACGCCTCCTCAACCCACTCCACCCGCTGGTTCTGCCCGGATTGCGGCACGCCACTGTATATGACCGATCACGCCAACCGCTCGGTTGGAATCACGCTCGGCACACTGGACACTCCGAACGCCGTTCATCCAACCGTTCATGGCTGGGCGTCCGAGCGTTTGACTTGGTTTCAAATCACCGACGACCTGCCCCGGTATCCGCAGGCCCCGCCGTACGATTTGTAGGGCGGGGTGACCCGGGCCGGAGACTAAGCCGCCGCGCGGATGGCGGCGGCCTTCACATCTTCGTCCACAAGGTCGGCAAACGTCGCAAAATTATCGACGAAGCGTTGCACCAGGCCTTTGGCGGCCACGTCATAGGCGGCGCGGTCGGCCCAGGCGGTGCGCGGGTCGAGCACTTCGTCCGGCACGTTATTCACATGCACGGGGATTTGCAGCCCGAAGAACGGATCGGTGCGGTATTCGACGTTATCCAGCTCCCCGGCCAGGGCGGCGCGCAGCAGGGCGCGGGTGTGGGTGATGGACATGCGCTTGCCCACGCCGTAAGCGCCGCCGGTCCAGCCGGTATTCACCAGCCAGCAGGAGGCGCCGGTTTTAGCGATGAGCGCCTGCAGCAGCTTGCCGTACACCTGCGGATGACGGGGCAGGAATGGCGAGCCGAAGCAAGTGGAGAACGTCGCCTGCGGCTCGGAGCCCAGGCCCTTTTCGGTCCCGGCGACGCGCGCGGTGTATCCGGAGAGGAAGTGGTACATGGCCTGCGCCGGGTTGAGCTTGGAGATCGGCGGCAGCACGCCAAAAGCATCGGCGGTGAGCATGATGACGTTTTTAGGCGTCCCGCCGCGGCCGGAGAGTTCCACATTGGGGATGAATTCCACCGGGTAGCAGGCGCGGGTGTTTTCCGTATAGGTCTGGTCGGTCAGGTCCAGGCGCCCGTGCGGATCGGCGACCACGTTCTCCAGCACGGTGCCAAAGCGATGCGCGGCGGCCCAGATTTCCGGCTCGTTCTTCTGGCTAAGGTCGATGACTTTGGCGTAGCAGCCGCCCTCGAAGTTGAACACGCCCTCCGGGCCCCAGCCGTGCTCGTCATCGCCGATCAGCCGGCGGGTCGGGTCGGAGGAGAGGGTGGTCTTGCCGGTGCCAGACAGGCCGAAGAAAAGTGCCGAGTCTTCCGCAGGGCCGATATTGGCCGAGCAATGCATCGGCAGCATGCTGCGTTCGGGCAGAATCCAGTTCATCACCGTGAAGATGGATTTCTTGATCTCGCCCGCATACTGCGTTCCGGCGATCACGATGGTTTTCTCGGCGAACGAGAGCACGATGGCGGAGGAGGAGTTCACGCCATCAATGGCCGGGTCGGCCTCGAAATCCGGGGCATGCAAAATCACGTAGTCGGGCACGAAACCGGGCAGGTCCTCCGCCGGCGGCCGGATGAACATGTTGCGGGCGAACAGTGCGTGCCAGGCACCTGTGGTAACCATGCGGATGCTGATCCGGTTGGCCGGATCGGCACCGGCGTACAGGTCCTGCGTGAATAACTCGCGGCCCTGCAAATATGCCTGCACGCGCGACTTCAGGGTCGCGAACTTATCCTCGGGCAGCTTCTGGTTAACCTTGCCCCACCAGACATTTTCGGTGGTGGAGGGCTCGTCGACGACAAACTTATCCCCAACCGAGCGCCCGGTATGCACGCCGGTACGCACGATGACGGCACCGTGGGCTGAAAGACGTCCTTCGTTTTTGCGCAAGGAATGGGCCACCAGGGCCGGAGCGGTCAGGTTGGCATGCAGAGCGGCGGCAACGCGCACACCCGTACCGGCGAGGGGGACAGCGTCCCGGAGATTGGCGAGGTCGGTCATGTGGGGCACGGTCAAATCTTTCCTCTACGGCTGAAACTCTGACCCTTCATAAGCAGCCGCTTCCCGCGTATCAACCGGAAGTATTCTCCAGAAGGCGATTAATTTCATGTTGCAATGCAGCGATCTGTAGCCGGGCCGCCGCGGCAAAACCGCCTACGTAATGCGCATCGCTCACCGCCAGCCGCCAGAGGTGAAAATCCACGAAACCCACGTACTGGCTGGCGTAGGGATGCGCCCGCAAAAACCGCGCCCGGGCGTTGGCATCCGCATCCGCGTCATCGCTGAGCAGCTCCGCGGTGCCGGAGAGTAGCAGCCGGGGTGCGGTTTGCGGGTTGTCATCCACCGGCGCGCCGGTCACCAGCAGGGCGCAGGCCGGGTTGGCGCGCAGGTTCCTGGTATGCGCGGCCAGGTCAGAGAGCAGCAAAATCGGCGCCCCGCCGGCATCCAGCGCCGGTGTCACCAGCGCCGCATGCGGCAAACCGGCGGCGGTTGTGCTCGCCAGCGTGCCACTGCGCGCGGCGGCCAGCAGCGCCGCCGCCTCCCGGTAAAAATTACGCTCTTGATTTGCTGCCATAATCCGGTCACTCCCTCGGTGCACTTGACACTTATGTCCGCAAATATGAGTCCCACCCGATGAAATATACAATCGCCCTTGTCGACGACGACCGGAACATCCTCACCTCAGTCTCCATGACGCTGGAGCAGGAAGGGTTCGACGTGCGGACTTTCACTGATGGAGAGTCGGCATTGCAGGCGCTCCTCGCCAAACCGGCCGACCTCGCGGTGCTGGACATTAAAATGCCCCGCATGGACGGCATGGAGCTGCTGCAAAAACTGCGCGTGCGTACGGCGATGCCGGTGATCTTCCTCACCAGCAAGGACGATGAGCTGGACGAGCTGATGGGCCTGCGCCTGGGCGCCGACGATTACATCACCAAGCCGTTCAGCCAGCGCTTGCTGCTGGAGCGCATCCGCGCCCTGCTACGCCGTAACGAGGCCTCCAAGGCCGAGGGTTCCGGCGCCGCCCCCGCCGCCGTGCTCACGCGCGGCCACCTCACGCTGGACGAAACCAAGCACCAGTGCCTCTGGAAGGGGAAGGACATCCAGCTCACCGTGACTGAGTTCCTGCTGGTTAAAGCCCTGGCGCAGCGCCCCGGCATGGTAAAGTCGCGTGACCAGCTGATTGACGCGGCCTACGGCGAGAATGTATATGTGGACGACCGCACCATCGACAGCCACGTGAAGCGCCTGCGCAAGAAGTTCCGCAACGAGGACGGCGAGTTCGACCAGATCGAGACGCTCTACGGGATCGGCTACCGCTACAAGGAAGCGTAATTTGGCCCCCTTCCGGTCGGGTAGCCCCGCATAATGACGCAAAAAAAGCCCCGCCTGTCGCGTCTGCTGCGCGACATCCTGCTGGTTAACCTGCTCCCCCTGGCGCTGATTTTCGCCGCGTTGTTTTACCTGGACCAGTACCAGCAAGGCCTGCTCAGCGCCGAGGTCTCCGCTTTGCGCGAACAGGCCCGCATCTACGCCGGCGCGCTGGCGCAAACCGCCGTGCAGGAAAACAGCAGCGGCGCCACCATCAACCCGGACCTGGCCGCGCCGCTGCTCTACCAGCTCACCGAGCCAACACCTAACGCGCAGGCGCTTATCTACGGGCCGGATGGCGAGTTGATCGCCAATTCCCGTGTGCACCCCGGCCCAGGCGGGGTGATTATCACCGAACCGCTGTCCGCGCCGCCGCCGCCGGGCTTTTTCTCCCGCGTGATCGGCTTCATGTACGATCATTTGTTAGGTTCCGTGGCTGGCCAGAACGATGAATCCGGGCTGGTAGGCTCCGGCGCCGGGGAAGACCCCGCCACGTTGGGCTGGCAGCCTGACGCGCGCGAGGCCCTGCAACTGACCAGCGCCTCCCCGGACCAGGAGGCCCCGCCCTTCGTGCGCAGGGAGAAACAGGGTGAGCTTCTCATCACCGTCGCCGAGCCGATCGTTAGCAGCCAGCAGAATGTAGGCACCGTCCTGCTGACTCGCGGTGCTGATGAAGTAGACAGCGCCGTGCTGGCGGTGCGGATTTCCATCCTCGGCCTGTTTGCCCTGGCACTTGGCCTCACCGTCATCGTCTCCTTCTACCTAGCCCGCACCATCGCCAGCCCGATCCTGCGCCTGGCCAACGCCGCCGCGCTGATGCGCGAGGGCCGTGCGCGCACCCAGGCGCTGCCGGAGAGCATTACCGACCGCAACGACGAAATCGGCACCCTCGCCCGCGCGCTGGACGGCTCGGCCAAAGCCCTGTGGGCCCGCATGGACGCCATCGAGCAATTCGCCGCCGACGTCAGTCACGAAATCAAAAACCCGCTCTCCTCCATCCGCTCGGCCATCGAAACCCTGAGCCGCGTCGAGGACCCCACCCGCGCCGCCCGCCTGCTCGCCATCATCACCCAGGACGTTGCGCGGCTGGACCGCCTGATCACCGATATTTCGGACTCCTCGCGCCTGGATTCCGAACTTTCCCGCAGCAAAATGGAAATCGTCGACATGGCGCGCATCCTCGCCACGCTGGCCGAAATCCATGACGCGACCCGCAAGGAAAACGGCCCCTACGTGCTGGTCGACGCCCCGGCGGTCGGCCTCTTCGTGCGGGGCGCTGAAAGCCGGCTGGTGCAGGTGCTGCGCAACCTCATTGGCAACGCCATTTCCTTCAGCCCGGCCAACGGCAAAATCTGGCTCCGCGGCCGCGAAACCGGCGGCATCGTCGAATTGTCGGTGGAGGATGAAGGCCCAGGCATTCCCGATGCCAAACTCGACGGCATTTTTGACCGTTTCTATTCCGAGCGCCCGCAGAGCGAGCAGTTCGGCAGCCATTCCGGCCTCGGCCTCTCCATTTCCCGGCAGATCGTGGAAGCGCACCAGGGCCGCATTTCCGCCGAGAACCGCCGCAACGAGGAAGGTGCGATTATCGGCGCCCGCTTTGTGATAAGATTGCCAAAAGCCGAAGGGTAAGAAAATGGTAACCGTAATCGACCATCCGCTGGTGCAGCACAAGCTGACGCTGCTGCGGAAAAAGGAAACCACCACCGGCGATTTCCGCAGGCTATGCCGCGAGATTTCGCTCCTCCTGGGTTACGAGGTATTGCGCGACCTGCCGCTGGAGCCGATCACCATCGAGACCCCGCTGGAGCAAATGCAAGCGGTGCAGGTCTCCGGCAAAAAACTCTGTTTCATCTCGGTATTACGCGCCGGTGCCGGCATCCTCGACGGCATCCTCGACCTCGTCCCCGCCGCCCGCATCGGCCATGTCGGTCTCTACCGCGACCACGACACCCACAAACCGGTAAAATACTATTTTAAGGTCCCCGAGGACATGGCATCGCGCCTATGCATCGTCGTGGACCCGATGCTGGCAACGGGCCATTCCGCCGCCGCCGCCGTGACCATGTTGAAGGAAGCCGGCGCCAAAAATATCAAATTCGTCTGCCTGCTGGCCGCCCCCGAGGGTGTGGCCGCATTCGAGGCCGCACACCCGGACGTTCCGGTCTTTGCCGCGGCGGTGGACCGGGAACTGGACGCCAACGCCTACATCCGGCCGGGTCTGGGCGACGCGGGCGACAGGCTTTTTGGGACGAAGTAGGCAGTAAGGCCAGAGGGGCGTTCCCCCCCTCTGGCCTTACTTTCCTTTACCCCGCCCGGTTATCCACCAAATCGGTCACCACGCCCGGATCCGCCAGCGTTGACGTATCGCCCAGGCTATCCGTCTCATTGGCGGCAATCTTGCGCAAAATCCGGCGCATGATCTTGCCTGAACGGGTTTTCGGCAGGCCCGGCGCCCATTGGATCACATCCGGTGCGGCAATCGGCCCAATTTCCTTGCGCACCCAACCAACGAGTTCCTTGCGCAATTCTTCGGTCGGCTCCGCATCCGCCACCAGCGTTACGTAAGCGTAAATGCCCTGGCCCTTAATGTCATGCGGGAAGCCCACCACGGCGGCTTCCGCCACTTTCGGGTGCAACACCAGCGCCGATTCCACTTCCGCCGTCCCCATGCGGTGCCCAGAAACGTTAATCACGTCATCCACGCGGCCAGTGATCCAGAAATAACCGTCGGCATCGCGGCGCGCGCCGTCACCCGTAAAATACAGGCCTTTGAAGGTGGAAAAATACGTTTGCACAAAGCGCGCATGGTCACCGAAGACAGTGCGCATCTGCCCCGGCCAGCTATCGGCGATGCACAAATTGCCTTCGGTCGCCCCATGCAGCCGGTGGCCTTCGCCATCCACCAGGACGGGGAACACGCCCGGCAGCGGCAGCGTCGCCGAGCCCGGCTTTTGCGCAATCGCGCCGGGCAGGGGGGAGATGAGAATGCCCCCGGTCTCCGTCTGCCACCAGGTATCGACGATCGGGCAACGGTTGTCGCCGACCACGCGGTAGTACCAGTTCCACGCCTCGGGGTTGATAGGCTCGCCCACCGAACCCAGAATCCGCAACGATTTACGCGAGGTCTTCTTCACCGGCCCCTCGCCGTCGCGCATCAGCGCGCGGATCGCGGTCGGCGCGGTGTAGAATATATTCACCTGATGCTTGTCGATGACCTGCCAGAATCGCGAGGTGTCCGGGTAGTTGGGGATACCCTCGAACATCAGCGTGGTGGCGCCGTTGGCGAGCGGCCCGTACACAATATAAGTGTGCCCGGTGACCCAGCCGACGTCGGCGGTGCACCAGTACACCTCGCCCGGATGGTAATCGAACACGTATTCATGCGTGAAGCTCGCCCACACCATGTAGCCGCCGGTGGTATGCAGCACGCCCTTCGGCTTGCCGGTCGAGCCTGAAGTATACAGGATAAATAGCGGATCTTCCGCATTCATTTCGGCGGCGGCATGCACCGGTGAGGCAGCGGCGGTCACATCCTCGTACCACATATCCCGCCCGGCCTGCATGTCCACGGCGCCGCCGGTGGCCTTCACCACGATCACGGTATTTATCGTCGGGCAGCTCTTCAGCGCCTCGTCGGCATTCAGCTTCAGCGCCACCTTGCGCCCGCCGCGCCGGCCTTCATCGGCGGTAATCAGCGCCACCGAGCCGCAATCCTGAATGCGGTTGGCCAGAGAGTCCGGCGAGAACCCGCCGAACACCACAGAGTGGATCGCGCCGATCCGCGCGCAGGCCAGTAGCGCCACCGCTGCTTCCACGATCATGGGCAGATACACGGTAACCACATCGCCTTTTTTCACGCCTTGCGCGGTCAGCGCATTGGCCAGCCGGCAGACCTGTTCATGCAATTCGCTGTAGGTGACCTTTTTGGAGGAATTCGGGTCATCACCCTCCCAGATGATTGCCACCTGATCGCCGCGCTCGGCGAGGTGCCGGTCCAGGCAATTGGCGGAGGCGTTCAGCGTGCCGTCCTCGAACCATTTGATCGAGACATCGCCGGTGAAATTTGTGTTTTTGATCTTCGTCGGCGACTTGATCCAGTCAATGCGCTTGCATTCCTCGGCCCAGAATTCATCCGGCGCGGCCGCCGCCCGTTCGGTCATGTCGTCATAGCGTGCCCGTGGCATCAGCGCCGCAGCCGCAATCTCTGGTTTCACCGGCACAATATCCGTATCCGACATGTTCGACCCTCCGTAATTTATTGTAGGCTTCCCCTCTTATGCCAAGAATCCCTTGCATCCGGAAGTCTGTCCCAAATTTTAGCACTTCACCGGCCAGCTTCATGCAAAAAATCCGGTTCTAAGGGATGCCGCCAGGGCCGCCCATTAGGAAGTCGTTGACAATACCAAAGGTTTCTGCGCGAGATTTGGTGGCAATCGACTTTGGCTTGACTTGGGAACGCGCACCCGGCGATCGGACGCATACAAGACTTCCAATCACCCGGTTGTCCCTCAATCCGCGCGGCAGGCGCGCGGCGGGCCAATGTTAAGGAGCGACGACTAGTTATGGCTACCGGCACTGTTAAGTGGTTCAACACCACCAAAGGATATGGGTTTATTGTTCCCCAGGATGGCGGCAAGGACGTGTTCGTCCACATTACCGCCGTACAATCCGCGGGTCTGCGTGGCTTGAACGAGGGCCAGAAGGTCACATTCGACATCGCAATGGAACGTGGCAAAGCCGCCGCGATCAATCTTAAAGCCGTCTGAGACACCCTGCCGGCAGTTCGCGGGCCAAAACCGGTCTTTCGCACTTTTAACGGGGCTCAACGGCCCCGTTGTTTTTGTTGCAGCCAGTTTGTTGCAATCAGGTGAAAACATCGCTACCCCGGCACGTACCTCAGGTTAAGACCCAACGGGCGTCCTGATGGCTGAGTCCGGCTGTATCCATGCGGAATATTTGGCGGCCTCAGCGGATTAATTGAGGGGGAAGACATGGACGGTTTGAGTACGCCGCAACCGGTCCCGGCTTTCGAGCCGTCGAGCGAGCCTGCGTTTGCCATGCTCGACGATGCGGTAGGCCAGTTCGGCCCGCGCCCGGCCATAGATTTCCTTGGCCGCCACTGGACTTATGAACAACTCGGCGCGTTGACCAATCGTGCCGCCGCCGGCATGCAGAAGCTGGGCGTCCGCCAGGGGGTAAATGTTGGGCTTTGCCTGCCCAACTGCCCGTATTCCATCATCATGTACTACGCCATCCTCAAGGCCGGCGGCACGGTGGTGAACTTCAACCCGCTCTACACGCTGGCGGAAATCGAGTCGCAGGCGCGCGAGACCGATGTCAGCATCATGGTTTCGCTGGACGTCGCCCTGATCCAGGATAAAATCGGCAAACTCGCCGCCAGCGGCGTGTTCAAGCGGGTTGTCATCTGCCGCATGGCCGCAGTCCTCACCCCGCTCAAGTCCCTCGCCTTCAGGCTGTTCAAGCGCAAAGAGTTGGGGCAGGTTCCCGATCACGCCCCTTATGTAACGTTCGAGCGCCTGATCTCCGGCCCGGCACTACCCGCCCCGGTCGCGATCGACCCCACCCGGCACATCGCGGTACTGCAATTCACGGGGGGCACCACCGGCACGCCCAAGGCCGCCCAGCTCACTCATGCCAATATCAGTGTCAATGTCAGGCAGGTACTGGTGGCCTTGCCCGAAACCATCCCCGGCGAGGAACGGATGCTGGCGATCCTGCCGTTCTTCCACGTCTTCGCGATGACCGCCGCGATGAATCTCGCATTGAGCATCGGCGCCGAGATTATCCTGCTGCCCCGGCTCGACCTGAAACTGCTGATGCGCACCATCTACCACCGCCGCCCGACCATTCTGCCCGGCGTGCCCACGCTGTTCACCGCCATCAGCAACGCTGCCGAGGCTTCGGGCAAAACCGATCTGCGCTTCATCAAATTTTGCGTCTCCGGCGGTGCCCCGCTCTCGGCCGAAGTGCTCGACCGGTTCGAGCGCATTTCAAATTGTCATATCCTAGAGGGCTACGGTCTTTCGGAAACCTCGCCGGTACTCACCCTCAACGTGCCGAGTGCGACCAAACGCGGCAGTGTCGGCCGCGCGCTGCCAGGCACCACAATCGAAATCCGCGATCCCGAAAACCCACCCATCCTGATGCCCCAGGGCGCGCGGGGCGAAATCTGCGCCCGTGGGCCGCAAGTGATGCAGGGCTATTACCACCAGCGGGAAGCGGCGCAGGTCTTTGTCGAAGGCGCGTTCCGCACGGGGGATATCGGTTATCTCGACGAGGAGGGCTATCTCTTCATTGTCGACCGCATCAAGGACATCATCATCTGCGGCGGCTACAACGTGTATCCGCGCACCATCGAGGAAGCCGCCTACCAGCATCCCGCCGTGCAGGACGCCATCGCCATCGGCGTGCCGGACCAGTACCGGGGGCAGGCGCCTAAGCTCTTTGTCACCCTGCGCGCCGGCCAGCAGGCCACCGGCCCGGAAATTCTTGAGTTTCTGAAAGAACGCCTGAACAAGATCGAAATGCCCCGCGCCGTGGAAGTGCGCGAGACCTTGCCGAAAACCATGGTCGGCAAACTCTCCAAAAAAGAACTGGTGGCAGAGGAAGCCAAACTAGGCTGAATTCGCAAAGCCCTTCCGCTCGCGTTAAAAACTTGCCACATTCCCTCCATCATGCGCTTACACGCCTCTTGCGCCGCCCGGCCTGGTCCGGACGGTTACGACGCCATTCTGCTCCTCGGTCCCCCGGGGGCGGGCAAGTCCGACTTTTTGCTGCGCCTGATCCATGAGGGCTTTACGCTCGTGGCTGATGACCAGGTGGTGATTTGGAACGGCATTGCCTCCGCCCCGGAGGCACTGGCCGGCCTGCTGGAAGTGCGCGGCCTGGGTATTTTTCGCCTGCCGCATCTGGCCAGTGCGCCGTTGCGGCTGGTCATCCAGTTAGGCGTGCCGGCGAAGCGCCTGCCGCAGCCTGAGACCCACCCGGAATTGGGCCTGCCGCTTGTCACCATCGACCCCTCAGCCCCGTCAGCCCCCGCTCGCGCCGTGCTGGCGCTGGAGGCCGCCTGCGGCCGCGTCACCCAGATTGCCGGGAGCTTCGCGCCATGAATACGGTGGCGCCAAAACTCAGTATCGTCCTCGTCACCGGTTTCTCCGGGGCAGGCAAAAACGCCATCCTGCGCGCGCTGGAGGATCTCGGCTTCGAGACCATCGACAATCCCCCGCTCGCCACGCTGGAAGACCTCGCCGGCCGCGCCGAGAAAAACCTCGCCATCTGCGTCGATGCCCGTTCCCGCGGGTTTTCCGCCGAGGCCGTGCTGACAACCCTTGAGCATCTGCGCACGCGTCCCTCGCTCAACCCCTCGCTGGTCTTCGCCACCGCGACGCCAGAGGTGCTGCTAGGCCGCTATTCCGAGACCCGCCGCCGCCATCCGCTGGCGCAATCGGGCCCCGTGGCGGAGGGAATCGCGTTGGAACGCACGCTCACCGCCCCGCTGGCCCAGGCGGCCGACGTGCTGATCGACACCTCCAACCTGCCGCTGGCACGCCTGCGGGCCATCGTCGAACAGAATTTCGGCGCCGGCGCTCCGGCGATGGCAATTTCCCTGGTTTCCTTCGCTTATCCAGGTGGTCTGCCACCCGAGGCCGACCTGGTTTTCGACGCCCGATTCTTGCGCAATCCGCATTACGATCCCGCGTTGCGACCCTTAAGTGGCCTGGATCCTGAAATTGGAAGCTTCATCGAGCAGGACCCTGATTTTGCGGCTTATTTCAAGCATATCAAGGACATCGTTGAATTTTTATTGCCAAGATTCGTGCAGGAAGGAAAAAAATATGCAACAATCTGTATCGGATGTACCGGCGGGCAACATAGATCAGTGTATATGATTGAAAAACTTAAAACTTGTTTAGGCAAAGCGGGATGGCGCGTGAGCGTGACCCACCGTGAAGCCGCCAAGTTTGAAGCCGCACGCGCCAACCAGAAATTACACGCCAAGGAATGAGTCTCTTAACATGATCGGTCTGGTTCTTGTTACCCATGGCGCGCTCGCCATAGCTTTGCGCGACGCCATGGAACACGTTGTCGGCAAGCAGAAAAATGTTGCCACCGTGTGCGTCGAATCGGACGCCGAGTTTGAGAGCCAGCGCGCGGAAATCGCCAGCCGGCTGGACGAGGTCAATTCCGGCGATGGCGTGATTCTGCTGACCGACATGTTCGGCGGCACGCCCAGCAATCTGGCTATGTCCATGCTCAGCAAGCCCGGCGTGGAGATCATCGGCGGCGTGAATCTGCCCATGCTGGTGAAACTGGCGAAAATCCGCGGCACCCAGACCCTGGCCGAGGCGGTCCAATGCGCCGAGGACGCCGGACGTAAATACATCTGTTCTGGCCACGAAATTCAACACCCCACCACCACCCCGCGCGCCGCGGAGTAGACATGAGCGAAAACAGCGCGGCGATTGCAATCGATGTTGGCGTCGTCAACCGGCGGGGCCTGCACGCGCGCGCGGCGGCCAAGCTGGTCACCCTGGCGGAACGGTTCAGCGCCTCGGTCGATGTCGCCAAGGATGGCCAAAGCGTTTCCGCCCGTTCGATCATGGGGCTGATGATGCTGGGCGCCGGCCAGGGCAGCACCGTGCGCCTCACCGCCGAGGGGTTTGACGCGAGGGAGGCCCTGGACGCCATTGCCGCGCTGATCGAGGCCGGCTTCCATGAAACAGACTAGCCCAGCCGAGCGGCGCTTCACCGGCCATCCGGTATCGCCCGGCATCGGCATCGGCCCGGTGCACGAGACAGCGGAGCCCGCGCTTGTCATCACCCATAAAAAAATCTCGGCGGCGGATGCTGCCGCCGAGATGGCCCGGCTGGAGGAAGCCCTGGCCCGCTCACGGCACCAGTTAGGCAAGCTCAAAGCGCGGCTGGCCGGCCTGCCCGAGCAAAGCCAGTCGGAGATCGCGCCGCTGATTGACGCCTACCTGCACATGCTGGGCCCCTCCCGGCTGATGCGCGGCATCAAGGCACGGGTACATGATGGTCTGATCACCGCCGAAGCCGCCGTGCACGCGGAAGCCGAAGCTCAGGCCGAGGCCATCCTGGCGCTCACCGGCTCGGACCGGCAAGGCCGCGCGCGCCGGGCAGAGGAAGTACGCGAGATCGGCCGCCGTATCCTGCGCAACCTTACCCGCCAGCCTTTCCGTAGCTTTGCCGGCCTGCCCCAAGGCTGCGTCCTCGCCGCCAACGACCTGCGCCCGGCTGACGCCGCGCTGATTCAGCCGGCCAATTTCGCAGGCATCATCACCGAGGAAGGCGGCTCCGACGGCCACACCGCCGTCATGCTGCGCGCGCTTGGCCTGCCCGCCGTGCTCGGCGCCACCGGCGTGCTCTCCGCCGCGGAGCCCGGCAGCCTCGCGATTATCGATGGCGACTCCGGCACCATCATCCTCAATCCCACCCACGCCAGCCTGGAAGCCGCACGGCAAAAACTTGCAGCCATCACCCGCACCCGCCGCGCGCTCATCCGCCTGCAACGCCTCCCCGCCGCCACGCGCGACGGCACGGCCGTCAGCCTGCAAGCTAATCTCGAACTGCCCTTCGAACTGCCGATGATCGCGGAGTCCGGCGCGCACGGCATTGGCTTGCTGCGCAGCGAATTCATCTTCATGAACCGCGAAATCCTCCCCGACGAGGATACCCAAACCCAGATCTACCAAAATATCGTGGAAGCCATGGACGGCGACCCGGTAACCATCCGCGTCCTCGACTGGGGGTCGGATAAGGAAATCGAGGCGCTCAGCGCGTATCTGCCGGTACAGGACGAGCCAAACCCGGCGCTGGGCCTACGCGGCATCCGCCTGCTGCTGCGCCACCCGGCGCTGCTGGAAACCCAGCTTGCCGCCATCCTGCGGGCCGGTGCCACCGGTCCGGTGCGCATCATGCTCCCTATGGTCTCGCTCACCGCCGAAATTCGGGCCACCCGTGAAATCTACGATCGTGTCTGGAAGCGCCTGAAGCGCAAGGGTGTGCGCATTGCCGCGCAAAAACCGCCGCTCGGCATCATGGTGGAAACCCCCGCCGCCGCCCTTGCCGCGCGCCAGCTTGCCACCCATGCCGATTTCTTCGCAATCGGCACCAACGACCTTACCATGTACACGCTGGCGGCTGACCGCGGCCTGCCAGTGGGCAGCAAACTCTACGACCCGCTGGAACCCGCAGTGCTCTCTCTCATCAGCATGACTGCCGCCGCCGCCGCCGCCGCGAAAATTCCCGTCTCGCTTTGCGGCGAACTCGCCAGCCGCGAACAAGCCGCCCCCCTGCTGCTTGGCCTTGGCATCCGCCAGCTCTCCATGCATGGCAACGCCATCCCCCGCGTCAAACGCGCCATCCGCGCCGTCAGCCTTGCACAATGCGACGACCTCGCCACCGCCGCCTTGGCCGCCCCCGACGCCGACGCCGTCCGCGACATTATCCGCGAGGTTTGAGAACGAAGCTTACGTCCCGGTCGCCATCAGCAGCACGACGAGGGCGACGGCCACGCCTTGCAGGATCACGCGCAGTCGCATGAGTTTGTTGGAGGTTCGCGGGTCACGGTTGGCGTCCACCATGCCGATGGCACCGATCAGCATGACGACGACGACGGCGAGCATATCGGCCATAAGCACGGCTATAATAATATCTCTCATAGGGGCTATATAACCCTGGACTGGGCTTTGTGCATACCGCTGTGCACTGCCTTCGTGGTTGACTCTGCTGCCATTACCCCTTCTGGCTCACCGCATGCGCATTGCTCCTCTTCTTGCCCTTGTCCTGGTATTGGCTTTTGGTGTCCCGGCTGCTGGTTGGGGTTCTGCCCCGCCCCAAACCGTGCCGGCGGCGGCTGCTGCCGCACCCGCTCCGGCCAAGCCTGTCAGCGCCATTATTCCCGGCTCACCGCTTGCCGCCCTTACGGCCGCCGCCACCAACCCTCCCGACCCCGACGCCAACACACCGGCTCCTTTTGGTACCAACTGGTTCGGCTTTTCCCTTGCCAGCGCCATTGGCGCGGACGCGGCTGGGACGTTCGATGACTTTACCGGCGCGTTCCAGCAATCCATCCAGCTCACGCCCGTGCTGGACTGGCTGCAAAGCTTTGCGCAAGCCCCGGTCCGGCGCGCCCACCTCGTCGGTATTGCCGAGGGTTTGTGCCTCACGATTCTTCCCGCCCTTATCGTCGCAGCCGCCTTGCGCTTCGTTTTGGGGCGCCCCCGCCGCGGACTGATCAGCCATGCGGTGCCGCTCCCCACCACGGTTCCGCCCAATGATGACGAGGATCAGGGGCTGGCCGATGCCGAAGCAGGGGGAAGCGAAAAGCTCCCCGGCCGGCGAATCTCCTTGCGTGCCTGGGCGCGCCGCTTGCTGTTCGGCATGCTGCACTTTGGCCTTCAGCTCCTGCCACTGGTCGGTTTTGCGCTGGTCATCGGCATCCTCCTCGCAAACGGGCTTGCAGCCCCCCGCCCGGCGCATCTTGCCGTCATCGGCCTGACCAACGCCTATCTGCTCGCGCGCGTCATCCTCGAAACCCTTGGTTTCCTCATTGCCCCCGGCGCACCCAGCCTGCGCCTCATCGCCATGCCAGGCGTGCGTGCCGCCTGGTTGATGCGTCAGGCCGCGGCAATGCTTGCCACCGCCTTTTTCGGCTACGCCCTTGTCTCCGTTGGCGAGTTGCTGGGGCTCGTGGAGGCGGGCACCGCTGTTGTCATCCGCCTTATCGCTTTGGCCATTAACATCGAAATCGCCATCGCCATCTGGCAGAGCCGGCATCAAGTTGGGCAGTGGATTGCCGGCCCGCCGGAAGCAACCGGCGCTTTTGCGAGCTTCCGGCGGCGGCTAGGCAGCATTTGGCACTATCCGGCGCTGTTCTACGTTCTCGCCCTCTGGGTCGCCTGGGCCGGCGGCGTGCATAATGCCTTTGGCGTGTTGCTGCGGGCGATCCTGGTCTGCGTTGCCGCCCTGGTGCTTGGCCGCTTCGCGTGGACAGGCAGTTCAGTCCTGCTGGAACGGCTCTTCCCCGGCACGGCTGATACCGCCCACCCCGCATTGTTCGCACGGGCGCGTGCCTATAATCCGCTCATCCGCGTGCTCATTCGCATCACCATCGCCATTGCGGTCGTCGTCATCATTTTGCAGGGCTGGGGGGTCGGCGCCGCCGGCTGGCTGCTCACCAACCCGATCAGTCTCAGCCTTATCAGTGCCAGCATTTCCATTGTCATTACCGTCGCCGTCGCACTGGTTTTGTGGGAATGCGCCAATCTGTTTCTCGCCGGCCGGATCGAGCGCCTGTCCATCACGGGCCGCACCACCCAGGCGTCACGCTTGCGCACCCTGCTGCCGATGCTCAAAGCCACGCTCGGGGTCACCATCTTCCTGATCGCCGGACTCATCTGCCTCTCCAAAATCGGCGTCAACGCCGCCCCGCTGTTGGCCGGCGCCGGCGTGCTCGGCATTGCCATCGGCTTTGGCAGCCAAAAGCTGGTGCAGGATGTCATCACCGGCCTGTTCCTGCTGCTGGAGGACGCGATGCAGGTCGGCGACGTTGTTGCGCTGGCCGGCATGACCGGCACGGTCGAGCGCCTCTCGATTCGAACCATCCGCCTGCGCGGCGGGGACGGCTCCACCAATATCATCCCATTCTCCGCCGTCACCACCGTCACCAACATGACGCGCGATTTCGGCTACGCGCAGATATCCATCAATGTCGGCTACCAGGAAAACCTCGACCGCGCGTTCGCCGTGCTGACCGACATCGCACGCACCATGCGCGCCGAGCCCGCCTGGGCGGCGATGATCCGCGACGATCTGCAGCTTTTCGGCCTGGACCAGTTCGGCGCCAATGGCCTTGTCGTCACCGGGCAAATCCGCACCGGCCCCGGCCAGCACTGGGCCGTACGGCGGGAGTTCTACGGCCGGGTGCAGAAGCGCTTCGCCGCGGAAGGGATCGAAATCTCCTACGCCCAGCCGAGCTACACCATCGACCCGGCCTTAATCCAAAGTCTGGCCGAGGCGGTCGCTACCGCCCAGCATCCACCAGCACCCGCCGGCCAGAAGCCCGTCGCCGCGCCGGAATAAGCCCTTGCAGGTTCTTGGTGGCTTCCACGATGTGCAGGCCGGCCAGCTGCGGCATAAGTATGTGTCCGGTGCGTTCGCACAGGTTAAAGGCACGTAGCGCCGGCTCCCAGGGCACCGGTGGCGCGAACAGGCAGCTTTCCTCTTTTTCCACCCGGAAAAATAACCCATGCAGCAGCCGGGTAAGCTGTGCTTCGGAATACGGCTGGCCTTGGCCGAACGGCGTCGTCTCCACATGGGCCCACAGCCCGCGCCGGTTCGGCACCACCACAATCAGCCGCCCGTCATCCTTCAATAGCCGCCACACTTCGCGCAGGCATCGCCGGGCATTACCGGCCTGTTCCAACCCATGCACGAGCAGTATCCGGTCGAACATCATGTCGGGGAAGGGCAGGGCGTCTTCCTCCGCGCTGCAGGCCAAGTTCGCCCGCCCCGCCGGCCACGGATTCAGGCCCCCCAGTTGCGGTGGCGAGATGGCAATGCACCGCTGCGCCTGCTCACGCCACAGATGCAAATACGGCCCGGTCGCCCCGAGCCCCAAAATCGACATGCCCGCGCAATCCGGCCACAGGCCAAGCAATTTGCGCCGCAGCAGCGCGGCTGTCATCTGTCCCAGCGCGGTGGCATAAAATCCGCCCGCATCTCGCGTATCGGTAGCCATTCGCCCTATATATACGCGCAAACGCCAAGGAGCGACACACGTGACAGTGACAGCAACGCCTATCCCCATGCTGACCGACAATTATTCCTGGCTGCTGCGGGAATTGAGCACCGGCAAGGTCGCCATCGTGGACCCGGCGGCGGCGGAACCAGCCATCGCCGCCATCGAGGCCGCGGGCGGCCGCCTCGACTACATTTTCCTCACCCACCATCACGGCGACCATATCGACGGCGTCCCGGCCCTGGTGGCACGCTATCATCCGGTGGTCGTGGGCAACGCGGCGGATGCGCACCGTCTGCCGAAACTCGACATCGCGGTGCACGAAGGCGACCAGGTGGAGTTCGGCGCCGCAAAACTGCGGGTCATCGCCGTGCCTGGCCACACGCTGGGCCACATTGCCTATTACATCGCCGACGGCGGCATCCTGCTCCCCGGCGACACGCTGTTCAGCCTGGGCTGCGGCCGGCTGTTCGAGGGCACGCCCCAGGACATGTTCACCTCGCTGCAAAAACTATCGGCGCTGCCCGGCGAGACCCTGGTCTGCTGCGGGCATGAATACACCCAGTCCAACGCCAAATTCGCCCTCTCGGTGGACCCGGACAACGAAGCGCTGCGCGAGCGCGCCGCGGCGGTAAACGCGCTGCGTGCCGCCGGACAGGCAACCGTGCCGGTCACGCTCGCCTCCGAGCGCGACTGCAACCCGTTCCTGCGCGCCCCGGATGCCGCCAGTTTAGGCCGCCTGCGCGCCGCGAAAGATGTCTTCTAATCCCATGAACAGGCAGGAACGCCGCCGCCTCGCTAAAACCACCCCGCCCAACAGCGCGGCACTGCTGGCGCAGGGGTTTAACGCGCAACAGCAAGGCAATCTCGCGGCGGCGGAAACCCTATACCGGCAGGTGCTGCAACAGGAACCCGCGCATTTCGATGCCACGCGCCTGCTTGGCGAACTGCTGCTCACCCGTGGCCAGCTCCGGGAGGCGATCGCCCTGCTGAACCACCTCGCGGCGCAGCACCCGCGCAACTTCCTCGCGCATTACACGCTCGGCAACGCCTGCCGTCTGGCTGGACAGACTGATACGGCCATCGCCTGCTACCAAAACGCCCTGTCCCTGAAACCCGGCTTTCCCGGCGCGCTGCACGGCCTGGGTCTCGCCCTGCGCCGCGCAGAGCGTGAGCGTGAGGCAGCCGCCAGTTTCCGCCAGGCGGTTGCAGCGGAACCCAACTGGGCCGAGGCCTGGAAAGACCTGGGACTGACCTTGGCGACGCTGGGCGAAATCCCAGAAGCCGAAGCCGCCCTCAAACGCGCCGTTACCCTGCAACCGGGCTTTGGTGAGGCGCAGCGCCACCTCGCAGCCATTCGCCGGGACCAGGCCACGGAAGCCGAAACGGCCGCGCTGATGGCCTGCGCCGCCGACCCGCGCCTGCCGCCCGAGGAGAAGATCGAGATATTGTTCACGCTCGGCCGTCAGGAGGACAAGGCCGGGCATTACGCCGCCGCCTTCAAGCATTTCGCCGCCGCCAACGCACTGCTGCGCGCCAGACAAACCCAATCCGGCATCCACTTCGACCGCGCCCGCCTGACCAGCGACATCGACAAATTGATCGCCATTTTTTCTCCGGCCTTCTTCGCCGCCCGAACCGCAACCGGCAGATCATCGGAGGCGCCAGTCTTCATCGCCGGCATGCCGCGCGCCGGCTCCACCTTGTTCGAGCAGATCGCCGCCAGCCATTCCCAGGTTTTCGGCGCTGGCGAGTGCTTTGGCATCGGTGCCGCCGCTTCGCGCATCGGCTGGGCGCCGTCTCCCGCGTGGACACCGGAGAGCCTGCGCACCGAGGCCGAAACCTACCTGCGCACCCAGCAGGCAAAAGCCGGGAACGCCGCGCGCATCATCGATAAAATGCCCGACAATATTTTCCAGCTCGGCCTCATTGCCACGCTGTTCCCGCAGGCCCGCGTCATCTTCTGCGCCCGCGACCCACGCGACACCATTATCTCCTGCTTCTTCCAGCACTTCTCCCAGCCGCTCGCCTACGACACGGACTTACAGGACTGCGCCTTCCGCCTACGTGAAATCGAGCGCCTGACCCGTCACTGGCAAAACGTACTGCCACTATGCCACATGACGCTTTCCTACGAGGCGCTGCTCGCTGACCCGCAAGCCGAATCCCGCGACCTCATCAGTTTCCTCGGGCTGGAATGGGAACCGCAATGCCTGGATTTCCACCTGAGCGCGCGCGCCGTCCGCACCGCCAGTTGGGCCCAGGTCCGCCAACCGCTCTACCAGACCGCCGCCGGGCGCTGGCGCAACTATGAGCCGCACCTGAAAGACCTGCAGCTCTAACCTGTCCTCCGGGGGGTTTGCCCTGGCCGGAACTTCTGACTAAGTCCCGGCCCAGAACGAACATCGCAAAAAGGGACCACGCAGATGCAAGACGTCTTCATCCTCTCCGGCCAGCGCACCGCCATCGGCGACTTCGGCAAAAGCCTGAAAGACATCCCACCGACCAAACTGGCGGAAATCGCCATCCGTGCCGCCATCGCCAAAAGTGGCGTTGAAGCCGCGGAAATCCAGAACGTCGTGATGGGCACCGTGATCTACACCGAACCACGCGACACCTACCTCTCGCGCGTCTCCTCGCTGGACGCCGGCGTGCCGGTCGGCACCCCGGCCATGAATGTCAACCGCCTCTGCGGCTCGGGCCTGCAAGCCATCATCTCCGCCGCGCAAAGCATCATGCTGGGCGATTCCTCGCTCGCCGTCGCCGGCGGCGCTGAATCCATGAGCCGTGGCGGCTACCTGCTCCCCTCCGGCCGCTGGGGTGCCCGCCTCGGCGACGGCCAGATCATCGACATGGTCGTCGGTACCCTCAACGACCCCTTCGGTGCCGGCCACATGGGCATCACCGCTGAAACCGTCGCCGCCCGCTACGGCATCACCCGCGAGGCGCAGGACACATTCGCCGTCGAATCCCACCGCCGCGCGGCCCTCGCCATCGCCGAAGGCCGTTTCAAATCGCAGATCACCCCGGTTGAACTCGCGTCGCGCAAAGGCACCACATTGTTCGAAACCGACGAACATCCGCGCGCCGAGACCAGCCTGGAAAGCCTGGGCACCCTGAAAGCCGCCTTCCAGAAAGGCGGCACTGTTACCGCCGGCAACGCCTCCTCCCTCAACGACGGCGCCGCCGCCGTGGTTCTGGCCTCCGGCGCCGAGGTCTCCCGCCGCAACGCCAAACCCCTGGCCCGCCTTGTCTCCTACGGTCACGCCGGCGTCGAACCCGGCGTCATGGGTCTCGGCCCCATCCCCGCCTCGCAAATCGCCCTGAAAAAAGCCGGCCTCACCATCGCCGACATCGACGTCATCGAAGCCAACGAAGCCTTCGCCGCCCAGGCCTGCGCCGTCGCCCACGAACTCGGCTTCCCGCCCGAAAAAGTAAACCCCAACGGCGGCGCCGTCGCCCTGGGCCACCCCGTCGGTGCGTCGGGCGCCATCATCACCATCAAAGCCCTCTACGAGCTCCAACGCACCCAAACCCGCTACGCCCTCGTCACCATGTGCATCGGCGGCGGCCAAGGCATCGCCGCCATCTTCGAGCGCGTAGCCTGACGAGGACTGGGGGTAGTTAGTAAGTCCAAGGGGCAGAGCCCCTTGGACTTACCTTGCTAAATCCCAGCCCCGCCGGGCCTATTGCATGCGGACGTAGGAACCGGGAGCGGCTTCGATAACCGGCAGCTTGCCCGTCCCCGGAGCACGCGCCGGCACTTTTGCACCGCCGTTATTGGCGACCAGCCACTGTTGCCAGTTCGGCCACCATGAGCCCTCGTGTTTCTTCGCGCCGTCAAACCATTCCTGCGGCGTTTCGGGTAGCTCGTCGTTCACCCAGTAGCCATGCTTATTTGCGGCCGGCGGGTTGACCAACCCGGCGTTATGCCCGGAGCCGCCGAGCACGAAGCGGGATTTGCCGCCGAAGAGTTTGGCGCCGTCGTAGGTTGCCTGCCAGGCGGACACATGGTCGTCCTTCAGGGAGATCACCGTAACCGGCACTTTCACTTTGCCGAGGTCGATTGGTGTGCCGTTAATCACCACGCCGCCCGGCTGGTGCAGCAGATTTTCGCGGATCATCGCCCGGGCGTATTCCAGCAGGAAGGCTTTGGGGATATGCGCGCCGTCGGCGAACCAGAACAGCAGGTCGGAGGCAGGTGCCACGCGGTCCATCAGGTAGTGGTTCACCACCGAGGACCAGATCAGGTCGTTCGACCGCACCACGCTGAACAGAGCCTGCAATTTATCCGCATCCATCACCCCGGCTTCGTCCAGGTGCGTCTCGAACGCCTCGAAATGTGATTTCTCGTAGAACGCGCTCCATTCGCCGGAATGGGTGGTGTCCAGCAACGTGCCGATGACGGTTACGGTACCCATGCGGTTCCCCTGCTTGGTGGCTGCTAGGTATCCGGCGGTCATGGAAAGCAGCACGCCGCCCATGCAGAAGGCGAAGCAGTCCACCGTGGTCTCGCCGGTCGCGAGTTCAATGGCATCAAGTGCGGCAATCGGCCCCTGGCGGAGGTAGTCCCACATGCCTTTATAGGCGAGGCTCTGCCCCGGGTTGACCCAGGAGATGACGAACACGGTATGCCCCTGGTCAACGAGCCATTTGATCAGGCTGGATTTTGGTTGCAGGTCAAGAATATAATATTTGTTGACCAGCGGTGGCACGTACATAATCGGCCGCTTGTAGACCGTTTCGGTCGTGGGTATGTACTGGATCAGCTGCATCATCTCGTTCTGGAAGATGATGCTCCCCGGCGTCGCGGCGATGTTCACGCCGAGTTCAAAATTGTCCTCCGCGCGGCGTTTCACCAGGCCGCTGGGCGAGGCCGCGTCGGCGAGCAGGTTGGCGTAGCCTGAAAGCAGGCTAACACCGCCGGTCTCGAACGCCTTGCGGATCGCCTCCGGATTGGTGAATGCGAAGTTCGCCGGCGAGAGCGCATTGATGAACTGGCGCGCATAAAAATCGGCGCGGATGCGGGCCGGTGGGTCCAACTCGCTGGAGGCAACGGTTTCCAGAATCTGCCGGCTGGCAAGCAGGTACGCTTGCTTTAGGTAATCGAACGGCGGCAACTCGTTCCAACCGGCCTCATTAAAGCGGCGGTCGCTGCGCTCAGGCGCAATCACCGGCTCACGTTTTTCGCCAAAGGCGCGGGCCGCCGTGGTGGTCCACAAATCCGACCATTCCTTGAAAAACTTCTGCTGCGCCGAAAACATCTGCGTGGGGTTGGCCAGCACCGTTGCCGTCAGGTCGGAGAACGCGCGCATCGGCGCCAGGGGATCGTAGGGCAGGGCGGTTTTTTTGCCAGTGTGCTTTTTCGCGGTCGATTGCAGCGCATCCAGACCGTTGGTGAAGATGCGCATCCAGGTGGTGGCGAGTTCCTGCGGGTCCGCGAGCTTTACCTGGAATTCTTCCGGTTTGGTCATGCCTCAAATCCCCTTGCATCTCGGCCGGTTGAAATACCCGCCTGTTGTCACTCTAGCCGCGGGCCAAGAACCCGACTAGCCGTTCCGCTTCGTCCACAATCGGGTTGGCGATGGCCGCCGCACGCCGTGCCCCTGATTGCAGAATATGGTCCAGATGCGCCGGCTCTGCCAGCAGATCCTGCGCGCGGGCGTTGATCGGCGCCAGATGCGCCACCAGCGCCTCCACCAGCCTCTCCTTGAACGGGCCAAACCCGGAACCGGCGAACTCCGCCAGCACGGCGGCAGTTTTTTGCCCCGTCATGGCGGCGTAGATACCCACCAGGTTCGCGGCCTCCGCCCGTCCGGCCAGCCCCTCCACCGTTTCGGGCAGCGGCTCCGGGTCGGTCTTGGCGCGGCGGATTTTTTGCGCAATCGCATCGACATCGTCGGTCAGATTGATCCGGCTCTGGTCCGAGGCCTCGGATTTGGACATTTTTTTGGCGCCATCGCGCAAGGACATCACCCGCGCGGTTTCGGGCAGAATCAGCGGCTCGATGCGCGGGAAGAATTCCACGCCGAAATCATGGTTGAATTTCTCGGCGATGTCGTTGGCGAGTTCCAGGTGCTGGCGCTGGTCATCGCCCACCGGCACTTGCGTGGCGTGGTAGGCGTGAATGTCGGCGGCCATGAGGTTGGGGTAGACGAACAGGCCGGTGGAAACCGCCTCGCGGTCCTTGCCGGCTTTGTCCTTGAACTGCGTCATCCGGCTGAGCCAGCCAAAGCGCGCGACGCAGTTGAAAATCCACGCCAGGCGCGCATGCGCGTGCACGGCGGATTGGTGGAACAGGATGTTCTGCTCCGGGTCGATGCCGCAGGCGATCAAGATCGCGGCGTTCACCCGTGTCTGTTCCCGCAGCAACACCGGGTTTTGCGCCACGGTGATGGCATGGAGGTCCACCAGGCAGAACACACATTCGTTGCCTTCCTGTAGTTTTACCCAGTTTTGCACGGCGCCAAGATAGTTGCCGAGATGCGCGATGCCAGTGGGCTGAATGCCGGAGAATATACGTGCCATAGGCGCTACGTCGCGCGGTTTTTTGCCCCGGTCAACCGGGCGCCGGTTTCCGCCGCCGGCGTCTCAGCAACGCCATCAGTTCGGAGAGATCGAACGCCCGCAGCAAAATCCCGGAGCCGCCGTAAGCAACGCCCCCCACCAGCGTAAGCAGCAAAAATTGCGGAATGGTGGTTTTGCCGAGCGGGAGGATAAAAACCTCGGTCGCATATAGGGCGGCCGCCATGATCGCCCCGGCCAACAGAATCCGCGGCACCCGGTGCCGGGCGGGCATGTCCAGCACAAAATGCCCGCGCCGGTGCAGCAGGTACAGCAATACGGCGGCGTTGAAGGCGGAGGACAGGCTGGTCGCCAGCGCCGGGCCGACGGCTTGCAGCGGATGCATGAACACCAAATTCATGCACAGGTTCAGCAGCACCGCGACGACGCCGATCTTCAAGGGCGTCACCGTATCCCCGCGCGCGAAAAAGCCGGGGGTGAGCACTTTCACCAGCGCGAACACCGGCAGCCCGAGCGCGAAGGCCGCCAGCGAATTCCCCGCCAGCACCGCCGTATGCAGCGAAAACGCGCCGCGCACGAATAGCACATCCATCACCTGCCGCCCCGCGACCGAAAGCCCGATGGCCGCCGGCAGGGTCAGCATCAGCACCCCCTCCAGCGCCCGGTTAAGCGAGGACAGCGCCTGATTCTCCTCGCCCAGCGCGATATGCCGTGTAATCGCTGGCAGCAGCGCGGTTCCGGCGGCGGTGCCGATGACACCCAGCGGCAACTGGTTCACCCGGTCGGCATAATACAAAATGGAAACCGACCCCGCCGGCAGCAGCGTGCCGATGATAATGTCGATGGACACATTCAGCTGCGTGACGCCGGCGCCGACCAAGCCCGGCGCCATGCGGCGGAACAGCGTCTTCATGCGTGGCGTTAGCCTTGGCTTCGGCACCGTGATGCGCATGCCCGCGCGCCGCATCGCCCAGATCAGCAGACCCATTTGGGCGACGCCGGAAACAGTGACGCCCCAGGCCAGCGCATAGCCAGGGTTGGGCGTGTAGCGGCTCAACCCCAGCATGAAGGCGATGGAGAATGCGTTGAACAGCAAGGGCGCGGCGGCGGCGGCGGCAAACCGCCCCATCGCGTTCAGCACGCCCGAGAACAGTGCCGTCAGGCAAACGAAAAACAGGTACGGAAACATGATCCGCGTCAGCACCACCGCCAACGCAAACTTGCCGTGATTCCCGGCAAACCCCGGCGCCAGCACATACAGCAGCCAGGGCATGAAAATCTCGCCCAGCACGGTAATGCCGCCGAGCCAGAAGATCATCACCGCCGTCGCCTCCTCGGCGAAGCCCGTGGCGGCATCCATGCCTTGCGTGTGCAAAATGGTGGAAATCGAGGGCACGAAGGCGGCATTGAACGCGCCCTCGCCAAACAACCGCCGAAAAAGGTTCGGCAGCCGCAGTGCCACGAAAAACGCATCCGCCACCGGCCCGGTGCCCAGAATCGCGGCGATGAGAATATCCCGGACGAAGCCCAGAATGCGGCTCGCCATCGTCCACACCCCGACCGTAAAGGCACCGCGCATCATGGGCATCGCTCTATCTTATTAGTTGGGCAGGATAAACCCATAGGTGGGATATACCGTATGGCCCATCCCATGCGCCGGCTCGTACCACACCCGCACGCGCGTCCAGTCGTTATCGGCGGAAACGTCCACCACCGGCTGGTCATGCTCGATGCGGCGCGGCAGCCAGTTGGACTGCGTCACCAGAATTTTCCGCTGCCCCTGCACCGCGGTCACCACCGCCAGATGCCCCACATGCATGTCCCCATGCGGCACAAACACCAGCACGGCTCGTGCCTCGGGCTTATGGCTGCGCGGGTAAACGCCATCGGCCTCGCTCCACCATTCATAGGCATTGCCGCTGAGCTGAACACCCGAGACTTCCCGCGCATACGGCACGCAGGTCAAATGCGTCGCCGTGCCGACATGGTTGGGTGATTCCATGCGCGGCCCCGCGCAGGCAACCAGCGCCACGCAGAGCAGCAGCGGCCGCAGGCGCATCATGCCGGCCCAAGCGCCTGACCCCGCCACTGTTGCAGCGTCACAAAACTGCGTGTGTTCTGCCCTGTATGGTCGAACGCCACACCGAACCCGTTCTCCAGCCCGCCCAGAGGAATATCCGTCTTGCGCAGCGCATCGAGAAATTTGGCCGCGCTGCCGCCCTGTGCGTTCAGCGTGTCGAACACCAGTTTCGCACCCGCATAGGCTGTCAGGCTGTCCGCCCCGCGCGGCGGGTTGCCGTATTTGGCCTGATAAGCATACGCGATCCCCACCGCCCCCGCCGGGTAGAACGGCGCGCCGATTACCATCGTTCCATCAAACACCGCGCCCAGCGCATCGGCCGTCTCGCGCAGCAAATAACCGTTGTCGCAGCCGATCACCGTACCCGGCCGCCAGCCCTGCACCTGCATGGCCAGGTAAAACCCCAGCACATCCGCCGGCCCGCCCGCATGCAGCACCACATCCACCCCGGCGCGTTTGAGCCGGCCAACCGGGTCGTACAAATCGGGCACATCCTCGGGGTAGCCAATGGCCAGCAACACGGGGACTTTCGCGGCGTTGAGTGCCGCAATCGCCGCCGCCGCAATTGCCCCCCCGGTGGCCCCGGTGTTGAACAACAGCCCGATCTTCCGGCCCGCAAACCGGCTCTGGATCGTGCTCGCCGCCAGATTTCCCATCATGCCCGTAGTTGGTCCGGTGCGGAGCAGGAATTTGAACCCCCGCGCGGTGATGCCGTCGGCCGGCGCGTTCAGTTCAATATAAGGTGTCTGCGCCAGCTCCGCCGCCGCCGACCCAGGGTAGGAGAGCGCTGAAGCCCCCGTGCCGAGCACCGCATTGGCATGGCTGCCGGTAATCAACCCGTTCACGCCCGCCCCCACATGGCTCTGGTCCACGGCATCCACCGCCACCAGCGCCACGGGCTGCCCGGCAACGCCACCGGCCCCGTTCACCGCATCGGCGGCGAGCTGAATGCCGCGCAGGCACTCGTCCCCTGTCAGCGACAAATCGCCCGAGAGCGGCAACGCAATGCCAATTACCGGCGGCGCGGCGGATTTTGCCGGGGCGTCACTGGCCCTGGCGCGGCCCACGGCGAAGCTGGTTGTAAGGGCAGTAAGCAAAAAGCGGCGGGTAGGGTATGACATTGGCTGCAAACTGACATTTGGCTACAACCCCGGCAAGGTGACATAGATGAACCCACTTCCCGAGACCATGCGCTATATCGAAATTGCCGCCCCCGGCGGGCCGGAGGTCATGCGCATTGGCCACACCGCGCTGCCCGTGCCCAAGCCGGATGAAGTATTGATCCGCGTCACCGCCGCCGGGGTTAACCGGCCGGACGTGCAGCAGCGCAAGGGGCTGTACCCGCCGCCGCCGGGCGCCAGCCCGATTCTGGGGCTGGAAGTGGCCGGTGAGGTCGTGGCGCTCGGCACCCTGGCCAGCGGCTTCTACCCCGGCCACAAGGTAACGGCGCTGTGCAACGGCGGCGGCTATGCCGAATACGTCGCGGTGCCCGCCGCGCAATGCCTGCCCTGGCCGCACGGCTTCAACGCCCTCCAGGCGGCCGCCTTGCCGGAGAATTATTTCACCGTCTGGGCCAACCTGTTCGACATGGGGCACCTCACCGCCGGCGAAACCCTGCTGGTCCACGGCGGCACTTCGGGTATCGGCATCACCGCCATCCAGCTTGCCCTGGCGGCTGGCGCCAAAGTTTTCGCCACCGCCGGCTCGCCGGAAAAATGCGCAGCCATTGAGCATTTGGGCGCCACGGCGATCAACTACCGCACCCAGGATTTTGTGGAGATTATCGCCACGCTGACCGACAAGCGCGGCGTGGACGTGGTGCTGGACATCGTCGGCGCCCCCTACACGCAGCGCAATTTCAAATGCCTGGCGCTGCGCGGGCGGCTGCTGCAGGTGGCCTTCATGCAGGGCAGCAAGGCCGAGGCGCTGGATTTGCTGCCGATCATGACCAAGCGTCTCACCTACACCGGCTCCACCATGCGCCCGCGCACCACCGAGGAAAAAGCCGCCATCGCCGCCTCGCTCAAACGCAAGGTCTGGCCATGGCTGGAAGCGGGCAAGGTCTCACCCATCATCGACAAAGTGTTCTCGCTGGAAGACGCACCCAAGGCGCACGCGCTGATGGAAAGCAGCACGCATATCGGCAAGATCATGCTGAACCTTGCCGGTTAAAACCACCATCGGCCTGGCTGGCGAGGTGTTGCACCAGCTCGGCCAGCCTGCCTCCTCATTGCCCGCGGTCAGCCCGCGAGACCTGGAGCAGGCGTTGGAAGCAGCCCACGACCGCCTGCGCACCGCCCCGGTGCGCGGCTTTAGGTTCATCGCGCCGCCAGCCCCGCCGGTGGAACTGGTGCTGGCGGACCCGGACGCCGCCGCGTGGGCCGTGGCGGTTGAGCGCACGGCGGGGCTTGCCACGCCGCAAGGCATCTCCGTGTGTCTGCGCCTGCTCGCTTTGGTGGCGCTGCTGGCCGATGCCGCCTGGGCGCGCGCCTGGCTCGCACTTGGTGGAGGCGGGGTGGAAATCCACCCGCAACTGCTGCGCGCCGCTGCCCTGGTGCCGCTTACCGATGCGGGAGGTTTTGACGAAACCGCCCTGCGCGCTCTATTGCCCCACACACAAGCCCGGGGTGCAAATACATGATGAAATTCCTGACAGTGGTTCTGGCCTGCGGGGCACTTGCCGCCTGCGCGCCAGCCGAGCCGCAAAGCCAAGCCCAGCAGGCCGACGCCGCCGCCTGCACCGCCCAGGCGGATGCCGCCTATAACGCCAGCACGCTCGACCAGCAGGCCCGCCCCTCGCAGAACGGCCTGCTCTACGGCACGACTCCAACCCAGGTGTTCACAGGCGAGAAGCTAGGCGCCGAGCATGACCGCCAAAGCCAGATCAGCGATTGCGAACAAAATGGTAATAACGGCACCCCGGACGAGGTGAACGGCACCCCGGTCGTCGTGCCGCACATCATCAACCCCTGAATTTTTGAGAGAGGAATATCCAAATGAGCCGCATTATCCGCACCGACGCCAATCCGGTCCTGTCCAAGGCCGTGGAGTACCATGGCTTTGTTTACACGCAGGGCGTGGTCGCCTCCGACCCGAGCCAGGACATCACAGCCCAGACCAAGGACGTCCTGGCACAGATCGATTCCTTGCTGGAAATTCATGGCACGGACAACACCCGCCTGCTTCAGGCGCATATCTGGCTCAAGGATATGGCAGACCGCGAAGCCATGAATAAAGTCTGGACAGCCTGGCTACCGGAAGGCGCCGCACCCGTCCGCGCCTGCGTGCAGGCGGTTCTCGCCGACCCCGGTTATCTGGTCGAGATCATGGTCACCGCCTGCCGCTAAACGGTGTAAATTTATTTATTGTTAATATTGAGGCGCTTAGCCATGCGTCATGGGACTCGCGGCCGCCGGAAAATCCGGCGTCCGCTTTTCTTGGAGGCAAAAAACGTAACAAAAAAATCAAATAGGAATGTTGTCTTAAGTTGATTCATTGCGTGCGGGGTAAACTACGAAATTCTTACCCTGTTGTAATTTTGTCGCAAATTTGTATTGCGTTACACGCAGTACACCCCTAGCCCATGAGCATGACAAATTGGCTTAACGGAAATCTGGGACGGAGTATTTGATGGCCGGTAAGAGCAAATCCAGCAGATTTGGGGCAAAAGCCCGTTTGATACTGCTCAGCGCGGCATTCGCCACTGCATCACTTCTCACCGCCAATACGGCCAAGGCCACCACCCGCCACCATATCCGCCACATCGGCCCGCAACTGGCCGCCGCGCATACCCACACGCGCAGCCATACCCAGTATGCCCGCAACCACCGCGTATACGGCGCTCACGTGCAAACCGCTGAATACCGTCCGCACTACGCCCATTACCGCAGCGCGCGTTTCCACTACTCCGGCCTGCAATGCGTTCCTTATGCGCGGGAAGTCTCGCATATCGACCTCTCCGGCAATGCCTTCCTCTGGTGGGCCGAAGCCGCCGGCCGTTACGACCGCGGCAACGCCCCGGTTGAAGGCGCCGTGCTCAACTTCCGCGCCATCGGCCGCATGCCGCTTGGCCACGTCGCCGTGGTCACCAGCGTTATCGACAACCGCACCATTCTCGTCACTCAGGCCAATTGGGTCCGCGGCACCATCACCAACGACGTAACCATGCAGGACGTCTCCCCGAATAATGACTGGACCCAGGTCCAGGTCGAACTAGGCGACAGCTCCACCTGGGGTGCGGCCTACCCGACCTACGGCTTCATCTATAACAAACCCGCCGGCAGCACCGTCATCGCCGCCAACGGCCAGGGCAACGAAGTCGCAGAAGCCCCCACCATCCAACCCGTCAGCACTGACGCTCCGAACCGCAACCTGCAATAATGCGCGTTTGAGGCTGAAACTTTGAGGTAAGCAAGGCAATCGGGCGTCGCGCCGGAGGCGCGCTAGTTAGCTAATGGGCGCCCCATCGCCTTACTTACTTACTTACTTAAAAGCATCAACATCAACTGCTCGAATTCCTGCACCGTCAGGGTTTCGGCACGCCGCGCCGGGTCGATGTCGGCAGCTTCAAGGAGTTGGTTGCCGCCGAGGCCTTTCAGGGCGCCGCGCAGCATTTTACGGCGTTGGCCGAAGGCGGCGGCGGTGAGTTTTTCCATGGCCTGGAGTTGTTGTTTCGGCGGCTGGTTTGCCTTTGGCACCAGCCGGATCAGCGCGGAATCCACTTTTGGCGGCGGCGCGAAGGCGCTGGCGGGTATGTGCATAACAATAGCCACATCGCACAGCCATTGTGCCAGCACGGAGAGCCGCCCGTAGGCTGGGGTATTGGGTTCGGCGCAGATGCGCTCGGCCACTTCCAACTGAAACATCAGCGTAAGTGACTGGTATTCCGCCGCCCGCATCAGCCAGGAGACGAGCAGCGGCGTGCCGATATTATACGGCAGGTTGGCGACAATGGCGCGTGGCGCCGGCACCAGCGCTGGCAGGTCGGCTTTCATCGCGTCGGCCTGGATTATCGTCAGCCGGCCCTTCGAGGTTTCCGCCAGCGCTTTTATCGCGGCCACGGCGCGCGGGTCGTATTCTATCGCGGTAACGTGGTTCGCCTTGGTGGCCAGCAGCGCGCGGGTCAGCCCGCCAGGCCCTGGCCCAATTTCGATGACATTCACCCCCGCCAGCGGCTCCGCCTGCCCGGCGATGCTCGCCAGCAGGTTCGGGTCCAGCAAAAAATGCTGCCCCAGCGATTTATCCGCGCGCAGATCGTAGGTTCGTATGACTTCGCGGAGCGGGGGTAGCAAAGTTTCATCCATCATGGCGCTTGTTAGCCGAGGCGTGGCCGTGGCAACAGGGGTATGTGAGCCAACAAGGAACGAAACCTCCGTCCTACCGGCCAATTGGCGACTGGGTGCTGCACGCGCCGCAGATGCTACGCGCGCTGGTCCGGGCGGACGAAATCTGGCTGGCAATATTATCAGCCGTCGTCGGGGTACTCAGTGGGCTGGGCGTGGTCATCATCAACGCCATCACGCAAGTCATGCACGAGCGGCTGTTTGCGCTGCCAGCGGGGCAGGGGCTTTCGGAATCCCTGCACATTGCGCCGCTGCGGGCTTTTGTGGTGCCGGTTCTGGGTGGCACGGTACTGGGTGTGAGCATGTGGGCACTGGCCCGGCTGCGCCCGCGCAACCTGGTCGACCCGGTGGAGGCCAATGCGCTCTACGGCGGCCGGGTTTCGCTTAACGACAGCCTGATCGTGGCGGCGCAGACAGCCTGGTCCAACGGCGTCGGCGCTTCGGTGGGCATGGAGGCTGGTTACGCGCAGCTGGGTGCGGGCATCGCCTCCCGGCTCGGGCGCAGTTTCCGGCTGCGCCGTAACGACCTGCGGGTGCTGGTCGGCTGCGGCACCGCCGCGGCAATCGGCGGCGCCTTCAACGCCCCCTTATGCGGCGCCTTTTACGGCATCGAGCTGATTATAGGCATATACTCTATTACTACGCTGCCTTTCGTGGTGATTGCCGCCCTGGCCGGCACGCTCACGGTCCAGGCCATCTCCGGCGGTAGCCCGCCACTGCTGGTCACCTTGCCGGCAGTGGTGCCAAACGCCGCTTACGCCGCGGTGCTGGTGGAGGGTGTGGCCTGCGGCCTGGTGGGCATAGCCATCATGCGGGGTGTCACCGCGATTGAAATGTTGTTCCGCCGTTCCCGGATTCCCCTCTGGGCGCGCCCCGCCCTGGGCGGCGCCGTGGTCGGCCTGCTCGGCTGCATCACCCCCAAAGCCATGTCGTCCGGCCATTCGGCCCTGCATGCCGACATCAACATCGCTTACCCGTTTCTCGTCGTGCTCGGGTTCCTCATCATAAAATCGATTGCCTCCGCCTTTTCCATAGGCTCCGGTTTTCGCGGTGGCCTGTTCTTCGCCTCGCTGTTTCTCGGCGCCCTGTTCGGCAAGGTTTTTGCGGGCGTGCTCACCGTGCTGCCTTTCGTCACCCCCATGCCAAGCGGCTTCTACGCCGTGGTGGGCATGAGCGGCTTGGCGGTTGCCATCGTCGGCGGCCCCATGACCATGACCTTCCTGGCGCTGGAGAGCACGCAGAATTTCGGCGTCACCATGGCTGTGCTGGCCGCCTCCATCGTCTCGGCGATCACCGTGCGCCGCCTGTTCGGCTACTCCTTCGCCACCTGGCGCTTCCATTTGCGCGGCGAGCAGATCCGCAGCGCCGTGGATGTCGGCTGGATTCAAACCCTCACGGTTGGGCGGATGATGCGCCGGCCCACGGCGATGGTGCACCAGAGCATGAGCCTGGAAGCGTTTCGCGCCGAAGTGCCCCTGGGCGCCACGCAGCGCGCGATCGTCACCGATGCCGAATCCACCTACGCCGGCATCGCCTATCCGGCGGAGGCTTTCGCCATCACGGGGGAGGGGCGTTCAGTGTGCGATATTCTTCACCACCAGGAGCATTTCCTGCTGCCCGGGATGACGGTGAAACAGGCCCTTGCGGCATTCGAGGAGGCCGAGGCCGATGCCCTGGCCGTGCTGGACGGGCCGGACACCCGCAATGTGCTGGGCCTGCTGACCGAGCAATACGCCCTACGCCGCTATAATGAGGAACTCGACCGCCGCCGGCGTGAAATGTCCGGCGAGTAGCGGTTACATCACGCGGCGGGAAAACCGCTGCAATGGCCGATCATACAAAAACGTCACCAGCGCGCTCAAGCCGAGGGATATCAACAATAAAACCGTGAACACGGTGAGCGGGCTGAACATCTGCTTATCGGCTGGGTGGTAGTATATAAAGACTCCGCCCAGAAACAGCACCGAAGGGTGGAATATATAAAATGGGTAGGACATGGCGCCGAGCGTGGCCAGATGCGGGCTCAATTTCAAATGCCCGCCACGCTCCAGTGCCGCCAATGCGAAAATGATCGCGGCAAAACTGCCGGCCACCAGCGGCGTTCGGTCCACCGTCGGGTAGGCAAATCCCCAGGCATCCAGCCGCGCCAGCAGCACCAGGGCAATACCGGCGCCCCCCAGCAGCAGCCAGAGCCACCGCCGGTGCCATTTTAGCCGGGCAAAAGCAACGCCCGCCGCCAGCCCGGCGAAAAACATAACCTCATGCGTCCCGAAAAAATGCCAGGCCACCAGATGCGGCAGGCGCAGGTGAATATGCATGTATTTCATCGGCAACAGCGCCGGGTACAAATGCCACGCGACCAGGAAGATCCAGGCGCCCAGGATATAGCGCCCCACCCGCGGGAGCAGCACCAGCGCGAACATCAGGTAGAAGGCCAGCTCAAACCGCAAGCTCCATGCCGGCGGGATGACTTCGACGAAGCTGTTGTCCCTAATGAAAGGAGAGAGCGTGAAAATCTTCACCAGATAGTCCGGGCTGCATGTGGACCAGAGGAAATACAGTGGAATTGCCAGCGACAGCCAGTAAACCGGAAAAATGCGCCAGAACCGCCGCCAGAGAAACCGGGGCAGCCGGTTCAGCCGCCCAAAATCCTGCCGATGCGCGGTATAGATAACAAAGCCGCTGAGCACGAAGAAGAACAGCACGGAGGTGATCGGTGGCAGGTCGAACCCGCCCAGCACCGGGCCGGGGCTTAGCGAGGCGGCAAAACTTACAATGTGGTCGGTCCCGACGCAGACGGCCGCGGCAAACCGGGCAACTTCCAGGCTGACCAGCTTGTCCGGGTGCTTTGTCGAACTTTCGTTCATACCTGACCCGATTCGGTTAACCGGAAGCTCATGAAGTGGGTGATGCGGGCTTCCCCCTCGGGCTGTCAAGCGCGAATCGGCGGTCCGCGGCGCCTGCGAAATGTCGTGCCGCAATATAGGTCATGGTAGCTGTCTATACATATTTCCGGTACTATTTGGGATGCATATTTTCCGCGATACATACGGTAAAGGAATGAATCGAAGTAAAAACATACAGAAATCAGAAATGTCAACGCTAAAAACCGTAAAACCATATAAAAACAATATACTTACAGCCGCATGAAGAGGTTGTAATTTTGGCAAAAAAGTGAATCAATCCAGAAGATTCTGTGCTTTTTTGCTTGCTTCCGCTGCGCTGCAACGGTAATAAAATGCAACGGCGATTTAAACAGGGGTCATGCTATGTCAGGTACAACAATGTTAACGGTGGGCGGTTCTCCCTTTACTAATACTGGTATCGTATCCATTCCATCGGCCTTCTCGTCGGTTGGCGCAGGCGCTGGGGTAAACGGTCTGCTCCAGA
This sequence comes from Acetobacteraceae bacterium, assembly GCA_003164135.1. Lineage (GTDB taxonomy): Bacteria > Pseudomonadota > Alphaproteobacteria > Acetobacterales > Acetobacteraceae > Acidocella. The sequence continues at coordinate 54,495 of PLSD01000039.1, forward strand.
GCTATTTGGACGGCATCAGCACCTCGATTGCGGGCGGTCCGCCGGTCCTGTCTCTCTTTAATAACGATATCGCGGCAGGTACGACTTATTCGGTCGCGGGTTCCGGTGGCAGCGTTTATGAGGAAATCACCAACACCGACTCAGTTGGCGGTACGGTTGCTGGCGGTGGCGTTTACAGGGGCCTCGTCGTTCCGGCGACCGTAGTGGATTTGGTTGTTGAGGTTCCGGGTAAGAGCGTTATTACCGGCAACGGCGCGACCTCGCTCGCTCTGTTTGGCGCCAACAGCAACGTCAACTACACCGACACCAACGGTGGCACGGCGCTCGCTGCGGACTCCATCTTCGCGGCTGGCGGCAAAGACACCATCAACACGTATGGCACGGGCGCCAATGTGAATTCTTCCTACAACATTACCGTCACGGGCGATGACACTGTTAACATCGGTGCTTCTTTCGACTCAGTGACCGCAGACGGCAACGCCAGCACCACCGTGTACATCTACAACGGCGCCACCACTGTTACCGCGAACGACTCTTCCGCCGTGTCCGTGCAGTTCGGAAAGAACGTCGGTGGAAGCCTGGACTTCATCAACAACAGCTCCAGCGCGGCAACCATCTTCTCCGGTAACTATGTTGGCGGCTCAGCTCCGAACTCCGTCACGGCTTACGGCGGCGCGGGCGGTGGTTACTTGGTCGGCGGCCGTGCCGGCGGCAACTCGCTGGTCGGCGGTACTGGCGCGGTTACGCTGCAGGGCGCTGGTGCGAATGACTTCCTGGAAGGCAATTCCTCGGTCGGTAATGTGATGTTTGCCGGCACTGGCAACGAAACGCTGCTTGCTTCGTCCACCTCCGGGAGCAACACCTTCCAGCTTGGTCTGAGCTACACCGGCTCCACCGGCGCGATCATTGCCAACGCCGTTGTTTCCACGGCAGGTAGCGGTCAGCAAGCCTTCATTCTCGGCAGCTCCTCCAACAGCACGCTGACCGGCTCCTCCGCAACCGGTGCAAGCAACCTGTACATCTTCGTGAGCAACGCTGCGACCGCAGCAAACGGCCCGAATGATTACACGATCACTGACTTCAGCTCGGTCAACAGTTCGCTCTACTTGAATGACACGCTGTTCGGTTCGACCAACACGCTGAGCATTTTCTCGGAAACCAATGTTACTACGCCGATCTTCTCCGGTGCTGTCATCACGCTGAGCGATGGTTCAACCATCAAACTGGCTGGTGTCGACGCCAGCACCCTCACCTCGGTGCAGGGCGCGGGCTACGTCCAGATCACCTGATCTAATCCATCAGGCCAACAACAAAAAACCTGCGATGCTTTGGCATCGCAGGTTTTTTGTTGCCCTCATATCTGACCTCTTATCTGGCAGAATGCCTCATTCCTCCGGCGTGAAGTTCATTGCCACGCCATTAATGCAATACCGCAGGCCGGTCGGTGCCGGCCCATCCTCGAACACATGGCCCAGATGCCCGCCGCAACGGCTGCAATGCGCCTCGATCCGTATCATGCCGTGGCTGCGGTCGATTGATGTCGCAACCGCACCTTCCACCGGCTGGTTAAAGCTGGGCCAGCCAGTCCGGCTATCGAATTTCGTGCCGCCGATAAACAGATCCTGCCCGCACCCGGCGCAGGCAAAACGTCCTGGCCGCTTCTCATGGTTCAGCGCGCAACTGCCAGGCCGTTCCGTGCCGTGGCCACGTAAAACCTCATATTGCTCCGGCGATAGAATTTCGCGCCACTCCGCTTCCGTATGGCTGACGGGAAAGTTTGTTTCAGCGGGCACGCTCATGCAGGATATCCTTCTCAATTGTTTGGGCGAGGCGAAACATCCATACGCCGACGCACTAAACGCAATCGTAAGAGGCTGAACCACTGAAGATTCCACCTCAAACAACTACACGACAGCTACTATATAAGAGGCTCTCGGCCAGACCCAAATTAAAGGTGGTTTCCATGCCAGCATCACAAGAAAAGCACAACCCGTCGTTGTGCTTGGTGGTAATCGCAGTCCTCGTCTTGGCCCTGCCTCTATCCGCCCAAGCCAGCCCCGCGTCTGTTCCACCACCCACCTACAACCCGCCCGATTCCACGAACACTGAACAAGCGACCCTCTCGGGCGGCTGCTTCTGGGGAATGCAGGGTGTGTATGAACACGTAAAAGGCGTTGAGCATGTATATGCCGGCTACACCGGCGGTTCCGCTGCCACCGCCAAGTACGAGACGGTAAGTACGGGTACAACCGGCAACGCAGAATCGGTCCAGATCACCTTCAACCCGCAGATGGTCTCCTACGGGCAAATCTTGCAAATCTACTTCGCCGTCGCCGCGGACCCCACGGAACTCAACTACCAGGGGCCGGACAATGGGCCGCAATACCGTTCAGAAATCTGGTACGCCACACCCACGCAACAAAAAATCGCGGCGGCCTATATTGCGCAGCTCTCAGGGGCACATGCCTTCCCGGCCCCCATCGTGGTCCGGCTGGGCCCGGCCCGGAGTTTTTACCAAGCGGAACAGTATCATCAGGATTTTTTAGTCCAGCACCCGGACTACCCTTATATCGTGTTCAACGACATCCCCAAGGTGCAAGCGCTTCAAACTCAGTTTCCGGCGCTCTACCAAGCCAAGCCGGTCACGGTCTTTCCGTTAAACTAAGCCGCCGTCCTCAGGACGGCTTCATCTCATTTTTCGGAGCGTCCTGCGCCGAGATGCTCAAACGGCGCCAGCGCTCCAGAGTCGCTTCAAGTGCCGGCTTGCCGTTACTCAACGAGGCGGCAATCAACCGGTCCATCGCGGCATTACGCAGGTCGGCTTCGGTTTTCAGCATATTCGCGGACATAATAATTCTCCGTAGTCAAAATTCAGGATCAATCATCCATGTGCATAAACTGGATGGAGACAAAGGCGCGAATAAGGCGAGGTGCTGATATGATTGTGGCAAAAAAAATTATGCAATGCAGCAAAAAACTGCACGCAGAAGGCGAGAATCCTCCTGTCAAATCGGTAATCATTTGTTATAGAGGACCGGGGTTCAGCTTTCGGGAGACGCATGGCGCGGCGGATAACTTTTCAACTTTTTGGCGCGGCTTGCGGAACTTTCTTGCTTGCTGGCTGCGCGAATCTGCCGGTGCAATCCGCGCAAACCGGCTCAGCTGCTCCCCCTTTGCTCACCGCCATTAACCTGGTCGGCGCCACCCCCGCCACCCTCAACGCCGCCTTCGGTCAGCCTGCGCTGCTCCGGGTCGACGGCCCTGCCCAGGTCTGGCTCTACCACTCCCCCGTCTGCGGTTTAAACCTGATTCTCTACCCCGATTCCTCTGGTATTCCCCATGTTGCCACCGCCGTACCGGATAACGGCGATGCCGCACGCTGCACGCTCAGCCTGGAACACGCCACGACCTCGGCGGCACTGGAGCCTCCGGCCTCCTCCTGATACGCTGATCCCGACAGAGTATTGAGGATCACATGACCGGCCTGAAAATCGCAGTACAGATGGACCCGATGCACAGCATCGACATCACGGGCGACTCCACCTTTGCCCTGATGCTGGAAGCGCAAAAACGCGGCCACGTACTCTGGCACTACGAAGTTCACCACATGTGGCTGAACGGCGCCACGCTCCAGGCGCGCGTACAACCCGTCACCGTGCAGAATATCGCCGGCAAACACTACACATTCGGCCCGGAAAAAACCGTCAACCTGGCGGAAATGGACGTAGTGCTGATGCGCCAGGACCCACCCTTCGACATGGCCTACATCACCGCCACGCATCTGCTCGAACACATCCACCCAAAAACCCTGGTGGTTAACAACCCGGCGGCCGTGCGCAACGCCCCGGAAAAAATCCTCGTCACCCACTTCCCAGACCTCATGCCCCCCACCCTCATCGCCTGGGATCGCGGCGCCATTAAAGACTTCCGCAAGCTGCACAACGACATCATTGTCAAACCCCTGTTCGGCAACGGCGGCATCGGCGTCTTCCGCATCAAACCAGATGACGAAAACCTCGGCTCCCTGCTCGACATGTTTTTCGCAGCCTCGCGCGAACCCCTCATGGTCCAGCGCTACGAACCAGCCGTCCGCCAGGGCGACAAACGCATCATCCTCATCGACGGCGAACCTCTGGGAGCGCTCAACCGCGTCCCGGCCGCAGGCGACAGCCGCTCCAACATGCACGCCGGCGGCCGCCCGGAACCCACCAAACTCACCCCCCGCGAGCTCGAAATCTGTGCCCGCATCGGGCCAACTCTCAAACAACAAGGCCTGCTCTTCACCGGCATTGACGTCATCGGCGACTACCTCACCGAAATCAACGTCACCTCCCCAACGGGCCTGCAACAAATCGCTCGCTTCGATGGCACCAATCTCGCGGAAGCCATCTGGGATAAAATCGAGGCTATGCGGGCGTAACCGGGGCCTTGTGCATGCCCGGCAGTGTCTTCGAATTGTAGCAGACGGCGCGGGGCTTGGTTTGCTAGATGGGGCAGAATCTTTGAAGGGCTATCTGATGTTGCTTTCACGCCGGCGGTTTATTTCCACCTCGGTCGCCTTGGGTGCTGGCTCAGCCTTTTACGCGGGTCCCGCGGCGGCTGACACGCAGGCGCTCAATTGTGTCCTCATCGGCGACTGGGGCCGCAACGGGCATGACGACCAGCGCGCCGTCGCGATGCAGATGGGCAAATCGGCGGCCGCCATCGGCAGTCAATTCACAGTTTCCGTCGGCGATAATTTCTACGAAGACGGCGTGACCAGTGTGGCCGACCCGCAGTGGGAAAGCTCGTTCGAGCAGATATACACGGCCCAATCCCTGCAATCCCCCTGGAAGGTCATCCTCGGCAACCACGACTATCGCGGCAACGTACAGGCGCAACTCGATTACAGCGCCAAGAGCCATCGCTGGCAGCTCCCCGCGCGCTACTACGTGGAAGCGCAAACCCTGCCGGATGGCGCCCGCGCCGATTTCTTCTACCTGGATACCTCCCCGGTCATTAAAAAATACCTCGGCTCCGCGGTAAAAATCGAAGGGCAGGACTCCCAGGCGCAGCTCGACTGGCTGGATAAATCCTTGGAGGCCTCGACCGCGCAGTGGAAAATCGTGATCGGCCACCACCCCATCTACACGGCGCTGGATGATTCCGACGGCGAGGACCACGACCAGCCGGATCTGGTGGCGCGGTTGAACCCGATTCTCGTGAAGCACGCCGTGCCGATTTACATCTGCGGACACGACCATTTGCTGCAATCGGTGGCGCTCAACGGCATCACCTACGTCGTCACCGGAGCCGGATCACAGACTTACACCCCTCGCCCGGCGATCCGCGGCGGTTTTGCCTCAGGTGCGCATGGCTTTATGACTCTGCATATTACCAGTAACAAACTTAACTATAGCCTGGTCGATATGACCGGCAAAGCTCTCTACTCTGGGTTGATAACCCCGGCCTGAGTAATCCCTAGCCTACCGCGTCCCAGGCCTCTTTCTTGCGGTAGATGGTGGAGGCGCTAATGCCAAGTTTGCGGGCCGCAAGCTGAATATTGCCGTCACACAGGGTAATGGCGCGTTCCACGTATTGGCGCTCCATATCAGAAAGCTTGATTATTGTTTCGTCGGCCGCCGTAATCACCCGCTCCGGCGCGGCGGGCGTTAGGGCAGCAATTGGTGCATTTGCGGTTGGCTCGGGCAGCGGCGGCAGCATCTCTTCGGTTAGCACCGGGCCGTTATTTAAAATCATGGCATTATGGATGACGTTTTGTAACTGCCGGACATTGCCGGGCCAGGAATACTCAAGCAGCCGCGCCTCCGCCTCAGAGCTCAGCGATTTAAAGGCACGGCCCTCCTGCTGCGCCAGCTCGGTCATAAAGTGCCGGGCGATAAGCAGGATATCCTCGCCGCGGTCCCGCAAGGGCGGCATTTCCAGCGGCACGACGAACAGCCGATAGAACAAATCCTCGCGTAGCCGGCCTTCCTTCACCGCCTGCATCGGGTCACGGTTGGTGGCCGCGATAAAGCGTATATTCGCCTGGCGTGTGCGGCCTTCGCCCACCCGCTCGTAGGTGCCGGTCTGGATAAAGCGCAGCAGCTTGGTTTGCAGCGACATGTCCATTTCGCCGATTTCATCGAGGAACAGCGTGCCGCCGTCTGCGCGCGCCGCCGCACCTTCCTGGTCATTCGTGGCCCCGGTGAAGGAGCCCTTGATATGGCCAAAAATCACGCTTTCCATCAAATCATGCGGAATCGCCCCGCAGTTCAGCGCTACGCAGCGTTTGTTGGCACGCAGGCTCAACCGGTGCAGCGCCTGCGCCGCCAGTTCCTTGCCGGTCCCGCTCTCACCGGTAATGAACACGCTGGCATTACTGCGCGCCGCCGCCTCTATGGTGCGGTACACCTTCTGCATTGGCAGAGAGCGGCCGATGAATCCCTCGAACGCCCCATGCTCCACCGTGCGCCGAAATGTCTCGACCTCGCGTTTGAGCTGGGTGTTGGAGAGCGCGTTGGAAACGGTGGTCGCCAGCCGCGCCGGGGCAAAGGGCTTCACCAAGTAATCAAACGCCCCCAACCGCACGGCTTCCACCGCCACGGTGAGCGCCGCATTGGCGGTGGTTACCACGATGGCCGGAGCACTAGGCCATTGCTGTGCCTCGCGCAGAATATCCATGCCGTCCATGTCCGGCAGCTTCAGGTCCAGCAGCATGCAGTCCATCGGCTGCTGGCGCAGCATCGCCAGCCCTTCCTGCCCGGTGGTAGCCACCAGCACGTTATGGCCCAGCCGTTCAAGTTGCAGTTTGCAGGTTTCGGCGAGCGACGGGCTGTCTTCGACGATGAGGATGGTATTGCTAGGCGGCATGCGGTTCTCCTGCCTTGATACCGGCTTCAACCTGGGCCCAGTCGCTTTCCACCTCCGCGAGCAGCCGCTCAAGCTCGGCCACAGGCGCCTCCAGGGCGGCGGCGGTAAGGCGGGTAGCACTCTGGGAGAGCGCCATGGCGCAGAAATGGGATATCGGCGCGGCCGGATACCTGCCACAGGCCGGTGAGGCCAGGTTTGCCGGCGAGGCGGCCGCGCTGATACGGGGTGTAGCGTTCAACCTCGGAGGGCAGAGCCGGGGGCGGATTTCTGGAGGTCCGCGGCGGCGGCTTCGGCAATGCCGGGTTGGCCGCCGAGCAGGAATACGGAGTGGCGGGTTGCGGCCACGCGCTGGCACAGCTGCGGAATAAGGTCCGTACCGTTCAAATTCGCGGTGAGCTTGCGGCCGTGCAGACGCAGGCCGAGTGTGGTGCCCGAGCCGTCCGGCAGCACGGCGTCGGCGGTGTTCAGGGCGTGCGCGTGGTTATCGTCACGCAGGCTCACGTTAGCGCAGTGCGCATTATAAAAAGCGATACGCGCCGGCGTGCGCTGTTCAAGGCGGTCGCACAGCCAGTCCAGCGTACTCGGCATGTCGCTATTGATGAAGATCGTGCCGAGAAGTTTTTCGATAGGCAGCTTATGCGTTATTGTCTCTGTTGTCTAGTTAGCGAGTGCGGCGTTGCCCTGAAACTTATGCATTCGAAGTCTTCTTGCGTGATAAAATATCGAGAACGCAGGAGCAGGGGCCGTGCCATGTTATTAAGGTATTGAAATTATTAAATAATTGGCAATTCTCACGCGGTCGTGATGCGCTTGCTTCGCACAATACTAGAATGTTCCGTAGCAAATCTCGAATGGTCTCGTGAAATGCAATTTGCAAAGTGCCAGGGTGGATTCTCGCAAAATGCAATTGGTGTGGCGAAATGCAAGGGGCGGCGCGGGGTGCGGTAGCGGGGGGTATAGTGCAACTTATTGAAATAAACAGGAATTATGGAAATGGCATCGTCTGGCCCGATCCTTGAATAGAGGCGGGGGTAACCCGAGGAGCCTTGTTATGAAAAAGCTGAACAACCCGATGATCACGGTTATCATGCCCTGCTACAACGCGCAGGACACTTTGCGCTGCGCCGTTGAGAGTGTGCTGACGCAGAGCGTAACGGATTTTGAGCTGCTGATTATTGATGATGGCTCCACGGATGTTTCCGTCGCGGTGGCCCGTGACCTGGCGGTTAAGGATAAGCGTATCCGCCTGATCCGCCAGCACAACGCCGGGCCGGCCGAGGCACGCAACCGCGGCTTGGCGGAAGCCACCGGCCAATACATCGCTTTTCTGGATGCTGATGATCGCTGGGCGCCTAATTTACTGGAGCGCCACCTCGCGCAATTTGCCGCGCATGCGGATTGCGGCGTGTCGTTCGCGCGGGTGCGTTTTTATGACAAATATCTACGTCGCGCCGGCAGTGTTTCGGCGGCGGTGACGCATTTGCAGCTGGGCGAGGTGCTGGGCGAATATCCGGTGTGCACCACCTCCAACCTGATGTGCCGGCGCGAAGTGTATGAGGCCGCGGGCGGCTTCGACCCCAGCCTCACCCATGGCGAGGACCAGGAATGGATTGCCCGCGTGCTGGCGACGACGCCCTGGCAGGTGCGCGGTGTGAAGGAAATTCTCGTGCATTACCGCACCTCGCCCGGCGGGCTTTCGGCTGAATTGGAGAAGATGCAGGAAGGCTGGGAGGCGATGTTGGAATGCGTGCGCAGCTACGCGCCGAAAGAAGTCGCGAAGGCGGAGCCGGAGGCCGATGCGCTGTTCCACCGCTACCTCGCGCGCCGCGCCCTGCGCACCGGCCAGCCGCGCCTGAGTCTGCAGCCGCTGCTGCGCGCCTGGCGCGTCTGCCCACGCGCCCTGCTGCGGCACGCGCCGAGCCGCACCTTGCTCACCACGGCCGGCGTGCTCGCCGCCATGCTGCCTTTCAATCCCACCCGCATTTTGCTGGCACGCTGAATTTTTTAAGGAATTTTCAAAATGAACACCATCACCCCGCGCGTGAGCGTCATCATGCCGGTTTATCATGTCGAGGCCTATGTCGGGATCGCAATTCAATCCGTGCTCAACCAGAGCTTTACGGATTTTGAGCTGATCATCGTCGATGACGGCGGCCATGATAACAGTGTCGCCATTTGCCGGGGTTTTGATGATGAGCGCATCCGCATTGTCAGCCAGAAGAATCGCGGCGTGGCCGGTGCGCGCAATACCGGCATCGCCCAGGCGCGCGGCGCCTACATCGCGCTGCTGGACAGTGACGATATCTGGATGCCGGAAAAACTTGCCGTGCATGTCGCGCATCTGGATGCCAAGCCCGATGTCGGCGCCAGTTATGCCGCAGCCGCGCTGATCGACGAGCAGGGCCATTTTCTGCGCATCCGCCAGCAGCCCAAGCTTGGGCCGGTCAGTGCGAAGGATGTGTTTTGCGGGCGTGCCATTTCCAACGGGTCTACGCCCGTGTTTCGCATGGAAATGCTGGCTGAGGCCGCGCTGAATCACGACAATGAAGGCCATGTGTGGTATTTTGAGGAATCCTTGCGCCGCTCGGAAGATGTGGAGTGCTGGACCCGCCTGGCCTTGCTCAACACCTTGCGTTTTGAGGCGTTGCCAGGCGCGTACACCTGCAATCGCGTGAACTCCGCGAGCCTTTCGGCGGATGTGATCCGCCAGCTCGCCTCCTGGGAAGAGATGTGCGCCTGCATCGCGCAATTCGCCCCCGGCTTCATCGCCATGCACCAAGCCGAGGCCCGGGCGCGCGAACTGCGTTACCTAGCGCGCCGCTGCGTGTTCATGCGGGACCACGCGTTGGGGCTCTCCTTGATCCTCGAGGCGGTTTCAATCTCACCACAATTGCTGTGGCGGGAGCCAATTAAAACCGGCACGACCTTGCTCGCGTGCCGCGCCTTGCGCGCGTTGCCACAAGCGGGCTTTACCCAGTTGGTGCGCTTTGCCCGCCCGCTATCATCGGGCGTGTGAACCCGGCTTAAATGGCGGCTTGCGTGATGGGAGGGCTTCGCATTTTGCGAAAAACCCTCCCATTTTGCAATGGAGGCATGGCCGCATTTTGCGAAACCGTGCGAGTGGTGTTTTTTAATATACTGATAAATAAAGGTTTTTATAAAAACGTAACTGGCGCGAGAATTGCGTTACACAGATTGTACAACACCGCTTTCTGGATAAATGCCAATGCCCGCATCGCTTCATACCTGTCTCATCCGGGCCTGCTGCCTGGGCCTGTCTGGCTGCATTGCATTCGACAAGCCGGTGAACGATTACAATCTGGCACCGCGGACGGCTACATGGCGCAACGCGCCGACATTCCCTCCAGCACCAACGACAAAGCCGACGAGGCCAGTGTGGGCGCCCAGAACCAAGCGTGCTGTACCGTGCCCGCGCCCCCTCCGCCCCCGGTCCCGCCGGCACTGGAGGAACCGCTTTCCCCCGGTGACCTCGTGCGCGTGCTCGGTGCCGGGCCGCTGGGCGGGGATTTGGCGCAGACGCTCGGCCCCGTGTTCGCGCCCTGGTTCGGCGGGCTCGGGCGTGTTTTTGCTTTCTGGTTCATCATTTTCAACATGTTCCATGGCACCGTGCAGCCGCTTGCCGGCGCGTCGCGCGTGTTGTCGCAATTGTCGGAAGACGGCTTCCTGCCGCGTGTATTCGCCAAGCGCGTACCCAGAACCGACGCCCCCTGGGTGGCAGCCGTTACCACCGCTGCCTTCGCTATCTTGTTCCTGCTCATCGGCGACCCGATCTGGCTGATCGCGGCGGCGAATTTCACCTACCTTATAGGCATTTCGCTCCCCAACGTAGCGGTGTGGCTGCTGCGCAAGGACGATCCTGATGCCGTACGCCCCTGGCGTGCCCCCCGCTTTACCATCGGCCTCGGCCTGGTCGCGGCCATCGTCTGGATGGCCGCGACATTGCTGGGTTTCGAGCAATTCGGCCTGCCCACCGTCGTCCTCGGCCTCATCATGGCCGCGTCCGGCGGCATCTTCTTCGTCTGGCGCCGGCTGGAAGACAATGTGGCGAACGGCCGCTTTGGGCTTGGCCACACGCTGCACATGAAGCTGACCAGCTCCATGTTGATGGTCCTCACCCTCGACTCCATCGGCTACATGATCGCGGTCAGCCGGATCGGGCGCGAACAAACCGCCACGGTGGCGATGCTGGAGGATATTTTCGTCGCCGGTGCGATGTTGACCATCACCGTCGGCATCGTGCTGCCGGGGATGATCGCACATTCCGCGGACCAGGTGAGCCATGCCGCCTCCCGCCTGATTTCGGGAACCTTGACGGATTTTTCCAATGCCATGAACGCGCTGGGCCGTGGGGACCTGGAAGCGGCGCATGTCAACGCCGACATCAAACCGCTGGTGGTGCGCTCCGATGACGAGCTTGGCCTGATGGCCGCCAATTTCAACCTGATGCAGGCGAAAATCAAAAATGCCGTCATTGGCCTTAACGGCGCGCGCGAAGGCTTGAAAAATGCCAGGCAGGACCTGGAACATATGAACGCCTCGCTCCAGGAAAAGGTCGAGGCGGAGCGCCTGCTCGGCCGTGAACTCTATCACGCGAAGGAATCCGCGGAATCCGCCAACCGGGCCAAGTCCGAATTTCTCGCCAATATGTCACATGAGTTGCGCACGCCCATGAACGGCATCATCGGCATGGCCGGGTTGCTGTCGGATACAGCACCAGACCCGGAGCAGCGCCAGTATGCGGAAACCATCGTGGCGTCATCGGAGGTTCTGCTCACGGTCATCGACCGCATTCTCGATTTCTCGCACATGGAAGCGGGCGAGATCATCCTCAACGAGGAGCCCTGCCGGCTCGCTCCGATCATGCAAGGCATCGCCACGCTGCTGAAGCCGCAAATAAAGGCGAAGGGGCTGGATTTCCACTGTGCGCTCGACACCTCGGCGGAACGGGTCTTTTTCTGCGATGCCGGGCGGGTCCGGCAGGTGGCGCTCAACATCATCGGCAACGCAATCAAATTCACCGGCAGTGGTTCGGTGCATGTCGAGGTGAAAACTGTCGAGGAGCGGGGCGACGCATCCCTGCTGCAGTTCATCGTGCGCGACACCGGGATCGGCATCACGCCGGAAGAACAGGATCGCATTTTTGGTGGATTTTCGCAGGCCGATTCCAGCACCACACGCCGCTTTGAAGGTATCGGCCTTGGCCTCGCGATCTCCCGCCACCTCATCGAAAAAATGGGCGGCAAAATCGGCGTAACCTCGCGCAAAGGCGACGGCAGCACTTTCTGGTTCACCTTGCTGCTGCGTCATGCCGAGGCCGCCGCACGGGTCCGTCCCGAGCTTAACTTGGAATCGCCGGTGCCGGTTGAAAAGCGGTCCCCGCCGGTCACGCATGATACGCAACCGCTGTTCGATGACGAGTTACAGGTGGATTTACGCGCAACCCTCGGGGACGATGGCTTCACCCATCTCGTAAACCATTTCTGCGCCACATTGGAACCAATGATGGCGGCGCTGCATGGCATCCTGTTCAACACCGCGCCCGGCGACGCCGCCAACATCATCCACTCCCTGCGCGGCTCGGCAGCCAATCTTGGCTTCATAAAATTATCGAAACAGTTGGCGGATTTTGAAAACGGCCGGATCAGTAATGGCCGTATCCGCATTGATGATTTTATCCAGCTGAAAGAGACCGTCCGTGAGACCGTCGCCGCCCTGCAAGCGCCGGGCTAACCGGGAATGCTCATTTGCATTGTCGATGACAGCGACACGAATTTAACCCTCCTGGAGCTTTCCCTGCAACGGCTGGACCCATCGTTGCGCTTTGCGGTTTTTACCGACCCGCTCGCCGCCCTGGAGGCATGCGCGCGCGATCTGCCGGATGTCGTCTTGGTGGATTACATGATGCCGGGGATCGACGGCTGCACGTTCATCGCCCGCTTTCGCGCTCTGCCCGGGGCTGAGGAGATTCCCGTGGTGCTGAGCACCGCCGCGACCGAGCGCGAGATCAAGCGCCGGGCGATCGAGCTGGGAGTCACGGATTTCCTGCCCAAGCCGGTGGACCCCCATGAGCTGAAGACGCGCATGCGATGCATGATCGCCCTGCGCCGCCTCACCCAACGCGCCGGCTGAACCCGGAGTTTTCCTCGCCCCGCCACTCGGCTCTTGACAATCACTGACTAAACTGTCGAGTATTAGACGGAAACGACGATCTGCCGCCCTATCCCAGGCGGCAGCGTCCGTGCGGGGAGAAAAATAGCCGGATAAATCGCCGGCTTCCCGGCATGGGCAAGGCGTCAGCCGGGAAGGAGAGCACGCGTTGGAAAATGGTTTACGGTTGCAGGGGGTGCATCACACAGCCCGCCCCACCTGGAAGCTCAAGGAGACGGTCGAATTCTACCGTGACACGCTTGGCCTGCCGCTTATCCATTGTGTCTCGGCGCGCGGCTGGGGGCCGAGCAATCACCCGGATTTCCTGCATTTCTTCTTCGACAGCGGCCTGGGCAGCACTATCGCCTTCTTCTACTACCTCGGCACCACGCACCCCGAGCACCTCGTCCACCGCCCGGAATACGACAGCGACGCCACCCACACCGCCTGGAAAGTCGACAGCCGCGAGGATCTGCTCGCCTGGCGCGCCCGTCTGGAAAGCCGTGGCGTGCCCATCATGTACCAGATCGAGCACGAGATCGTGGAGTCGATCTACTTCCGCGACCCCAACGGCTACTTCATCGAAATCGGCACCCCCGTCCGCCCGGTCACTCCGCTGGACATCGCCGACGCCCAACTCACCATGCGTGTCGCCATCGAGGAAGAACAGCGCCGCCTGGATGCCGGTCTGGGCAAATTACAGCATGTGGAGTCAATCTATCAGGCCAAGGGCGCGGCCCTGGAAGTCCTGCTGGGAGACACGCCATGACCGTCACCATCTTCGTCGCCGACCTCGCCGAGTTCAGCCCCCTGGTCAAAGCCGCTTCGGCCGTGCCCGACATCACCGTCGTACCGCCGCGGCATGGCTACTGGCGCATCCAGGCCCCACAGCAACTTGCCCTGCATCGCAAAACCCTCGGCCTGCGCGTGGCGTTATGGAACTCCGCTTTATCGGGCGGCATTCGCGGCCACCTGAAGGAATACACCAACGACAGCATCATCCTTGAGAACGAGCGGTAACATGAAAAAAATTGCCGTCATCGGCGGCGGCCCGTCCGGCTTGTTCTTCGCGCTCATGGCCCGCCGCCGCTTCCCCAATGTCGCCGTCGAGGTCTTCGAGCAGAACCCCTTCAGCGCCACCTTCGGCTTCGGCATCATCCTGGCCGAGGGCGGCCTCGGCCGCTTCCGCGACGCCGACCCCGAAGCCGCCGATGCCATCATGGCCGCCTCCTACATCACCCGCGACCGCGTGTTCTCGCACAACGGCGAGGCCATCAACATCGAAGGCGGCGCCTATGGCGGTGCCATCGCCCGCATCAAACTCCTCAACACTTTGCAGGATCTTTGCCATGCGCGCGGCATCCCGGTGCATTACGAGCAACGCATCGAAAACCCGGACATGCTGGACGCCGACCTTATTGTCGGTGCCGACGGCGTCAACTCGGTCGTCCGCCGCGCCTACGAGGGCCAGTTCGGCAGCTCGTGCTGGTATCTCACCAACCGCATGGCCTGGTACGGCACCACCACGCATTTCCCCAGCCCCATCCTCTCCTTCAAGACCACCAAATTCGGCCATTTCTGGGCCGCCGCCTACCCGCACTCAGAAACCACCAGCACTTTCGTTGCCGAATGTGACGCCGATGCCTGGGCCCGCTCCGGCCTCAACCGCATGACCGCCGAGCAGCGCATGGCCTTCTCCGAACAGATTTTTGCCGGCGAACTCGACGGCCAGCCTTTGCTCAGCAACCGCTCGGACTGGATCAGCCTGCCCGTCATCCGCTGCAAAAACTGGTGGGTCGGCCATCGCGTCCTCATCGGTGACGCCCTGCACAGCCCGCACCCCTCCATCGGTTCTGGCACCCGCATCGCCATGGAAGACGCCATCGCCCTCATCGACGCCCTGGCGGACTACGCGGACGACCTGCCGCGCGCACTCGCCGAATACCAGCGCCGCCACACGCCCGAGACCGCCAAACTCGTGGACGCCATGGAAAAGAGCTACGAATGGTACGAGCAAGTGGGCGAGAAGATGGACAGCATGGACGCCATCACCCTGGCGTTTGACTTCATGACGCGCACCGGCCGCCTCAGCCCGCAGCGCCTCTACCGCGAATACCCCAAATTCATGCAGAAATACGAAACCAAATGGAACGCCTGGCAGGCATCGCGCAGCCAGACAGAAACCGTTTTGGCAGGAGTGTAGAGCAATGTCTGAAAGAGCCGTTGTCATCAACAGAATCGCCAAATATGAATCGCGCTACCTGCAGCACGATCCGCAAAACCACGTCTTCCGCGTCCACCGCGACGCCTACGCCTCCCCGGAAGTCTTTGAGGAAGAAAAACAAAAAATCCTCTATAAATCCTGGATCGTCCTGGGCCACGAAACCGAAATCGCCAACCCCGGAGATTTCGTCACCCGCCGCGTCATCGACCGCGAACTCATCTTCAACCGCGACAGTTCAGGCACCGTCAACGTCTTCTTCAACAGCTGCATGCATCGCGGCCCCGCTATCTGCAAGCACAAGGAAGGCAAAGCCAACGTCTTCGTCTGCCCCTACCACGGCTGGGTCTACAAAAACGACGGCTACCTCGCCTCCGCCGGGTCCAAAAAAGCCGATGCCGGTTACCCCGCCGCCTACCTGGAACGCGGCGAGGGCGCTGTCCGCCTGCAACGCATCAAAAACGTCGCGCAACGCGCCGGCTTCTATTTCGTGAATTTTGACGACAACGCCGGCCCGCTGGACGACTATCTGCAAGGTGCCGGCGCGCGCCTCGACCGCATGGCCCTGCAAACCACCGCGGGCTTTGAGATGATCGCCGGCGTGCATGAATACGACATCAGCGCCAACTACAAGCTGCTCTGCGAAAACAGCTACGACGGCTACCACCTCATGCAAACGCACGCGACATATCTTGATTACGTCACGCAAATCCTCAAAGGTTCCAATCTTGACCCCAAGCTCGGCGGCATTGTCATGACTCTCGGCAATGGCCACGGCGCGTTCGAAATCCCCGTCCTCTCCGGCCGCCCGGTTGCGCAATGGCTGCCGCACTGGGGCGAGGAAGCGCGCGTGCTGCTGGAGGAAAAACGCAACGAAGTCATCGGCCGGCTGGGCGAGGAACTCGGCGCCAATGTCTGCGACATGAACAGCAACATGGTCATCTTCCCCAACTCCGTCATCAACGACCAGCAGACCATCCTGGCGCGCACCATCATCCCCCTCTCGCACAACCGCATGCGCGTGCGTGCCTGGACGGTGGCGCCCAAGGACGAACACCCCAAGCTGCGCGAAATCCGCATGGAAAACATTCTCTCCTTCCTCGGGCCAGGCGGCTTCGCCACGCCCGACGACGTCTCCATGCTGGAATGGGCGCAAACCGGCTACGAAACCACCAACGTCAAGTGGAACGATTTCTCGAAAGGCATCACGCCGGAGGAAAACACCCAGAACTCAACCGCCGTATACGACGACGAGATGCAGATGCGCGCCTACTGGTTGCAGTGGGATAAAATGATGTCGCGTACTTAAAGACTCTGAATGAGCACGTTGAAAGGCCGCAAGAAGCCATGAGCGAAACATCCCTGAAGCACGAGATCGAGCAGCTGCTTTATCTGGAGGCCGACTACGCCGACGACTGGCTATTGACCGACTGGCTCGGCCTCTGGGCGGACGGCGAACTGCTCTACGAGGTCGGCCCGCTGGACACCCCCCGGGCCGACCGCTTCTCGCACAACCAGGTGCTCTATCTGCTCAGCGACGACCGTTTCCGCCTGGAACAACGCGTCATCCGCATGGGTAAACCAACCGCCCACGCCGAGGCCCCCGTGCGCTCGCAGACGCGTCATAACTACACCCACCTGCGTAACATCATTGTTGCGGGTGATACTGTCACCTTCAAGGTCAACATGCTGGTCACCCGCACGCGCAGGGATAACGAGGGCGTCACCATCCTCCCCGGCTACGTCCTGTTCAAATGGGTACGCCAGAACGGTGCCTTGAAAATCCAGGAAAAACGCATCTTCCTCGACCTCTGGGTGCTCTCCAACCCCGGCACGATGTCGATTATTCTCTAATCGCCATCGACGCTGGTAGCTTGTAGCTGGTAGCCGATCGGAACGGTAATCTGATATGTGCGGCCGGCGAGGCCCGGTAGCGGGGCGGGGTATTGCGTCTTGCGCGTATCTTCGAGTGCTGCCGCATCCAACAGCGGAAAGCCGCTGCTTCTTGTTATCGCGATATTTGTCACCACGCCGTTCAGATAAGTGAACGTCACCTCCACCGAGCCGGTTTCGTGCGCCATTTGCGCTGCCTGCGGATAGGTTGAGTTGACATTCCCCTGTAGCGCGGCCCTCACCTCGGCAGCGAACATGTTGACATCACCCTGGCTCGGCTGTGGCGGGGCAGGGGGCTGCGGCGGCTGTGGCACCGGCGGTGGCTGCACCACCTGCGGCGGTGGCGGCAACTGCTTGGGCACAGGAATATGCCGCACAATATGACGCACCGACGGTTTCGGCGGCGGCGGCAAAGGCTTGACCACTGGCCGCACCACCGGTTTCGGCGGGACTGGCACCGGCGGCGGCGGCGCTGGTTTGGGCGGCGGTGCGACGATGGAAAGTTTCACCACCGAAGGCGTCAGCGCCGGCATTTCCTTATGCGCCATCACTGGCAGCAACACGCCCAGCGCCGCAAGTTCCAGCAACAGCCCCAGGGCAATGGAAATGGCAAAGTGCTTGTTGCCGGCATCCGGGTTCAGCCAGGGCGAGTTCATCGTGTCAGCCATTTGCATCAATTCAATTTCTTACAGGTTGGGCTTGTAACGCATCAGGGCCCAGCTTGCGCCGGGCCCTGAGCTGTTCAGTTTTGGTTTCTCTAAACGGTCACAAATCTCAGAAGTTGATCGGCACCGAGATCGTCACGAAAGCCGACACGCCCGGCAGCACCCAGTACAGCAAATCACCCGCGCCGTTGGTACCGTTGTCGGAGATGATCTGGCGCTGGTTGGTGATGTTATCCACGTTCAACTTCAGCTTGATCTGGTCAAGATGCGGGTTCAGGTGGTTGAAGGTATAACCAGCCGCCACGTTCACCACATTGTACGGATTGTACCAGCCGCTAGGATACTTGCCACCCTTGCCGACGTCGCCGAGCGGACCACCAGTTGCGGTGGTCGTGCCGGAGGGGCCGGGCGTACCGGAATTACCACTATAAGAACCGCCGGTTGTCTGATCGATGATGGACCCGTAGATGCCATTCTTGTCGTAGATCACGCCAAGGTTGGAGGTGAACTGCGGCGCATTGAGGATATAGGTGTTGGATGAGGTCTGGTAGGCCTGGTTATAGCCGGCATTGCCGAACAGGCTGATGCCGTTGTCGAAGGTGTAGGTCACATCGCCTTCGATGCCGCGATAGATCACGCCGCCGGCATTGGTGAAATACGCCGTGTTACCGCCGCCGACCTTCTGGATAAAGTTCTGAAAGTGGATGTGATAGATATCCGCGCCCAGAGCCAGATGTTCGTCCTGATAGGCCACACCGGTCTGGAAGTTCACCGTGCTCTGCGGCTTGAAGCTGTTGGTGCCGGGAGCCGCGATGTAATAGGTGTTCAGGTTCGGCGCGAGGAAGCCTTCCGCGGCCTGCGCATAGACCGAGAGGTTCGGGCTGATGCTGTACTTCGCTTCAAACGAAGGCAGCAGCTTGCCGTAGTTATGCGAGTAGCCCGTTGGCAGCTCGGTCTTCTGGTCGACCTGCGCGTTCAGTGCGCGTCTGAAGAAGGCGTATTTCACGCCGCCGGTCAGGGTCAGCCTGTCGATCGGCTTCCAGTCCACCTGGCCGTAGGGCTGGAAGGTGTAGAGCTGGTCGTGCATCAGGCGCTCGATTGAGCCGCCGGCGTTAGTTGGTGTGATTTTGCCGCCGTTGGAGTCACCGCTAAAATAGTTGATGGCGTTGCCATTGCTCAGCGAGACATTCTGCACCATGCGGCTATTGGTCTGGTGGTCGAACCAGAAGCCGGTCTTGATATCGCCCCAGTCGAAATCCTTCTCGGCGCGCTGAATGGTGCCGACGGAACGGTAATCCATCTTGAAGGTCTGGCCTGGAACACCGGCGATAACCGCGCCGGTCGGCGTGAGCTGCACCAGATTCGGCACCGCGGGTCCGTAGGCGCATCCGGGCATGGCGCAGGAATCCTGGGTGATGCCATCGCTCAGCGTGTCGTTCACGTCATCGCCGTTCAGGTCGTGGTGGTAATAGGCATAGGTGTAAACCTTGCCGTCATACAGCCAGCCGTTGCCCAGGTTGGACTGCACGTCGATGTATTCCATATCCGTGACGATATGGTCGTTGTTGTACCGGTTATAGGCCTGCGAGTTCGGGTTGGTGTTATAGGCGTAATTATGCCCGAGGGCCGCCATCTGCTCCGCCGTCGCGCCGATGGAGGGGTTCTGGTAGATGTTGTTGTAATCTGACATCAGCGTCACGGTGGTGTTGCTGCCAACCGGGATCACGATCTTGCCGAAGAAGTTCTTGCGTTCCTGCCCGGCATTCTGCAACGCGCCGTTGCTCTGGATATGCTCGGCATCCACCACGGCGGAGGTGCCGTTCAAGGTCTGGATGCTGCCGGTGTCGTAGCGGATACCAGCAAGGTTGGTACCGTAGCTGCCCCATTCACCATAGGGGGTGAGGGTCTGCGTCGCCGCCGGGTCGATGGTACGCAACGAAATCGTGCCGCCGAAGGTCGCATCGCCCACGGTTTCCGCCGTGCCGGGGCCGCGGTCCACAATCGTCTGGCCGATCTGGCTGTCGGTGAAGAACGAGGTCGAGTGATGCGTGAAGTCGTTGGAATCGCCAAAAGGAATGCCATCGAACGTGATGTTGTACTGGCCATCCTGGAAGCCGCGGATGGTCGGGCCATTGGCTTCCTGCAAACCAGGGCCGTTCGGGCTGATCTGCGAGACGGACGGGGTGAGGCGGGCAATATCAGCAAAACTCTGCGTGCCGATCAGCATGTTATCGGTGGTCTGCTTGGTCACCACGGAGGTCGGCTGCGTCGAGTTCAGCGGTGTGAGTGAAGGCGCTTCATACGGTGCGGTGCCCGGCGTGCTGGCCAGTGCCGCGGTGTCCGCGGTGCCGGTGGCGAGCACGGCGCCAAGGTCCAGGTTCACCGGCGCGGTGCTGGTCTGCGCATGCGCGGGTGCCGTGGCCAAAGCCAGCCCCGCGAGGGCAAACGCCAACGCCCGGTATGAAGACGCGCGACGCAATGCGCCCCGCAATGTGTTTGCAGAATCCATTCTATAAAGCCCCTGTTATTTAATCACAGCCGTCCCATTGCGAGCTGCGTAGATACACGGGCGATGCGATAACTTATTGCACTGCAAAAAACGGTGTCAGTTTTGCGAACAATGTGTGATCTTTTTGTGTCAAGCCAAAATAAAAAAAGCCCGCCGGACCAAAGGGCCACGCGGGCTAATTTCTTAAGTCGCGGTCTACAAAAAATCCTAATTCCCACCAGCCACCGGCTGCGCCGCAATCCCGATATCCGTCACCCCCGCTTTGCGCGCGGCGTCGATCACCGACATGAAATCCTGAAACGGCGTGGTCTTGTCAGTGGCAATCGTCAGGTCGGTCTTATCGGGCGCGCCATCGGCCACGAACATGGCGGTCAGCGCATCCGGCGTCATCACCGCATCCTTCACCTTAATCGTCCCATCGGGCATCACATTCACGGTGAATTTCGGGTGCGGCAGCGGGTCGGTCTGGCTGGACGTAGGCAGTTGCAAACTCACCCCGGCATCGGGGATCATCTGCAATGTCACAATAATAAAAAACACCAGCAGGAACAGCATCACGTCGATCATCGGAATGATCTCGATGCGCGCCTTGCGGCGTTCGAAATAACGCATGTTCATCGCTCAGGCGCTCACCAGCCGGGCGCTGCCCTGGGCCCGCAGCGGCACGCTGCGCGGCGGCACCACGGGAGTGCCATCGGTGCGGTTCACAATCATCATCTTCATCGAGTCGAGCTGGTGCACAATCAACCGCACCTGGTTGCTCAGCGCGTTAAACCCGGTCAGCCCCAGCATCGCGATGAAAATACCAAACGCGGTGGCGACCAGTGCATCGGCCACACCGCCGGTCACGTCCGCCGGCGCGTGGCCGGGCTGCGCCAGCACGTTAAACGCATGGAACATGCCGATAATGGTGCCGAACAGCCCCAGTAGCGGGGCCAGCGTCACCACCGTATCCAAAATCCACAGGCGGCGGTCCAGCACCGGGGCAATCAACATAATCGACTCATCCAACCGGTTGGCCATGCCATCGGCATCAGCGGTGTCCAGGTGACGGATGGCGGTGTCCAGCAGCGCCGCCTCGGGCAGGCTACCCGCCGCGTGCAGCAGCGCGGCCAAGTCCGCATGCCCCAGCGCGGATTTCTCCGCGGTCGCGTGGATAATGGATTGGCCTCGCAAAATCGTGCTGCGCAGCGCCCAGGACCGGTCAATAATCACCGCCAGCGCCACCAGCAGCAAACCAGCCAGAACATAAAGCACCCCGTCCGAGTAGTTGGCGAGATAGATAATATACGCGTAGGTCACAATACGGCTCCCATTATTCAAAGAGGCCGATACGCCAACTTTGCCATTTTAAGTGTGATAGATTTATGTCAGTGGCGCGTCCCCCCACGCCCGCATTTGGCCCCGGCGCGTTCCGGGGGCTAAGAACTCGCCGCATGTCTCATGCAATGGTCCCCGAGGGGCGCCGAAAACTCCCCCCGGAAGCGGTCCTGGTGTTCATCACCATGATCTGGGGTTTCACCTTCCTGGTCATCAAGCTCGGCCTGGCGCACGGCGGCGCGCTGGCGCTGGTCGGGCTGCGCTTTGCCATTGGCGCCGTGCTGCTCGTCGTCATCACCCGCCCGTCCTGGCCCCGGCTTGCGGAATGGCGCGCCGGGTTTCTCATCGGCGCCTCGCTCTTCGCCGGCTACGCGTTGCAGGCCCAAGGCCTCACCACCATCGCCTCCAGCCGCTCGGCCTTTTTCACGGCGCTCTACGTGCCCCTCGTGCCGCTGCTGCAGCTGGCGCTGTTCCGCAAGCCCCCCGGCTGGACCGGCCTGCTCGCCATCGCGCTCGCCTTCGCGGGGCTGGCCCTGCTCGCGCACCCCAAGGGCGGCGTGTTCCAACTCTCCCTGGGTGACGCACTGACCATCGCCGCCGCCCTGGCCTGCGCGTTCGAGATCATCCTGCTGAGCCGCTATGCCCCGCACTGTAATCCCCAGCGTCTGGCCGTCGTGCAAATGGCCGTGGTGGCCGCACTCAGCCTTGCCGCAAGCTTCGTTACGGGTGCTGCCACGCCCTGGTCCTATCCGCCCTTCTGGTTCAGCACCATTGCTCTGGGGGCTGCCACCAGCCTCATCATGTTCGCCCAGGCCTGGGGGCAGGCGCGCGTCCCTGCGCTGCGGGCGAGCGTCATCTATGCCATGGAGCCAGTCTGGGCCGGCATTGTCGGGGCCATTGCGGGCGACCCAATGACCCTGGCCACCCTGGCGGGTGCGGGCATGATCGTGACCGGAATCCTGGTCGAGCCGTTCAGAAGGTTTTTACGCCGGAAAGCTGCTCCGCCCGAATCTGCTCCGGCGGCGCGCCAAACCAGCGGCGGCACGCCCGGCTGAACGGGCTCAGCTCCGCATAACCCAGCAACTGGCCGATGCATGAGATCGACAGATGCGGCAGCGACAAATAACTCAACGCCAGCGCCAGGCGCACCTGCTGCACGGCATCCGAGTAACTGAGCCCCAACTCCGCCAACCGCCGTTGCAAGGTCCAGCGCGCCACGCCCAGCGCGTCCGCCACCTCTTCCATCGGCGGATACCCATCGGGCAACCGCGCGCGAATTTCCCCACGCACCCGCTCCGCCAGCGGCACCGCCCCGCGCGGCAGCCGGCGCATGCAGCTCTCAGCCAGCAGGCGTGAGAATTTCCCAGCATCCGCGCCCGGCATCGCCCGGTTCAAATCGCGCGGCCGGAAGGCAATCGCATTGCTGCACTGGCCAAAATACACCGGCGCGCCAAAACTGGCCTCATGCTCGGCGCCATGCCCTGGGCTCGGGTGCTCAAAATGCACTTCCTCCGGCACAAACCCAGGCCCGAACGCATGCCGCAACAGGTTCTGGAACATCGCGATAGTCAGCTCGGCATCCTGCCGTCGGTCAAAAATCCGCCAATCGAGAATCCGGTATTCCAGCCGCAGCAACCCGCCCTCGGCGCGCAGGCCCACATGGCTGGCTTCCTGGTGCAACGGAAACAAATCCACAAACTGCCGTAGTGCCATGCCGACGGTCGGTGCCGCCAGCGCAACGTCGCCCACCAATCCATGGCTGGAGGCGGGAAACTGCCGCCCGTAGCGCAGCCCGAAATTCTCGCAGCCGGAAACTTTCGCGGCCCGCTCCATGATATCCACATAGGCCGAAAGGTGCAGGCTCCCCTCGCTGGCGCCATTCAGCCGGCCAGCATCAATCCCCGCCGGCCCCATAACCCGGTCGGCATCCGCGCCGATCTCATCAAGAAACGGCAAAAGCCCCAAAGTCGCCACCAGGGCGACTTGTGCGCCCCCGGTCTGCTCAGCCTGGGTCTGCTCAGCATGGGTCTGCTCAGCCAATCGGCTCATAATTTCAAACTCCGCCCGCCTTAATGAGTGCGGTGCGCGTGGTGTATCCCGAAGTATCAAGCTACGCCGATTAGGAACTAGCGCGCAACCCGCCCGGAATCGCCGATCAGCTTTTGCGCCAGCAACACCGGCACGGCGGTAAACACAATAATCGCGAACACCACCACATTCACCTCCGGCAGCTTCTGCCCCAGCCGGATGGCGCCAAAAATCCACAGCGGCAGCGTATTCTGCGCCCCGGCAGTGAAGGTGGTCACAATCACCTCATCAAACGACAGCGCAAACGCCAGCAGCGCCCCGGCCCCAATGGCACTCGCCATCATCGGCAGCATCACCCGGCGGAAGGTGAGGAACGCATCCGCCCCCAAATCCGCCGACGCCTCCGCCAGCGAGCGCGGCAGCCGCCGCAGCCGCGCGATCACGTTATTATACACAATCACCACGCAAAACGTCGCATGCCCGGCCACGATGGTCCAATAGGAGAGGTTAACCCCCCAGAACGCAAAATATGAGGCCAGCGCCATGCCGGTGAGGATGCCCGGCAGCGCGATCGGCAGCACCACGATGAAGCTGACGGCCTCCTTGCCAAAGGAGCGCATGCGCGCCACCGCCATCGCCGCCAGCGTTCCGAGCACAATGGCGATAAAGCTGGCCACCGCGGCCACTTCCAGCGAGAGCACCAGCGCCTCGCGCACTTCGCCGTCATTCCAGGTGTCGGCAAACCAGTGCAGCGCGAACCCCTGCACCGGCCACGCCGGAATGGGTGCGGCGGAAAACGCATAAACCACGATGACGAAAACCGGGACGAACAAAAACCCCAGTGTCGCGATCACCGCCGCCCAAATGATCCATTCGCCCCTAGAGTGCATCGAACGCCCCCAGTTTGCGCGCCAGCAGCAAAAACAACCCCATCACGCCCAGCGGCAGCGTCGCATAGGCCGCCGCGAAGGGAATGTTATTGGTCACGCCAACATTCGCGTACACCACGTTGCCAATAAAGTCCGACCCGGTGCCCCCCACCAGCATCGGCGTCACGAAATCCCCCAGTGTGAGCGAAAACGTGAAAATCGCCCCCGCCACCATGCCCGGCAGCGCCATCGGCAGAATCACCCGCCGGAATGTCGCCATGCCGCGCTCGCCCAAATCGGCCGAAGCCTCCAGCAGGCTCGGCGGAATCCGCTCCACCGCCGCCGCCAGCGGCAAAATCATGAACGGCAGCCACAGGTAGGAGAACACAATCCACATCGCCCAGTTGCTATAGCCGATGTGTAAATCGGGAAGCCCCAGCGCGCTCAGCGTCCAGTTCAGCACGCCGTCATGCGCCAATATCAGCCGCCAAGCATACACCCGCGCCAGATAGCTCGACCACAATGGCACCAGCACCAGCGCCATCAGCACGGCGCGCAGCCGCGGCCCCGCCAGCCGCACCATCGCATAGGCAAACGGCCAAGCCAGCACCGCATCGGTCACCGTCACCGCCGCCGCAATAAATATAGTCCGCACCGCAATGGTGCGGTAAATCGGATCGCTCGTCAGCTCGGCGAAATTAGCGAACGAAAACCCTGGGATCAGGTCGCCGCTCATATCATCGACCGTCCAGAACGCCGTCACCAGCAGCGCGCCGATCGCCGCCAGATACAACGCCACAAACCAAATCGCCGGCAGGCCGAGCAGGGCGGCATTTGCCGCCCCCTCATGCCGCCAGCCGAACGCGGACAAGGCCGCGCGCCATGTCCGCTTCATTGCATCAGCCCTTTATAATCTGCCATTCGCGCTGCCAGGCGGCATAGTCCAGGCAATCATTCTTGCCATTGCCGCATTCCGTGCGCGGGGTCTTCCAGAACTTTATCTGGTCGAAATACGCCGCCGAGGCATCGCCATGATACTGCGCGCAAGCGCCCGGCTGCTGTGCGTCCATTTCCTTGCACGCCAGCGTATTCGCCGGTGTCTCGCCGAAATAAATCGCCTGCTGTGCCTGCACCTTCGGCGTCGTCACCCAGTTGATCCACTCATAGGCGCAGTTGGCGTGCGGCGCCTTGGCCGAGACCATCCACGTATCCGCCCAGCCCGTCGCCCCTTCGGCCGGAATCGTATCCGCCACCGGCACTTTCGCGGCCTGCAACGTATTGGTCTGGTACGGCCACGCCGCGCCCACCACCGCATCGCCCGAGGTAAACAGTTGGATTTCATCCGAGGCCAGCGCCCAGTATTTCTTAATCAGCTTGGTCTGCGTCTTCAACAGCGCCGCCACCGCATCCATCTGCGTCTGGTTCAGCTCATACGGGTCGGTAATGCCTAGCGACGGCTGCGTCTTGGACAAATACAACGCCGCATCGGCAATCTGGATCGGGTTATCCGGCACCGTCACCTGCCCGGCATATTTCGGATCATAGATCACGCTCCACGAGGTCGGCGCGGTGGGGAATGTCTTGGTGTTGTACAGCAGCGTATTGGGGCCCCACTCGTAGGAAACCCCGTAGTGCACGCCGCCAACCGTATTGAAATCCGGCGCCTGCAGTTGCGGAATGAAATTCTTCCACGCCGGGATCAGCGCAATGTTGATCGGCTGCACGTTATGGCCATAAATCAAACGCAAGGTGGCATCGCCGGAAGCCGAGACCACGTCGTACTGGTCGCCGCCGCCGGAGCGCATCAGCGCCACCATTTCATCGGAGGAGCCTGCATACTTTGCATGCACCTGGCAGCCGGTTGCTGCTTCGAATGGCTTCACCCAATCATCCTGCGCGTAGCCTTCCCAGGCTACGACATTAAGCGTGCCTTCACCCTTGCCGATCATGCTGAGCGGCTGCATCGCCGCCGCCGCCTGCACCATCGGCAGAACAGTTGAAAGCCCCAGCGCTACCCTTGCGAGTTTCCGTTTGAATCCTGTCGTCATCGAACCTCTCCCTTGTTGTTGATAGGCGCAAGTCTGGTTGCCGCCGTGCGCGGCCAGGCGGTCAGAACCGTATCTCCGGGCACAAGCCGCAGCCGGTTGCCGAGCGGCGTGGTATTAGCCTCCATCACCGCGAGCATGCCGCCGTCGGCCAGCACCACCTGGTAACGCGTCACGGCCCCAAGATAAGTAGCCTCCCGCAATTGTGCCAGTTGTGATTCATACCCCTCCGGCACCGCCGCTTCCGGCGGCAGCAGCACAATCTTCTCCGGCCGCAGTAACGTATCGTGCCCGGCGCCGATCAAATTGGAACTACCGACAAAATCCGCGACAAACGCGGAGTTGGGCCGCTCATAAAGGTCAAAAGCCGTCCCCACCTGTTCGATGCGCCCCTGGCTGAACACCGCGATACGGTCGCTCATCGCCAGCGCCTCGTCCTGGTCGTGCGTCACATAAATAAAGGTAATGCCGCTCTCATGCTGGAGCCGTTTCAACTCCGTCTGCATCTGGTGCCGCAGCTTCAAATCCAGCGCGCCCAGCGGCTCATCGAGCAGCAGCACGCGCGGCTGGTTCACCATTGCCCGCGCCAAAGCCACGCGCTGGCGCTGCCCGCCGGAAAGCTGGGCCGGCTTGCGCGCGCCAAACTCCCCCAGCCGCACCTGCTCCAGCGCCGCCTGCGCCTGTGCGTGCGCCTCGGCCTTGGGCACTTTGCGCGCCCGCAAGCCGTAGGCCACGTTCTCAATCAGCGTGAGATGCGGAAACAGCGCATAATCCTGGAATACGGTATTCACCGCGCGCGCGAACGGCGGCAGCGCCGCCACATCCTCGCCATCAAGCATAATCCGCCCGGTATCCGGCCGCTCAAACCCCGCGATCAACCGCAAGGTAGTGGTCTTGCCCGAACCCGAGGGGCCCAGCAGCGTAAAAAACTCCCCCGGATAAATGCTCAGGTCCAGCCGTGCCAGCGCCACCGCGCCGCCATACGCCTTGCTCACACCCTCAAGTGCTACAATCGGCTGCCGCGCTGCGGGTGCGCTCTGCTCCACGGTGTCACGCGCAATCTGCTCCAGAGTAACATCTCCCACCAATCACCCGGGCAGGATGGCACAAGAGCAAACGCATCTGGTTGACCATGCAACACAGCCGGGGGCTTGGGTTGAGACTTATAGTAATTTCAATTAAGAGTG